>JBHOQX010000038.1:0-58382 GCA_042408595.1 Roseiflexaceae bacterium | reverse complement strand
CCGGGACCTGCCGGCGGTGGCGTCCGCCCCGGCGTCGCCCACGGCGGCGCCGGCCGCCGCGCCGGCCCCGGCCGCGGCGCCGCCGGTCGCCGTGGCGATCGCCGACAACCGCTTCGAGCCGAAGAAGATCACCGTGCCGGTCGGCGCGACGGTCGTCTGGAGCCACGGCGGCCAGCGCAAGCACACGGTTACCGCCGACGACGGCTCGTTCGACAGCGGGACGCTGACGGCCGGCGGCACGTTCCAGGTCACCTTCACCCGGCCCGGTACCTACCCGTACTACTGCGACCTGCATGGCGGGAAGGGCGGCGAGGGCATGGCCGGCACAATCATCGTCGCGGATGGTTCAGCCGCGGCGCCCGGTGCGGGCACAGCGCATTCGCCTTCCGCGCCCACAGCCGCGCCGGCGCCCACGGCCGCGCCGGCAGCCGCCCCCACGGCCGTGCCGGCGCCCACAGCCGCGCCGGCAGCCGCCCCGCCAGGCGTCACCGTCTCGATGCAGGACTTCGCGTTCGGGCCGGCGGAGCTGAACATCAAAGCAGGGACGACCGTCACCTGGCAGAACGACGGCGCGAAGCAGCACTCGGCGACGGCGGTGGACGGCTCGTTCGACACCGGGCTGTTCGGCTCCGGGGCGGCCAAGAGCATCACCTTCGCCAAGCCGGGCGAGTTCGCCTACTTCTGCCAGCTCCACGGCGCGAGCGACGGATCGAGCGGCATGGTCGGGAAGGTGATCGTCGAGCCGTAGCGCGGCGCGCACGGACGATGGGTGGTGGGGTGGGCGGGCGCTGTGTCTCGCGCCGGCGCCCGCCCGCCATGGTCGCCAGAAAGGAAGAGGCCATGACATGGGAACAATGGCGCTGACCGAATCTGTCCTGCCGCAATGAGGTGTGGATGGTGCAGCCCGACCCGGCGATCTGCGATGTCTGGCGGGTAGCGGCGCATCCTGGTCACGTGCTCGTTATCATCGCGGCCAGCGAGCCCGTCTGCCCGCACTGCGGGGCGGCGCTGGCCGCCGCGATCGGCGCCGAGCGCGGGCGGGAGCGGCCACCTGCCGCCGAGAGGGGCCGGATATTCGATGTTTTGCGCAACCTGCGGTAATGCCGCAGCACGCGCGCTGCATGCAATCGCAGGTTGAAGGGATCGCATACCGATGCGATGCAATCATGCACACCATGCTGCCTGCTTCAGCATTAAGCATCTGGCTACGCGAGGAAGCTCGCTTCTCGTGCTGATGAAACCGAACGGATGATCTTCGCCAGACGGCACGGCAATTCATCCAGCACGCAGCGTTCAGGCACCGTCGCTCTCTATCACAAGACGGACGCGGCCACCCGCATCGCGGGCGGTGTGACAGGCCGCAGGCCCGCCCCGCCGTTCGTTTTTCGCGCACGCACGCGTGCCAACGGAGCGATCGTGAGGAGCAAAGCTTCTTCTCCCGCCCCACTACATATGGCCGTCTATCACGAAAACGAAGGACGGACAAGGGCGCGTAGATGCGCCCATCGTCCGTCCCTGCGCTCCGTCGTTCGTCCACGAACACTACTTCAACGTGTACGTCACCTGTACGTCCGCCGAGATCGTCTGCTCGCCCGGCTGCACGGCCACCGAGTCTCCAGCGCTCTGCGCTTTGGCCTCGGCGACCATCGGCATCGGGATCGGCGGCGCGTGGATGTTCTCGGTGATCACCAGCACCTCGCTGACCGCCGCGCCGCCGGCCTTGGCCAGCGTCTGCGCTCGGGCCAATGCGTCCTGCATCGCCGCCTGGCGCGCCTGGTCCTGCAGCGCGCGCGGATCTTCAACACTGAACTGGATGCCGTAGATCGAGTTCGCGCCGGCCTTGACGACCGCGTCCAGCAGCCCGCCAGCCTGGTCGAGATCGCGGATCTTGACGCTCAGGGTGTTGTTCACCCGGTAACCGGTCACCTGCTTGCCGTTCTGGTCGTAGACCGGGAAGATGTTGAAGCCGGACGTTTGCATGTCCTTGTCGGCCACGCCAAGCGACTTCAGTTTGGCCTGAATGGCGGCGGCATCCTTGTTGTTCTGGGCGAGCGCGTCCTTGGCGTTGGCGGCCTCGGTCTCGACGCCGATCTGCACGGTGGCGGTGTCGGGGCGGGCCTTGGCTTCGCCGTGGCCGACGACCGTCACCTGGCGGACGGGCGCGGTGGCGGTGGGGGCCGTCTGCGCGGCGGCGGGCCGGGCGAACAGCGCGGCGGCCAGCCCGGCGGCGATAGCGAGGAGCAGCGCGATGGCTGCGGCTCCAGCGATGGTGGTCATGCGATGCGACATGGATTGTCCCTCCAGTATGGGTTGGAATGCACGGTCCCGGTGCGATTCGGGCCGGGGTGTCGGTTCTTGTAAGGAAGACGCACGGGCCGTGCAAAGAGTTCCCGGGGCCTGGGAGGCAGATCATGGTGCGTGTGGCACATGCCCAACGGACGATGCACGACGCTTTGTCGCCGCCGCGCCGCGCCGCCCAACCGCAGTACAATACCCCCACTCGGATACCGTCACGGAGGCACCCCATGATCACCGACCTTGGCCACGCCGCGTTCGCGGCCCACAACCTGCAAGCAACGCTCGACTTCTACGCGCTCCTCGGCATCCGCGAGGCGTTCCGTCTGCACCGTGAGGACGGCTCGCTGATGCTGGTCTACCTCCATGTCGCCGGCGATCGCTTCGTCGAGGTCTTCCCCGGTGGCCCGCCGCCCGACCCCGAGCGGCCCGGCAGCTTCATGCACCTGTGCCTGGTGACGGACGCCATTCACGCGGATGTCGAGCGGCTGCGGGCCGCCGGCGCGCCGATCGATGTCGAGGTGCGGCAGGGGCTGGACCACAACCTGCAGGCCTGGACGCACGACCCGGACGGGAACAAGATCGAGCTGATGCAACTCGCCGAGTACTCGCCGCAGCGCCGCGTCGCCCGCGGCGAGCCGGCGGTGGTGTAATGGGCCGGTAGGGGCGGCGCGGCGCATCGCCTCTACCGCCCGGCGACCAGGGGAAATGCCCAGGTGAGGAACTCCGGCAGCGCCCGCGCCCAGGTCGCCTGGTCGTGGCGGCCGCCGGCGATTTCGAGGTAGGTCATGTCCGCGCCGGGGCGGTAGCCCTTGGCCACGAGCTCGTCTATCAACTCGGTCGTGTCCTGGATGGCGTCGATCACGCCGTTGCCGTCCCGATCGCTCGTTTCGTCCTCGGTGCCGGCCTGGAACCACATGCGGAGCGCCGGGCGGCCCGGCGTACCGCGCACCCGCCGGTGCATGATCCGCGAGGCCTGCCGGGTGCGCCAGGTGCGGTCGTCCGTGCGCCACCAGAACGAGCCGGAGAAGACCCCGACCGTGCCGAACAGCTCCGGATGGCGCCAGGCGAGGTCGAAGGCCGCCAGCCCGCCGAGCGACATGCCGGCGATGGCGGTGTGCGCCGGCCCGGCGAGCGTCCGGTAGCGCCGGTTGATCGCCGGCATCACCTCCTCGAGGAGAAACGCCTCGTAGGCGTCGGCCCTGGCGCCGCGCCCCTGCGCGTTCGGGACGCCAGCGACGCCGTACTCGTTCAGCCGGTCCGCCGTGGCGTACACCGCGACGACGATCAAGTGGCGGATGGCCCGCTGGTCGTACAGCCGCTCCAGTGTCGCCACGACGCTGAGGCTGTCCACGTCCTGCCCGTCGTTCAGGTAGATCGTCGGGAAGCGCTCGCCGGCTCGCCTGGCGTAGTGCGGCGGCAGCAGAACGCGGATCGGGCGGCGGTTGCCGATATGGGCGGACGGAAAGGCGCGCAGCGTCTCGCTGGTGACGAGCGCATCGGGGCCAGGGATACGGTAGGACGAAGCGTGGGGCGACATACACGAAGTCGGTCACTCACCGCTAACCCCCTACCCCCTTGCGGGGGCAGGCGGGAACCGCCTGTGGGCTTCCGCGGCTACTGTGGGCTTCCGCGCCTAAAGGATGGGACTGTGCATCGTGAGTCGTGCCCAGCCCCAGATGCGCGCTCCGGTGGCACTTCCGCTCATCCCCGTGCGAGAGGGCGCAACGGGGTGAGCATAACGGTAGTATCAGTCGCACGACGCACGATGCATTACACCTTCTCCGCGATACTCTTCCCCTGCAGGAACAGCAGCAGATAATCGGGCCCGCCGGTCTTCGAGTCGGTGCCGGACATGTTGAAGCCGCCGAATGGGTGCGCGCCGACCATCGCGCCGGTGATCTTGCGGTTCAGGTACAGGTTGCCGACGTGGAAGTCCTCGCGGGCGCGCTGGAGCCGCTCGCGGTCGCGCGAGTAGACGCCGCCGGTCAGGCCGTATTCGGTGTTGTTGGCGATCGCCAGCGCCGTGTCGAAGTCCGGCGCCTTGATGAACGCCAGCACCGGCCCGAAGATCTCCTCCTGGGCCAGTGCCGCATCCGGCGCGACATCGGCGAAGATCGTCGGCGGGACGAAGTAGCCGCCGTCGGGCGCCGCCTCGCCGCCGAGCACCAGCCGCCCCTCGCGCCGCCCGATCTCCAGGTAGTGCCGGACTTTGTCCAGCGCCCGCCCGTCGATCACCGCGCCGAGCGCCGACTCGGGGTCGGCCGGATCGCCGACGGTAAGCTGCCGGGCGCGCTCGACCACCTTCTCCAGCAACGTGTCGTACACCGGCGCGGTGGCGACCACCCGCGAACAGGCCGAGCACTTCTGGCCCTGGAAGCCGAACGCCGACTGGACGATCCCCCGCGCCGCCGCGTCCAGATCGGCGGTCTCGTCCACCACAATCGTGTCCTTGCCGCCCATCTCCAGGATCGCGCGCTTGAGCCACTTCTGGCCGGGGTGCACCTTCGCCGCGCGCTCGAAGATCCGCAGCCCGACCTGCTTCGAACCGGTGAAGGCGATGAAGCGCGTCTTCGGGCTGTCCACCAGCAGGTCGCCGATCACCGCGTCCTCGCCGGTCACCAGGTTGACGACGCCAGGCGGCAGCCCGGCGGCCTCCAGCACCTCCAGCAGCTTCGCCGCGACCACCGGCGAGCGCGGCGAGGGCTTGAGGACGACGGTGTTCCCGGCGACCACCGGCGCGACCACCAGACCGGTGGTGATCGCCAGTGGGAAGTTCCACGGCGGGATGCAGACGCCGACGCCGAGTGGGATGTAGATCAACTCATCGCGCTCGCCGGGCATCTGCACCAGCTCCGGTGGCTGAGCCAGGCGCAACATCTCGCGGCCGTAGTACTCGCAGAAGTCGATCGCCTCGGCCACGTCGGCGTCGGCCTCCGCCCAGGTCTTGCTGACCTCGTACACGATCCAGGCCGCCAGCTCGAACTTGCGTTCGCGCATGATCTGCGCCGCGCGGAACAGATAGCCGGCCCGTTTATCGGCTGGCGTCTTGCGCCAGCGCTCGAAGCGGGCGGTCGCCGCGTCCAGCGCCTGGTTCGCCAGCTCTGGCGTGGCCGCGGCAGCATACCCGACGATCTCGGACGGCCTGGCCGGGTTGACCGAGGCGATCGTCTTCTCGGTCGAGATACGCTCGCCGTCGATGATCAGCGGGTAGGTGCGGCCAAGCTGCGCGCGCACCTCGGCCAGCGCCCGCTCCATCGTAGCGCGGTTCAGCGGGCTAGAAAAATCGGTGAATGGCTCGTTCCGAAATGCAGGAAGCTCCATTGCATCCTCCTGTGCTGCGCGCTCGTAGCCTCGAACTGTCAGCATTATAGCACGGGCGGGTGCGCCGCCCATGACTGACCGACCATGCCAGCGGCGACCTGATGAGTATCGTCGAGCATGCGACGACCTGGTATGATTCTTGCTCTGTCCTGCGGCACAACACCGATCAAACAGTGGTGAACCATGGCGAGGGGCGGGCGATGCTCGAAGTTCTGCTGCAATGCCTGATCATCGGCGTCTGGGGGGCCACGCTGACCATCCACATGCGGCGATTAATGCGCCTGGCGCGGCTGCGGGCGCCGGCGCTTCCGCGCGATCCGCAGCTCCGGCGCAAGCTGGAGCGCGCCTGGTGGTGGCTCGGGCGCGAGGAGTTCTGGCGCGGCATGCAGGCCGATCTGCTCCAGGCGCTTCAGCTCTCGCTGCTGATCGTCATCCTGGGGTGGGGCTGGCTGGCGTAACCGAGCGGCCGCAGGGCGGGCGGGGCCGGGCGGCCCGCGGGCCGGCTGCCGCTGGCCGCCACACCACGCCGCTCGGTGTGCCCGCGCCAGCCGGCCGCGATCGCTATCAAACAGAACACCGGGCGCCGCCTGAGCGGCCACCCGGGGAAGAGGATCTGTCACACCGCCGGCGGCCGCCGCTCCACGAGCCTCTCCCGGCTCCCGGGTCACCCTCGGGTGCGATGGCACACCGTCACGGAGCTGCGCACCGCGGCGTGTGTCGGTATGGAAGCTACGCCGCCTTCACCGCGATCCGGCGCGGCTTGAACTGCTCAGCCTTGGGCAGGGTGATGGTCAGCACCCCGTCGCTGAGCGTGGCCGAGATTTTATCGGCGTCCACCGGTGCGGGCAGCTGGATGCTGCGCTGGAAGACCCCGCTGCCGCGCTCCTGGATCAGGTAGCGCGCCTCCTTGGGTTGCTGGGCGCTCACCTCGCCGCGGATGCTCAGGAGGTTCTGCTGCACCTGGATGTCGAGCTTGTCGCTGGCGACACCCGGCATCGGCGCCGTTACGATGAACGCCTCGTCGGTTTCATAGACATCCAGCGGCATGCTCGCCACGCCGCCCCAGCCACCGAAACCCCAGCCGAAGAAGCTGCGTGGCATGACCCAGCTTTCGTTCAACAGGCGCTCCACCGCATCCGACAGCTTGAGCGCGTTATCGAAGGGTTCAAAGCGAGTCAGTGCGTTCGTCATCGATAAGCACCTCCTTTCGTTTGGGGGTTTCGTTCTGCTTTTTAGATAGGTTGTGCCTGTTAGTATGAGATTAGCGGCGTGTTAGATTTTTGTTAGAAGCTGTCTGAACAGAAGAGGTTTGACGGGCGAAGTCTTTCGAGATTCCTCATGTTCCGCCGCACGCGCGGCGGGGTAGGATTTCTTCGGGGGCCGCAGGCCCCCAACGCCTTCGCTAGGAGTGTTGCAGACAGCCTCTGAGAGGCCCAGGCGGTGTCAGCGTGCGGTGAGGGCTGCATCGGTAGAAAAACCTCCCCCGGTTGGGAACGGGAGCCGGGATGCTGACATACGTCCACCCCTGAACCGTGCGCAGGAAGGGGCGTGCGCCCACCCCTCAACGGGCGTCTAACACTTCGCTTACCCTGCGCTGTCGTGCCTCTAACATGGATAGGATACGATCATCTGATGGGGGACCAGGGGGGCCCGTGCCGCCCGCGCCCTGCTCACCGTTGGAGGTGGCGGATGGCCAGCGGTCTCCCGTTTATTGGTAGCGAGGGGGAGGGCCATGACATTCTCAGCGCCACTGCATACCAGCGAACAGAGCATCGACCGAGTCCTGCGCGCCGGGCCGCCGGTACTGCTGGTCTTCGAGCGACGGGAATGCGCTCCCTGCCGCGATCTGGAGCCGGCGCTGAACCACCTCGCGGCGGAGTTCGCCGGTCGCGTGCTGGTCGCACGGGTGGATGCCCAGGACAACCCGGGGCTGGTGCGGCGCTACCGCATCGCCCGCCTGCCGGAGCTGGTCTTCATCCGCGATCAGGCCGAGCAGGCCCGAGCACAGGGCGCTCCCACCGCCGCGGCGCTGCGCGGCTGGATCCAGGACATGTTGGCCGGCGGCCGACCGCCTGCGCCAGGCGGCCCGAGCGTACCCCTCAGCGGCGCCCCAGCCAGAAGCGCGCCCCCGCCCGTGCGAACGCGTAGCCGCCCGGCGGAGCAGGCGGCATCCGCCGGCGGCCCAGTCATCCTCACCGATGCGACCTTCGATCAAGTGGTGAACGGCAGCGCGACGCCGGTGCTGGTGGACTTCTGGGCGCCGTGGTGCGGGCCGTGCCGCGCGGTCGCCCCGGCGGTCGAGCAACTGGCACGCGAATTCGCCGAGCGCGCGGTCGTCGCCAAGCTGAACGTCGACGAGAACCCTGCCACGGCGCAGCGCTTCGGCATCAGCGGCATCCCGGCGCTGCTGATCTTCCGCCGGGGGCAGGTAGCGGAGCGGCTGGTCGGCGCGCAGCCGGCGTCGGTCTTGCGCCAGGCGCTGGCGCGGCACGTCGCAGGGTAGGGGGCGTTCGGAGAGGGTGCGCCCCCCGACCCCCGCCCCTGCGGAACGCCGGTCTCGTTATGCCCGAATCTCCTGCCGCTGGAACAGCACATACCCCAGCGCGAAGAGCAGCATCGCCGCGGCGATCAGGCCGGTGATCTGCGGCCAGACCAGCAGCAAGCTCTGGCTGAGCGGCAGCGGCGTGCCGATGATCGCGCCCTCGAGCTGGATCGGCAGCACGATGCCCAGCACACGAGTGCTGGGGTTCAGCAGCGCGATCAGCGCCTCCGCGAAAAGGGTGTTGGGCGAGAGGCGCGTCAGGAACAGCTCCAGTTGTACTTGTGCCAGCACATCCTGCGGCAGCCCGGTCGGCGCGGGCCGCAGGATCTGCGCCAGCACCCCGGCGATGATCCCCCAGAAGATTGTGAAGAACAGCCAGACCGCGATCGCCGCAAGCGCCGCCGTGGCCGGCTGGCGAAAGACGATCGAGCAGAGCAGCGCCAACGCCAGCCACACCCCGCCATAGCAGATGGTAACGAACAGGAACAGCAGGCTGCGCGCCACCTCCTCGCCGCCCGGCGGCGTGCCAAGCTGCAGCAGCCCCAGTCCGTAGATCAGCAGCCAGATCGTCGTCAGCGCCAGCGCCAGCGTGCCCAGGCCGGCCAGAAACTTGCCGAGCAGCAGAGCGTCGCGATAGATCGGCTGGGCCAGCAGCCGCGACATGGTGCGCGCGTTGAACTCGCCATTAATCGTGTCAAACGCCAGCGCGATCGCCAGCAGCGGTACCAGGAAGCCCAGGAACCCGACAAACGCTGGCAGCGGCTCGCGCGCGGTCGTGAAGAGCCGCAGGTACAGAAACGGGTCCTGCCCGACCGCTTGGAGCAGTTGTTGGCTGGCGGCGTAGACCGTGCCGGCGGCGGTCAGCACGACCAGCAGTTCGAGGATCAGCATACGGGTGCTGGTCAGCGCGTCGGCCATCTCCTTGGCGACCACCGCCCACAGCCCGGTCCAGGGCGAGCCTTCGCGCGCCCGACCGCGCCGTGCCGTCTCAGGCAGCGTAGCCATGCTGCACCTCCTGCTGGAAGTAGCGCGCGTAGATCTCGTCCAGGCTGGGCAATTCGATTCGTAACCCGAGCAGTCGCCCGCCATGCGAGACGACCGCCTGGGCGGCCTCGGCGCGTATGTCGCGCTGGGCCTCCAGCGCATAGCCGTGCTCGCCGGTGCGCTGCACCTGCACCACGCCCGGCACCTGGCGCAGTGTCTCCTCGACGGCCGCCGGCCCATCGGCCTCCAGATACACCCGATAGGCCCCGCCCAGCACCCGCGCCGCCAACTCCGGCACCGCGCCCTCCAGCACCATCCGCCCGCGCGAGAAGAGCCCGACCCGGTCGCAGACCGCCTGTACCTGATGCAGCAGGTGCGACGAGAGCAGGATGGTGCTGCCGCCGGCGCGGAGGTTGCGGATCAGGTCCAGGAACTCGCGCGCTGCCTCCGGGTCGAGCCCCAACGTCGGCTCGTCCATGATGATCAGCTGCGGCTGCTTCATCAGAATCTCCGCCACGCCGAGCCGCTGGCGCATGCCACGCGAGAAGGCGCCCACCGGCTTGTCGGCGACCTCGCTCAGGCCCATCTGCGCCAGCGCGCGGTCGATCCGCTGGTTGGCCTCGGCGCGGCGCAGGCCGTTCAGCCGCGCGGTGTACAACAGGTTCTCCCGGGCGGTCAGCCGGTCGTAGAAGCCGACCTGGTCCGGCAGATACCCCACCCGCGCCTTGACACTCAGCGGCTGGCGGGCTGGGTCGAGCCCGAGCACCCGCACCGTGCCGGCACTTGGCTCGGTCAGTCCGAGCAGCATCAAGATGGTCGTCGTCTTGCCGGCGCCGTTGGGGCCGAGCAGCCCGAACACCTCGCCCTGCCGCACCGTCAGGTTCAGCCCGTCCACCGCGGTGAAGCTGTCGTAGCGCTTGGTCAAATCATGGGTTTCGATCACCAAGTCGTTCACGCATCGCCCTCCATCGGGAATGCCGGGTCCGGCCGGTTGGCGGGCGCCCAGCGCCGCCGATTCGTGTCGACCGCGCCCGACCCGGCGCATGGAACGCGGAACTCGAAACTCCGAACGACGCGTCAGCGCCGGCCGAACCGTGCCACGGCCAGGCCGACGACCAGCGCCGCCACGGCGATCAGCGCGATGCCTGCCACGCCCCAGAGGGTCGAGGCCAGCAGCGTGATGCGGAAATCGGCCGACTTCGATGCGCCGTTCTCCGGGCGGGCGGTGAACGTCAGTTGATAGTCGCCGGCGATCGCCTGGTTCGATGGTTTGACGTTCGCCGTCACCTCGGCTGTCTGGCCGGCCGGCAGCTCGGCGATCTGCTTGGGCTGGAACGTCACCTCCCAGCCGGCCGGCTGCGACGCGCTCAATTCGATGTTGCGGGCCGGCGCGCTGCCGGTGTTCTGCACGATCAGCTTGAACGGGGTCGTCGCGCCGATCTGCGCCTGGCCGGAGAGCCGCCCATCCGGCCCGGTGAGGATCACATTGGCCTGCCCGGTCACCTCGGCTGTCAGTTGCGTCGTTGCCTGCAGGCTACCCCCCTGTGCGGTCACCTGAATCGGGTAGCTGCCGGCCGGCAGGTCCGGGTATGGCTTGACTTCGATCGTGACATCCTTCGAATCGTTCGGTGTGAGCGGAATACTGGTCACATCCTGCCCGGTCAGTTTGAAGCCGACATCCATGCCGCGCGGGGCCTGCGCCAGCAGGTTGACGGTGATATTCTGGTCGCCGTCGTAGGTCAGTTTGGCGTCGTAGCGGAAGGTCGTATCGGGCGCGCCGCGCAGTGTCGGCAGTTCGACCTCCAGCTTGAGCGCGGATGGCGCCTTTTCCTTGATCATCAACTCCAGCGGCAGCGAGGCGGTCGTCTGCGCGCCGCGGGCCAGCACGGTGAAGCGGTAGGTGTCGGGTTTGGCGGCGCGGGGCGTGTCGATCTTCAGGTCGATGCTGGTGTCGTCCTTCGGATCGACATACGCGGCATGGACCACCCGGCCGCTGCCGCGAAATGTCCCGGTCCATCCTTCAGGGAGATTCTGGAGTTCGAGTTGCACGCGCTCCGGCGCGCCGCCGGAGCGCAGCGTGAGCGGAAAGGTGACGCTCTCGCCGACCCCCGCCTCCTGCGACGGAAAGCGGGTGAACAGCAGCAGACTCGGCGATTGCGGCTGGGATGCCGGCTGCGGTGTGGGCTGGGCCAGCGCCGGGGCTGCCCCGCCGCCGGCGGCGAGCACAAGCGCCGCCAGAACCAGGAGCACGATCCAGAACCGTCGGGTCATGCGTGTGCCTCCCGTTGTTTCAGACATCTGCGGAACTCTCCTCGTCGCCCGGCACGGCGCCAGGGTAGCGCAGCTTGCGCAGCGCACGGCCCTCGATCCGGCGCACCTGCTCGCGGCGCACGCCGAGCTCGGCGCTCACCTCCTCCAGCGTGCGGAAGCGCCCGTCGTCCAGCCCGTAGCGCAGCGCCAGCACCCGCTGCTCCTCCGGCGTCAGCGCTGCCAGGCTGAGCCGGATGTAGTCCTGGGCCAGCCGGTCCGCCACCAGCTCGGCCACATCGCCGGCCTGCGGGTCGGGCAGAAGGTCTTCGAGCGGCGTCTCGCCCTCGGCATCCACCGGCGCTTCGAGCGAGAGCGGCTCCTGGAGCAGCGGAAGAATCTCCTCGATCTGCCGCTGGCCGATGCCGAGGGGCGCGGCCAGCTCCGCCGGTGTCGGCTCACGCCCGAGCTGCTGGGTCAGATCGGCGTGCGCCCGGCGCAGCCGGATGAGCAGGGCGCGGGTGGCGGCCGGCAGGCGGATGGGCCGCCCCTGGTCGCTGATCGCGCGCTGGATGGCCTGCCGGATCCACCAGGCGGCGTAGGGGGCGAGCCGCGCGCCGCGCGCCGGGTCGAATTTCTCGATCGCCTGCAGCAGGCCGATGTTGCCTTCCTGGATTAGGTCGAGCAGCGGCACGCCGCGCCCGGCGTATGGCCGGGCCAGCGCAACCACCAGCGGCAGGTGGGTTTCGACCAGCCGCCGCCGGGCTGCCTCGGCCACCGCGATCGTCTCGTGCAGCGCGGCCCGCTCGTCGTCGCTCAGCGTCGGGGCGCGCAGGCGTTCACGGGCGGCCCGGCCCGCGGCGAGCTGCGCGGCCAGGTGCTCTTCCTCATCGGCGCTCAGCCGGCGCTGCGCGCGGAGCGCGCGCAGGTAGGCGCCGAGCGCGTCGTCCTCCGCCGCGCTGAGCGTCGGCTCCATGCCGGATGGCGGTGCAAAGGGTTCCTTCTGCGCCATCGATCACCTCGCTGCCAGCCGCCAACCCCGGCGGAGCGCACTGCCCCATCGGCGGCATGCGGTATGTGCAGCCCGGAGCCCGCCTGCGGCGCGGCCGGGCGTCCATGTCGATCTATGCCACGAAAGGATAAGAATCGCGTTAGCAGATGATTAGACAACCATAAGCTAGCGGCTCGCACGGCGTTCGCGTGCGCCGTGCGGCCCGCCCATCGGCACGCGCGAGGCGGCCGGCGAGGCGATGAGATGCACGGCGGCAACGTCCCTGCCCGTCGGCCAGGCGGCAGAGGGGGCAGCGGCGGCGCGGCGGGAGCCGCTTCGCGAAGCGCTCACCCTTCCGCCGGCGGCAGCACCGCGTCCCACCACAGGCGGCCATCGCGCCGCCGCATCAGGTCCACGTGGATGTGTTTCGGCACGGTGTACTCCAGGTACCCCGGCAGGCCGTGCTCGTTGCCGAAGCCGCTCTGCTTGACGCCGGTGAACGACGTGTGCGGCAGAATCAGGTGGTGATCGTTGATCCAGACCGTGCCGCAGCGGATGCGCCGGGCGACCTCGATCGCCTGCTGGAGATCGCCCGACCAGACCGCCGCCGCCAGGCCATAGGCCGACCGGTTGGCGAGGTGGATGGCCTCGCTCACATCCCGATAGGGGATGACGGTCAGCACCGGGCCGAAAATCTCCTCCTGCGCGATCCGCATGTCGTTGCGCGCGTCGGTGAAGATCGTCGGGGCGACGAACGGCGCGCGCTCGAAGCCCGGCACCTCTGGGCGCTCTCCCCCGAGCGCCAGCCGCGCCCCCTCGGCCTTCCCGACGGCGATGTACTCCTCCACGATGCGGCGCTGCTTCTCCGATACCAGCGGGCCGATGTCGGTTTGCAGGTCGAGCGGGTCGCCCAGGCGCAGCGCCGCTGCGCGCCGCACCAGCCGATCCACCAACTCGTCGTGCAGGCGCTCTGGCACGAAGCAGCGCGTCCCGGCTTCGCATGCCTGCCCGGCGTTCATGTAGACGCCGAACAAGACGCCGTCGGTCGCCAGGGCGAGATCGGCGTCCGGCAGGATCAGCGCCGGCGACTTGCCGCCAAGCTCGAGCGCCAGGCGTTTGACCGTCCCAGCGGCGAGCTCCATCACCCGGCGGCCGGTGCGGGTTGAGCCGGTGAACGAGATTTTATCGACCTGCGGATGCGCCACCAGCGCCTCGCCGATCTCCGCGCCCGGCCCGGTGATGATGTTCAACACGCCGCGCGGCAGCAACCCGGACTCGTGGATCAGCCCGGCCAGCCGCAGCGCTGAGAGGGGCGTCTCCGGAGCCGGCTTGAACACGACGCAGTTGCCGGTCGCCAGCGCCGGGGCGAGCTTCCAGGCGGCGAACAGCAATGGGAAGTTCCACGGGACGATCTGGCCGCAGACGCCGATCGGCTCGCGCCAGATAAAGTTCCAGCTCACGCCGGGCATGTCCGTCCAGGGCGCGGGCTCGTAGGGCGAGCGGCGCGCCAGCTCGGCGAAGGTGTGGAAGTGGTCCTGCACGCCCGGCAGATCGACGAACATGATCTTACGCAGCGGTGCGCCCAGGTTGCGCGCGTCGAGCTCGGCGAACTCGTCGGCGTGCTGCGCGATCAGGTCGGCGATGGCGTGAAGGATGCGGGCGCGCTCGTGCGGCGCAGTGTGCGGCCACGGCCCGTTGTCGAAGGCGGCGCGGGCGGCGGCCACGGCGCGGTCCACGTCGGCCGGGGTCGCGGCGGCGACCTGTGCCATCGGCGCGCCGCGGGCCGGCTCGTTCACGTCCATGAGCCCACCGTCAGCGGCTTCGGTCCAGCATCCGTCGATATACAGGCCGTAGCGCGGAAGGTCGGCGGCAGTGGGGTCCATGCGGGTCTCCTCGTCGTCGAGCCGGCGGCAGGTTGCTGTGCGGGGGATGATAGCAGACATGACGCGGTGCGGCAAGGGGTGGTGGCGCGGTGCCGCGAAACGACCAGGCGGCGACGCAGTGGGTGAGTCGGGGATACCCTCCGGTGCCGCCCGCAGGTGGCGCAGCATGGCGGGATAGTGCACGCGCCCCCGATGAACCGGGCGGCACGCAACGCGGGCGAGCGCGAACCAGTGGTGTAGGGTGGACTTCGAATCCGATGAGGTGTACCCGTCCGGCGCGCCGGGCAGCGCGCCCAGGTCCTCCATCCGCGCTCCATCACCTCGCCGTCGCTGTGGTCATCGCGCCTGCGCGCGACGGCTTCGCGGCCTGCTGCTCGGGCTGCTGATGCTGCTTGCCCGCATCCTCGGCGCGGCTCGATCTGAAGCCTGGATCGACGCGCGGCCCTACGCCGAGATCGCCCGCGGCGGGGTGTAGCGCTCCACCTGGTCGGCGTCGTCGGCGTCGGCGAGGAGCTGCGCGACGGTATAATAGAGCACGGGGTGCATCAGGTCCGGGGCGATCTCGGCCAGCGGCTTGAGCACGAAAGCGCGTTGCGCCAGGCGGGGGTGCGGCAGCGTCAGCTTCTGCGTCTCCATCTGGAGCGAATCGTAGAACAGCAGGTCCAGGTCGATCGGGCGGGGGCCGAACTGCACGCCTGGCCGCCGCCCCATCGCACGCTCGATCGCCTGAAGCATCTCCAGCAGCTCCAGCGGGCTCATCGTCGTACGAGCGTGGAGCGCGGCGTTGATGAACGCATCGTCGCGCACATACCCCAGCGGTGCGGCCACATACAGGTGCGAGACGCGCTCGACTGTCACGATCGCACTCAGCCGCTGCACGGCGTCGCGCAGGTACGCGATGCGGTCGCCCAGGTTGCTGCCGAGCCCGATGTACACATGGTGCTCTTTCATAGCAACCCCGCTGTGACGGATGGCCGAACGGAGCGGAATGATCATTGGGTCTGGAATCCTTATTATAGTCAACCTGTCAAGTCGTGATGCCGGGCGCGGCGACTCGGGGCTATAGTCAACGTCCTGCGTTGGCAGGGTCGAGGGAGCCGCAGCCGTCCCACACTTCCCAGCATGGAGCTGGTCTGACGTGCGTCCCAACGTTGACTGGCCCCGTTCCAGATGTCGTCGCTGTCGACAATGAAATGAACGACTCGTCATCCGAGATTCGCACACCGCCGGACGGCGACCCGCAGTGGCAGCCGCTGCGCTTCTGTTCGCGCTGCGGAGCGGCGCTCGGCCGCCGCATCGTCGGCGGACGCGAGCGGGCGGCATGCCCGGCCTGCGGCTTCGTTGTGTACCTCGATCCGAAGGTGGCGTGTGCGGTGCTGATCGAGCGCGAGGGGCGGGTGTTGTTGGTGCGCCGGCGCAACGAGCCGGGGCGTGGGCTGTGGTGCCTGCCATGCGGCTTCGCGGAGGCCAATGAGCCGCCGCAGGCGGCTGCGCAGCGCGAGGCCCGCGAGGAGACCGGGCTCGCTGTGGCGCTGGGGCCGCTGCTCGGGGCCTACCACTACACCGACGACCCGCGCGGCGCGGGGGTGTTGCTTGTCTTTCGGGCAGCCTGCGCGCTCGATGCTGTGCCGCGCCCCGGCGACGACGCCGACGCAGTGGCCTTCTTCGCCCCCGGTGCGCTCCCGCCGATCTCCCATGGGAGCCACCGCGCCGCCCTGGAGGACTGGATGCGGCTGAACGGATGAGCCAGGGGCAGCGCTGCGGCCGGGCGCCCGGCTAGCGCACCATCGACTCCAGCAGGCCGGCGGATGCGGCCAGCACCGCCACGTGCAAGATGTCGCCATCCTCCAGCGGCACGCCAGGTGTCGGCAGGAAGGCCCGCCCGCGCCGCACGACGGCGATCGGCGTGATCTCGCCCGGCACCGTCAGATCGCGCGTCAGCCGCCCGACCAGCCGCCCGCTGATCGGCACCTCGACCAGCTCCACCTCGCCGCTGCCGAACTGCACGGCCGCCTCCACCTCCGTGCTGGTGAGGATGCGCTTGATGGTATTGACCGCCCAACTGGTCGAGCTGATCGTGCGGATGCCGAGTTCGCGGTAAATCTCGGCGCGCTGCGGATCGTAGATGCGGGCGACCACCTGCGGCACGCGGAAGTAGTCGCGGGCCACGGAGGCAGCGATGTAGTTCGAATTGTCGCCGCTGGTGACGGCCGCGAAGGCGTCGGCCAGCTCGATCCCGGCCTCGCGCAGCACGTCGCGGTCGAAGCCGATGCCGGCGACGGTGCGGCCGCGAAACGCGGGCGGCAGCCGCTTGAAGGCGCGCGGGTCTTTGTCCACGATCACCACGTCGTGGCCCTCGGCGCTCATCTGCGTGGCGAGCCGCGAGCCAACCCGCCCGCAGCCGACGACAATCAGGCGCATGGAAGGGGTCCTTGCCGGATGCACCGCGAAACGCGCGCAACGGCCGCGGGCTACACCGGTGCATCTCGCACCCCGGGGCGCACCACTGCGCGCCCGTTCCGCATTGATCTTGCCCCCTTGCCTGCCAGTTGTCAAGCCGGCAGGCATCGGCTACAATGCCGCCGACCGCCGCCCAGGATCAGAACCAGATGCCCCATGACGAACCGCTCGCTGGATGATTTCGCGCCGCTTGCCCCGCTGGAGGCGTGCGCCGAACTCGGTTCCGCACCGCAGGGCCTCAGCGAGGCCGAGGCGACCGCGCGCCTGGCGCGGGTTGGCCCGAACGCGATCAGCGACGAGCTCGACCGCTGGTCGCCCGGGCGCGTGCTGGCCCCGTTTGTCAACTGGATCACCGGGCTGCTGCTGGCGGCCGGTGGGCTGGCCTTCATCAGCGAGACGCCGGCGATCGGCTGGGCGATCCTGGCGATCGCGCTGCTGAACGGGGTCTTCACGGTCTGGCAGGAGTACCAGGCTGAGAAGGCGATCGCCGCGCTGCGCCACCTGCTGCCGCCGCAGACGTTCGTCCGCCGCGACGGGCACGCCCGCCAGATCCCAACCGCCGAGGTCGTGCCGGGCGATATTCTGCCGCTCGCCCCCGGCACGGTCGTGGTGGCGGATGGCTATCTCATCACGAGCGAGGGGCTGCGTGTGCGCCAGACCCTGCTCACCGGCAGCAACGCGCCGGTGACAAAGATCGCCGGGCCGCTGCCGGACGTCACCCTCTCCCTGCCGGAGCGTCCCAACGTGGTGCTCGCCGGGGCGCAGGTGATCGAAGGCCAGGGGAGCTTGCTGGCGGTGGCGACCGGTATGCGCACCCAGCTTGGCGCGATCGCCAGCGCGACCGCCGCCCAACGCGCCGAACAGTCGCCATTTGTGCGCGCCCTCAACCAACTGGCCGGGACGATCAGCCGCATAGCGATTATCGCCGGCCTGGCCACCTTCGCGCTCATGGTGGGGCGCGGCTACCCGTGGCAGGCAAGCCTGATCTTCGCGATCAGCATGATCGTCGCGTTTGTGCCGGAGGGGCTGCTACCGACCGTGACACTGGCGATGGCCCTGGCCCGCCGCCGCCTGCAACGCCAGCAGGTGCTGGTCAAGCGCCTGTCGGATGTCGAGGGCCTCGGCGCGGCGACGGTGCTCTGTTTCGACCAGGTGGAGGCGCTGGCCGCGGGCACCCTTATGGCGACGGACGCCTGGGCCGCCGGGCAGGCCGTCTCGCTGCGCGCGCCGCAGGCAGATGACGGCGACCTGCGGGCGCTGCTCGAGGCGGCGGCGCTGGCGAACAACGCGCGCCTGCTGCCGCCCGAGGCGCCTGGCGCGGAGCCGCGCTTGCTCGGCAGCCCGGTCGATGCCGCGCTGCTGCGCGCTGCCGCAGCGGCCGGAGTGGATGTCGCGGCGCTTGCCGAGCGCCATCCGCGGCTCCAGACGCTGCCGTACGAGCCGCGCCGCCAACTCTTTTGCGTGATCGTCGGGCCAGCCCCCACCGCCGTGCTGCGTGGCGAGGCAGCGGCGGTGCTGCCGCTCTGCACGAGCATCCGCCGCGCCGGGCGCGACGAGCCGCTCGATGACGCCGGCCGCGCCGCCGTGCGGCCGGCGATCGATGCCTTCGCGCGCGCCGGGATGCAGGTGATCGCCCTGGCCGGGAAGCGGCTTGGTGATGAGGCCAGCGGTGTCTGGAACGCGGCGGAGGTGACACAGGGGCTGACGCTGCTGGGGCTGCTTGGCCTGCAACAGCCGCCGCAGCCGGAGGTGACCGAACTGCTGGCCGGCTGCCGGCGCGCCGGCGTCCGCCCGCTGGTCGTCACCGGCGCCTATGGGCTCCTGGCCGAAGCTAGCGCGCGCCGCGCTGGGATGATCCGCGGCGAGCAGGCGCGGATCATCACCGGGGCCGAGTTGCGGGGCCTTGCCTATGCGGACCTCGATGCCGCGCTGCGGGGCGAGACGATCTTCGCCCAACTGGACGCCGAAGACAAGCGGCGGATCGTCGCACGGCTCCAGGAGTTGGGTGAAGTTGTCGCCTTTCTCGGCGATAGCGTCAACGATGCCCCGGCACTCAAACAGGCCGATGTCGGTATCGCCCTCAGCGCGTCGGGCACGACTGTGGCGCTCGCCGCCGCCGATCTGGTGCTGGACGCCGCGCACCCGGCCGGGCTGCTGGTGGCGATGCGCGAGGGCCGCACGATCTTTCGCAATGTGCAGAAGCTCTCCGGCTATATCTTCACCCACAATGTCGCCGAATCGGTGGCGGTCGTCACGGCGATCATCCTCGGGGCGCCGCTGCCGCTGACGGTGTTGCAGGTGCTGGCGATCGACCTGGGCAGCGAACTGGTGCCCTCGGTCGCGTTAAGTACCGAGCCGCCGGAGCCAGGGATCATGGACGAGCCGCCGCGCCCGCGCGATGCGCCGATCATCAGCCGCGGGCTGCTGCTCCAGTCGTTCCTCTGGCTTGGCCTGCTGCAGGGCGCGATGGCGCTCTGCGCCTATGGCATGGGCCTCTGGAGCGCCGGGTGGCGGCCCGGCGCGCCCTGGCCATCCGATCCGCGCACGATCGCCCAGGCGACCACGCTGGCCTATGCCGCGATCGTGCTGGCGCAGATCGGCAACGCGCTCGCCAGCCGCACGCAGCGCGCCTCGATCCTGGCGGTCGGCTTCTGGCGCAACCGCGCCATGCTGGTCGGGGTGGCCGCGTCGCTGGCGGTGATGCTGGCGCTGATCTATGTGCCGCCGCTGGCGCACGCCGTGGGCATGGTTCCGCCCACGCCCGGCCAGTGGGCCGTGCTGCTCACCTTCCCGCTGGTCCTGCTGCTGGCCGAGGAGGGGCGCAAGCAACTGCTGCGCAGTGGCGTGCTTCGTGCAACGGGGGCGGTGCGGCGCGGCGGGGACGGGGCGATGTTTTGACACGATGACACGCCGGATGCCGCAGGGGCCGGGCTGCGGGCGCATATCTTCCGCCCTTTCCGGCGTTGTTCTCCGCGCTGCTCCCGATGATGGTGCGGTCCAATCACACGAGGGGGAGACGCATGGCACCACCAACAGTCGCGCCGTACGGCGCGTGGCGCTCGCCGATCACCGCCGAGCAACTGGCCGAGGCGAGCATCGGCCTGGGGCAGATCCAGCTCGACGGCAGCGATATCTACTGCGTGGAGATGCGGCCGGCCGAGGGCGGCCGGAACGTGATCGTCCGCTATGCGGCGGACGAGCAGACGGCGGACGTCAACCCGCCGCCGTTCAACGCCCGCACCCGTGTGCACGAGTACGGCGGCGGGGCGTTTGCCGTCCACCGCGGCACGATCTATTTCGCAAACTTCTCCGACCAGCGCCTCTACCGCCAGACGCTCGCCGGCGAGCCGGAGCCGCTCACCCCGGAGCCGCCCGTCTCCGCCGGCCTGCGCTACGCCGACGCCGTGATCGATGAGGCGCGCAACCGCCTGATCTGCGTCCGCGAGGATCATACCGTGGGCGGCGAGGCGGTCAACACGATCGTCGCGATCGACCTCGACGCGGGCGGGCCGGGGGATGTGCTCTGCGAGGGGTACGACTTCTTCGCGACGCCGCGCCTCAGCCCGGACGGCGCGCAACTCGCCTGGATGTGTTGGAACCACCCGAACATGCCGTGGGACGGCTGCGAACTCTGGCTGGCCGATGTCGCCGCGGACGGCAGGCTGTCCAACCGGCGGCAGGTGGCCGGCGGTCGCAGCGAGTCGATCTTCCAACCGGCTTGGTCGCCGTCCGGCGTGCTGCATTTCGTCTCGGATCGCACCGGCTGGTGGAACCTCTACCGGCTGCGGGGCGGCAGCGCCGAGGCGCTCGCGCCGATGGAAGCCGAGTTCGGTCTGCCACAGTGGGTCTTCGGCATGACAACCTACGGCTTCGATGCGGATGGTGCGATCATCTGCGCCGTGACCGAGCGCGCGACGGCGCGGCTGGCGCGGATCGATACCGGCGGCGCGCTTCGCTGGATCGAGACGCCTTATAACGAGATCGCCGGCCTTCAGGTCGCGCCGGGGCGGGCGGTCTTTGTCGGCGCGACCCCGACCGAGCCGGGGGCGCTGGTCTATCTCGACCTGGCGACCGGACGCGATGTGGTGCTGCGCCGCTCCACCACATCGGAGATCCCCGCCGCCTATATCTCCGCCGCCCAGCCGATCGAATTCCCGACCGAGGGCGGGCTGACGGCCCATGCCTTCTTCTACCCGCCGCGCAACCCGGACTTCGCCGCGCCGCCCGGCGAGCGGCCGCCGCTGATCGTCGTCAGCCACGGTGGCCCGACCGGGGCGACCGGGCCGGGGCTGAACCTCGACACTCAGTACTGGACGAGCCGCGGCTTCGCCGTAGTGGATGTGAACTATGGCGGGAGCACCGGCTACGGCACGGCTTACCGCCGCCGGCTGAACGGCATGTGGGGGATCGTCGATGTGGACGATTGCGTGAATGCCGCGCGGTACCTGGCGCAACAGGGCGTGGTGGATAGCGAGCGGCTGGCGATTCGCGGCAGGAGCGCCGGCGGCTACACGACGCTGGCCGCGCTCACCTTCCGCGAGATCTTCAAGGCCGGGGCGAGCTACTTCGGCGTGAGCGATGCCGAGGCGCTCGCGAAGGAGACGCACAAGTTCGAGAGCCGCTACCTGGATGGGCTGATCGGGCCGTATCCGCAGCGGCGCGATCTGTATATCGCGCGCTCGCCGATCCACCACACCGATCGGCTGAACTGCGCCCTGATCCTCTTCCAGGGGCTGGAGGATAAGGTCGTGCCGCCGAACCAGGCCGCGCTGATGTTTGAGGCGGTGCGCGCCAAGGGATTGCCGGTCGCCTATCTGCCGTTCGAGGGTGAGCAGCATGGCTTTCGCAAGGCGGAGAATATCCGTTGCGCGCTGGAGGCCGAGCTGTATTTCTATGGTAAGGTCTTCGGTTTCGAGCCGGCGGACGCGATCGAGCCGGTACCGATCGAGAACCTGGCGTGAGGCGGCCGCGCGAGGATGGAAGATGGATGCACGAGAAATCCAGCGGCGCCAGAGCACCGAGGGTGGTCGCCGGGCGCGGGGGGCTGGCCGCCGGGCGTGGGCCGGCGCGCGGCTGACGGCCGCGGCGGTGTTGGTGTACCTGCTGGCGCGCTGCGCCCCGCCGCCCCCGGCCGTCCCGCCGCCCACCGCCGCCACGATCATCGACATCACCCCGGCCCCGACCCAGGACATCGACGCGACGGCCACGGTCTACGCCCGCGCGCTGGTGCCGACGCCGACGCCCCCGGGGCAGTATATCGTCCAGGCCGGCGATACGCTGGAGGGCCTGGCCGCCGAGTTCGGCACGACCGTCGAGGAGATCATGGCGGCAAACAACCTGACCGACCCGGACACGATCCAGGTCGGCCAGGCGCTGGTCATCCCGTCGCTGGTGAACCCGCCGACCGCGACGGCCATCGCCCCAGTAGCCTCGCCCACGCCGACTCTCGCTACACCGTGAATGCTGTACAGCGGGGAGGTGTGGGCCGCTGGCCCGTGCGGGGGTAGGGGGCGTGCTGGCCCTGGTACGCGTAAAAAACCTACCCCCGTCCGGGGCCGGAGGTGAGGGTATGCCGGTCTGTTCGCTGCTGCAGCAGCGGCTGCTGTGGCAGCATGACCTGGGGAGCATCGCCCGCGAATCTCCCGCCGCACGCGAACGGTCCGGCATCCGCCGAAAGTCGGAGGAGAAGCTCTTGACACAGCGCGGATACTCAGGTATAGTACCCCCTGACGGTCATAAACCTTGATAGCCGTTCAGGCGAGAAGGAGGTGATGCCCATGAGTAATAAGCGTAAGGGCATCACCGGGAGCGCGTCGCGTTAGCGCCGCTATCGGTGATGCCCCGATCCCCTGGTACGCAAGCCCCCGAGCGATCGGGGGCTTCGTGTTCTCCACAACATAAACGTGGAGGGCCGCAGCCCTCCAGGCTGTCCGTGGGAACGGTGAGCTACTTCTTGTCCTCTTCTTCTTCTTCGCGCTTCTCGCGCACCAGCTCCGGCTCGGCAGCCGTAGCCTCCTCGGCGGCTGCGGCTTCCTCTTCCTCTGTGGCACGCGCCGGCGTCAAGCTTACGACCAGCTCATCCTCATCCGTCGCAAATGTTGTCTTCTCGGGCGGCGTCAAGTCGCGCACGTGGATGCTCTTGTCGAAGCTGTCCAGCCCGCTGACATCGACCTCGATGTGGGGCGGCAGGTCGGTCGGCAAGGCGCGCAGCGCGATCGTGGTCAGCGCCTGGTTGAAGATCGCGTCGCCGCGGCGCACCAACTCGGATTCGCCGACCAGATGCACAGGGACGTCGACGGTGATTTCCGTCCGCAGATCGACCACCCGAAAATCGGCATGAATAATATCGCGCGTGACGGGGTGCCGCTGTACGGCGTGAATGAACGCAGCGTGCGTCTTCTGGCCGGGGATCTTCAGATCCACCAGCGCTGTGCGGCCCACCTTGCGGTACAGGTCGCTGAAGGTGCGCGCATTGACCTGCACCGAAAAGGGGCCGACCCCCTTGCCATAGACCGTGGCCGGCAGCACACCGCTGCGTCGCAGGCGCGCGACCTTCTTCCCGACCACCTCGCGGCGCTCAAGCTCCAGAACCTGTCGATCAGCCATCGCAAACGCTCCTCTGAGCTGCAACTACCTTCGCCATTGCTAAGGGCATTGCCCGCTAGCTCCAAGCCGGGGACTATACCATAGGGCGGGCCGGCGCGCAAGCTTTTGCAGCGCTTTACCTTCATGCTATAATGGCGGAAAGCTGGCTGGTTGCAGGCCGGGTTTGTTGCATGTGGGGTGCTGCTGGTGAAAGTTACAACCGAAAAGTTGCCGAAGAGTCTTGTCGCGCTGGATATCGAGCTGGATCGCGAGCAGGTGGAGCGCGGGCTGGATCGCGCCGCGCGCCGCATTTCGCAAAAAGTCGCTATCCCGGGGTTTCGCAAGGGCAAAGCGCCGCGTTTCATCGTCGAAAACTACTACGGCCGCGCGGCCCTGATCGAAGAGGCCTCGGACGACCTGATCAACCGCTCGTTCCGCGAGGCGCTGGAACAGCAGCAGATCGAGCCGGTCGGCCCGGTATCGCTGGAGAGCGCCAACTTCGATGAAGAGCCGTTTCGCTTCCGGGTGACGGTGCCCGTCGAGCCGACAG
Source organism: Roseiflexaceae bacterium (assembly GCA_042408595.1). Taxonomy (GTDB): domain Bacteria; phylum Chloroflexota; class Chloroflexia; order Chloroflexales; family Roseiflexaceae; genus JBHOQX01. The sequence goes on along the minus strand of JBHOQX010000038.1, from coordinate 34,521 downwards.
TGACGCTGCCGGACTACCGCGCCATCCAGGTGCCGCTGGAGATCCCCGACGTGACGGACGAGATGGTCGCCGAGGCGATGAACGAGCGCCGTGAGCGGCATGTCGTCCTGCGCGCCCTCGAGGAGCCGCGGCCGGCGCGGCAGGGCGACCAGCTGACCGTGCAGATCGAGAGCTTCCTGGACGGCAAGCCGCTCGATGAACGCCCGGAGGGCCAGGAGCCGCCAGAGACGACCGTCATCCTCGAACCGGATCGATTGATCGCCGGCTTGTTCGAGGGGTTGCTCGGCATCGAGGTGGGTGAGACCCGTGAAATCACGGCGCATATGCCGGCCGATCACGAGAACGAGAACGTGCGCGATAAGGACGTGCTCTTCAAGGTGACGCTGAAGCAGATCCAGGAGCGCATCCTGCCGGAGTGGGACGAGCTCCCGGTGTTGGAGGAGGTCGAGGGAACGCTCGACGACCTGCGCGAGGCGACACGCAAGGAGCTGGCCGCGGCGGCGCGCGCGACCGCTGAACGCAATGCGGTGAACACCTATGTCGAGCAACTGGTCGCGGCGACGAGCTTCGATATCCCCGATGCGCTGATCACCCGGCAGGCCGACCGGATGCTGCACGAGCAGGAGACGGCGCTCGCCCGCTATGGTATCACGCTGGAGCAGATGCTGCAGTATCGCGGCCAGACGCACGACCAGGCGGTCGAGGAGCTTAAGCCGCAGGCCGAGGAGCGGCTGCGCACGACCCTCGCGCTGACCGAGCTCGCCCGGGCCGAGGGCCTGAATATCAGCGAAGCAGAGATCGACGCCGAGGTGAGCCGCCTGGTCGAGACCTACAGTGAGGAGCAGCGCGATACCGCCCGTTCGCTGCTGAGCAACCAACTGCGCGCCGAGGTTGCGAACAGCGTGCTGAACAAGAAACTGCACGACCGGCTGCTGGCGCTCGCCACCGGGCGGACCCTGGATGTCACCTACGAGACCAGGCCAGAGACCACCGCCGAGGCCGAGGGATCAACCGGCGACGACGCCGGGGAGTCGCTGATCTCGCGCCCCGAGACCACTGCCGAAGCCGAGGGATCGACGGACTCGGCGACGACTGCCGAGACGAGTGGGGAGGCCGCCGACAAGCGGAGTATGGAGATCTGACGATGAACTGGATTTCTGCCTACAAGATGGACTGGAGCTCGTACCATCCCGAGCAACTGATCCCGATGGTTGTGGAGAGCACCAACCGCGGCGAGCGGGCGTTCGATATCTACTCGCGGCTGCTGAAGGAGCGGATCATTTTGCTTGGCACGCCGATCGAGGACCAGATCGCCAACCTGATCGTCGCACAGTTGCTCTTTTTGGAGCACGAAGACCCGGAGCGCGATATTTCGCTCTACATCAACAGCCCCGGCGGCTCGATCACCGCCGGCCTGGCGATCTACGACACCATGCGCGCCATCCGCCCGGATGTATCGACCGTCTGCGTCGGCATGGCCGGCAGCATGGCGACGCCGATCCTGGCCGGTGGTGCCAAGGGCAAGCGCTTCAGCCTGCCGCATTCGACGATCCATATGCACCCGGCGGGCGGCGGGGCGCGCGGCTACGCGCCGGACGTCGAGATCATGGCGAAGGAATTGCTGCGGATGCAACAGCTTGTCCGCGAACTGCTGTCGAAGGACACTGGCCAGCCGGTTGATCGCATCGCGCGCGACTTCGACCGCGACCTGTTCATGACGCCCGAGCAGGCCAAAGAGTACGGCATCATCGACGAGATCCTCAACCGCGACGAGCTCGCGGCCCGCGAAGACAAGCGCTAGTTATGAGGCTAGCGGCGAGAGGCTTGAGGCTCCGACGCTCAAGCCTCCGGCCCCTGGCTTTTGTTCGGAGCATCCATGTCCCGCACGCGCAGCAACCCACCCGGCCGCGCCGCCTATCTCTGCTCCTTCTGCGGACGGGGCCAGGATGAGGTTCAGCGCCTCATCGCCGGCCCCGGCACCGTTTGTATCTGCGATGAGTGTGTTGCGTTGTGCAGCGCGATCATCGCGGAAGAAAGCAGCGGGCGCCCTGGCATCGCCGCGCGTGTCGTGCCGCAGGGGCCGGCCCGCCTGCCAACGCCACGCCGGCTGCGCGAGCGGCTCGACCAATATGTGATCGGCCAGGAGCGCGCCAAGGTAGTGCTCTCCGTCGCCGTCTACAACCATTACAAACGCCTGCGCGCCGGCTACCAGGTGGACGATGTCGAGCTTGGCAAAAGCAACGTGCTGCTGATCGGGCCAACCGGCAGCGGCAAGACGCTGCTGGCACAGACTCTGGCGCGCATCCTGGATGTGCCGTTCGCCATCGCCGACGCGACCGCCCTGACCGAGGCTGGCTATGTCGGTGAGGATGTCGAGAACATCCTGCTGCGGCTCATCCAGGCGGCTGACGGCGATGTCGAGCGGGCGCAGACCGGCATTATCTACATCGATGAGATCGATAAAATCGCCCGCAAGAGCGATAACCCATCCATCACCCGCGATGTCTCCGGCGAAGGCGTGCAACAGGCGCTGCTTAAGATTCTTGAGGGATGTGTCGCGCATGTGCCGCCGATCCCCGGGCGCAAGCATCCACAGCAGGAATACATTCCGTTCGACACCACCCACGTCCTGTTCATCTGCGGCGGCGCGTTTGAGGGCCTGGCCAGCATCATCGGGCGGCGTGTCGGCGCCGGCCGGACGATCGGCTTCCAGGCCGGCGCCGGCGATCCGGCCCGGCGCGAGGCCGACCTGCTCGCACAATGCACGCCGGACGACCTGCTGCGCTACGGCTTTATTCCGGAGTTCGTTGGCCGTCTGCCGGTGGTGGCCGGGCTCGAGGCCCTCGACAAGGCGGCCATGATCCGCATCCTCACCGAGCCGCGCAACGCGTTGATCAAACAGTACCAGAAGATGCTCGCGCTCGACCATGTCGAGCTCGAAGTCACGCCGGACGCGCTGGAGGCGATCGCCGATCGGGCGCTCACCTCCAAGACGGGCGCGCGCGCGTTGCGCACGACGGTCGAAGAGGTGCTGCTGGAGATCATGTACGACATCCCATCGCAGGAGCACATCGGCCGCTGTATCATCAACGCCGAGGTGGTGCAACGCAAGGGCCACCCGATCATGGTGCCGCGCACCGACCGGGGCGAGTTCCGCCGCCGGCTCGATGAAGCGGTATAGCAGTATTGGCCGATGAACGATGGGTGGTGGCATAACACGCATCCTTCATCCCTCATCATGCGATTATGCGACTGATCCGACGCACCAGCGACCGCGCGCAGGAAGACACCGGGGCGGCGCGCCGCATCCTCGTGGCCGACGACGACCCGTCGATCGCCACGCTCATCCAGGTGACGCTCAAAGATCCGCGCTACGAGATCATCGCCGTCAAGCATGGCCTGGAAGCCCTCAAAGCGTTCGAGAAGGGCGGTGTGGATGTCGTTATTCTCGATGTGATGATGCCCTACGTGGATGGCTTCGAGGTCTGCCAGCGCATCCGCGAGCGCTCGGACGTGCCGATCATTATCCTCACCTCGCGCGATGGCACCGACGATATCGTCCACGGCTTCGAGCTTGGCGCAGACGATTACATCACCAAGCCGTTCAAGACCGCCGAACTCCTGGCGCGGGTCGAGGCGATCCTGCGCCGCGTCGAAGGGTACAAGCACCGTATCGCCCCGCCGATCGTCAAAGTCGGCGAGCTGGAGATCGACGAGCCGCGCCACCGCGTCACCGTACGCGGGCAGGACGTGAATTTGACGCCGATGGAGTTCGAGTTGCTCTATTTCCTCGCCGCCAACGCCGGCCAGGTGTTCGACCGCGAGACCCTCTTCCGCGAGGTGTGGGGCTACGAGTACGTCGGCGAAACAAACCTGGTGGATGTCTGCGTCCGCCGGCTCCGCGAAAAGGTCGAGGTCGAGCCGTCGCGCCCGCGGATCATTCTGACCGTGCGCGGTGTCGGATACAAACTAGCGGAAAGCTGACCGGGGTCCTCCCAGCCGGGCGTTCGACCTTGCCAAACTGCGTACCCCCGTGAACGTTGCCCGTTGCACGCGCGGAGCGTCTATGCCGGAGAATGTCTTTATCTCGCAGCATCCGCTGGTACACCACAAGCAGACGCTGCTGCGGCGCACGGTGACGGAGCCGAAAAAGTTCCGCGAGCTCGTCGGCGAGATCGCGCAGTTTCTGCTCTACGAGGCGACGCTCGACTTGCGCCTCGAGCCATGCGAGATCGAGACGCCGCTCGGGCCGTATGCCGGCGCGCGGATTCGGACACATATCGGCCTCTTTCCTATCCTGCGCGCCGGCCTGGGCATGGTGGACCCGATCCTCGACATGATGCCGACGGCGCACGTCTGGCATCTCGGCCTGTACCGCGACCATGCCACGCTCGAGCCGGTGACGTACTACAACAAGCTGCCGCCGGAGTGTGATGTCGATGTCTGTCTGATCCTCGATCCGATGCTGGCGACCGGCGGCTCGGCGGTGGCGGCGGTGGACATTCTGAAGCGGTGGGGCGCCTCCAACATCAAGTTCCTCGGCCTGATCGCTGCGCCGGAGGGGATCACGGCGCTCGCCGCCGCGCATCCGGACGTGCCGATCCACCTGGCCGCCGTCGACTCGCACCTGAACGAGTTGGGGTACATCGTGCCCGGCCTGGGCGACGCCGGGGACCGCCAGTTCGGCACCGGGTGACTGTGCGCAGCGGCTGCCTGAAACGCCCCGCGGGGGGGCGTGGAGGCCGCAGGCACCGACACCCATCTTGCTCCGCCGCCGACGCGGCGAGTCACGAAGGAGTTTTGGGGGGCGTCACCCGCCAAACTTCCCCGTGGCAGGCAGTTTCTGACAGAGCCGCAGGGTGACCGGCGAACGCGTGACCGGATCGCCTGATCGCCTCAACGGGCCCTCGTGCCGCGAGTATACGCATGCCATTGAGGATTGCCCTCGCGCTGGCCGGAACCTTCGCGCTCGCCTGTGGGGTGAGCGCACTGCTCGTACCGCCGGTGATCCGCCTGTGCGTACGGCGCGGTTGGCTGGCGTACCCCGGCGGGCGGCGGCTCCACCCTCGCCCCACGCCGAAAGTCGGTGGGATCGCGATCTACGCCGGGTTCGTTGCGGCCGTGCTGGCGAGTTTTGGCTTGGGCGCGCTGCTTCCGGCCTTCGAACGCTCCAGCTTCGAGACGCTGCGGATCGGGCTGGTGCTGGCCGGCGGCACCCTGATCTTCCTGGCGATGTGGCTGGACGATGTGCGCGAGCTGTCGCCGGGGCAGAAGCTGGCGGCGCAACTCGCGGCGGCCCTGATCGCCGTGGGCCCCTTCCTGTGGGACCAGACACTGTACCAGCCGGGCGACCAGGCGCGTGGCATCATCCTGACCGCCTTCAACTTCCCGTTCGCTGGCCAGGTCAACCTGTACACCCTCGGCCCGTGGCTGGCGATCCTCGCGACGCTCGCCTGGTTCGTGGTCATGGAGAACACCGTCAATCTTTCGGACGGCATCGACGGGCTGGCGGTGGGGGTCTCGCTGATCGGGGCGGTGGCGCTGGCGCTGAACGCGCTGCGACAGCCCGAGCCGCAGTACACCATCGCGCTGCTGCCGCTGGCGCTGGCCGGCGCATGCGCCGGCTTCCTGGTGTTCAATTTTCCACCCGCGCGCATCTTCATGGGCGATAGCGGCGCGGAGTTCCTCGGCTATGTCCTGGCGTTGAGCGCGATCATCGGCGGGGCCAAACTGGCGACGGTGCTGCTGGTGCTCGGCGTGCCGATCCTGGATGCCCTCTGGCTCGCGGTCTCGCGCACGCTCAGCGGGCGCTCTCCGGCGCAGGCCGGGCGCGACCATCTGCACTATCGCCTGCTCGATCTGGGCTTCTCGACGCGGCAGGTCGTCGTGTTCTACTATGCGCTGGCGGCGAGCTTCGGCCTGCTCGGCATCTCGGATGTCACCCCGCTGATCAAGCTCGCGGCGCTGCTGCTGCTCGCCACGATCGTCATCGGGGCGCTGGTGTATGTTGCCCGGCGCGCCCCCGCGCCGACCCGGTGAGGCGCTGCGGCGCGGGCAGGCCAGCCTGGGCGGCGGTAACCCGCTCAGGCCGGCCTCGCCCCTGCTGCGCTACATCAGGAACTGGAGCGCAAGCCGGCCAAACTGGATCGTATCGCCGTTGTCCAGTGGGCGCGGCTGCCGCGGCGCTAGCCGCTGGCCGTTCACCTGCGTGCCGTTGGTGCTGTCGAGGTCCTCGATCAGCACGCGGCCGCCCTGGATGAAGAGCCGCGCATGGCGCCGCCCGACCCCCTGCTCCAGCGCGCCGAGCGGCGTGAGGTCGACATCCGGGGTGAACTGGCTCACCGGGTCGGCCCGCCCGATGATCGCCTCCCCGCTCGCCGGAAGCGGGATCTGCGTGCCGGTGGCGACGACAACCAGACGGCCCGGGGCGAGCATCATACGCGGCAGGGCCATCGGCGGCGGCGCGGGCGCAGGGGCCGGAGAGCCCGGCATGCTCGCAGCGACCGCCGGCTGCGGCGGCGGGTAGACCGGCTGTGCCGGAATGGACGGGGCCGCGGCGGGCGCGGGGGCCGGGGCCGCGGCGACCGCACGGGCCGGCGCGCTCAGCGGGGCGCCGCAGGTGTCGCAGAACGCCTCGCCGGGAATGACCGACGCGCCGCACTGCGGGCAACGTGTCGGGCCGGCCGCCACCGGGGCAGCCGGAGCCGGCGGCATCGTGGCCGGCTGGGGGGCGGCCGCAGCCGGTTTGGCGGCGACGGGAATCAGGGCCGCGCCGCATTGATCACAAAATCGGGCCGACTCGGGATTATCGACGCCACATTGCGGACAGAATGGCACGGCGGTCCTCCTTTTGCTGCGCATCGCACCCGCATGGACGCTGTACCGGGCCGAATTGTTGCGCCAAGAGCCAAAGCGTACCACAGGCGGGGGTGTTGTTCAAGCCGGGTTGACGCCGCGCGCCGCATGCAGTAGAGTGCCGCTGTGGTCTCGCTCGCCGACAATGACTTGCCCGCCGTCCCGGCGCTTGACGCGCCCAACCGCCTTCCTGGTTTGCGTCGGCAGACCGCGCCGGTGCTCCTGGCGCTGCGCCAGCGTGTCGCTGCACGGCTGAACCCCGCCGCGCCCCGCCCCGATGCGCTCGCCGCGCTCGAGGCGCGCATCCGCGAGGCGAGCGGTGGGGTAGTGGCGCTGGAAGGGCCGCCCGGTAGCGGCGCGACAACCCTGCTCTGCGCGCTGGCCGCGCGCCGCCCCTGGCCGATCTGGCTCCCGGAGGACGACGCCGCCCTGGGCCTGGAGGCGCTCTGTGCGCAGGTGATCGCGCTGCACGACCTGCCGCTGCCGCTGGTGCCGCCGGCCGCCGGCCGCGACGGCGCGGCGCTGGAGCGGCTGCTGGCTGCGGCCGCCGCTACACGCGCGCCGGCCGATCCGCTGGCTGTCCTCATCGGGCGCGCGCCGGAGGCCGATGCGTACCCTGGCCCGCCCCGCTGGCCGGCTGTCGTGCCGCCGGGGGTGACGCTGGTCTGGGCCTGCGCACGTGCCGCCGACCTGCCACTCCCGGCGGCTGCCGCCTTCGACCTGCTGCGCCATGCTGCCCCGGCTGAATTGCGCGCCGCTGCCCTGGCGCATAATTGCCCGGACGAGCTGGCCCCCGCCGTCGCCGCCGCGAGCAACGGCTCGTTCCTGTATGTCGCGCTGGCCTCTGGCCTGCTGCGCAGCGGGCCGCTGCGCCGCCGTACGCTTCCGCCCGATACCGATGCGCTGCTCGAGATCTGCTGGCGCGGGCTGGGTGCGGCGGGCCGCCGCCTGCTGGCCGTGCTGGCCGCCGCCGGTGAGCCGCTCCTCGCCGCCCGCTGCGCCGAGCTGGCCGGCCTGGACGCGGCGGAGATCGCGCGTCTGGCGCACCGGTGGCGCCCGTTGCTGGATATTCGCGATGGGCGCCTGTCACTTGCGCACCCGGCGATCCGGCGATTCGTCGCCGGGCGCTCCGGAGATGCCCTGGCCGGCGCGCATGCCGCCTTTGTCAACCTGGCGCGGGCGCGCTGCGAAGGCCGCTTCGAACGGCTCGACTCCCGCGCCGATGCCGACCTGGCCCGCACGCTGGCGCGACACGCCGCGTTGAGCGACCGGGTGACGCGCGTCACGACGCTGCCAGCGCTCGCTAGCCGGGCCTGGGTGCTGGCGCAGGAGCGGCGTACCGGTGGCTTCTGCGCCGTAGCGGAGGACGCCGCCTGGGAGCTGCGCATCGCTGCACAGGAGGGCCACCCGGCGCGGCTCATCCGGGCCGCGGCGCTAGCTGGCTCGCTCGCAGCGCTTGGGCGCAGCCTGCCCGCCGAGGCGCTGGCCGAGGCCTTCGGCGCAGCGCTGGCGCGTGGCATGCCGCGTGAGGCGGTGTTGCGCGAGGTGCGGGCGCTGATCGACCAGTTGGCGGACGGCCGCGGCAAGGCGGTGGTGCTGCGGCGGCTTGGCGAGGCCTGCCACGAGCACAGGCTGCGCGCCGTCGCGCTGCGGATGCTCTCCGCAGCGCTCGACCTTGAAGCGCCCGGCCTGCCGCGCTCGTGGCGCGAGCAGCGCGAAGAGACCCTGGCGGCATTCGCGCGGGCGGCGGTCGTCGCGGGCGCGCCGCATATCGCGCTCGGCATCACTGTGCAGATCAACCATGCGGAACGCCGCGGCCTGATCGAGACCGAAGTGGTGCGCTGGCTGCTGGGGCAGGGGCAGCTTTCCCGCGCAGAGGAGGTCGCGCTGGCGATCGGGCATGAAAGCATGCACGAGTGGGCGATGGCCGAGGTTGCGGTGGCACAGGCGCGGGCCGGGCATCTCCTGCGGGCCGAGGAAGTGCTGAGCACACTCAAGACCGAGACGGCGGTCGCCTGGGCGCGGAGCGAGCTGGCCTGCGATGCCGCGCGCGCCGGCGATGCGGCCACCGCCCTGCGGCTGGCGCAGGCGCCGACCCCGCACCTGCGCGACGAGGCGCTTGCGGCGGTGGCGCGCGCGCTGGTCGAGGGCGGTCGGCCGAAAGCAGCGCTGGAGGTCGCCGGGGGGATCGCGGCACAGGGTGTGCGGGCGCAGGCGCTGATCGACCTTGGGTCGCCGGAAGCGCTGGCCCGTGCCACGGCGGATGTCGCTGCGCTGGGCGACGACCGCCTGTCGCTGGTCGTGGCGCTGGCGGCGGCGCTGGCCGCCCATGGCGATACGCCGGGCGCGCTGGCGGCGGCGGCGCTGCTGCCCGAGGGTGAAGAGCGCGATCGAGCGCACTCGCGGGTGGCGCTGGCGCTGGGGCAGCGCGGCGATCCCGCCGCCGCGCACGCACTGGCGGCGGCTATCCCGGATGCGGATGAGCGCGATTGGACGCTGCATGAACTGGCGCGCCTGCTGGCCGGCCGCGGCGATCTGGCTGGAGCAGCGATTCTGGCCGCTGGGATCATCGACACGGCGCTGCGGGCGCGTGCCGATGCCGATCTGCGGATCGCCGAGGCCCGGTGCGGCGACGCGCGCGGCGCGCTGGCCCGCCTTGATCGGGTCGCTGCCCCTGGCGAGCGGGTGCGGGCGTTCAGCGGCATGGCCGGCGCGCTTGTGGCGCAGGGTGCGCAGGGGGAGGCTGTGGCGGCGCTCGCCGGCTTCGCCGATCCCACGGCGCGCAGCCGCTGCCAGGGTGCGCTGGCGGTCGCGCTGGCGGCCCACGGCGCGGCGGGTGCGGCCCGGCGGCTGGCGGACGGCATCCCCCGGCCCGTCGAGCGGGCGCGGGCGCTGGTGGGTATCACCCGGGCGGTCGTGACGGCCAGCCCCGACGATGCACTGGCGGCGCTTGGGTTGGCATTCCGCGACGCCGCGAGCGCCGGGCGGGCAGAGACGTTCGCCGCGCTGGCGCAGGCCGCGGATACGCTGGCGGCACTCGGCGGGCCGGAGTTGCTGCTGGCCGGCGCCGGCGCGCTGGATGAGATCGACGGGTGGTGGGAATAATGAGAAATGCGGGATGAGTGGTGAAGATACAGCTGGCGTACGCGCCAGCAGGGGCCGCAGGCTCGCCACGGCGTTCTTTTGCATGCGTCCACGAAGGGGTCTCGGAGGGGCTGCGCCCCTCTAACCTCCCACCACGTACATCCTGTCGTTCATAATGTGACTTTGCCCAGCTCCTCTTCCATCCGTCGCACAACGGTGCGCACGACTTTGATGCGTGCGTAGCGCTTGTCCTCGGCTTCGACAATCGTCCAGGGAGCGGCCGGGGTGGAGGCGCGCAGCAGCATCGCGTCGGCGGCTTCCTCGTATAGTAGCCACTTCTCGCGGTTGGGCCGGTCCTCGTCGGTGAGCTTCCACGATTGATACGCGACGGTGCGGCGCTGTTATGCAGCCAGAACTTGCGGACGATCATCCCGAAATCGACCAACTGGCGCTCGAACTCGTTGATCTCGGCATAGGCCCGGCTCCACGCTGCCTCGCTGGCGAATCCCTCGACGCGCGCGACAAGCACGCCCCCCTACCATGAGCGGTCGAACACGGCGATCTCGCCGCGGGGCGGCAGGCGGCGCCAGAAGCGGTAGAGGTAGCGATGTGCCCGGTCGTCGCCGCTGGGCGCGGCGATCGGAGGAACGACCTACGAGCGCGGGTCGATCTTCTCGGTCAGCCGCTTGATCGCGCCGCCCTTGCCGGCCGCGTCCCACCCTTCGAAGACAATCGCCATCGGCCGTTTCTGCTGGTAGAGTTGGAAGCCGAGCAGGTGCGGCTTCGCCTGGAGCAGTCGCCGTTCGCGCTCATACTCCCGTTTGTCCAGCCGTGCGCGCAGATCGACATGCCGCCGGCGGCCGGCGCGAACATGGCTGGTACAGGCGCTGGCGCCACGCCGTTCGTGTCACCGGCCGGGTTGCCGGCGTCCAGGGCCGCTCATTCGCGCCGGCGGCCCACCCCGGAGCGGTCGGACGCCTCCTCACTGCCATCCCCGACCGCCGCGTCCGCGCCCAAACGCGCCTCCAGCGCCCGCAGCGTCGCCTCGAGCACCGCCCAGTCGGGCGTAGCGGCGGTCTGCCGCCGGGATGACCAGCCAGGGGGCGTAGGGGCATATCGGTGCACGCCCGCAGGTCCTCGACGACGTCGCGCACGGCGTCGTACTGCTGGTTCTGCCAGCGGTCCTCGTCCGTGACCTGCCATGCGGTGAGCGGATCGCGCTGAAGGCAGCGGAGGCGCTGGCGCTGATCCGTGCGCGAGATGTGCAGCCAGAACGTGAGGATGATCGCCCCATTGTCGGCGAGTTGGCGCTCGAAGACCGTGATCTCGTCGCAGCGATGCCGCCAGTCGTTCGCCGGCAGGTCGTCGTGGACACGTGCCGCGACGACCTCGCGGTACCAAGAGCGGTCGAAGATCGCGATCTGGCCAGAGCTTGGTGTCTTGAGCCAGAAGCGGTACAACCAGGGATATTGCATCTCGTAGGTGCGTGGCGGGGTGATGGAGTACACGCGCAGACTACGTGGGTCCAGCCAGTGTACCAGGACGATGATCAGGCCGATCTTCGATGTGCCGGCCCATCCCTCGACCATCAAAACAACCGGCACGCGCGCATCGATCAGCGCTTCTTCCATCGTGAACAGGCGTGTCTGCAGCGCTGGCGCGCGTCGTTTGTACTCCAGCTTGCTGATGCGCTGATGGGGGTCGATCTGGTCCAGTATGGGTGGCCTCGCTTGGGGTGCGAGGCCCAATTGTACCACGGGCGGCGCCTGCCCTGGCTGACCAAAAAATGTTCATACGAAGCTCAGCAAATTCTCATCCAATCCTTGCAACGAAAATCCGGCAGCCTACGTTAATAGAAGTGGATATGTGAAAACGATGGATTGCGGCGTTCATCGGTGGCTCGCAGTGTGGCGGCCGCACATGCCACAGCCGCCCTCTTCTTCCCCCTTTTTCCCCCGGCTGCTCGTAAGGGCAGCCGTTTCCGCATGTCTGCCCTGAAAAAGGGTGAAGCGCCGCCCGGGCCGCCCGAGCGGCGCTTCGTGCCGCGAGTGGGACCTTCGCTCGCTGCGCGCTACCGCTCGCGCCGGCGGCGTTCGCGCTCCTCTTCGGTCAGTTCGTCCTCGGCGCGCTCGCCGGCAACGTCGCCGGCGGCGCCGGCCGCCGCGCCGGTGGCTGCGCCCGCCAAACCGCCGACGACCGCGCCGACCGGGCCGCCGACCGCGCCGATCGCTGCACCGGTGGCTGCGCCCGCCAAACCGCCGACGACCGCGCCGACCTTGCTACTCTCCTCCCAGTCATCACGGTCGCGGCTCGCGCTTGTCACCAAGTCCTCATCCTCGCCGGCCTGCCGCATCGAATGCGGCACCACCTGGCCCTTGCGCCCGGCGACATCCGTCCCGGCGACTGCCTCGCCGCTGACGACCGGCTCGGTCGCGCCGCTCATCTGCGCTCCGCTGCGCCGGTGCACCTCCGTGTCGTCCTCGGCGCGCTCGCCGGCAACGTCGCCGGCGGCGCCGGCCGCCGCGCCGGTGGCTGCGCCCGCCAAACCGCCGACGACCGCGCCGACCGGGCCGCCGACTGCGCCGATCGCTGCACCGGTGGCTGCGCCGGCCGCCGCGCCGGTGGCCGTGCCGACCTTGCTACTCTCCTCCCAGTCACGGGCACTCGGAGCGTCACTGGCCGGGTCGAAGCGCGTCCAGCCCGCGCGCCGCCACTCGGCGCCACGCTCGTCGATGTCCACCGCGCCGTTGCGCCGCAGGACATCAGCGATCGCCGACTGATCGGCCCCGTCGTAGCTGACGCTCACCAGCGTCCCGCCCCGGCGGACGCCTTCGGCGTAGTAGTTCGCCTCCTCCTCCGGCACGCCTGCGCCGACCAGCGCGCCCAGCAGGCCACCGGCGGCCGCGCCGATGCCCGCTCCTGCCGCCGCTCCGCCGACCGCCGCCGCCGTGCTGCCGACCGCCGCGGCCAGCGGGCCGACCGCCAGCACCGGGCCGATCCCGGGAATCGCCAGGGCACCCAGGCCGACCAGCAGGCCGAGCGCGCCGCCGACTACCGTGCCGCCGATCGCCCCGGCTGCAGCGCCCTCGGTTGTCGCGCCGGCGCCGGTGTCGACGGTGTACTCGCCACGGGCATTGTTCGCGATCACGCTGATGTTCTCGCGCGGAATGCCCATGTCGACAAGATCGCGGACGGCGGTTTCGGCCTGACGGATCGTGTCGAATAGACCAACAGCTGTAGCCACGGTGGATCTCCTTTCTCTCTCTCGGATGCCCGCGCTCACCGATGAGCCGGGCGGTTGCCTCGTCCGCTCTTCCTGCAAGAGATGTGCCGTAGGCGGGGGGTGGTATACTGCGCGGCGGCGCCTTGGGCAACAAGGGACTGCGTAGCGTGGCCGCCCTATGACCAGCGAGCGACTCCATGTCATCCTTCCCACCGATGTCTTCCCGCCACGCTGCGGCGGCGCGGGCTGGAGCGCCCACGCACTGGCGCGGGCGCTGCTGGCGCGCGGCCACGCGGTGACGGCTGTCGTACCGGCCCTGGGCGCGCCGGGTGTGCGCCGCGAGGAGGTGCTCGGCGTCCCGACCGTGCGCTACGGCTATCGCGCGCCGCGCCTCCCGTTCGTGCGCAACTACGCCCGCCACGAGCGCCTCTGGCCCGGCCTCGCCACGCTGCTCGCGGAGCTGGCGACCACGCCAGGACAGGCGATTATCCACGCGCAGCATGTGCAGACCGCGCCGGCAGCCGTGTTGGCCGGGCGGCGGATCGGCGCGCCGGTGGTGGTGACAGTGCGTGACCACTGGCCGTGGGATTACTTCGCGACCGGTCTGCATGGCGACCGGGTGCCGTATGGGCGGCAGGGGCTGGCAGCGCTGGCGACGGACCTGCCGGCCCGGCTGGGGCCGGCGCGCGGTGCGGCAGCGCTGCCGGCGGCGCTGTACATGCTGGCCCATCTGCGGCGGCGGCAGGCGTTCCTGCGCCAGGCGGACGCGGTGATCGCCGTGAGCGGCTACATCGCCGGGCGACTGGACGGGATCGTCGCGCCGGAGCGGGTGCATGTGATTCCAAACATGGTTGATCTCGCGGCGATCGACCAGATCGTGGTTGCGCCGCCGGCGAGTGTCGCGCCGGACGAGCGATACCTGCTCTTCGTAGGTAAGCTGGAGCGCAACAAGGGCGCGCACCTGCTGCCGGAGGTTCTCCGCGCGCCCGGCGCGCCGCCGCTGCTGGTGGCCGGCGAGGGGCCGCTGCGGTCGGAGTTGGAGCGGGCGCTGGGGGCGCGGGCGCGCGTTCTCGGCGGTGTGGACCACGACGAAGCGCTGCGGCTGATGGCCCACTGCACGCTGCTGCTGTTTCCCTCGACATGGGGCGAGCCGCTGAGCCGCGTGCTGCTGGAGGCCGCGGCCTGCGCGGCTCCCATCTTGGCCATGCCCACCGGCGGCACCGGCGACATCATCGCCGACGGGGTGAGCGGCGCGCTCGAGCCGACACCGGAACGCTTCGCCCGGCGGCTGGCGCAGCTGCTGGCCCGCCCGGACGAGCGGGCGGCGCTGGGCGCCGGCGCGCGCCGCGTGGTGGCAGCCCGTTTCGCGGAAGAGGTGGTCGCGCCGCAGGTCGAAGCGCTGTATCGCGAGCTGCGGGCGGTCAGGTGAGGCAAGCCGATGCGAAGGCGAGCAGAGGTTCGGAGATGCGAGATTGAAGATCGGAAATGTCCGGCATTGCATCGATCTCCAATCTCGCACCCCTTTCCCTGCAGGCTTACGCCCGCCGGCCGCGCAGGAGCAGCCCGCCGCCGAGCAGCAGCAGCGCCGCCAGCGCAATAAGGCCGAGCGGCGCCGCGTCGCCGCCGGTGGTCGGAAGCTTGGATGGGCCGCCCGCTGCAGCTGCGGTGACGGTGATCTGCTTCATCACGATGTTGCCGTTCACGATCACCGGTGCATCCGGGCCGGGGAACTCGTACGTGCCGATCGTGCCGGCGTCGATGTGCAGCATCGGCCAGAGCTTGCCGCCGACCGGCACATTCTCGCTCAGCTTCACCGCGACATTCTTGATCTCGCCCGCCTTGACCGGCGAGAAACCGATCACCTTGCCCGGCTTGCCGCCCTCGTCCAGATGGACAACGATCCAGCCGTTCTGCGAAGCGTAGATCTCTTTGACGGTGATCGCGCCATTGACCAGCGGCTGGTCTTCCACCTCCACCGCGTCCTTGGCGGCGGGCGCTCCGCCGGCTGCGGCAGTCGGCGCGGCGGTCGGCTGCGCCATCGCCTCTCCGACCGTTACGACAGCCGCCATGCCCTTGCCGCCAGCGCTGCCGTGATACTTGCAGTAATACGCGAAAGTGCCCGCCTTGTCGAAGGTGTGCGAGAACTCCTTGCCGGCTGCAAGATCGCCGGAGTTGAAGCTGCCGTCATCGGCGGTGACGGTATGCTCGGTGTTGCCCTCGTTCTTCCAGACGATCGTGTCGCCAACGTTGACTTGGATGGTCTTCGGTTCGAACGCGAAGTCTTTTACGCTGACGGTCTTGGTCTCGGCCCGCGGCGCAGCCGCCGCCGAAAACGCCCCGAAGAGCGCCAGCGCCGCCGCCATCGTCGCCAACGTTCCTGCGCGATGCCACATACCTACCTCCTTCAATCCGCCGCCCGACGGGTTACACAGAGTGGTCCAGGCGGCCGCCCGATAGATGGTTCACTGAAGTATTCGCAGCGCGTCCGGTGTTTGATTCTGTCTGCGGGCGGATTGCTAGTTCGGCGCAGAGACGGAAAGGTTGAGCGTGGCTGTGATCTTTACAAATCAGATCGGACAGCTACTCCTGGCGCTCGCAGGCGCTGGGCGGCAGCTAAAACGGCTCCACGCCGATCTCGGACAGCTCGTCGGCGAAGCGCTCGATGTCGGCGACAGTTTTCAGGCGTCCGATGCGGTCGAGCAATCGCCGACGATCGGCGCCAGCCGCTATCACCGCCCGCTCAAGGTACTGGCGCAGATACTGCTGAATCAACCCGAGCTGCTCCGGCGAGAGCTTTTCACCGGCGAAGTACACCTCGACCGCCGCGGCCAGCCGGCCGGTCTGCTCGGTCATCCAGAAGTGCGGCGGCTTCTCGACGGGGAACGGGTACGGATAGTCCGGGTTCGGCAGGTAGGTCAGGTCGCCGATGGTTTCAGGGTCCATTGCTCTGCTCCGGTTCAGCACTCAGCCCGTCGAACGCAAAGCACTCAACCGTGCCAGCCGCTCGCCCGCCGCTTCGAGCGTCTCCAGTTTTTTCGCGAAGCAGAAGCGTGCCAGGTTCGGCGCGCCGGCCTGATCACCGTAGAAGACCGAGGTCGGGATGGCGGCCACGCCGACATCGGTCGTCAGCCAGCGGCAGAACGCCCGGTCGTCGTCGAAGCCGAGGCCGCTGATGTCGGCGCTGATGAAGTACGCCCCTTCGACCGGCAGCGTCGGCAGGCCGGCGGCCTCGAGCGCGCCGCGCAGCAGCCGGCGGCGTGCGTCGTACTCGGCGCGGAGTTGCTCGTAGTAGCCGAGCGCCGGGGCCTGTTCCAGCGCCGCCGCGGCGGCGGCCTGCAACGGCGTGGCGGTCGCGAAGGTGACCCACTGGTGGGCCTGGCGCAGTGCCTGGTTGAGATGCGCCGGCCCGATTGCCCAGCCGATCTTCCAGCCTGTCACGCTGAAGGTCTTGCCGATGCTGTTGAGGGTCAGCGTGCGCTCCCACATCCCCGGCAGCGTGGCAAGCGGCACATGCCCGGCGCCGTCGAACGTCAGCCGGTCGTAGACCTCGTCGCAGATCGCCAGTACGTTGTATTCCCGGCACAGCGCCGCGATCAGCTCCAGTTCGGCCCGGGTGAAGACCTTGCCGGTCGGGTTGTGCGGCGTGTTGATCAGGATGAGCTTCGGGCGGCGGGCGAAGGCGGCGCGCAGCGCGGCCTCGTCCAATGACCAAGCTGATGGACGGTAGACGGTGGGCGGGCGTCCGTCGTCGGTCGTCTCTGCCCGTTCGCCGATCACCGGCGGCAGGAGCCGTACCGGGATGGGTGTCGCCCCGGCCATCGTGATGTCCGGCACGTAGGCGTCGTAGGCCGGCTCGATCACGATCGCCTCGTCGCCCGGGTCGAGCAGGGCGAGCGCCAGGTCGCAGAGCGCCTCGGTCGCGCCGCTGGTGACGGTCACCTCGCTCTGCCAGTCGGGCAGGCGGCCGTAGTCGCGCTCCCATTGGGCCGCGACGGCCTGGCGCAGGCGGGGCAGCCCGGCCATCGGGGCGTACTGGTTCCAGTCGGCGGCGATCGCATCGGCGGCGGCGCGCTTGACGAACGCGGGGCCGGGGAAATCCGGGAAGCCCTGGCCGAGATTGACGGCGCCGTGCTCATGCGCGAGCGCGCTCATCTCGGTAAAGATCGTGGTGCCGAAGCCGGCGACGCGCCGGGCGAAGACATCGCGCATGCAGGCGCTCCTTTGATCGGCGGGTTGCCTGTGCAATGGCAGATTGCGGATGGCGGGTTGCAGATCGAACGGGCGGCGCCCTGACGTGATGCGACCGCTCGGACATCCAGATCGCCTGGACCTGCATCCGAGCCTATAGTACCACAGGCGCAAGGACACAACACCGCGATGCACGCACAACCAGCGGAAGCCGATGGTTGGCTGGCGGGCTGCGTGCTCGCCACGCCTCCCGTGGTGTAGGCGACCCCATACGTTCAGGCATAAGCGAACTGTCACTTGATCTCCACGCCGGAGATGGTACACTAGCGGCGAAGGCATGGTTCTTTGGGCGCGAAAGGATGGTGCAGCAGCAGGGAACTGGCGATCAAGCGCATGGACTGCGGGTGTGTCCCGCAGTTGACGAGGTGGAGGTTCCTCGCCGCGAGGCGGGGCTAATACGAGTGCTGAGTTGCATAGGATAACTTTGAGCTCTGAACTCGTAGAACATCGAAAGATCAGCGGATGCCTCCCAGGCGCGCCACCGCCTGCGAGCGCCCCGGCGAAAACCCCCGGCGACGGGCGGGCCAGGCCGGGCGCAGTGAGCGACCACATCCCAGCGCGGCGAACGATGGCCCTATAGCGCCCCGGGGCTGTGCGCCGTGCGTCTTATCGTTCGTCATGCGTCACATCATTGCTCCCCGCCGTTCGATGGTGGTGATGGTGATTCGTGCGTCGCTGCCGTTCGCGGCGCTTCCTCGCTGCGCCTGGCGGACGACGCACTGCAAGGAGACACAGATGTGCGGTATCGTTGGATATGTCGGCCCGCGCGATGCGACCGAGGTGGTCGTGAGCGGGCTGGGGCGGCTGGAATACCGCGGCTACGATTCGGCAGGGATCGCGATTGCGCACGGCAGCCGCCTTCAGATCCGGCGCAGCGTCGGCAAGCTGATCAACCTCCAGGCGCAGCTGCGCGAGCGGCCGGCCAGCGGCAACTGCGGCATCGGCCACACCCGCTGGGCGACGCACGGCGGCGTGACCGAGCAGAACGCCCATCCGCACCGCGACGCATCGGGCGAGATCGTTCTGATCCAGAACGGGATCGTCGAGAATTATCTGGAGCTGAAGCGCCGCCTGATCGAGCGCGGCCATACTTTTGAGTCGCAGACGGACACCGAGGTGATCGCCCGGCTGCTCGGCGACCATTACCGGGAAACCGGCGCGCTCGAACCGGCCATGCGCCGCACGCTGGCCGAACTGCGCGGCGGCAACGCCGTGGTGGCGATGACGACCCGCGAGCCGGGCGTGATCGTCGCGGCGCGGCTGGGCAATGCCGGCGGCATCGTCGTCGGCCTGGGCGAGGGCGAGACGTTCGTCGCTTCCGACATCCCGGCCATCCTCGACTACACCCAGCGCATGCTCTTCCTCGACGACCGCGAGCTGGCGGTGCTCACGGCTGCAGGGGCAACGATCACGACGTTGGACGGCCGGCCGGTCGACAAGCGCCCGATGGTCATCCAGTGGGATCCGGTCGCGGCGGCCAAGGGCGACTACAAGCATTTCATGCAGAAGGAGATCGACGAGCAGCCGCGCGCGTTGACCGACGTCCTGCGCGGGCGAGTCGATCTGGACGCCGGCGCGGTGCTGCTCGACGAGCTGCGGCTGACGGATGGCGAGATATGGCGGCTCGGGCGTATCTGCGCTGTCGCCTGCGGCACGGCCTGGCACGCTGCGCTGATCGGTAAGTTCTTTATCGAAAGCCTGGCCCGGCTGCGGGTTGATGTCGATTACGGCTCGGAGTTCCGCTACCGCCAGCCGCTGCTCGGCGACGACACTCTGGTACTGGCGATCACCCAGAGCGGCGAGACGGTAGACACGCTCGCGGCGATGGAGGAGGCGCGCGCGCAGGACGTGCGCAGCATCGCGATCGTCAATGCCGTCGGCTCGCAGGCAGCGCGCCTGGCCGATGCCGGCGCGATCTACCTCCACGCCGGTCCGGAGATCGGCGTCGCCTCGACCAAGGCCTTCACCACGATGCTGGTGGCGCAATACCTGCTGGCGCTGCGGCTGGCGCAGGCGCGCGACACGCTGCGGCCCGACCAGATCCGCCAGCACATCCAGGCGCTGATCGAACTGCCGGGGAAGGTTGCGCGGGTGCTGGAGGAGCGCGCGGTCTACGAGACGTTGGCGATGCGGCTGGAGCACGCGACCAACGCGTTGTTCCTGGGACGGCAGGTGAACTATCCTGTGGCCTTGGAGGGCGCGCTGAAACTGAAGGAGATCAGCTACATCCACGCCGAGGGCTACCCGGCCGGCGAGATGAAGCACGGCCCGATCGCGCTGATCGACAAGGACATGCCGGTGGTCTGCATCGCCCCGCGCGACAGTGTCTACGAGAAGATGCTCTCGAATGTCGAGCAGGTCAAGTCGCGCGGCGGCCAGGTGATCGCGATCGTCACCGAAGGCGACACCCTGGTGCGCGAGAAGGCCGATGTCGCCATCGAAGTGCCGGCGACGCCGCCCCTGCTGACGCCGCTTGTGACGAGCATCCCGCTGCAACTCCTGGCGTACCATGTCGCCGTGCGCCGCGGCGCGGATGTTGACCAGCCGCGCAATCTGGCGAAGAGCGTGACGGTGGAGTAGCTTCGCGGACCTTGTAGACTTCCTGGCAGATCGGGACGGTCTGGGCTGAAACCAGAGCCGCATCTGCTTCGGCCCAGGTCGTCCCGTTTGCCACAGTCTCCCTTATTGTCTCCGGCGTGCGCCGCGATGAAGCCGGCGCGCCCGCCGATCGCGTTGGAGGTGCGTGAGGCGCGTCGCGATCAGGATGGGTTCTCTGAAACGACCTAAACCGTCCAGTCGCGCAACATCGAACGTCGCTTTCCACCGTCGTCATCGCGCGCCGTGCCGGGCGCTTGCGCTCGGATTTGCGCTTCAGGCCCAGGAACTGTACAGCCGGCGAATCCGCGCCATGGCGACGGCGGCATCGCGGGCGGCGGCCAGCGCCTGCATGGCACGAATGTCGGCCTGCCGCGCCGCTCGCATCGTCTGCTCTAACTCGACCAGGCGTGCGACGCTGTACGCGCTGTTCAGCGGCTGGTAGTCGCTGAGCGACCCCAGCCCGATCAGCGCCGTGCGGTCGTCGTCGAGCATAGCGGTGGGCAGGGGACGATTGCGACTCGTGGACATACCGTTCCTCCTGGCGTTAGACGTATGCGCGCCGGTCGTTTTCGGCCGCGACCCATCAACCGTCGCCGCGGTACCCGATGACACCATAGCATGCCTGCGATCCACTGTCGTACTCGTGTCGGGATGGGTACAAGAACGGAAAGGGTGTCGGCGACATCCGCCGTGCAGGTCGCCTTACACTATCTGGACGGCATCACGCGCGATCGATCGGGCGAGCCATTGCGTGGTGTATCTGGCCAACTCGATACGGAGAGCGCAAGAGACGATCGATCCCGTGCTGGAACGAGGAGCGAGTCGACGCAATGTGATCTGTCAGCCGCATACTGGCACTGGCCGCGCGGCACACAGCATTGGTGCCCACCGTGCGCAACGACTCAAGGGGGCAAGAGGCGTTTCTGCGGGCGGCGGTTTGCCGCGAGCGGGTAGAGATGGTATCCTCCTGGCAGAAAGGAGCAGCCGAACGCATGGCCGCAGCAACGACGCCGCCCACCGATTTGCCGGTTCAGCACTTCGCGACACAAAAGGACTGGGAAGCCTGGCTCGACGCGAACCACGCGACGTCGCCCGGCATCTGGCTGCGCATCGCCAAGAAGAGTTCCGGCATCCCGACCGTCACGTATGACGAGGCGGTGGAGGCGGCGTTATGCTACGGCTGGATCGACGGCCAGAAGAAGTCCTATGACGACCTCTTCTGGTTGCAGAAATTCACCAAGCGCGGCGCCAGGAGCGTCTGGTCCAAGATCAATCGGAACAAGGCCGAGGCGCTGATCGCCAGCGGGCGCATGCGTCCCGCCGGGCTCCGCGCCGTCGAAGCGGCCAAGGCCGACGGTCGTTGGGAGGCGGCGTACGACGGGCCGGCGACCATCAGCGTACCGGAGGACTTGCAGGCGGCGCTGGATGCAAATGAGGCGGCGCGCGCCTGCTTCGCCACGCTCAACCGCACCAACCGCAACGCCATCCTCTGGCGCATCCAGACGGCCAGGAGGCCTGAGACGCGCGCGAAGCGCATCGAGCAGTTCATCGCGATGCTGGAACGCGGTGAGAAGCTGTATCCGTAGCTCCCCTGCCCGGCCGTGTCTCTGCGACCGCCTGACACGCGCGCACGCGGAAGGTGACGGGCCTGCGGCCATCCCTGTCTCCTGCTGTGCGGGCGACCGCGCCACTCCGGCAGTGCGGCGGAAGTTGAAGGGACTTCCGGTTGGCTGCGCCGACGTGCCGCGGCGTCATCGACCATCCATAGCCGCATGAGGCATGGCGTTGAGCGCTCTTGCGGCTGCCTACAACGCTTCCTCCAGCGCCGCGCGCAGCCGGGCGATCCCTGCCCACTCGTCGCGCTTCTCCTGGTAGATCAGCGAGATCGGCCCGTCGAAGCCGGACGCGCGCATCAAAGCCGCGCTCCGTCGCAGGTCGTCCAGCTCGAGAGCGCCGTCAGGCCCGTAGCGCGCCTTGAAGTGGACCGATGCGGCGTGCGGCATGAGCCGCTCGATGGTCGCGTACTTGTCGGCGGTCGCCTCGGCATTGCCGACGTCCACGCACAGCCCAAGCCCGCAACGGCTGATGATCGCGAGCAGCGCGTCCGGCTCCTGGCCGGTCGCCAGCCAGTTTTCGGTGATCGGGCGCACACCGCGCGCGGTCGCTTCCGCGCCGAGTGCCGCCAGCCCCGCCGCGCTCCGTTCGATGACCTCGGGCGTGGGCGGCTGGCGCCCGGCGACAATGCGCGCCCGCTCGGCGCCGAGCGCTGCGGCGATATCCAGCCATCTGCGAATGGCCTGTATCTCCGCCTCACGCTCCCCGGGATCGGGCGCGGCGATATCCCCGGTATCGATCAGCAGGGTCAGCAGCCGGACGCCCGCCTCGTCGAGCGCCCGGCGGACGCTCCGCAAGTAGGGGTCGTCAGTCGTGGGCAGGTGAAAATGGCAGAGTTCGAGCAGGTCGAGGCCGTGCTCACGTACCGCGCCTGGCAACGCCAGCAGCGGCAGCCCGGCGTTGAGCATCCCGTCGAGCGACCATGAGGAGACCGCGAACGGGTTCATCTCATGCCCTTTCCGCAACTACAAAGGGTGCAAAGAGCACCGTTGGAAAGCGCGTCCCACTATGCTCTTTGCACCCTCCGTGGCCCATGGGCCTGGGGCCAGCTGTGCCTATCTGGCGAGGAACGCTGCGACCTCGGCCAGGCGCGTCGAGTAGCCCCACTCGTTGTCGTACCATGCGGCAGCCGACAGCAGATTGCCGCCCTGCACCTGCGTCAGCGGCAGATCGACGATCGATGACAGCGGATCGCCGAGCACGCGCGCCGAAGCCCACTCCTCCTCGAAGACGCCCATCACGCCCTTGAGCGGCTCCGCCGCCGCGGCCTTGCGGAACGCCTCGTTGACCTCGTCCACCGTCGCGTTGCGGCTCATGATCAGGTTCAGTTCGGCGATCGAGCCGGTGCGCACCGGCACGCGGTAAGCTTTGCCGGTGATCTTCAGGTCCTTCCAGATGAACTGGAGCGCCTTGGCCGCGCCGGACGAGGACGGGATGACATTCTCCGCCGCCGCCCACGAGTCGCGCCGGTCGGCCATGGGCTGGTCGGTGAGCGACTGGGTATTGGTGTAGGCGTGCACCGTCGAGAACAGCCCGTACTCGATACCGAAGTTCTCCAGCACGACCTTCACCACCGGCGCCAGCGCGTTGGTGGTGCAGCTCGCCATGCTGATGATCTTGTGCCGCTCCGGGTCGAACTGCTCCAGGTTGATGCCACGCAGCAGCACCGCGTCGCAGTCCTGCAGCGTCTTGCTTGGCGCGCTGACAAGCACCCGCTTCGCACCGCGGTCGATGTGCGCCTGCGCGCCCTCGCGCTTCGTCGCGCGGCCGGTGCAATCCACCACCAGGTCAACGCCGAGCGCGCCCCAGTTCGGCAGTTCCTGCATCGAGTTGTAGTAGGCGATCTCGCGCCCGCCGATGATAAACTTGCTGTCCGCGCTCTCGACATCCTCCGGCCACAGGCCGTAGTTCGTATCCGCCTTGAACAGCGCTGCGAGGGTCCCGACATCCTTGATGTCCGAGACGGAAAATGGCGTGAACAGGTTGTACTTCAGCGCCGCCTTGGTGAGCGAGCGACCGATGCGCCCGAAACCGTGAATCGCGATCTTTGCCATCATGCTCTCCTTGTTGAGCGTATGAACGTGTCAGGTATCGCAGACACCATGCGCCATTATCCTACCACAAAACGACCTGGCTTCAACGGGTGAGAAGGCATGCCAGGTGAAAGAAAGCGCAACCGTAGGCGCCTCTTGGGGATGGGGGGGTAGCTGACGTTCATCGTCCGTCCCATGGCATAGAGCGCATGCGATGCCGGAGGTGTGGCAGGCCACAGGAATGGACTTCTTCTGCGCGCACGCGCGCCATAGTGTGCGCGCGCAGGAAGGGATCACGGAAGGGCTGTGCCTCTTCAAACCCCCTCGCCGCCTATGCTCTGCTATGCTATCGGCGATATGCCCCACCCGTTTTTCCGGGCCAGCGGCTAGCCGCACATCCGGCGCCCGATGAGGCGATATGGTGTACAGTACCGGGTGCGCAGGAGACAGAGCCGCAGGGAGACGAGAAAACAAGGGAGCAACGCGAGCTGGAGCGGGCGGATGGCATCTGCCCGCAGGTTGCGGTCGCTCATTGAGTCTTTGAGGCCATCCCGAACTGAACCACCCAGGAGCTTCTTATGAGTACGCCACAGAGCGAGACGGACGCGCTGAGCACGCTTTCGAACCAGCTTGCCGACGCGGTGGAGCGGGTGCGGCGTTCGCTGGTGCAGGTCAACGGGCGGCCACGCCAGCCGGCCAGCGGGATCGTCGCCGGCGAGAACCTGGTGCTCACTGCCGACCATGTGATCGAGCGCGAAGACGACTTGACCGTGCAGACCGACGACGAGCGCACATTACCGGCGCAGTTCGCCGGGCGCGACCCGGTGAGCGATCTGGCGGTCCTGCGGGTCGCCGGCCTCGGGGCCGAGGTCGCAGCACAGGCCGGCGAGGCGCGTGTGGGCCAGATCATCCTGGCGGTTGGGCGACCCTCGAGCCACGGCCCGATGGCCAGCCTGGGCGTCGTCAGCGCGGTGGGCGGGCCGCTGCGCACCGCGCGCGGCGGCGTGCTGGAACGTTTCATCCAGACCGACGCGACACCGTATCCCGGCTTCTCCGGCGGTGCGCTGATCGACGCACGCGGCGCGGTGGTCGGCGTGCTGACAACCGGACTGGTCGGTGGCGTGCCGCTCGCCGTGCCGGCGGCGCTCGCGTGGCGCACGGCGGCGACGCTGGCGGCGCATGGCCAGGTGAAGCGCGGCTATCTCGGCATCAGCAGCCAGCCGGTGGCGCTGCCGGAAGGGCAGCGCGCCGGGCGGGCGCAGGAGAGTGGCCTGCTGGTGGTGCGGGTCGAGCCGAACAGCCCGGCGTCGCGTGCCGGCCTGCTGCTCGGCGATGTGCTTGTGGCGCTCGATGGGCAGCCGGTGGCCGATATCGATGACCTGCAGGCGCTGCTGACCGGCGAGCGTGTCGGGCGAGCCGTGCCGGTCGAGGTCATCCGCGCCGGCACGCTCCAGACGCTCCAGATCACGATTGGACAGCGGGGGTGATTTGGACGGGCGACGGAAGAGGCAGGAGGAGTGCCGGATACAGGAGACCAGGTGACCAGATGACAAGATGGCACTGTGACACCGTCCACCGTCGATCGTTGGTCGTTCATTGTCCATCATCCGTCGTCATCATTCAATCGAGGCTTCCATGGCAGTCGTAAAATCTCCAGAGCGATCAGCCGCCGCACGGCCTGTCGTCGTGGCGGCAGCTTCGGACATCATCGAGCGGGCACGGCCGGGTGTCGCGCAGGTGCGCAGCGGCGGGCGCGGCAGCGGCACGGGCGTGGTCTGGCGGCAGGGCGTGATCCTGACGAATGACCATGTCATCGCCCATGCTCGCGGCCCGGTGCAGGTGCAGCTCGCCGACGGGCGCATCTTCGAAACGCGGATTGGCGAGCGCAGCCCGGAGCTCGATCTCGCCGTGCTCCAGGTAGATGCAGCCGATCTCCCCGTCGTGACGGTCGGCGACTCGCGGCGGCTACGGGTGGGCGAGATAGTGTTCGCGATCGGGCATCCGTGGGGCCAGCCGTGGGTCGTGACGGCCGGGATCGTCAGCGCCCTGGGGGAGATGCCGGTGCAGGGCGGCCAGCGCTCGGCGCCGTTCATTCGGTCGGACGTGCGATTGCGGCCGGGAAACTCTGGCGGGCCGCTGCTGAACGCCCGCGGCGAGGTGATCGGCATCAACGCCATGGTCTTCGGCGGCGACCTGTCGGTTGCGATTCCAAGCCATGTCGCCGCGTCCTGGGCGGCGGGGCCGGGCGGGCGCGCCCGGCTCGGGGTTGGCGTCCAGCCGGTCGCGCTGCCGGCAGGGCAGAGGCGCGGCGAGCAGGCGGCGGGGCTGCTCGTGGTTGGGGTCGAGGCCGGCGAGGCTGCGCAGCGGGCCGGGGTGCTCGTCGGCGATGTGCTGCTGGCAGCGGATGGTGCGGCGCTGGCGCACTCCGGCGCGTTGCGGGCGGCGCTGGCGCGGGCCGGCGGCGCGTTGCGGCTGGATGTCTTGCGAGCCGGCATGGTGATCGCCCTGGATGTCCCGCTCGGCGGCTCCTGATACGATGCGCCGATGACACGACGGCACGATGACCGATAGTTCGGCGACATGACTGCGGTAGAACCTTCTGACTCACCATCCATTGTGAGAATTCTGGTCGTCGCGGCAACGCCGGCATTGCGGGCCGGGTTGCGGGCGCTCCTGGCCGACGGCGACCTGCGGGTCGTCGGCGAGACCGCCGCGCCCGGCGGGCCCGCGCCGCTCCCGCGCGCCGATGTCGTCGTCGCCGCCGACGATGCGCTGCTGGCCGATGCCGCGCGCCTGGCCGCCGGCGAGCCTGCCATGGCGTTGCTGGCGCTCACGGACGATCCAGAAGCGGCGCAGCGGCTGCGCGGGCTGGAGCTGGCCGCGTGGGGCGTGCTGCCGCGCGACGCGAGCCCGGCGGAGCTTCAGACCGCGGCGCGCGCCGTGGCGCAGGGGCTGGTTGTGCTGCCGCCGCCTGTCGCGGCCCGCCTGCTGGCGCCGCGCTCGTCTGTCGGAACGGTCGCCGGGGCATCTGCCGAGCCACTCACACCGCGCGAGCGCGAGGTGCTCGAATTGGTGAGCGAGGGGCTGTCGAATAAGCTGATCGCTCGCCGGCTCCAGATCAGCGACCACACGGTTAAATTCCACATCTCGTCGATCTTCGCCAAACTCGGCGCGTCCAGCCGGACCGAGGCGGTGCACCTTGGCGCACGTCAGGGGCTGATCACGCTCTAAGGCGGGCCTCGTTCGCCCAACGCCGGCGGTGCGCTGCGTGCGGCGCGGGCGTCTCCAGGGGATGCATCCCATCCTGTGCTGCGCCAGAGGAGAAGAAGCACCAATGGCTGACAGAGCACTATGGGCGCGGCCACGGCTGCGCACCGATGAGGCGGAGCACCGAGAGCGGCGCGTCTCCTGGCTCGAACTGTTCTACGACCTTGTGTTTGTGGTCGTCATCTCCGAACTCACGCACTATCTGGCCTCACACCCGACGCTTGCCGGAGCGCTTGGCTACGCCTTGTTGTTCGTGCCGGTGTGTTGGGTATGGATCGGTGGAACGTTTTACAATGATCGGTTCGAAACCGACGATCTCAGCTACCGGCTGATCGTCTTTCTCCAGATGCTTCCTGTCGCGGCGATGGCGCTATTTGTGCACGCCGGCCTGGGCGAGACGTCAGTCCACTTCGCGCTGGCGTATGCCGCCGCTCGCCTTCTGATCATTCTGCTCTGGCTGCGTGGCGGCTGGCACGCGCCTCTGTTCCGCCCGGTGTCGAACCGCTATGCGGCTGGGTTTGCCCTTTCTGTGGCTCTCTTCGCCAGCTCGGCGTACGTCGCGCCGCCGCTGCGCTTCGTGCTCTGGAGCGTCGGTCTGATGATCGATCTGCTCACGCCGCTGGCGACACTTCGCCTCCAGGCGCGGCTGCCGGGACTCAGCCGCGCGAAGCTCGCCGAGCGCTTCGGACTGTTCGTGTTGATCGTCCTTGGCGAGTCGGTGGTCGGCGTGGTGACGGGCCTGGCCGCGCAGACGACTCTCCCCACTGGCGTGCTGCTCGCCGGCGCACTGGCGCTCGCGCTGACATTCGGGCTGTGGTGGGTGTATTTCGATTTTGTCGCGCGGCGGGCGATCCGCCGTGGCAGCTGGTGGGGCCTGGCCTGGAATTATCTGCATTTGCCGTTAATCATCGGCATTGCTGCGCTCGGCGCGGGGGTGCTGAACCTGCTGACACGCGACGCAGGGAGTGTCAGTGCCAGCACGCGCTGGATCATCGCCGGGTCCGTCGGCGCCGCCTTGTTAGCCGCGGGGTTGATTGAGTTGGCGCTTGAGCCCACGCGCGATGAGCCGGTCGATCATCGGGTGAGCGTGCCCTTGAAACTCGCTGCGGGCGGGCTGGCGCTGGCGCTGGCCACTTGGGGCAGCGCGGTGGGACGGAATGGGCTGCTCGCGAGCCTGCTCCTGCTGGTCGCCGTGCAGGCAGCCTACGGCGCGCTCGTCCGGCGGCGTGGGTGGGCGGGTGGCATGGCAGGCGGCGTTCCGGCAGCGGAGGCGCGTGGCGCCATGGATGATGGCGTCTGACCAGCCCTGCAGTGCCGTGAGTCACCCCAGATCGGCGAGCACTGGCGTTGGCGCGATGGCGAATGATCAGCCCTCAGAGTCCGCGTGGCAACGCCAGATGTTTCCCTTGACATAGAACATATGTTCTGATATACTCTCCTCAGCAGGTTCCTTCTCAGAGGCTGAAGCGCTGCCAGGTGTTCCGGGGAGGCGTGGCTGCCCCCGGGTCGCAGCATCTCGGCGGCCCGGCCGGCGGTAGAGGGAGTGAGCACCGATGGTGAGCACCGTTGGAAGATACGCCCCGCGTCGGGCCGCCCGGCGCGGCGTCCGGGCGCTCCTCGCGGCCGTGCTTGCGCGGCCCGAACCGGTCGATCTGATCGCGCAACGTTTCAATTTCCTGCCGCAGCGCTTTCGGCGGCGCGGTGCAGTGCACCGGGTGCGTGCAATCGTCGCCGTGT
The DNA here is from genome assembly GCA_042408595.1 of Roseiflexaceae bacterium. Lineage (GTDB taxonomy): Bacteria > Chloroflexota > Chloroflexia > Chloroflexales > Roseiflexaceae > JBHOQX01. The sequence continues at coordinate 5,862 of JBHOQX010000038.1, read as the reverse complement.
GGGAGCGGGCAGATACGCGCTCGCCGCGGCGCTACTTTCGCGTTGTTTGCCACGATGGTTCGGACTGCCTGCTGTACCAGGATCTACGGCTCGGCACCTGGCATGCCCTTGCCGGCTGATACCGGCCATGCGGCGTGCTCCACAGTCTGTGGCGGAGGAGACGATGTATCTCTGGTGGTTTGACGACAATCCCAAAAAGACGGCGAAGGACAAGATCGAAGAGGCGATCGCGGCCTACATCCAGCGCTCGCGGCTGCGCCCGAACGTGGTGCTGGTGAACGAAGCGGATCGCGCGGAGGTGCAGGGGGTCACGGTGCGGAGCGAGAACTATATCCGGCGCTCGAACTTCTGGGTCGGTTGGGAAGACGCGGCACAGACGCACGCGCGGTAATCGGCCCCACTGCCGGCGACGCGAACGCACGCCACGAGCGCGTGTCGTTCGCTTTTTTTCATCGCAACGGTTCAAACGGCACTGCACCGGTGTCGCGGTGGCCGGGCGGCGCGACACGGTGGCGTCGCCCGTCGGGAGGCTACTCTGGCCGCGGGTGCCACCACGGGCAGTCGTTGCGCGCCGCCTGCGCCAGCGCGTTTGTCAACCCCTGGGCCTCCTTGCACTGCGCCACGCGGATATACAGACAGTTGTTACAGCAACGCACCGGCGCGTGGCACTGCCAGCAGAACGGCGCGACGCTATAGAGCGTACTGTGGCACTGCCAGCAACTCATCTCGACCACATCGTTCTCATCGAAGGGCGTCGTCGGTGGCGTCCAGCTCGCGTCGGTTGGCAGCTCGGCCGGCGGCGGGGGGGTGGGCGACGGCGTGGCGTGCTGCGCCAGCCAGGCCAGCCCTTCCTGGGCCGCAGCGTTCCGCGGGTTAAGCGCCAGCACATTCTCCAGCGCCACCTGCTGGTCGGCGGGGTCGTCCATCGCGCCGCTGAGCCAGAGCCAAGCTAGTTCGTTCTGCTCGTCCAGCTCCAGCACGCGCATCAGCAGTTGGCGCCCCTCGGCGGTACGGCCCTGCTGCACGGCCAACGCGCCGTCGTACAGCAGGCGCGCGATGTCGTCGCTCATCGGTCAGCCTCATGACGTAAATCGTGGGTGGGTCTGCGCAATCTCGCCTGCACCTATAGCCGTGGCCTGCTCGGAAGGGCGAACTCTCCTCCTGCGGCGCGTGAGCCGGTGATGTTATAATACGAAAACATAACCCTATGTGCGCCGACCGGACAGCTATCGCCTATCAGAATCCTACTGAGCGAGTCGCGGCTGACACACGGGAAGCGACTCAATGATCGTGCTTGATACGCACATATGGGTTTGGTGGGTCCATGGCGACGCGCGGCTGGCGACCTCCTATCACAACTATATCCTGGCACATGAAACGAGCGGACTAGGGATCAGCGCGATTTCATGCCGGGAAGTTGCGAAGTTCGTCGAAGTTGGCCGCCTGGCACTACCCGTGCCGGTCATAGATTGGCTTGATCAAGCTCTAGCCTACCCTGGCATTCAGTTGCTCGAACGGACACCGCGTGTTGGTGTGGAGTCAACCCGGTTGCCTGATGCATTTCATCGCGACCCAGCCGACCAGATCATCGTCGCGAGGGAGGGGGTGTTTGCCTGTCCGCTCGTGCCGCTTGATCGGCGAATTCGCGCCTACCCGCATGTGTCGGCTGTACCTTGAGGCTCCCGTCACGCGCTAGCGCACTCACGCTCCCCGTGCTCAGACCAGCGCCGCGCGCAGCGCCCTGAGCAGCGCCTCGTCCTGCTCCGGCAGCACGCTGCGCATGTCAAGCAGCACGCGCCCCTCGGCGATGCGCCCGACGACTGGCGGGTCGCCGCGGCGCAGGCGGGCGGCCAGTCTGTCCGGGTCGCTGCCCGGCAGCGCGACGGCGGCGCTCGGCAGCGTTTCCCCCGGCAGGGAGCCGCCACCCACCGCCGCGCTGCTCGCTACCACCTCGGCGCGGCCCGGCCCCAACGCCGCGGCCAGCCGCCCGGCGCGCGCCCGCAGCCCGGCGATATCCGCGGCGATCATCCGCCAGACCGGGATCTCCTCGGTCGCCCGGCCGCGGAGGTAGGCCAGCAGCGTCGCCTCCAACCCGGCGATCGTCGTCTTGTCAACCCGCAAGGCGCGGGCCAGCGGATGCCGCCGCAGCCGCTCCACCAGCGCGGCCCGTCCAACGATCAGGCCGGCCTGCGGACCGCCGAGCAGCTTGTCGCCGCTGAACGTCACCAGGTCGGCGCCAGCCGCCACGCTCTCCTGCACCGTCGGCTCCGGCGCCAGGCCGTAGGGCGCGGTCGGCAGCAGCGTGCCGCTGCCCAGGTCGTCCAGCACCGGCACGCCGCGCGCGCGCCCCAGCGCGGCCAGCTCCGCCAGCGATGTTTCGTGCACAAAGCCGGTCAGCCGGAAGTTACTGGTGTGGATGCGCATCAGCAGCGCGGTGCGCTCGCCGATCGCCGCGGCGTAGTCCTGGAGGTAGGTGCGGTTGGTCGTCCCGACCTCGACCAGCGCCGCGCCGCTCTGGCGCAGCACATCCGGGATGCGGAAGCCGCCGCCGATCTCGACCGCCTGCCCGCGCGAGACGATCACCTCGCGCCCGGCGGCGAGCGCGCTCAGCGCCAGGTAGACCGCGGCGGCGTTGTTGTTGACCGCCAGCGCCGCCTCCGCGCCGCTGAGCCGGCAGAGGAGCGAGGCCAGGTGCACCGAACGCGAGCCGCGCTCGCCGGCCTCCAGATCGTACTCCAGGTTCGAGTAGCCCGCCGCGACAGCCTGCATCGCGGCCAGGGCTGCCTGGCTCAGCGGCGCGCGCCCCAGGTTGGTTTGGAGAATCACGCCACTGGCGTTGATCACGGGCCGGAGCGACGGCATCGCCAGCGCGCGCGCGCGGCTCAGCGCCGCCGCAGCCAGCGCCTCGGCGGGTGGGGCGGCCACCCCGCCGCTCACCGCCGCGCGCGCCGCTGCGATCTCGGCCCGTGCCGCCTCAACCAGCAGGCCGTGCGGCAGGATGTCGCCGTTCAGCCGGCGCTCGATCGCCGCCACCAGACGCTCCACCGACGGCAGGTTGCGATACGTTGGGGCCATGCTCGCTCCGCGAAGAAGAGAGTGGCCCCATTCTAGCACAGCGGCGCACGAGAATGATAGAGGATGAATACCAGGGGTTAGCTGTACTGCTTCAGAAGGTAGGGGTCAATCCAAGGTTCGCCCCTGCGATGGGTGACGCCGTAGGGGTGAACCTTGTGTTCGCCTGCTCCTGCTCAGTGGTGCCTTTGAGCGAGAAAACGAAATGTACGTGTCGCGTGAGCCAAGGATGGACTGCACAACGAATGCAGCGAGCAGAAGAGCCATTGTTACTGTAGGTATTGTCTCCGCAGCACCCTTTCAGGCAGCCGCTAGCGCTGCGGCCAACCAGCCGTGTGCTCCGCCAGGTGTTTTGCCGGCGCGTGGAAGAGGTCGTCGATTGAGTGAAAACCTTCGCCGTAAAAGTCGGCCCCGAGGCTCCATTCAGTCTCAGGAACCGTATCGAGCAACCGAAGAGTGGCATTGATTGCCGCGTCATAGCGCCTGTGGATGGCACCGGCCGTCGCGGTGCGGGCAAGCCAGCGGACGTACCAGTAACTCAGCGGGTCGGCCAGCCACTTGGGCATGTTGAACATGCCTCGGCCCTTGCGTGCGGATTCGATCTCTTGCGGCAGGTACTCGAGCGCCCAGGTCAGGTGAACCAGCACCTCGCAGAACGTCCAGTCGCTGGATGGGCTTGTTTCGCGCCATGCCGCCCCGGAGAGCGACTCCACCAGTGCAGCAAAGGCGATGCGCGTTGCCTCTAGTTCGGCACGTAGGGCATCCCGTCGCGCTATATGCGGCATGGGGCGCGCTTCCCGCATACGAGGCAAGCCTGTCATGGTCGCACCTTCAGCCTTCTTGAACCCCGAAGCAGTGCTAGGTGGTCCATCTACCCGATACCAGCAGATAGCCAAACCAGATCGCCCAGATCGGATAGCAGATCGAGGCGGTCAGACCGCCGATGGCAACAAGTGGATGTTGCTCGCCGCCCAGGAGGAACCCTGCAATCACCGTCACATAGCCCGCCCCAGCGATGATCCCGAGCCATCCCATGCCCGGTGGGAGCGATTCTTGGGAACACGCCAGATAGCCATACACGATCAGCGCTGCCCCGAACAGGCCAAAGGCGCGTGGAACCGCGATCGCGGTGTGCGCGAATGAGATGACCCGGAGAGCGAGCAGGCCCTGGAGTACTATCACGACGAGCAGACCGAGGGCGCCAATAGCGCATGCAGCCAGGCTGACGACCGGAGCATCACGCATATGGAGCCGGTGGAGCAGTAGCAGAACGGGCAACAGTGAAACTGCAAGCACAATGCTTGTGACGTCATTGATCGCACCCCAGGGTTCGCCATGCCCGAAGAACATGAGCAGTGTCACCACACCCAGGATGGTAGCCACTGCGCTCACGAAAGCCGACCAGCTCGCATGATGCATTAGTTTAGCAGTCAAGCCACTCCGTCCTTTCTGCAACGTCCGCATCAACAGACGCATTCAGCGCTGTGCTGGCTCCTGTGAGGGGATCAGGCTCAGTTGCTGAACGAGGCCCAAGTCGTCGCGAACGGCCCAGTGCTCGACAATTCTGCCATTGACGATCCGGTCGATGGCAATCGCCGATACCGTGATCCGCTTGCCGGTCGGTGGAGCGCCCATGAGGTCGCCGTGGTGCGTTCCACGCGCCGTCCAGCGCGTCACCACGCGGTCGCCCTCCGCAATCACATCGTCAATGGTGAAATGCACATCGGGCGAGGCGCTGCGCAAGCTGGCGATGAATTGTTTGAGACCCTCGCGCCCGGCCAGCTGCCCAGGCGAGGGGGTGTGGTTGACGAAATCCCGTGCGAAGATTTCGTCGATGAGCGCCAGATCTCCACCGTTCCACACTTCTTCGATATAGCGACGGGCAATCATCTTCAACTCTTGGGCAGACATGGTTTCCTCCTTTACGAGATCGGCTGGTTGCTGTAGAATACCGTTCTAGCTTCCCTTGTTGCATCACGGAATCCCGTGAACTTTGGGGAGTCAGCGGCACGCTTCGCCAGGAGGCGGTCATGCCTCGGCTCTCGCGCGCCCAGCAGCTTGCACGACAACAGATCGCCCGACTGGCGGGCGGCGGAGAATCGTCGGGCCAAGTCGGAGAGCGCCTGCTGGCGGCGATTGGGCTTGCCGTCGGATCCGATGTCGCACAGGTCGCCGCCATCGATCCAACCTCGCTTCTCTTCAACCGGCTGCTGGCGGCCAACAATGGCGCGCAAATCCACCTCCACTGGTATCTGCGCAACCTGTACTTGAACGAGCCGGTGAGCGACTACACGCATCCCGGTATGATGCGCGCCGGCCTCACCGCGGTTGTCGTGCACGACCGGCCCGAAACCTCGTGGGGGCTGCCGCGTCACCTTGCCGAGTTGGTTCCGGCATCTGCACGGAGCCGGGCATACTACGAACGGACAGGGGCAGCCGGCGGAACCTTGCGCGCGTTTTTCGCGGCAGAGGGCCAATGGATCGGTGCACTCGACCTCACGCGCTTCGACGCCGGTACGCCATTTCGACCCACCGACGTTGACTTCCTCCGCCTGGTTGCGCTGATGGTTGGGCGGGCGCTGCGTGGGGCGCTTGACCGCGAGCGCGCCCAGCGTCCTGCCGCCGGCGCAGATGACGACCCCTGTGGCGTCTTAGAAACTATCTCAAAACTCTGTTGCCGCCAGACGAACGGAGCGGCGATACCAAATCCATCCACACGCGAGCTTGAGCAGCCCGAGGTAGTTCGATGCTTTCTTGTCGTAGCGCACCAGAATGGCGCGACACGTGCTT
>JBHOQX010000037.1:0-17079 GCA_042408595.1 Roseiflexaceae bacterium | reverse complement strand
CGTCTGCATGGCATCAGCTACTTCTGCTATAGTCGTCATCGGGAAGCTCCTGTGCCTGACTGGTGGTTGCACTTCCAGCCTCGCACAGGCGCTTCCTTTTGTCATCCCTTCTTGTCAAGTCTTAACTTGATGCGCATGGGCTGGCGGAGCTTCGCCCTGCCACACTTCCCCACCGCGGACGTCCTGCGATCGGGAGCTGTGCGTCGCCGGATGGACCACAGACGGCGGATGACAACCCAACCAGCGCCCATCCCCCGCCTTCTGCCGCGCATGCGCTTCGTTCGCCGGGAAAACGCGTTTCTCAAGAGCTCAGGTGTCGTTTGGACGCCGTTCGTGTATACTACCACAACTATGCCATTCTTCCGACGCAGCCTTGATCCGCGCCGGTCCGCCCTGCGCCCGGCCACACCCGCTGACCTCGTGGCGATCACGCGCTTGCTACGCGAGAGCGCCCGCCGCTTCGCCGGCTACACCGCGGGCGAGCTCGGCCCGCTGCTCGCCGGCGCGCCCGCCGTCGTGCTCGATGCGGGCGACGCGCTGTGGGGCGCGGCTGTCGCCGGCTGGCCCTCCGGCCCGGCCTGCTGGCTGCGCCTGCTGGCGCTCGCCGACGATCTGCCGGTGGCCGCCGGGCTAGAGCGGCTGCTCCCGCCGCTGGAGGACGCGCTGCGGGCACGCGGCGTCGCCCGCCTGTACTACGCCGGAGATGCCGCAGCCGATGCATGGCTCGTGCCGGCGCTCGGCGCGCGCGGTTTCCGATGGGATACCGAGGTCGTCGTGTACGAGAAGCTGACGTTCGACACGCCAGCCGAGGGCAACCCGGCGGCGCGGGTGCGGCGCGCCATGCCGGTCGATCTGCCAGCGGTGCTGGCGATCGATGCGGCGGCCTTCGCACCGGAGTGGGTGAAGGACGAGGGCATCCTGGGGCCAGCGCTGGCCAGCGCGCCGTATTTCGTGGTTGCCGAACTGGCCGGGGAGCCGGCTGGCTATGCCTTCGCCACGCGGCACGTGCAGGGGGAAGTGGTGCACCTGGTGCGGATCGCCACCCACCCCGCCGTGCGCGGCCATGGCATCGGCGTGCGGCTGCTGGCCGATGTCGTCGCCTTCGCCCGGCGAGCGGGCGCCGGACGGATCACGCTCAACACGCAGATCGACAATGCCACGGCGCAGCGCCTGTACACGTGGTTCGGCTTCCGTCGCACAGGCGAGCGCCAGCCGGTGCTGCGGCGGGAGCTGTAGCTATCGGACGGTGGTCAGTGGTGGCTCGTCCACCGGTTTCCATTGTAAAGAGGCAACCCATGGCCCGGCGCAAACGGACCTTCTCCGGACAATACCGCGGCACGGCTGTGGAGACGCGCGATCCGGAGCGACGCGGGCGGCTGCTGGTGGTCATTCCGGCGGATGAGCAGCGCAGCCTGGGGGCGGCCGTGCGTCCCGTTTGCCGGGCCGTCCCACTGCCGGGTGACAACGTATGGGTCGAGTTCGACGGCGGCGACCCGCGTCAGCCGGTCTGGGCCGGCTTCTGATGGGAGACTGGCAGCGCTCCTCCGGACGACGGCACAGGCGCGCCGGGGCTGACGCTCCAGACGGCGGCGGGCCAGCAGATCACGCTTACCACCCACGGCGTCGCCATCGCCGACGGCGGCGGCAACCGGGTGACGCTCGATGCGAGCGGCGTCACACTGACCAGCGCCATTACGCTGACGATCAGCGCCGGGCAGATCCGCCTCGCCGCCGGCGCCGTTGCTGCGACGCTCGGATGCTGCGCTGCGCCGGCGTCGTGCAGGCCGAGACGGTCATCGCCACGTCGGTCATCGCGTCGATCTACACGCCCGGCGTAGGGCATGTCTGGTGAGGCGGGCGGCCAGCGGCCCACGAAGCCGGCGAGCCGTGCGTGCAGGGGTCTATACGGTCACGGTCACCGGGCGGCAAGCTGATCGTTTTCAGGTCACGGGCCAGGTGATCCCTGATACGATGATGGCTCCCTGGGGGCTTTTCAGCGGGCAAATTCAGCCCGGTCAGGTGTTCACCTATACCACTCTGGGTATCAACCGGGCGTAACGCGCCCTATGCTGCTGGTCGATGATCACGCGGGCACAGCCGTGACAAGCCGAGACGCCAACGCGCTGGCGCCGCTTGGGCGAACCGCTGACATTTGGGATGTCGCTCAGCGCGGCCTCCGAAAGTGGGCGACCTCTATCCGTACACGACCGTGTTGTGGGCGACGGGGAGTTCGCAGACATTCACGGAAGCGCAAGCGTTTGTGGCGCGGGCGTATCTGGATTAAGGTTGCCTAGCACTATGACTACCCAAATGTCGAGTGAACTTCCAAACGCCCTCTTAAACGATGAAACAGGCCTACCGCTCTGCCGAAGACCCCTTCGGTCACGCCAGAGCGATGCATTGCATAGTAAACGGTCGCGGCCACGCATGTTGTGCCGTGAGCCCAGGTCAGCGCCATTTTCGCGTCCCGTTCGCCGCGCCGCCGGCGCTACGCTGGGCGCGTTGCGGCGAACAGGATGCGGCGGAAGCCGTAGAACACCGGCTGCTGCGGGTAGCGCGCCCGCAGCCGCTCGCGGTAGCGCGCCATGAACGGCTCGCGCAACTCCTCCGGCAGCCGCTCCAGGTACGGCACCAGCGCCGTCCCGCGCGTCCACTCAGCCAGCGCATCGGCGTCCGGCAGGACATGCGGGTAGACCTTCTCGAAGACGGTCAGTTCCGTCCCGCCGGCGGCGTACAGCAGTTCGGCGTAGCGCTCGACCGGCAGCACCGGCGAGCGGCGCGACCAGCCGCCAAGCGCGGCACGGAACGGCTCCTCCGCGGCGGTCTCAGCGATGAACCGGTGCGTCGGGTGGCCGTGGTTCGACGGCAGCTGCACGACGAGTTGCCCGCCGGGCCGCACCAGCACGAACAGCGCCGGCACGAGCGTCTCGTGGTCGTCCACCCATTGGATGACGGCGTGGGAGAAGACGAGATCCCAGCCTTCGAGCGGAGGCGGGGGACTGGAGGCTGGAGGCTTGCCTTCAATGAAGGCGCGCAGGTCGCCCGGTGCGAAGCGCAGGCCGGGGCGGGCGTGCGCCTGCGCCAGCGCCAGCATCTCCCGCGAGCTGTCGATGCCGAGGGTCTCGCTCGCCGGCAGCGCGTCCGCCAGGCGGCGGGTCAGTTCGCCCGTGCCGCAGCCCAGGTCGATCACCCGCAGGCCGGGCCGCACCCGCACCAGCCGCAGGGCGTCCTCGAACGGCGCGAAGCGCTCAGCCTGAAATTTGTGATATTGCGCAGGATCCCAGGGCATGCCACCTCTGGCAGCGTTCAACAGCGGGGGAAGCGAGGGCCGCAGCCCCCTATGATTTCCCTCGCCGCCTCAGCGGCGGCTGTACCGCCGCTGAGGCGGCGAGAAATGCAACTCTTGGAGGGCTTCGCCCTCCAAACCTCCCGTTGGCAGCCGTTGCGCTATCGTGCAACGGCCGCTCGCAGCACATTTCGCAGCAGCATCACATTCGTCACCGGGCCGGTGCCGCCGGGCACCGGGGTGATGGCTGACGCGACCGCTTTCGCGCTCTCGAAATCGACATCGCCAACAACCGCGCCGCTCTCCAGCACGTTGATGCCGAAATCGACCACCACCGCGCCGGGCTTGAGCATCGCGCCCGTCACCAGCCCCGGCGCGCCGGCGGCTGTCACCACAATGTCGGCCTCGTGCACCGCCGCGGCCAGGTCGGTCGTCGCGCGGTGGCAGATCGTCACCGTAGCGTTCTCCTGCATCAGCATCAGTGCCATCGGCTTCCCGACCACCTGGCTGCGCCCGATGACGGTAGCGCGCTTGCCGTAGATCTCGACGCCAGCGCGCTTGAGCAGCTCCATGCCACCCGCCGGCGTGTTTGGCACGAAGCGCGGACGCTCCTGCACCAGCAGCCCGGCGTTCTCCGGGTGCACGCCGTCCACATCTTTAGCCGGGTCGAGCCGGGCGATCGCGCTGGTCGCATCGAAGCCGCGCGGAAGCGGCAGGTGCAGCAGTACGGCGTCCACCTGTGGCGAGGCGCTCACCTCGTGCACCGCGCGCTCGAGCGCGGCCTGGGTCGCATCGCTATGCAGCAGGCGCTCGCTGAAGCGGATGCCGAGGTCGTTGCAGGCTTTTTCGATGGTGCGCAGATAGCGCTCGGACGACGGATCGCCCAGCACCCGCACCACGGTAAGGGCCGGCGGCGTGCCGCGGGTCGCCGTAAATTGGGCGATCTCCTCGCGCAGCTCCTCGCGCAGCTCGCGCGCTAGCGCGCGTCCATCCAGGATGGTTGCAGTCATGCGCTCGCTCGTGATGATCGTGTTCCATGGGCATGAGCCATGGGCATTATAGCCGGGATGAAGGAAGAGCGAAACAGAGCGCCGACGGTGCCCTCATCCTGGTGCCTTGTCACCCGCTCAGGCGACCAGCCCTTGCTGCCAGACGTTTCGTGGAAGCAGATGCTGCGACCCGCTCGGTGGTGTACATCCCCCCGGTGTGGGGCAGCATATGGCGACCACTACGCCTTGGAAAGATGCAAGGGAGTCTGGTATACTTTTTGGTAGAGAAGGCCGAGATATGTGCCGATCTGGAATCCGCGCTTCGATCGTTTCCGCATCCGGAGAAAGGAGATCGCCACAACCGCCGGCATGACGTGCAGTGCTTCAGCGTGGTAGCTCATCTAACGGCTGGCGAACCCCCTAGAAGGCAGGTGTCTATGAGCGATCTGCAACGTCAAATCGAGGCCGAACTCGGATTCGGGGTAGTGCCAAATATCTTCGCCTACGCGCAGAGCGCACCCGATGTCCAGACGGGGTTATGGCTGGCGTTTCGCCACATCGTCCTGCGCGGCCAGCTCCCACGTACCTTGAAGGAAATTATGGGGGTGATCGTTTCCCAGGAACACGGCTCGCCGTATGCAGCGCAGGTCCATTTGCACGCACTGATGCTGCAAGGCGTGGAACGCGCCATTGTGGATGCGCTCGCCGACGGGCGGTTGCCCACCGAGCTTCCGCCCAAATCCGCACGTTTGCTGAGCTTTGCACGAGACGCCGCCCGTCGCCCGCAGGACCCGACGACGCGGGAACAACTGGTTGACGCCGGGTTCTCTCCGGCCGAGATCGCCGAAGCTGTCGCCGTCGTAGGGTTGTTCCGTATGCTCAACCTGTGGACTGATACCATGGACATCCCAATAGACGCGCTATGAGTGGCGACGGAATCTTGTTGCGGCTGTTGCTGTTGCACGAGGCCACGGTTGCCTGGGCCGATCTCTCGGCTCAGGCGCTCTTGCAACATGCACAGGCACAAGTGCCATATCTCTTCACCGGCGCGACTCTATCGGTTCAACAGGTCCGGGATTCGGTCGACTGGCCGGATCGCGGGATTGGGCCAGATGGGTATGGTGGGTATTTCGCCGGGCCGCCTGAGCCCCTCTATCTGACCCTGGTACACCCGCAGTTGGCCGACCCCCAGGAGCTACGCCTTGCGGCGCTGTTTATGGAGCATTTGCTGGCGGCGCTGCGCGGCGCGGGCTACCGTGAAGAGCTGGAACGCCAGGCCCGTACCGACTGGCTCAGCGGCTTACCGAATCGGCGCGCGTTAGAGCGCTATAGCAAGGCAGGGTTGCCAACCGGCTGGTCCCTAGGGGTTTTCGATCTCGATAACCTGAAGCATGTCAACGACACCCAAGGACACCTCGCCGGGGATCGCCTGATTCGGCGCTTTGCCCGCACTCTGGCACGGCTGGCCCAGAGCGCCGGTGGCCAAGCGTTTCATCTGAGTGGGGACGAGTTCGTTATTTTGATTCCTCAGAAGAGTCGTCAGCGCATCGAAGCAGGGCTGCGCGGCTTTTTCTATTCCGCTGGCTATGCCGATGCCGACGAAGGGAATTTTGACTGGCTCTGCCAACTGGCCGACGACCGCATGTATCGGCAGAAAAGAAGTAAGTAACGATGGCGCCGTGCGCGAGAGTCTGACCAGCGCTGGGCCACAGTGCTGCCTGCGATGGGCGCACCACGCCGGCGCTCACTCGATCAACCCCTGCCGCCGGGCGATCTGCGTGGCGTGGGTGCGGTTGGCGGCGTGCAGTTTGCCGAGAATGGTCGAGACGTAATTCTTGACCGTGCCCTCGCTCAGCACCAGTTCGGCGGCGATCGCCTTGTTGCTCCAGCCCTCGGCGAGCAGGCGCAGCACCTCCAGCTCACGCTCGGTCAGCGACTCGTCGGCCGGCGGCTGCGGCGCGCCACGCCGACTGAATTCGGCGATCAGCCGGGTGGCGACGCTCGGCTGCACAATGCTTTCACCGGCGTGGACGCGGCGGATGGTGTCGAGCAGTTCGGCGGCGGGCACATCCTTCAGAATGTAGCCCTGCGCGCCGGCTTTCATGGCGTCGAACACATACTCGTCGTAGTCGAACGTCGTCAGAACCACTACCCGGGTGCCGGGCAGCGCCGCAGTGATGCGTGCGGTCGCTTCGACACCGCTCATGGCTGGCATCTGCACGTCCATCAGCACCACATCTGGCCGCAGCGCCAGTGCCCGCTCGACAGCCTCTGCGCCGTTTTCCGCCTCGCCGGCCACGGCGAAGCCGGGGCTAAGCTCGAGGATCGTGCGCAGCCCCTGGCGCAGCAGGGTCTGGTCTTCTGCCAGCAGCACCCGAATGTCGCTCATCAGACCACCGCTCTCACCTATCATCACCCGCCGCGTCCGCCGGCAGGCGCGCCTCGACGATCGTGCCGCCGCGTGGGCCGGGGCGGATGTCGAACACACCGCCGAGCGCCTTCACCCGCTCGCGCATCCCGAGCAGGCCATAGTGGCCGGGCCGGCGCAGCGCCGCCGGGTCGATCCCGGAGCCATCATCGGCGACACGCAGCAGCCACCAGTCGCTGGCGCGCTCGAGCGCAAGGCTAACGCTGGCGGCTGCAGCGTGCTGCTCGACATTCACCAGCGCCTCGCGGGCGACATACCATAGCGCCTCGCGCGCGGCGGGCGGCAGGGCGTTCACCTCGTCCGTCACACAGCACGCCACCTCGATGCCGGCGCGTTGGCGCGTTTGCTGCGCCAGCTGGCCGAGCGACGCAGGCAGATCATCGTAGGCGGCGGCGGGGGCGCGCAGGTCGGCGATCGCCCGGCGCAGGTCGGCCATCGTCGCACGGATCAGTGCGCGCGTCACCTCCAGCTCGGCGGCGCCGCGGGCCGGGTCCTGGGCGTACAGCAGTTGGGCGGCTTCGAGGCGGACGTTCAGCAGCACCAGCGCGTGGCCGATATCATCGTGCATGGCGCGGGCCAGGCGGGCGCGCTCGCGCAGCACCGCCAGCTCCTCCTGCTGCGCAGCGCTCGCTGCTAGCTCGGCGTGCGCTTTCCCCAGCGCATCCAGCGCATGACGCAATTGGGCGCGTTGCGTGGTGAGCGCGCGCAGAAACAGCGCGATGCCGACATTTGAGGCGATCAGCGTGCCGACGCCGAATAGCGCGACCAGATCAGGCGACTCACCCTGGGCCGGCAGCAGACCGGCGATCAGGACCAGCGCCACACCGACGAACGGCGGTAGCCACAGCCGACGTGGCAACCCGCCGATCGCCTCGTATAGGGCGGCGATAACCATCCATACGAAGGTGGCATCGTAGCGCCAGACGAGCAGGAAATTGCAGACGAGCTGGACGAGGATGCACAACAGCGCGGCTCGCTCAGAGATCGCCCTGCCATACAGCCGGCCCCAGCAGAAGATGCTATACGCAGCGAACGTGCCGAGCAGCAGCACGGCGAACCCCGCGCCTGACCAGCCCTGAAGCTGCGCAGGGTTATTCGCCGCGAGGCGGAGGACAATCGGCACAACACTCAGCAGGAAGATCGCCGGCCAGACGACTCCCAGCATTCGCCAGCCCGAGCGCGGCGCAGGCGCCAGATCGCCGGACAATGTTTTGTTTGTATCAGTCATCGTCTACCGAGGTCAATTGCTGAGTTCTCGATTGCAGATTGCCGATACCGCAACAGCATTTCTCTCTGATATAGGAGCGTCATCTTCAGGTGGTGGCCTGAAAGACTCTCAGCGGGGACATCATTGGCCTGCAAGCCCACCAACGAACCCCTGCTCTGCCGCGTGGTCAGTGGCTGAGCCGCTGACCACGCGGCCGGACGAACGGTGTGGGACGGCACCCGCCACACATCCCCGTGTCAGATAGCTTCTCAGCTACGCCCGCGGCGCCCAGCCGAAGAAACGCGCCGTCAGCAGAATTCCAAGGATAGCGTACACCGCCAGCCCGATCAAATCAAGCGCGAGCGGCTGGGATGGCACGATCGCCGGCACGAACGCCGGGCGCAGCACGTCCACCAGCATGTAGGCCGGGGTGAAGCGCGCGACCCCCACCAGCCACGCGGGCAGGAGCGCCGTCGGCACGAAGAGGTTGCTGACAAACATCGTCGGGAAATAGCACGCCTGGCCGATGGCGAAGGCGGCCCGCGCGCCCGGCGCGGCCGCACCGATCGCCTGGCCGAGCGCGAAGAAGACCAACGCGCCACCGAGCGCCACAGCCAAGCCCAGCGCCAGGCGGCCCGCCTCGAGCTGCGCGCCGAAGCCGAACACCGCTGCTGCCAGCACCACGGCGGATTGCAGCAGCGTGATGATCAGCCGCACCAGGATGGACGCGCCGACCAGGTGCAGCGGCGGCAGCGGCGTGGCGTGCAAGCGCAGCAGCAGCCCGCGCTCGCGCGCGTCGGCCAGCTGGCCGGACTCCGCTACCAGCCCAGCGGCCATGATGTTCAGCGCGACGATGCCAAGCGCCAGCCAGGTGATCGCGCGGATGCCGCCCTGCTCGCCCTGGCCGTAGATCGCACCATAGAGCAGTATCAAACCGACCGGAAACGCGAACCCCCAGAAGAGTGTGGCGCGCTCGCGCAGCGTGATCCGCAGCAGCGCGCCGGTGAGGATGATGAAGCGTCGCATTGTGTTCTCCTATTGTACGGCGCGCATCGGCGCACCCGCCTGCTCGCGTGTCCAAGTTGTCAAGATGATGAGGATCGTCAGCCCCGCAACCACGTGCATCACGAGCAGCGCGAGGATGGCTAGCCCGGTGATGCCGGGAATAGTGAGTGGGCCGGCGAACGACAGCAGCAGAAAGACCACCCCGACAATCCAGAAGACGCGGATGGGTCGGCGGTTGAAGCGCACCAATAGCGCCAGCACCACCATCGCCAAGAGCGATGCAATGAAACTTGCCATCAATACTGCGGTGAGCGTAATTGGCTGCTCCTGGCCCGGCACGAGCAGGGTCGGCGGGAGCAGTCCGAGCGCCGACACCGCCAGGTAGACGACGATGTTGAACATCGCCGCGATCACCCCGGCCAGCGGGCCAACCAACCAAACCCGCCGAAGGGCAATGCGTCGGATCGGAGCGGTTCCTGCGGAAAGCCGTGTCATGAGAATCTCCTCTGAGGCGCGTTGCCGCGCGATGCACGCGATAGACCCCGTGTCGTACCGGCCGGCCAGACTGTACCGCCGCATGCCAACTGTGGCCGTCAGATCAGCCGGCTTCCCAAACCTCTTCCACACGCCGCTCCAACGGCTCGTCCGCTTGTTCAATCTCACTCAGACCACGCCCGGTGAGCGCCAGGAAGACATCCTCCAGGTTCGGCGGGCGGCGGGCGGCCTCCTCCGGCGGCAGCGCCGGGGCGTGCTGGCGGATCAGTTCCTGCGGCGTCCCCAGCGCGACCAGCCGCCCCTGGTCGATGATCCCGACCCGGTCGCACAGCTCCTGGGCCTCCTCCATCGCGTGGGTCGTCAGGACGACCGTGCGCCCCTCGGCGCGCAGGTGCCGCACAAGCGCCCAGACGCCGCGCCGCGCCTGCGGGTCCAGTCCGGTGGTTGGTTCGTCCAGCAGCACGATCGGCGGGTCGTTGACGACTGCCAGCAGCAGGCTGAGGCGCTGAAGCTGCCCGCCGGAGAGCTGGTTTGGCCGGGCGTTCGCCTTCTGCGCCAGCCCGAAGCGGGCGAGCTGCGACTCGATCGCCGCCCTGGTGGGGAAGCGCTCGTACAGCGCAGCGAAGAGGCGCACAAGCTGCACCGCCGTCAGCTCGGGGAAGAGGGCGGTGTGCTGGAGCTGCACGCCGAGCAGCGCCTTTACCCGGCCAGGCTCGCGGGCGACATCGTACCCGGCGACGCGCACCGTGCCGGCGCTGGGGGCGCGCAGCCCCTGGATCACCGCCAGCGTGCTGCTCTTGCCTGCGCCGTTCGGCCCGAGCAGCCCGAAGATTTCGCCGCGCCGGATCGTCAGGCTCAGGCCGCGAACAGCGTCCAACGCGCCGTAGCGCACCCATAGGTCATCGAGCTCGATCATCGGATCCATATCATTCTGCCTCCTCGTGTGCATCCCACACGAAGCATAGCGCGCCGGCGCCGCGGCGCGCAGTCCCAAACGACACAACTTGCATATGACGAAGGTCATATGACGAAGGTGAGGTGCAAGACCTGCCGTTCGGCCCTACTGCGGGCGGCCTGCGCCGGCCATGATGTGGGGCGAAAGATAGCGAGGCAGACGACGGCCAAATGGTCGGTGCGCTTCTGTTTCTGGTGGAAGGAGGCTCGCTGTGCGACGCTACAGCCCGGCGCTCACACTCTTCATCCTCGCGCCGCTGATCGCCGAGGTGCTGTTCGGCGCGACGCCATTCAGCCGGATCGGCGGCCTGGTGGTGACCGCGCCGCTCTACGGCGGCGGGGCGCTGCTGATCCGCGAGTTAGCGCGGCGGCGCGGCGGCGGTTGGGGTCGGATCGCGCTGCTCGGCGCGGCCTACGGCATCGTCGAGGAGGGGCTTGCGATCCAGTCGCTGTTCAACCCTGCCTTGTTCAACGCTGGCGTGCTCGGCGGGCGCTGGTTGGGGTTCAATTGGGTCTGGACGCAGTGGACGGTCGGCTACCATATCGTCTGGAGCATGCTCATCCCGATTCTGCTAACCGAGCTGCTCTTCCCGGCGCGGCGGGCGGAGCCATGGCTGGGGCGGTTCGGCGTGGGTGTGGCGGGTGCGCTCTACGCGGTTGGGGCGCTGGCGCTCGGCGCAACCTTCCGGCTGTTCGTCACGCCGGAGTACCGCGTGCCGCTTCCGCTCCTGACCGTCGCGGCACTGCTGGTCAGCGGGCTTGTCGTGTTGGCGCTGGCCTGGCCGCAGCGGGTGGCGCAGGCGGCCGCACCATCCGGCTGCGCGCCGTCGCCGTGGGTGGTTGGGCTGGCCGTGCTGATCGCAGCCGCGGCATGGTTCGCGCTGCTCGATCTGCCGCATGCGCTGCGGGCGGGCGCGCTCGCCCTGCTGCCAATGCTCGGCGTGGCTGCAGTCGCCGCGGGCGTGGCGGCGCTGCTGCGGCGCTGGAGCGCCGCGCCCGGCTGGGGCGACCTGCACCGGCTCGCGGCGGTGCTGGGCGCGCTCGTGGTCAGCACGGCGTTCGGCTTCTTCGTGGTGACCGCCGGCAATCGGGCCGATCAACTCGCCCAGGGAGCCGCGGGCCTGGTCGCGCTGGCGCTGCTCGGGGTTTTCGCCTGGCGGCTGCGCGGGCAGCCCCGGCGCGATCGACTGGCCGCCGACGCTTTGCGATGACACCCGGCGGGTCGTAGCGGCACGGAGAAACGTGGCAGCCGTGGCGTAGGCTACAAGCAGGCGCCAGTGGCGCTGTATGGCCCGCGCCCCGCGCTGGCACCACACTGGGCGCCGGCTAGATGCCGGCCTGCGCCTCGAGCGGGATGCACCCCTCCTCGCCGAAGATGCGCCGGTACAGGTCGTCGCCGTAGCTGGTCTGGAGCGGCGCGCCTTCGGTCAGTCGGAAGGTGCGGGTGCCGTCCGGCTGCCGCTCGGCGCGCAGGAAGAGCGTCTCGGCCCGGCACCGTTCGTGCTCGCGGCGCGCGAATTCGTAGAGATGCGTCACGAAAACCACCTTGATCTGTCTTTCAAGCAGCGCCCGAACGATCTGCACGGCAATTTCCGACCCTTCCCGTTCATTCGTCGCAGCGAACGACTCATTGAACAGGACTAGCGCGTTTTGATGCATATTATCGGCAATATCACTCATACGCGCCAGCTCTTCGTCGAGCTTGCCACTTTTCATCATCTTGTCTTCTTCGCGCCGGTAATGGGTGAAGACACCGCGGCAGAGATTGGCGCAAAATGCCTCTGCCGGGACAAACATCCCAGATTGCATCATCAACTGCGCCAGGCCGATGCTGCGCAAGAACGTGGACTTTCCGCCCTGGTTCGCGCCAGTGACGATGATCAAGTCTTTGCCATCGGCGTTGAGATCGTTTCCTGCCACGGTCTGTTGCATGTGGAGCGCGAGCGACACATCGTAGAGGCCGCGCGCCGTGTGCCGCCGCTCCTCCGGCTCCGCCACCGCGGGGAAGCAGATCGGCTCGCTGAGGTCGCGCAGACGAGCATGCAGGTTCAGGCAGCCGAGGTAAAAGGCCAGTTCCGTCCGCAACATCGCAAAAAAACTCTGCATATGATCGGCCGACTGGGCCAGCGCATTCGCCACGCGGTTCAGGCCGCGGTCCTGCAACTCCGACAGAGTACGCGCGCCGCTTTCGTCTCGGTCGGCAATCGAAAAGCTGTACGTCGGCGAGCGGGAGGTAAAAAGCGCCTGGAACCAGCCGCGATCTTGATCGTTTGGCTTGCACAGCGTGTAGTTCACGCCCTCGTTGCCTAACCCCAGCTCGGCGCTCAGCAGCACGCCGTGCCGGAACTGGAGATCACGGAGATGTTGCTGAACGCGCTCCAGATAGTCGTCGCCTAACTCACGGCGAACCATCGCAAAAAATTGCATAAAACCCACAGAAGTAAACAATTTACCTGTATTATCAGCAATATTCCGCAGTCTACACAGTAATTCGAGAAACATCTGCATTATCTGGACGGATCTATACAATATAGAGCTTAGAAAGCGGCTAAAGACACCGAAGAAGAACTTCTTCCGATTTTCAATCGGCTTGATGGAGAGGTCATAGATCGTTCTGATGACGTCCGGATTGCGCATACAATCCCGCAGTACATCCTGCCGATATCTGATGGCGTCGGCATTCATCAGGCTAGAGAGCATCACCTTGCGGATCACATCGGCCAGGAACACATCGCCGCGTGCCATCGCCGCAATAAGCGTTTCCAGCTCGAGATCCTGGATCAGCGCCTGATCGCCCGGCGTCAGGGGCGCCTGCGGATCGAAATCGCGGTCTCGGTACAACAGAAAGACGTTCATGGGCGGATACGCTCCTTCAATGCGTCGTATGTCAGCCGATATTTTTC
Source organism: Roseiflexaceae bacterium (assembly GCA_042408595.1). Classification (GTDB taxonomy): domain Bacteria; phylum Chloroflexota; class Chloroflexia; order Chloroflexales; family Roseiflexaceae; genus JBHOQX01. Next base: position 3,812 of record JBHOQX010000037.1, on the reverse strand, counting down.
GGCGATGGCAAGCGCATAGGAGCGGCCATCGGCCGGCCTACGCACAACTTTGAAGGTCCGCTGTGACGGGTTTTCTGGCACCACCGTGCTGACCATACTCACCGTCTTCTCGTTCAGCACCGACAGTTCATCGAGAAACGTCACACAGACGCAGAGCGCATCCAGCGCACTAATCGCGTGCAGGATGCGTGTGCCAAGCAGCAGTGCATCGCTCACGGTTGTCGATGTAAAAATTTCGTTCATGATAATAATACTCTCTGGCGTCGCTCGAGCAAGAATCGCGTGGATGCGCTTGAGATCGTCCTGGAGCTTCCCATCATGACTGACGATGGCCTCCTCTTTCCCAAAATGCGTGAAGATTTGATCGCACAAAAACAGCTGCGCCGCGCTGCCGGGGACGGGGCAGCCCAGGCTGGCAAGATAATGCACCTGCCCAAACATGCGCGCAAAGGTGGTTTTACCGCCCTGGTTCGGCCCAGAGACGACGAAGATACGCTCCGCCCCGTGGAGGCAGAAGTCATTGCAGATCACAGGCGCACCGGCCACTGATAGTTTGTTCGCCAGTGCAAGGTCGAAGCTGCCCCGCGCCCAGACCTGCTTTGTTGTCGCAGCCACCGACGGATAGCAGAATGCCAGCCCATGGTGTTTGATCCGACCGATAAACTCCAGCCATGCAAGGTAAAACTGAATTTCCCGGTCGAATCGAAGGATGATGACATCGGCGAATGCCTGCATCGTTGCGGCGAAGTCGTCGAGATCTTCGAAGGTCTCTGGGTACAATTTGGCGACAAGGCTGAGAATCGACGCCTCGACGTGTCCCATACCCATACTGATCGGCATCTGAACAAGGTAACTTTTCGCCGCACCCTGTTTAAATTTGGCGAACAGTGAATCGACTTCATCGCTGTAGTCGGCCTCGCCCTCGTATTTGCGCACTCTAACCGTATTGCCCTTGATAAGCACGCAATACCGAATGCTCGCTAATGCCTCCTTCAAACGCCGGACGCGCGCAGCAAGCGCCAGAAAGCTGGCAGATTCGGCATATACGCCAATATATTTACGAAATGCCCGCAAGCCACATGACCGGAGATCAATCCCATCTAGCCGCTCGACGAGGTGCTGCACAGCATTACAGTAGATGTGTGCGCTCTCCAACAACCATGCCTCTTTTCCGTACGTATAGCTGTGTTTATCGCACATCAGCCGATAGCGGCGCATCACCGCCAGCTGCTCGGTGAATGCCCGGATGCTGTCGCGCACAGCCGGTTGTTCCAGGTCCTGAAAGACCTCGTGCCGATAGGCGATCGCCTCCCGATCACCCAAGGGCGCGTAGAAGAAGGACGTTACGTCGTACTCCTGCCGCCCTGCCGTGGCCGCGTCAACGATCTGGTCGAGATTCAGATCGGCGAAGCAGCCCGGCGCGATGCACGCCTCCGCCCGCCGGCTGTCGTCCGGATTGAGGAACAGGATGCTCTGAAACTCCATAGGTCAGCCTGCTCCTTCAGGCAGCTGATCTGTCCGTTCCTGGGCGCCGCTATGGGGATGAAGCTCCGCGACGGCCCGCCGGATGGCCCGCGCTGGATGTCTGGCAAGCCGCGCCAGCGCCGCCGCGCGCCGGGCCGTCCGGCAGCTTCCCCAGGCTGCATACGATCGCCATCCCCTGGACACTGTCAAGCGCATGCGCCAGCGCGCATTCGGCAAGCGGAAGCGCGGCTCGCGCTTCGCGTCGGTTTCCAAGCGTGCTAATCGCCCCCATGCGAGCTTCCGGCTTCGGGTACCGCAAGGCATGGATCAGCCGCGCGGTGTAGCTGGGCCGGGCTTCCCAGGCCGGCGCGACGCCGCCGCGACGCGGGCAGGGGCGGCCGCGGTCGGCCAGGCCGGCCCCTGCAAAACAACCGGGGCAGAAGACATGCATGGACCGGCCCCCGCCGCGCGCTCAATCTGTCGCACGCTGCTGATACATCACGACCTCCACCGCCTCGACTGTAACCAGCCCCTCGCGGAGCAGCGGGAGGAGGTCGGGAAGCAGCCGATCCACCTTGTCCGCCTGGTCGACCCATACAATCAGGATCGGCAGGTTGGACGACAGCTCGACCAGTGCCGTGGTATGCACCTGCCGATGCACACCGAACCCCGCGATCCCGCGGAGCACGGTCGTACCCGCGGCGCCCGCGGCGCGCAGCCGCTCGATGATCGCGCTCGCCAGCGGGCGGTGTTCCCAGTGGTCAGCTTCATCGATGGCGATCACCACCCGCTTTGCCGGTGCCATCATAGTCGTGCCTCCTCCTTTCAGGCCAGCGGCCGCACCCTGTGGGCGCCGGCCTCAGGGCCGCGCCGCCCGTCCGCTCACGGTCGCCAGACCGCACGCCGCACCGCGAGCAGCAGCGGGATCGCCACCAACTCTGCCCCGACGCAGAACCCAATCGCCGCCGCCAGCGAGCGGCTGTAGAGCAGGCCGATCAGAGCGCTGCCCAGGAACCAGCAGATGCCATAGCCAGCGGTAAACAGCCCATAGGCCGAGGCCCGCCGCTGCACCGGCACCATCAGCGCCACGGCCGCCGGCACAATCGACTCGTGGACCCCCATGCCAAGCCCCCAGAGCGCCATCCCGGCCAGCGCCGCCCAGAACCCGCCGAGAAAGACTAGCGGGGCATACAGCGCGGAGAGGATCGTTAGGGGGATGAGCACCCCGATCCCGGCCCGGTCGAAGACCCGCCCGAACACGAGCGAGCCGATGCCGCTGACGCCCATAGCGACTGCGTAAAACACCGGCACCATGTCGAGCGGAACGGTGCTCGCGCGCGCAACGTGATACGCGATCAGCGGGAAATCCGCGAACCCGGCCGCGACGAGCGCCGCGGCGGCCAGATACACCCAAAAGCGGCGCGGCAGTCCGGCGCCCTGGAGCGTTGGCGGATTCGGCTCCAGGTCCTCCGGCCGGGGGTAGGTGAGCCGGGCCACAGCCAGCAGGGCGAGAGTAGCCAGCGCCGGCACAAGCAGCGCCGCAAAGGCCAGGCGATAGTCGCCGCGGAGCGCCAGCACCGCCGCAACCGCCAGCGGGCCGACCAACGCGCCCAACTGGTCGAGAGCTTCGTGGACGCCAAACGCCCAACCGAACCCGCCCATCTCCTTCGCGGCGTGCGCCAGCATCACATCGCGCGGCGGGTTACGGGTCGCCTTGCCGACCCGCTCGAGGACGATCAGCGCCGCCGCGGCGGGCCAGCTGCCGGCCAGCGCGAGCAGCGGCACAGCCGCCATCTGGACGACGTATCCGCTGATCGTCACCGGCCAGAACGCCCCTGTCCGTTCGCTGAGCCGCCCTGAGACCAGGCGCAATCCGTAGCCGAGCAATTCGCCGAAGCCGGTCGTCACCGCGATCGCGGCCGCGCTCGCGCCGAGCAGCCCCAGGTAGGGGCCGATGATGCTGCGGGCACCTTCGTAGGCGAAATCCGCAAAAAAGCTCACCATACCGATCAGCAGGACGAACCGGAGCGCCCGGGCGCTGATCGCGGGCGGCCCAGCCGCCTCGCGGGCCATGTCCTGGCGTGCCATACCATCACCTCTCCTCAGCCAGCGGCAACAAAAAAGGCCTCTACCCGCAGCCCATGGGGCCGCGCCGGTAGAAGCCATCAGCCGGAGTGTCCGGCGTTACGCGAGCTTCATCGCGTTTCTACTATAGCCTGCTGTACTAAAACCTAAATCGGCATGGTATCATGCCGGCTATGAGTACAGAACGCAAACCGACCGATTGGCGCGAAGGGCGCCGGTTGCGCGCCTGGGAGTTGCACGAACAGGGCTGGCAGAATAAGCAG
>JBHOQX010000033.1:0-4838 GCA_042408595.1 Roseiflexaceae bacterium | reverse complement strand
CCAGCGACAAGCGCTGGCGTACCCACAGCACAGGCACGCCGGTGGCCTCCAGCGCCGCGCCGTTTAGCGCCAGCTCGCCGTGCTGGCGCATCGCATCCGAGGGCATGGACGAGCTGTATCGGGCGCGTGAGCCGCCCGGCTCCACCTGGCGCAGGGCGACCTGGCGGCGGCGCGCGAGCTGCTCCATACCTGGCGCGCCGATGCCGCGGCCGGTGGGCGCGGGCGGAGCCTGCTGGAGATCGGCGTGCTGCAGGCGCTGATGCTGCTGGCGCAGGGCGATGTGGCGGCGGGGCGGGCGCGGCTCCTGGAGGTGCTGGCGCAGGCGCAGAGCGAAGGCTACCAGCGGCTGTTCCTGGACGAAGGTGCGCTGCTGCTCGACCTGCTGCGTGCGCTGGTGGCCGATGCTCGCCCCGGGGCGCTACGCGCCTACCTGCGCCGCATGCTGATGGCCGTTCAGCTGCATGATGCGCACGCGCCGGATGCATCCGCCGGCGCGGGGCTGCTCGAGCCGCTCAGCCCGCAGGAGCAGCGCGTGTTGCAGTTGCTGGCGCGTGGCCTCTCCAACGGCGAGATCGCCCAGGCGCTGGTGGTTTCGCCCAACACCGTCAAGACGCATCTGCGTAACATCTACCGCAAGCTCGACGTCACCACGCGCCGCGCGGCGCGCGAGGCCGCCCGCCAATTGGGCCTGCTCTGAATCGTGCGGCGCGCGCCGCATCCCGCCGGACGGTGGCACGCCGGTCGGCGCGCCACCGCAGCGAGAACGGCTAGCTGCAATGGATCGGACCTAGATCCAAACAGAGAGCAGGCCGAACCAGACAAGCATCTGTGTCGCTAGCAACCAGCACACCGTACGCGCTGTTGACCAGCGCCGCCAGGTGGCAAGGAGCCACAGCCCCAGGCTCGCACCACCCAAGCCCACGGCCATGCTTGGCGCCACAAGTACGACCAATACCAGGCTGTTGGCAGCGGGGTTCACGCCCAAGTCAAACATGAACCAGTACCGGCCAACCACCAACACGCCTGCCAGCGTCAGACATGCTGGTACACACCAAAACAGGAGCACGCTCATAGGCCTACGGATCTGCTCTGATGATGCGACGGAGCGTCCGAGACCGACGCGACGACTCACCATCGCTATAGTATACGCAGCACTCGATAGCCTGAAGGTAGGAGAGCTTCGATGACCCCTTTCGCGCTGATGGCGTTCGACGCCGACGACACGCTCTGGCACAACGAGCGCTCGTTTGTCGCCGCCCAGGACACACTCAAACAGCTACGCATGCGCTACCATCGTCCAGAATGGGTTGCCGAGCGGCTGTACAGACCGAGCTGCGCAACCTACCGCATTTCAGGTACGGCATCAAAGGCTTTGCCCTGTCGATGATCGAAACGGCGGTCGAGTTGACCGAGGGCCGCATCACCGACCGCGAGATCCAGATCCTGATCGACGCGGCCGGGGCTATGCTGGCGGCCGAGGTCGAGGTGTTCGAGCATGTACCTGAGACGCTCGCGCAGTTGGCGGCTACCTACCCGCTGATGTTGATCACCAAAGGCGATCTGTTCGACCAGGAGCGCAAGATCGGTCGATCCGGCATCGCGCACTACTTCCGGCATATCGAGATCGTCAGCGACAAGAGCCGCGCCAGCTATGCCCGGCTCTTGCAACGCCACGGCCTCTCCCCAAAGCGCTTCCTGATGGTCGGCAACTCGTTGCGCTCCGACATCCTGCCGGTGCTGGAGCTGGGCGCCGCTGCGGTGTATGTGCCGCATCCACGGACGTGGGCGCACGCTGCGGAGGTGGTTGTGCCGTCCGATCAGGCCGGCTACTACCAGATCGAGCACCCTGGCCAGTTGCTGGCGCTGGTCGCCGAACTGGAAGGCCAGTAGCTGCGGGGGAGTGGTACTGAAGCCTGTGTACCGGGCGGCACCTCGACATGACGTTGCCGCCGACTGCTCTCGATCGCTTTCGTGGCGGAGGGTTCCTTGCTGCTCATGTGGCAGTTTGGAACCTTCTGTTGTCTCTTTCTCAAGATGGCCTACGTCCTGAACGGCAGCCCGCGCCGGCACAAGCTCACCCTGCGATGGCTGGCGGCCGCAGAGTTACCCAACAGCCACCCGCCCCCGACGCTCTTGCGTCCGCCTCATCCGCGCGATCACCCGTGCGATCACCCCCACACTCTGAAACCGACACCCCGGGTATGTCTGTCCAATGCGGCGTGAACGCTGGCGTGTAGCTCGCACAGCCAGCGACGTCAAGAATCAGCCGTGCGTGGCCGGACCACGCGCGGAAGCAAGGGGGTTTCGCAATGCAGTACCATGGCTTATTCACCGGGATCCACGCGCTCGAGGCCAGGCTGACCCGCTGGTTGGCCCGGCACAGCCTGCCACTGTTGCGCATCTCGCTCGGCATCGTGTTTGTCTGGTTCGGCGCGCTGAAGTTCTTCCCCGGCCTCAGCCCGGCCGATGACCTGGCGGCGCGCACGATCATGACATTGACGCTCGGGATCGTTCCGCCGTCGCTCGGCCTCCCCCTGCTCGCCCTGTGGGAATGCGCGATCGGCCTGGGGCTGATCAGCGGGCGATGGCTGCGGCTGACGCTGCTGTTGCTCTTCGCACAGATGGCCGGCACGTTCCTGCCGCTGGTCTTTTTCCCCGCCGAGGTCTTCGCTGCCTTTCCGTATGCGCCGACGCTGGAAGGACAGTACATCATCAAGAACCTGGTGCTGGTCAGCGCCGGGCTGGTGATCGGCGCGACGGTGCGCGGTGGCGGCCTGATCGACGATCCGCGCCTGCTACGCGCTGCCCGCCAGGTACGACCCGCCAGGCCCAGCGTCCAGTATGACGGCTAACGGCCTGGCTGGGGGCGCTCCGGCGCGAGCGCGGACCGGCAGCCGTGGTAGATCGCGTGTGATTGCCTGGAACCCAGGGCTAACGTCCCCTGGTGCTAACCGCCCGCGGACTGCTATCAACCTGCGGCCACTTGATGTCGCTGGGGTTGCTGCCGGCGGCGTCATCGGTATCGATTGGAAAGCCGCGAATGCGGCTTCCGCGTCATTGCCGCGTTATCTCAGCCGGTTACCAGCAGGCGCCGCATGGCTACCGCGGTCGCGTCGTTGGCGGGGAAAAGCGACTCCAGCGCCAGTTCTGCCAGTGTGATATCGACTGGGGTGCCGAAGACCGTGGTGGTGCTGAGGAAGGCCAGTTGCCCAAACTCAGTAGCGAGTTGCAGCGGGATAACAATCGCGGTTTCTGCAAGGCGCGCCGGCGCATGAGTTCGCGTACCTGTGGGCGTAGGATACGCGGCAGTTTCCTGGAGCAGGGCGATCAGCACCGGGTCGGCGCTCAACTCGACCTGTTGGCGCAGGCGCTCGAGCAGGTGTGCCCGCCACTCGGGGTAGTTGATGATTCGGGGGGCGAGCCCGGACGGATGCAGGCTCAGCCGGATGACATTCATCGGCGGCTCACGCAGAGCTGGCGCGACGCCTGCCAGCAGTGGCGCGACTGCCCGGTTCGCCGCGACGAGGCGCCAGTGGCGGTCGATCGCCAGCGCTGGATACGGCTCGTGTCCGTCGAGGACGAGCTTGATCGCCCGCTGCGCCGCGGCCAACGCCGGATCGTCCAGCGGCCTCTCCGGGAAGATCGGCGCATACCCTGCGGCGACCAGCAGGATATTCCGCTCCCGCAGGGGGATCGCCAGTTGCTCGGCGAGGTGGAGCAGCAATTCGCGGCTCGGGGTGGCGCGGCCGGTCTCGACGAAGCTCAGGTGCCGGGCCGACACCTGCGCCTCTGTCGCCAAGTCGAGCTGGCTCATCCGCCGGCGTTGCCGCCACATCCGCAGCAACGCGCCGGCCGGCGGCGATGATGTGCGCTGACCGTCCATCGTCTTCTATCGCAAGTGTGCGCGTTGCCGCTAGCATCGTGCATAACGGCGCGTGGCGCAAGCCGGCGCGAGTGGCACCAGCCTGTCCGGTGCATCCCGCACGCATCGCATCGCCGGTCACCCTGGTGATCGCGGCGGGCAGTGTTGGCGGCGCGCACGTATGCCAAGATTACCTCAGAGGTAATTGCCCCGGCGCGGTCCATCCGTTATCCTCGTCTCACGCCCGTATGCAGTGGCGGAACGTCCGCCCGATGGAAAAAGGAGATGACGATGGCACATGATACCGAGCGCGTCGCCCGCTACCTGGCGGTATGGAACGAGACCGACGCCGTGCGCCGCCGCGCACTGATCGCCGGAACGTTCACGGAGGATGCCCAGTATGTCGATCCAGTGATGCAGGGCGGCGGCCACGATGGAATCGCGGCACTGGTGCAGGGGGTGCACCAGCGCTTCCCCGGCTACCGCTTTCGCCAGGTGGGCCAGGTAGATGGACACAACGGCTACCTGCGCTTCGCGTGGGAGCTTGGCCCGGCGGACGAGCCCGCCCCGATCGCCGGGAGCGATGTCGCGCGCTTGGCCGACGACGGGCGCTTCGCATGGGTCGTTGGCTTTCTCGACCGGGTGCCGGCCAGCGCGCAAGCGAACTGACGCGTGCGTCCGCGTTTGGTGTTGGGCTGTTGCGCCTGGGGCGGGGTGGCAGCCCGCTCCAGGCGCCGGTCAGGGCGCATCGTCGGCCCCGGGCTCCAGGCCGACATCCCGCGACTGCTGGGGGAACGGAGCCGAATGGACTGGCCATGCGTCGCGCTGGCCTGTGCGGAAACGAGATATGCGGTGAAGGCCCCCACCGCCGATCCAGGGATCGGACTCCCCGGCTGCGTCTGCCGATCCCGGATGAAGGCGTGGCTTACCAGCTCGACCACGCGCACTGGGTGAGCTTCGAGCTCCTGCGCCAGCG
>JBHOQX010000032.1:0-20267 GCA_042408595.1 Roseiflexaceae bacterium | reverse complement strand
AAAAGTCTGTACACAAGCGTCTTCGTGACGATCGCCAGGCCCCGGCAACGTTCGGGAACACGCGCGGCTTGGCCCCTGGTCGCCCGCAGGCTCGTGGCGCGTCACTGCCAGCGATGCCGTGGTTGACTCAGCCCTGCCCATTCCGCGCGGTGTTGGCAAGGGTGCGGCGCCGTGGGAGGTGGGCTTGGCCCGCGACATCCAGAATGACTCCGGCAGTTCTTCAAGGTTCCTTCACATTCCGGCGGTATGATTCGCGCATCAGCCCGGCGGCGCGGCTCTGCCGGCCGCCATCGAACGCACGCGAGGTTTAGAATGGAACAGACCGGACGACTACGTGCCCGCTACCCTGGAGCAGTGTTATTTGCGTTCCGTCGCGATCCGCTTGGTCTGTTGACGCGTCTGGCGCGCGACTACGGCGATGTTGTGGCGCTGCGTCTTGCCAAGCAGCGCCTGGTGCTGATTAATCATCCCGATCTGATCCGCGATGTGTTGGTGACGCATCACCGCTGCTTCAAGAAAGGCCGTGGTCTGGAGCGCGTCAAACGCTTCCTCGGCGAGGGCCTGCTCACCAGCGAGGGCGAGTTCCATCTGCGCCAGCGGCGCATGATCCAGCCGGCTTTTCACCGTCAGCGCATTCATGGCTACGGCGCGACGATGGTGGCCTATGCGCAGCGCACGGCGCAGCGTTGGCAGCCGGGCGCGACGCTGGATGTGGCCCACGAGATGATGCGCCTGACGTTGGGCGTGGCCGGCAAAACGCTCTTCGACGCCGACGTGGAAGATGAGGCCAACGAGATCGGCGCGGCGCTGACCGAGCTGATGCATCTCTTCAACGTGATCGCCTCGCCGTTGGAGGAGTGGCTGGAGCGGTTGCCGCTGTTGCCCGCCGCGCGCCGCTTCCAGCGCGCCCGCGACCGGCTGGATTGCATCGTCTATCGTCTGATCGATGAGCGGCGGCGCTCCGGTGAAGACCGTGGCGACCTGCTCTCGATGCTATTGCAGGCGCAGGATATCGAGGGCGATGGCGCGGGTATGAGCGATCAGCAGATTCGCGACGAGGCCATGACCTTGCTGCTGGCCGGCCATGAAACCACCGCTAACGCGCTGAGCTGGACGTGGTACCTGCTGAGCCTGCATCCCGAGGTCGAGGCGCGCTTCCATGCCGAGCTCGATCAGGCGCTGCAGGGCCGCGCGCCGACCGCCGATGATGTGCCGCGTCTGCCCTACACGCGCATGGTGTTCAGCGAGGCGATGCGGCTCTACCCGCCGGCCTGGATCATCGGGCGGCGCGCACTGGTCGACTACCAATTGGGTGACTATCGGCTGCCGGCCGGCACGGTGGTGGTCATGAGTCAGTATGTGATGCACCGCGACCCGCGCTTCTACCCCGATCCGCAGCGTTTCGATCCGGAGCGCTGGCGCCCCGAACAGGTCGAACAACGACCCAAGTTCGCCTACTTCCCCTTCGGCGGCGGGCCGCGCCTGTGCATCGGCGAGCAGTTCGCCTGGATGGAGGGCGTGCTGGTGCTGGCCGCCATTGGGCAGCGCTGGCGGTTGCGGCTGGTGCCCGGCCAGGCGGTCGTGCCGGAACCGTTGATCACGCTGCGTCCGCGAGGTGGCCTGCGCATGATCGTCGAGCCGCGCTGAGCGTCAGGGTCGTGGACGATAAACCTCCACCGGACCGCGCCTTTGCGATCCTGAAGCTCACGTGGTGTATCGTCTGCATGGTCGAACGTACAGAATGAGGTGCTCCAGCGAACGCTCTGTCCGCTGCTACGCATGGGGTCCGCAGGCGACCGCCGAGCGGAGACGCGCGGCCCCGTTAGGGGTTGGCGGCACCTCGCGGGTTGACGCTCCGCGCCGTTCGCCCTATCATGGCGCTCTGAACCTGCGAACACGAGGCGCCCATGTCTATCCGGCATCCCGCGCCGTTGCCGCGCGCCACCGCCGCCGAGGATGCGGGAGATGCCCCGCACCGCCGGCTGTCGCTGCTGTGCGCCATCGCCGCTGCCTTGTGCTGGGCCGGGGCGCTGCTCCTCCTGTTCGTGGGCAGGGTGGACACGACGACGGAACCGCTCGCGTCGCCGCGGCTGCTTTTCTACGGGCTGGTCGTTGGCGCAGCGCTGCTGACATTCGGGCCGCTCGAGGCGCTGCTACGCATCCCTGGTCTGACGGTTGAGGGCGTTGCCGGGAGCGCGCTACTGCTCTACACGCTGGCGTTCGTCCCTGCGCCCACCGGCTGGCTGCTGGCGCTCCCGGAGACCCCGGTCTATGCCTTGCTGATGGCCGGTGTCTTTCTCACGGCAGCGGCGGCGGCCACCGCGCCGCTCTTTCTGCTCGGCCGGCGTGTGTTCCGCCAACGAGCGCGGCAGTATGACCTGCGCCGGGCGCGGCGGCAGGCGCACGAGGTCGGGGCGCTTGCGGCGATGTCGGTCGGCATGGCCGGCTTGCGCGTGCTCACGCCATTGAGCATGGTGCTGCTCGCGCTGATCCTGGTCGTGATCGAGTTGCTGTTTCTGTCGTTTGTCGAAGCCGGGAATTGACCCGAAAACCACTGCGGGCACGGAGAGCACAGAGGCGCATATGCTGCAGGTGGCAATCATCGGGCTGGGGCTGATCGGCACATCGCTCGGTATGGCGCTGCGCAACGCGGATGAGAAGAGCGCGCCCCTTGGTGAGACCGTGATCGTCGGCTATGACCGTAACCCGAAGGTCGTCTCCGATGCTCGCGGGCGCCTGGCGATCGATCGGGGCGTGCGCACCATCGACGAGGCGGTCAGCGGCGCGAAGTTGGTGGTCGTCGCCGTGCCGGCGCTGGCGGTGCGCGAGGTGTTCGCCGCGATCGCGCCGCGCCTGGATCATGGCGCCGTCGTGACCGATGTGACGAGCACGAAGGCCCAGGTGCTGGCGTGGGCGCGCGAGTTGCTGCCGGCCTCGGCCGCGTTCGTCGGCGGGCACCCGATGGCTGGGCGCGAGCGCTCCGGCCCTGCCGCCGCCGATCCGCAGCTCTTCGATGGCGCGATCTACTGTCTGACGCCGGATGCCCAGACCCGGCCGGAAGCCGTCGAGCTTGTCGAGGCGATGGTCCACCAGGTCGGCGCCAAGCCATACTACATCGACCCGGTCGAACACGACCATTACGTCGCCGGCGTGTCGCACCTGCCGTTTGTGCTGTCAACACTGCTGGTGGAGCTAACGCAGCGCAGCCCCGGCTGGAAGGAGATGGCGCCGCTGGCCGCCACCGGCTACCGCGATATCTCGCGGCTTGCGTCCGGCGACCCGGCCATGCACCGCGATATTTGCCTGACCAATGCCGCCGCGCTCACGCGCTGGATCGACGGGCTGACGGCCGCCCTCAGCGAGCTGCGCGCCGACCTGGCCGCCGGCGACACCGACGCGCTGATGGAGCGGTTCGAGCGCGCCCGCGACCAGCGCGAGGCGTGGCTGGCGAGCCGCCCAGGCGTGCGCCCCGGCGAAGATGACTTCGCCAATATCAGCCAGGCGGCACTCGAGCGCCCCAGCCTCTTCGGGCGCATGTTCGGTACGCGCGGCCCGCAGGAGCGCAAACGTTAGACCGGATTTGCTATAATGTGGCCGGCAGGCGCATAAACTCGTCACCCAAGAGGTTGCCATGGAGCGGCGGATACGGGTGTTGATAGCCAAGCCAGGGCTGGACGGCCATGACCGTGGCGCCAAGGTGATCGCGCGGGCGCTGCGCGACGCCGGCATGGAGGTGATCTACACCGGCCTGCAACAGACCCCGGCCATGATCGCCGAAGCGGCGCTGCAGGAAGATGTGGACGTGATCGGCCTCTCGATCCTCTCCGGCGCTCACATGACCCTCATTCCAAAGGTGATGCAGCATCTGCGCGAACAGGGCATGGACGATGTGCTCGTGCTGGCTGGGGGCATCATTTCGGACTCTGACGCAGAGATTCTGAAGACGCAGCACGGCGTCGCGGAGGTCTTTGGCCCCGGCACGTCCACGCACGAGATCGTGCGCTTCATCCAGGATCATGTCGGCCCCGGTGTCGAGCGATAGCAGGCCGTGAACGGCCAGCCGGCCGCTCCGCACCGCTTACGTTCTACAATCGATCAGGATTGCACTCGTACGCGGCCGGGACAACGATTCGTATGGCTCTGCCTGCATGACCTTTGCCTGCTGCCCTCTGTCGTCTGGTTTCTGGCCTCTGGCTGTCTGAGATACACCACCTTGGATCTCGCTGCTGCCCTGCTCGACGGTAACCGCCGCGCGCTGGCGCGTGCCATCACTCTCGCCGAAACCGGCGGCGCCCCGGCTCGCGACCTGCTGCGCGCCGTCTACCCGCACACCGGCCGCGCCCATATCATCGGCGTGACCGGGCCGCCCGGCGTGGGCAAATCGACCCTCGTCAACGCGCTCGCGCTGCACTGGCGGCGCGCTGGCCTGACCACCGGGATCGTAGCGGTCGACCCGACCTCGCCCTTCACCGGCGGGGCGATCCTGGGCGACCGCATCCGCATGCAGCCGCTGGGCGGCGACCCCGGCGTGTTCGTGCGCAGCATGGCCAGCCGCGGGCGGCTCGGCGGGATCGCTCGGGCGACCGGGGACGCCGTGGCGCTGCTGGACGCCGCCGGGTTCGCGATCATCGTGATCGAGACCGTCGGCGCGGGGCAGAGCGAGGTCGAGGTGGCGTCAACCGCTCATACAACGGTGGTGATCGAAGCCCCTGGCATGGGCGACGACGTGCAGTCGATCAAGGCCGGCCTGCTCGAAGTGGCGGATATCTTCGCGGTGAACAAGGCCGACCGCGAGGGCGCGCAGACGACCGTCCGCTTGCTGCGGACGATGCTGACGCTCGGCGGGCCGCCCGCCCGTGGCTGGGTGCCGCCGGTGCTGCCGGTCGTTGCGACGCGCGACGAGGGCGTGGCGGAGCTTGCCGACGCAATCGCCAGGCACCAGGAGCACCTGCGCACCACCGGGGAACTGACCCGCCGCGAACAGGCGCGCGCCGCCCGTGAGCTCGAGGCGATCATCCGTGAGGAAGCGCTGGCGCGCGTGCAGGCCGGGCCGGGGCAGGCCGGTTGGGAGGCGCTCATCGCGCGCGTCGCCCGCCGCGAGATCGATCCGTATACCGCGGCGGACGAGGCGCTCGGCGGCGTGGCCCGGCCCGCGCCCCCCGCTCATGCCTAGTGCAATTGCAGATTGAAGAGGCGGCATGCCGATGCGATGCGATCATTCAATCATGCCCATCAGGCTGCCGGCTTCCGCACGAACTTCTGGGGGGATATGGGGGCATGGGCGGCTGTTATCCGAACGCCTGACTTCCGACGTCCGACTGCCAAACGATGCGTCAGCGGTGCACGCGCGCGGGCCTGTCTCGCAATGCCCCTCGGAGGCGGCGGCGCGCACCCGATCCCCGGGCCCCGACGTACCATCCGCAGAGCGTACCGATTGGGGATGGCGCACGGTCAGCATCAATGGTACAACAGCAGCAGGAAGGCATGGGCGGCCGACAGGAACGGCCTTGAAAGGAACATCAACGGATGGAGCAGCATATCGCAGATCTGCTGAAGCACCCCAAGGTCGTCGAGACGCGGTATCACCTTCACCACCGCATCGCCAAGTACGATCACCTGATGCGCTCCGTCCGCTTTTCACTCCGGTTCGCTCGCCTGCTCGGCGCCGACGAGCGCATCTGCGTCCGCGCCGCCCTGATCCATGACATCGACTCGCGCTACGGCACGCTCGCGAACCACGGAGCGATCGCGGCGCGCTGGGCGGCCGAACAGGGCGAGTGCGAGCAGGTGCAGGCGGCGATCATCAGCCATATGTTCCCGCTGGGCGGGCCGGCCCCGACGACGCGCGAAGCCTGGGTGCTGGCGCTAGCCGACAAGGCCGCCTCGCTCGGCGACCTGCGGCAGTACCTGCGGGGCCTGGCGACCGGTGAAAGCCAGGCGATGCATCGCCGCCTGCGGACGAGCGACCCGTTCTACCGGGCGCGCCCGAAGCTGCGGCACCGCCTGCGCCCACGGATGCGGGCATCGCGCAACGCGCTGACAGGGGACTGATAGCTCCGAAACGGGCGGTGTGTGGAAGGGCGAGCGCACGCTGTGTCTTGCAGATGCTCTATCTACCCCGGCTCCTGACCGTTCCGGATCACATCCAGCATCTCAGCGACGGTGGTGACTTTGACGCGCGGACGGCCCTGGGCTGCGCCGCGTTTGACCTCGTAGGCGTCTAGCCTCTTCCAGCCGCCAAGCTCGACAAGATCTGGCACGCGTGTGCGCAGCACCGCGACGATCTTTTCAGGGTCGCGGTCGTCATCCGGGATGCCGGGGAGCGCCGCCAGGTCCGCGACCATCGCCGCGACCGTCTCGACGGCGTCGGGCTTGTTCGTCCCGATCACGCCGGTCGGGCCGCGCTTGATCCAGCCGACCACATACTCGCCGGGGAGCGGCGCGCCGCCCGGCGCGTCGAGCACCCGCCCGGCAGCGTTCGGGATGACATGTGCCCGTTCATCGAAGGGAACGCCCGGCAGCCCGACGCCGCGGTAGCCGACCGAGCGCAGCACCAGGCCGGCGTCCAGCATCTCGAACACGCCGGTGCCCTCGGCCTTCAGCCCGCCGCGCCCGTCCGGAACGAGCCGGTTGCGCTCGATCCGCACCGCCACGACGCGCCCGTCCCGGCCCACCAACTCGACCGGGGAGACCAGAAAGCGCATCACAAACCGGCGTGGCGCGCCGGTCGGCGCGTGCTGGCTGAACTCGCGCAGAATCTCAAGGTTCTTTTTGGCGATGCGGTTGCTTTCGAGCGAGGCGGCGCTCGCTTCATCCAGCTCGAGATCGGCCGGATCGACGAACACATCGACGCCGGCCAGTTCGCCGAACTCCTTCAGTTCGGCGTTGGTGAAGGCCGCCTGCGCCGGGCCGCGCCGGCCGAGCATCACCACCTCGCGCACCTGGCTCTTGCGCAGCGCATCCAGGGCGTAGTCGGCGATGTCGGTTTTGGCCAATTCGTCCGGATCGGTCAGGAGAATGCGGGCGACATCCATCGCCACGTTGCCGTTGCCGACGACCACCGCCCGTTCATGCGAGAGGTCGAAGACGCGCGAGCAGTAGTCTGGGTGGCCGTTGTACCAGCCGACAAAGGCGGTCGCCGGCTCGCTGCCGGACAGGTCCTCGCCGGGGATGCCCATGCGCCGGTCGGCCTGCGCACCGACCGCGTAGATGATCTGATCGTAGAAGCGTTTCAGGTCGTCGCGTTGGAGATCCTTGCCGAAGGTCACGTTGCCGAAGTAGCGCACGCGGGGGTGGTCGAGGATCTTGTCGTAGACGCGGGTCACCGCCTTGATCGATTGATGGTCGGGAGCGACGCCCTCGCGCACCAGGCCAAACGGCGTCGGGAAGCGGTTGAAGATATCGATAGCTGCCACCAGGTCGCGCTGTTTGAGGAGCGCCTCGGCGGCGTAAAAGGCGGCCGGCCCCGCCCCGATGATCGCGATCCGCGCCGGGCGCGCCTCGGTCCCAAGCTGATGATCCACGGCTCTTCCTTCCGGATGTCGCGGTGTTGTGATGCTTTGCACACAGGTGCGGCTGTGCTACTCTATCATCCCGCTGGCGCGCTGTCAACCCGAAGGGGAGAGGGCTCGGGGTGCAGCGGAATACCATAGAACCTGGCCGCTCCGCCGATGGTGCGGCGGAGCAAAAGGGGTCTTGGAGGGCGGCGCCCTTCGCTCTCTACGACTGATCTCTCTGAACCCTCACGGAGAAGGTATGCGGCATGATGTGCTTGTGCTCGGCGCGGGGGCGGCCGGGCTGGCGGCCGCGCGAACCCTGGCGGACGCCGGGCGGCGGGTGGCTGTGCTGGAGGCGCGCGCCCGGATCGGCGGGCGGGTCTGGACCGACCGGGCGTTCGCCGGCGTGCCGCTGGAGCGCGGCGCGGAGTTCATCCACGGTTCGGCGGTGGGTACGTGGGCCTGGCTGCGGCGCGCGCGGCTGACCGCCGAGCCGTTCTCGACATGGGCGGGGCGGCGGATCGCGCTCGGCGGCGGGCGGGTGGCCGGGGCGTGGCTGCTGTGCCTCCGGCCCGACTTGCGGCCGGTCGAGCGGGCCGAGGCGCGGCTGGCCGCCTACCACGGCCCGGACATCTCGCTGGCGGAGTGGCTCGCCGCCGAGGGCTTCAGCCCGCTGGCGCGACACATCCTGGAGATCCGGCTGGCCCACGCCTGCTGCGCGACGGCGGACACGCTGAGCGCCGCCGACCTGGCGCACGAGCTGCGGGTCGGGCGCAGCGACGAGCGCAATTTTCATGTGGTAGAGGGATACGACCGGGTGCTGGCCTGCGTCGCCGCGGGGCTGGACATCCGGCTGAACACGCCAGCCGTGGCGGTGCGCTGGGCGGCGGACGGCGCGGAGGTTGAGACGGCACGGGGCGCGTTCACAGCGCGGCGGGTGGTCGTGGCGCTGCCGCTGGCGCTACTGCAGGCTGGCGCGGTGCGCTTCGCCCCGCCGCTGCCGGAGGCGAAGCAGCGGGCGATGCGGCTGCTGCGGATGCCCCCGGCCATGAAACTGCACCTGCGCTTCAGCGAGCCGTTCTGGCCGCGGAAGATGACCTTCCTGACCGCGGATGGGCCGATCGCGGTCTGGTGGACGGTGTGGCCGGACGTGCCGGTGTTGACCGGGTTCATCACCGGGCCGCGTGCGGCGCGCCTGGCCCCGCTGGGTGAAGAAGAGGTGATCGAACGTGGGCTGGCGGCGCTGACCGGGCTGTTCGGCCCGGCCCCGCGCCGGCTGTTCGTGGCCGGCATGCTGACCGACTGGGCGGCCGATCCGTGGGCGCGCGGCGGGTACAGTTCGGCGCCGCCAGGCAGCTTCGGGCAGCGCGCGGCGCTGGCGGCGGCGTGCGGCGCGTTGCACTTCGCCGGCGAAGCGACGCTCACCGACGATAACCCGGCGACCGTCCACGGCGCGCTGCACAGCGGTGAGCGCGCGGCGCGGGAAGTGCTGGCGGTGGATTAAGCGACGCCCTGCGCTATCGGTTTTCCCGGCGTGGGATGCGCAGGGCATAAGCGAAGGGCCGGCCCTATGGCACCCGCATGCGTTTGCACCAGAGCAACGCCCCCGGTTTGAACCGGCGGCATCGCATTTGCCCGGAGCGGCCATGTATGTTATACTGCGTGCTGCTGCGGAAAACCGCGCCAATGACACACACACCCTGATCGCGGCGGAGCCTGCCGGCGCGCAGCCGGCCCCGCCGTGGCGCGATGGGTGTGGCGGAGTACCTGGTTACTGAACAAAAGGAGCGACGGCAACCCCATGACTCAGACCACTGCCCAACGGGTCATCCCGATCAAGGCGCTGCTCGAGGCAGGCTCGCACTTCGGCCATCAGACAAAGCGCTGGAACCCGAAGATGCGGCCGTATATCTTCACCGCGCGCAACGGCATCCACATCATCGATCTGCAGAAGACCGTCGTTGGCCTTACCGAGGCCTACCGCTTTGTCGCCGAGGTGGTCGCCGGCGGCCAGAAGATCCTGTTCGTCGGCACCAAGAAACAGGCGCAAGAGGCGATCGCGGAGGAAGCGACCCGCGCCGGCCAGTTGTATGTCAACCAGCGTTGGCTGGGCGGCACGCTGACGAACTTCGCCACTATCCGCCGGCGGCTGCGCTATCTGGCGGACCTGGAGCGTCAGCGCGACACGGGCGAGCTGTCCAAGCTCACCAAGGCCGAAGCGCTCAAGACCGAGCAGGAGATCGACAAGCTCAACCGCGTCTTCGCCGGGCTGAAGACGATGGACCGGCTGCCGGGCGCGCTGTACATCGTGGACCCGCACAAGGAAGACTTGGCGGTGCGCGAGGCGGTCAAGGTCGGCATTCCGATCGTCGCGATGGTCGATACCAACTGCGACCCGGACCCGATCAACTTTGTGATCCCGTGCAACGACGACGCGATCCGCAGTATTCGCCTGATCACCAGCAAGATCGCCGACGCGGCGATCGAAGGGCAGAACCGGCGCGAGAGCTCGCAGGCCGACCTGATGCGCGGCGGGCGCTACGATGAGCCGCCAGCCGAACCGGAGGCCGAGGAGGAAGCGCCGGACGAGGCGGGCGAGCCGGTCGCCTAGACGCGCGCCGACGGCCCGCCGCCGTGGATCATCCGGAAGAATGAGGGCGGCGCCGCGTCCTGGTCGCGCCTTCGTTCTTCCCTTTATTATGCATCAAAGGAGCGTAGTGTGACGGATGTGACAGCCCAGATGGTCAAGGAGCTGCGCGAGCGCACCGGTGCTGGCATCAAGGAATGCAAGGATGTCCTGACCCAGACCGGCGGCGATATGGACAAGGCGATCGCGTTGCTGCGCGAGAAGGGCCTGAAGGTCAGCGAGAAGGTCGCCGGACGTGAGGCGCGCGAGGGCCGGGTGGAGGTCTATGTCCATGCCGGCAACCGCATGGCGGCGATGGTCGAGCTCAACTGCGAGACCGACTTTGTCGGACGCAACGAGGAGTTCATCCAGCTGGCGAAAGATATCGCGCTCCAGATCGCGGCGATGAACCCGCGCTATATCAGCGTGGACGAAGTGCCGGCGGCGGAGATCGAGGCGAGTGGCCTCGCGCCGGAGAAGTACTACGAAGAGGTTGTGTTGCTCAAGCAGCCGTTCGTTCGCGATAATGCGCAGACGATCGAGGAGAAAATTCAGGCTGCCGTCGCCAAGTTGCGCGAGAACGTCGTTGTGCGACGCTTTGTGCGCTACGAGCTTGGCGCCTGAGATGGCGGAACCGGCCGGGTGCAGCCGCATCCGGCCGGTTCCGCATCCGACCACCTGACTATGCGAGACCCCAAATACCGCCGGATTCTGCTGAAACTCAGCGGCGAGGCGCTCGCTGGCGATCGCCGCGGCGGCGATCCGATCTCGCCGGACGTGCTAGACTATTACGCGCAAGAGATCGCGCGTGTGATCCGCCATGGCGTACAGGTGGCGGTCGTGCTGGGCGGCGGCAACATCTGGCGCGGCAGCAAGGGCTTCGCCCGCGATATGGACCCCGCCCAGTCGCACTACATGGGTATGCTGGCGACGATCATCAACGCGCTGGCGCTGCAAGACGCGCTCGAGCGGCAGGGGATTTTCACCCGTGCGATGACGGCGATCAAAATGGACGAGGTCGCCGAGCCGTACATCCGGCGCCGCGCCACACGGCACCTGGAGAAGGGCCGGGTGATCATCCTGGCGGCGGGCACCGGCAATCCATACTTTACGACCGACTCCGCCGCGGCACTGCGGGCGGCTGAGATCCACGCCGAGATCATCCTGATGGCGAAGAACGGCGTGGATGGCGTCTATAGCGCTGATCCGAAGCACGATCCGGGCGCTGTGCGATTCGAGCATATCACCTATATGGATGCGCTCAGCCGCGGCCTGGCGGTGATGGACAGCACGGCGCTCACGTTCTGTATGGACAACGACATTCCGATCATCGTCTTCGACCCGATGCAGCCCGGCAATATCGAGCGAATCGTCCTCGGCGAGCATGTGGGGACGCTGGTGAGCAAGGGGTAGGACGCGCCGGGTGTTCCAGCAAGCATATGCTCACCGCGGGTGTGCTTCTGCCGCGTCGCCGCACACGGTGTGTGGCCCGGTGGTGGTTGAGCCTCCGAACCGCGATCCTGTCTGAGAGGGGGTGCGCCGTGATCAATGATGTCCTGCGTGAGGCCGACGCAAAGATGAAAAAATCGATCGAGACGCTGCGCCACAACCTGGCGACGATCCGCACCGGCCGGGCAAGCCCGGCGCTGGTCGAGAGCATCCCGGTCGAGGCGTATGGCACGACGATGCCGCTCAACCAGCTGGGCGGGATCAGCGTCTCGGAGGCGCGCATGATCATCATTCAACCCTACGACGCCGGCACGCTGAAAGCGATCGAAAAGGCGATCCAAAACTCCGATCTCGGCATCAACCCGTCGAATGACGGGCGGTTGATCCGGCTCGCCATCCCGCCGCTGACCGAAGAGCGCCGCCGCGAACTTGTCAAGGTGGTGCGCCATCGGGTGGAGGAAGGCAGGATCGCGCTGCGCAACATCCGCCGCGAGGCGCTGGACGACATCCGCCAGTTGGGGAACGAGAAGCTGATCTCCGAGGATGACCAGCGGCGCGGCCAGGAGCGCTTGCAGGAACTGACCGACCGGGCGATTCGGGAGATGGATCAGCTCGGGGCGGCCAAAGAAGCCGAAGTGATGGAGGTCTGAGACGGATTCAGCGCTCCGCGTTCCCCTCGGATGCGAGAGCCTGGGAACCGCCGGCCCCAGCTTCGCGGCGCTCCCGCTGCTATCGGCCATTCGTCCAGCCACGACCTGCTGCGAGGACGGCCCGCCACCTCCCTGGTACGAGGACACCGATGAGCGCCCAAGGTGAACAACCGCGGCGACCGCGCCATATCGCGATCATCATGGATGGGAACGGCCGCTGGGCGCGCCAGCGCGGCTTGCCGCGCCTTGCCGGGCACCGCGCCGGCGTGGAAAATATCCGGCGTATCCTGCCCGAAGCGGTGCGCCAGGCGATCCCGTACCTGACGCTGTATGCGTTCTCGACGGAAAACTGGTCGCGCCCGCGCGCCGAAGTCGAGGGCCTGATGCGGCTGCTCAGCGAGTTCATCGACCGCGAGATCGGCCAACTGCACGAGGAGGGCGTGCGCGTGTTGCACCTGGGCCGCCCGGACGATCTCTCGCCGTTGCTGCGCCGCAAGATCGAGCGCGCGATCGCCCTCACGCGCGACAACACCCGCCTGACGGTCGCCGTCGCGCTGAACTATGGCGGCCGCGCTGAGATCGTGGACGCCGTGCGCCAGATCGTCGCCGAGGGACTGCCGCCCGCCCAGATCGACGAGGCTTGTATCAGCCAGCACCTCTCCACCCGCGACCTGCCCGACCCCGACCTGATCATCCGCACCAGTGGCGAGTGGCGCCTGTCGAACTTCTTGATCTGGCAGGCGGCCTATGCCGAGTACTGGACGACGCCGGCGTTCTGGCCGGACTTCAGCCCCGAGCACCTAAAGCAGGCGATTGAGGATTATGGACAGCGCGAACGCCGCTTCGGCGGCCTCATCGAAGAAGGGTAGCGCGCTGCTGCCTCGCGTGCTGAGCGCGCTCGTGCTGATCCCGCTCACCCTTGTCTGCGTCTACTGGAGCCGCTGGTTGGTCGTGCTGCTGGTGCTGCTGGCCTCGGTGGTGGCGCTGCGCGAGTTGTACGACATGGTCGCCCACGCCGGCTACCGCCCGCTCCCGGGGGCCGGCATGGCGATCGGCCTGGGGCTGGTGCTCGCGGTCGCCGGCGCGCCATATGCCGCGCCGGTCAACCTGGTTCAGCTCGCCTTGACCCTGGCGGTGGTTGTCAGCCTGGTGGCGGCGCTGCCGCTGAGCCGTGACCGCGGCATCCTGCCAGGTTGGGGGTTGACGTTCGCCGGGGCGATCTACTTCTGCTGGCTGGCGAGCCATTTCATTCTGCTGCGCGACCTGGGCGACGCGCCGCTCGCCGGCCCGCTCGCCGGGCTGCGCATCCCGCGCGGCGCGGGGTGGATCTTTCTGATCTGCGCGATCACCTGGCTGCAGGACAGCGCTGCCTATTTCGTCGGCCGCGCGTTCGGGCGACACAAGATGGCCCCGCTGCTCAGCCCGAAGAAGAGTTGGGAAGGGTTCGCGGGCGGCGCGGTGATGTCGGTGCTGGCGGGTGTGCTCTTCGCCTGGGTGTTCGGCCTGCCGCTCTCGCCCTGGCTGGCAGCGCTGCTGGGGCTGATCGCCGCGGTGGTCGGTCCGCTGGGCGATCTGGCGGAGTCGCTGATCAAGCGACAGGCCGGCACCAAGGATGCCGGTAGCATCATTCCCGGCCACGGCGGCGTGCTTGACCGTGGAGATAGCCTGATCTTCATCGGCGCGGTGCTGTACTATATCATCCTGCTGCTTCCGGCCCGGTAGCGGCTGGCTGCCGGGCGACGCGAAAGCGGCAGACCTGCCCGCTCGCCGCGATGCATTCGACCTCCTCGACCGCGTGGTTCGTGCCCGTCGCCCAGCGCACGATCTCGCCGTAGAAGCCGACCGGGAAGTAGCAGACCGGGCGCTGCGCGGCGATCCCCTTCGCGTAGAGCGAGTCGCGGATCTCGACGAAATACCCCTCCGGCGTGTCGTAGGTCTGGTGCGGCATGTGCAGCGATTCCTCGCCGATATTGGCCGCACGCCTCAGCACCAGCTTGATCTTGGCGTCGGCTGGCAGCACGCGGAAGGCGGCGCCGGCCAGGGTCGCGCGGGTCCGGTTCGTTTCGCGGAAGTGTTGGGCGACGCCGCGCCCGGCGCGCAGCAGGATCGGCCGGACGCCGCGTTCGCCGAAGACGTTGAAGGCGGTCGCGAAGAGCCGGTTCAGTTCGTCGAGCGTCAGCGATGGCGTGTCGTCCGGTGGCGGGAGCGGGCCACCGCTGTAGTACGGTTGCAGGCCGGCCTGGGTGAACAGCAAGCGCAGGCTCTTCTCGCCCAGGTTGTCGATCACGCTGTCACACAGCAGCCGCAGGATCGATGAAGGCACCCGGATCTCAGACGTCATGGCCGCCTCCCATGGCTAACGTCTACGCCTGCAGTTGATTATAGAGTGCACGGGCCATCGATACTATAGTTCATCGGAGCTATAGCTCAATAGTCATCTCATGCTGGCGGTCGACTTCCGCGAAGCCGGCTTGATCGAACGCGGCGGTGAGTGGGCTGTCTGCGGGTTCGTTCACGCTGATCAGCCGCGGGTAGCGCTCGCGCAGCGCGGTGAGCAGTTCCGCCGCCGCGGCCGCGCTGATCGCGCCAATGTCTTCGATCCGCGCCCCACTGGCGCGAGATGAAAGCAGCGCATAGGCGGCCAGTCCCTCGTGGCGCGCCAGCGCGACACACTCCAGCCCCTGCCGTACCAGCAGCGAAGGCAGGTCGCGCTGCCAGGCCGCCGGGCGCGGGTGCAGCGCGTGAAAGTGTACCAGCGCCTCGGCGACGCTGCCCCCGTCGTGCGCCGGCGCGCCGCCCCCGTCGGTGCCCGCGCCTGGCGCGGCCCATTCGAGCACCCGCAGGTCGCGGACGACCCGCAGCCCGGCGCGTGTGTAGGTGCGGATGGCCGGCTCGTTGCGGGTCAGCACCTCCAGCGCCAGCGACCGCGCGCCAGCCGCCCGTGCCTGCTGGAGCATCTCGGCCGCCAGTCGGTGCGCCAGGCCGCGCCCGCGCAACGGCCGCATCATACCGAACCCGCCGCACCACGCCCGCTCGCCGCGCACCGCGATGAGCGCCTGCCCGGCCGGCGCGCCGTCCAACAGCATCACTGGCGATGCCCACAAATCGATCTGCTCCTCGCGCACACGGCGTGCCAGCGCCTCGGCGGTCATCACATCCTGGTAAAAATAGGCCTCGAACGAGCGGGTAACGATATCGGCCAGCGCCTCCAGGGAAAAGGAGCCAGCGGCAACGAAGCCGATTCCGTTAGTCATGGAGGGCTCTCCTTTCAGCAGGGCGACAGGTGGCGGCGGCGCTGATCGAGCGCCAGGCAACCGTCTGCATGGTCGTCGCCCCATACGCTGTCACTATAGCACCCCGGGCTCCATCAGCGAAAGGGGCAACGGGTGGCTGCGCCGCTCCCAAACCCTCCCAACGCAGCGATTGGCGGAGGCCAGGCGGGGCTCTTGTCAGCGCCCCGCGCCCCTGCTATACTGACGCCGATGGCAGACGATATCCCTGCGGCCGCTCGGCCGCCGCGCTGCGCCAGCGCCATGCAATTCCCCGGAGTACACCCAATGCGCTTTCTACTTCCGTTCGCCGCGCTTGCGGCGCTGATGGCTGCGTGTGCCGCGCCGCCCGCGCCTGCCGCCCAGTCGCCGGCGGAGGGACCTGCCCGGTCGGAGGCGGCGGCGAACTCGAACACGGCAACCGCCGCGCTGCCGGCCAGCCCGACCCCCGGTTTGCCCCCTACGGGGGACCCCGGCCTGAGCCGGGCTTCGTCCCGAGGCTCAGCCCGAGGGGACGAAGGGAACGAAGGCGCCGGGCCGACAGACCAATCGGCCGCCGCGCTGCCGGCCAGCCCGACAACCGCGCCGTCCGCGACGGCCGCGCTGCTGCTGAAGCCGTCGCCGGAGCCACTGGCGACCGCTGCGCCGGGCGCCGAACCGGCCGCGGCCAGCCCGGCGGCTGCGAAGCCTGCCGCCGCAGCCGCGCCCAAGCCGACCGCCGCCCCGGAGCCGCCGGCGCGAGCGCGGCGCGCCGGCGAGCCCGCGCGGATCGTCATCCCGGCGATCGGGGTCGACTTCCCGATCGTCTCTGTGGGGCTCGACTCGCAGAATATACCGATCGTCCCGGATCACGATGTCGGCTGGTACAACCTGAGCGCCCGCCCCGGCGATGGGGATAATGTCGTGCTCTGGGGACACGTCCTCCGCTTCACCAACGCGCCGAACCGCCCGGCGCCCTTCGCCCGCGTCAAGCAACTCAAGCCGGGTGCGCAGGTGGTGCTGTACGACCGGCAGGGAACGCCGCACCGCTACCGCGTTACTCGGCACGTGCGCGTCACGCCCGACCAGGTCGAGTACATTCTGCCGCAGGGGCGTGAGATGGTGACGATGGTCTCCTGTATTGGCGACAAGATCATCAGCGCCGGCGAGGTTGTCGATATGAGCCACCGGCTTGTCACCATCGCCGAGCCGGCCGGTTAACCATGCCGCCTGCGGGGCGGAACCAGCCCGCGCCGGCGGGTGTGGTGCCGCGAGCCCGGGCCTGCAGGCCCCGACGGAGGCGTGCGCAGCAGCCTTGACAGGGTGTGCGCGCATCGGGCGAGCAGGCCGCGAATGGGGTATACTGTGATCGTTTCATCCGACCTGAAGTCCATTGAGGTTCCCCGCATGGCCGCAGGCGAGCCCACGCCGCCCGCACCAGCGCTCGATGAGGAGATCGCCTGTCTCCAGCGCGAGCTGATCGAGGCCCACAAGACGATCCGCGCGCTCCTGCGCCAGGTCAGCAAGGAGCAGGCGCGCAACGCCGAGTTGGTGCGCGCGTACAATTTGACGGTCGAAAACCTTGTCCAGGTGACCCGCGAGAACACCAAGCTCTCGCGCGAGCTGGATACCTGGCGCGCCCGTGTCGAATGCGGCTCACGGCCGTTTATTGTCGATGGCGGCGCAATCGAGATGACGGCGGCCGAGATCAGCGCCATTCGCAGAGCGATGGCGCGCCTGCATCATCCGGATACCGGTGGCGACGCGGAGCGTATGAAAACCTGGAACAGCTTGCTCGATCCCCTGGAGAACGCCTGACATCGTGGTCAGCCATCACCGCAGACCTCGCTCTCGATCGATCGGGTGTCCACGATCGCCCGCAGCGCCGGAGGCGTGGCAGGCCGCGCAGCTCTCTAGCGCGCACCCATGCCGGACGCGGGCCCTGGATGGAGGGCAGCCCCTCCAAACCGTGCCGCGGCATACCTCCTGTCGGTTGATCCCGGTGATCTGCGTCATGGGGACAGTCGGAGGATCACTGCCTGATGATCACCCGACCGCCTTCCAGCCGCTCGACTTGCGCCAGCGCGGCGATTGGGATGTTCAAGGCGATCAGGCCATCGCGGCCACGCTGGAACAGTTTTTCAACCAAAAACCCGGCGACGACGACCCGGGCGCCAGCCTCGGCGGCGATCTCGGCCAGCGCGACCGCCGTTCGCCCGTTGGCTAGAAAGTCGTCGATCAGGGCGACGCGTGCCCCGGCCGGCAGGTAGCGCGCTGCGACCACCAGCCGGTAGTCGGCGCCCTTGGTGGCCGATGGCACGATCCGTGAGAGCGCCGGTGGCTCAACGACCGGGGCGTACTTCTTGGCAAAGACGAGCGGCACATCCAGCGCGCTCGCCACCGCCAGGCCCGGCGCGATGCCGCTCGCCTCGGCGGTGAGCACCAGTTCCGGCGCATAGGGGGTGACTCGCTCGGCCAGCGCCTGCCCCATCGCGGCCATAAACGGAGGTTCGATTCGGTGGTTGAGAAAGTGATCGATCTTCAGAATCCGGTCATCGACGACGGTCGCCTCCTGGAGAATCCGACGCACCAACGGCTCGAATGGCGAGTCGCTCGGGGGGTACAACTGTGATGGCATCCCTTCCTCTCGTGGCCTTTCTGCTGCGGTGCAAGCGATGTGGGAGCGCGTTGCATTCTATCACGAGTGCCGCTCTGCCCTGTGGCGCGATTGGATTGCGCCCATGAGCGCCGCAT
Organism: Roseiflexaceae bacterium; assembly: GCA_042408595.1. Classification (GTDB taxonomy): domain Bacteria; phylum Chloroflexota; class Chloroflexia; order Chloroflexales; family Roseiflexaceae; genus JBHOQX01. The sequence goes on along the minus strand of JBHOQX010000032.1, from coordinate 2,044 downwards.
CGCCAATCGTCAGCCTGCTATTTCCTTCGGGCGCCAGCATGCCGCTGGCCAGCCCCGCGCCCTACGACGAGGACCTCGGCATCAGTACGATTGTGGGCGCCCTTGACCTTGACGGCCGTCACCGCCGCGTGATCGGCGGCATCCTGGCGGCGCTCGTCGCCGACCCGGCGGTGATCGCCTACCGTCAGGACGTGCTGGACGACCTGCTGCGCGATTCTGCCCTGGCCGATCGCCTGGTCGCCCTGCTGCCGCTGCTAGGCGAGATCGCCGGGACGACGCCCGTCAACCGTTGGAACGAGAACGCACCACTCTTGCAAGTCACCGCGCGCCTGGCTGAACTTGAGTGCTATGTGCATTGTGTCGATGGCCTGGCGGCAGCGCTCGAAGCGGCCGCCGATCTGCGTTCAGAGGGGCTCCAACGGCTGCGTGCGATGCTCGCGATGCTACGCGCCACGCCGGAGTACGGGCGGCTGGCGGCGGTGCTGCCCGGGCTGCGCGCGCAGATGGAGCAGGCCGGCAGCGTGACGATCGGCGTCAACCTTGACTCGCAGCTTCGCCCCGAAGCCGCAACGATCGTCTCGGTCAACGCCGAGTGCTTCGCCGGGCGTGGCACCCTGCTCGATCGGCTGTTCGGCGAACGCCCGGCCGCCGACGCCATCCGTGGCATCAGCGCCCTCTTCAAAGCGGACGAGAGCCAACCACATACGCCAGCGCACGAGCTCTTCCGAGAACTGAACCGCCTGCTAGAGCGTGTCGCCGCGCCGGTCGCAGAGACGATCAAGCGCTTCGCACGGCTGCAAACGGCCCCGCTCGCCGCGCTCGAACCGGAACTGGCCTTTTACCTCGGCGCGGTCCGGCTTGTACGCCAGCTTGACGGCATCGGGCTGCCGCTCGCGCGAGCGGCCATCGCACCCGCGGCTGAGCACGTAACCATCATCAGGCAGGCGTACAACCTCGACCTCGCATTGCGCCTATTCGCGAAGGGCGGCGCGGCGGCGGCCCGTGCTATTGTGCCGAGCGATATCGTGCTCGAGCCAGGCGCGCCGATCGGCGTGCTCAGCGGGCCGAACAGTGGTGGCAAAACCACCTACATCCGGGCGGTCGGCCAGGCTCAGGTGCTTTTCCAGGCTGGTCTGCCTGTGCCAGGGGCGAGCGCCCGTATCAGCCCGGTCGATGCCATCTACACCCATTTTCCGTCTCGTGAGCATCTTGATCAGGATGGCGGGCGGCTGGCCGAAGAACTGTGCCGCCTTGCCCACATCTTCGACTCTGCCACGAGCGACAGCCTCATTTTGCTCAACGAACCGTTCACCAGCACCGATCACGAATCGGCCCTTGCCATCGGCGGCGACGTTCTCGCTGGCCTGCGGCTGCTGGGCGCGCGGGCGATCATTGTGACGCATCTGCGCGAACTGGCGCGCAACGCGCTGATAGACGAAACACCTGGTGCGGGCATCGTCAGCCTTGTGGCCGGCGTCGTCCCCGGCCCATCGGCGGAGACACGGCCATCCTTCCGTATCGAGCGAGGGGCGCCACTGGCGCCGCGCAATGCCATGGAGCTCGCCCGGCGACACGGCCTCAGCCGCGATCAACTCTTGGAACGCCTGGGTGGCGCACACCAGCCTGCTCCGGAATCGAACGGCGGGCGCGAACCACCATCCATCGACAAGGCGCCCGAATCTGCTTCTCGCCCCTCGCTGAGTGCGAGTGGCGTTTCAGGCGCCCCCAAGCCATGAGCAGCAAGATCTCGTTGCGTTTGACAACGTGGGAGGGCAGTGGTATACTGCTGTCCGTTGTCGGTTGGAGTGTGTGAATCCCGATCGACACCGGTAACTGGGAGAGTTCATTCGAGATGGTGCTCGCCTTGACAGGCGCGCCCACCTGTAGTATACTCTCACGGTACCGACACCGCCGTCTCACTCCTTGGGGAGGCAGACGCAACAAGAGCGCTGAGCGACCGACAATCGTGCGACCACCCGCGCTGCGGGCCGTCGCCAGGCGGGAGGGCCGAAGGCTCGCCCCCCTGGTTTTTTGTCGCCCAGCC
>JBHOQX010000030.1:0-62135 GCA_042408595.1 Roseiflexaceae bacterium | reverse complement strand
CATCGAGATGGCAGTCATCGGCACCACCGGCTATCTGGCGGTTAATGGCTCGTTCATCACCACGCTCGATCTCAGTGCCCGGCTGGATGCGGGCGATGTCTGGGTTGGCTCAGGTTTTTACGAGGCCAACGCCGTCGTTGGCGCCGTGACCCCATTTGATCAGTTCCAAGTGTGGGCGCTCGGTGAATCGTTGCCAGCCGCGACGCCGGCGGCCACGCCCACCGAGTAGCCGCAGCCGGTCAATCCGGGGTGACCGTGGCACTGCCGGCAGTACGCAGAACCGGCAGTGCCGCACTCGCCGAAGCCGGTGCTTGCCGGAGCGCGGGCAGGCCGCCTAGCTTCCTTCTCTGCCGTCACACTCCGGCCCTGGTGCCACCCTCTGGTGTCACTCAAGAGAGGAGCGGGACAGGGTCGTTGTCACGCCCAGCCCGTTTGGCTCTGTCTCGTCTGCGCCTTGGGATGATGCATCCCAGGGACGTCCTGCTAAACAGCCTACCATGCCTCCTGTGCCGGTGTTGTCTCAGCGAACCACAAAAACGCACAATAGATCAGCGGGCCGTCCCTTTCGTTATCATCCCTTCCTGTGGAAATCCAGCGTCCGTGCCAATGCGGGCACAGGGTGATTGAAGAGCGACGCTAGGGCCGACCGGTGAATGATGACGATGCGCTTGCCGCCGTCTGGTGAGGTGTGCTGATGCACAATGAAGCACTCTCGACTGTGCTCGCGTTTATCGAGATCCCACGGGGCAGCCGGAACAAGTATGAGTATGACGAGCGATCGCATACCTTCCGGCTAGACCGCGTGCTCTACTCCTCGGTCCATTACCCCGCGGACTACGGATTCATTCCTGACACGCTGGCAGAAGATGGAGACCACCTCGATATTCTCGTGCTGGTTCAAGAACCGACGTTCCCCGGCTGTGTGATTGAGGCGCGCCCGTTGGGCGGATTAGAGATGCATGACGAGAAGGGGTCCGACTTCAAAGTGCTGGCGGTGCCGGTTGGCGATCCTCGCTACGCGCATGTGGCGACCCTCGCGGACCTGGGAGAGCACTGGCTGCGCGAGATCGAGACCTTCTTTGCGACCTATAAGCTCTTGGAGCCCAAGCAAACCGAGGTGCTGGGCTGGCACGATGCGAGGACTGCCCTGCAGGTGATCGCCGAGTGCCGCGAGCGGTATCACCAATCGCTGAACAATGCGCCGGTATGACCGCGGTCGCGCTAGCACTGAGACGGTGCGCGAACGCACGGAAGGAGGACAGATGGCGTCGGCAATGTTCGTCTGTGGGGGATGGGAAGGTCATCAGCCGCGGCAATGCGCGGAATTGTTCGCTCGCTTCCTGCACGACCAGGGCTTTGCCGTGGACATTGCCGAGACCCTCGATGTCTACCGCGATGTCGAGCGGTTGCGGGCGCTGGATCTCATCGTGCAGGTGTGGAGCATGGGCACGATCACACCTGAGCAAGAGGCGGGTTTGCTCGCGGCGGTGGCCAGCGGTGTTGGCATCGCTGGGTGGCACGGGGGCATGGCCGATAGTTTCCGGCAGAATCCTCGGTATCAGTTCATGGTCGGCGGGCAGTGGGTGGCGCACCCCGGCAACATCATCGACTACACCGTGAACATCGTCCGCCGGGACGACCCGATCACCGCTGGGCTGCACGACTTCCGCATGCACTCCGAGCAGTACTACATGCACGTCGATCCGTCCAACGAGGTGCTCGCCACGACGACCTTCAACGGCGCGGTGCTGCCGTGGATCGATGGCGTGGTGATGCCGGTCGTCTGGAAGCGGCGCTGGGGCCAGGGGCGGGTGTTCTACTGCTCGCTCGGCCACCAGCGGGCGGATTTTGACGTGCCCGAGGCGCGCGAACTGGTGCGCCGCGGAATGCTGTGGGCCAGCCGCCACCGCGGCTGATTCTGTTTGAAAGGACATCTTGCCATGACAGTTTCGCAGGTGAAAGTCGGTATCATCGGTTGCGGCAACATCAGCGGCGTCTATCTGAAAAACTGCCCGGCTTTCGGGCTGCCGGTCGTGGCCGTCGCGGATATCGACCTGGCGCGGGCGCGGGCGCGAGCGACAGAGTACGAGGTGCCGCGCGCCTGCCAGCCGGAGGAGTTGCTCGCCGACCCGGCGATCGACTTGGTGATCAACCTGACCATCCCGGCCGCCCATGGCGCCGTGGCGTTGGCTGCGCTCCAAGCCGGCAAGAGTGTGTACAACGAGAAGCCGCTGGCGATCACCCGCGAGGAAGCCCGACAGATGCTGGATCTGGCCGATGCGCGCGGTCTGCTCGTCGGCTGTGCGCCGGATACCTTCCTCGGGGCGGGACTCCAAACCTGCCGCCGCCTGATCGACGAGGGCGCGATCGGCGAGCCGGTCGCCGCGACTGCGTTCATGGCTGGCCACGGCCCGGAGAGCTGGCACCCCGATCCGGAGTTCTTCTATAAGGTCGGCGGGGGGCCACTGTTCGACTTGGGGCCGTATTACATCACCGCGCTCGTCTCGCTGCTCGGCCCGGTCGCGCGTGTAGCCGGCTCGGCGCGTATCAGCTTCCCGGAGCGGCTGATCACCAGCAAGCCGAAATACGGCACGAGGATCGCGGTCGAGACGCCAACCCACATCGCCGGCGTGCTCGATTTCGCCACCGGGCCGATCGCGACGATGATCATGTCGTTCGATGTCTGGGCGGCGGAGTTGCCGCGAATCGAAATTTACGGCAGCGAAGGGACGCTCAGCGTGCCCGACCCGAACACGTTCGGCGGGCCGGTACGCCTCTTCCGCCCGGGCGCGCGGGCCTGGGAGGAGGTGCCGTTGATCGCCGGGCACAGCGACAACAGCCGCGGCCTAGGCGTGGCCGATATGGCGCGGGCGCTCCGCGAGGGCGGCAGCTACCGGGCGAGCGGGCGGCTGGCCTATCACGTGCTCGACGTGATGCACGCGCTGCTGGAGACGGCGGCCGAGGGGCGGCGGCTGGACATCGCTAGCACGGTGGAGCGTCCGGAGCCGCTGATCGAACACTAGGCGAAGCCCCAACGCCGAACGCCGGCCGACCTTCGGGATCGCGCGTTGCGGTCCGGTACAGCCGGCGTTCGGCGTTGGTTGACACCCTACCACTGCCCCAGCGCCGGCGGCTCGACCTGCGCCGGCGCGGCCTGGCTCTTCAGGAGCACGTGCTCCGCCTCGGCCAGGTACCATGTCGCCTCCATCGCCGCCATGCACCCTTCGGCGGCGGCGGTCACCGCCTGGCGGTAGATGTGATCGACCACGTCGCCGGCGGCGAACACGCCCGGCACATTCGTCCGGGTACGACCGTCGGTCACAATATAGCCGCTCGCGTCTAGCTCTAGTTTCCCCACGAACAGCCGGGTGTTCGGGATGTGGCCGATGTAGGGAAAGACGCCATCGGTCTCCAGCGTTGTCTCCTCGCCGGTCTTCAGATTGCGGATGCGCACGCCGGTGACGTTCTGCTCGCCCAAGATCTCCTCGACAACCGAGTCCCAGATGAAACGCACCTTCGGGTTGGCGAAGGCCCGCTCCTGCAGGATCGGGTCAGCGCGGAGCTGATCGCGCCGGTGGATGATCACCAACTCGGTGACATAGCGCGTGAGAAACAGCCCCTCGTCCAGCGCGCTGTTGCCTCCACCGACGACCACCACCCGCTTGCCGCGGAAAAAGAAGCCGTCGCAGGTGGCACAATACGAGACGCCGCGGTTCGCCAGCTTCTCCTCGCCCGGCACGCCCAGCTTGCGCGGCGAGGCGCCGGTGGCGACGATCAGTGTGTCGGCGGTGATCACCTCGCCGCCGTCGGTCGTGAGCTTGAAAGGGCGCTCCGCAACATCGACCTGCTCGATCAGCGCGTCCTTGAACTGCGCGCCGAAGCGGGCCGCCTGTTTCTCCATGTTATCGGCCAACTCGAAGCCGCCGATCGGCTCGACAAAGCCGGGGTAATTCTCGACCTCGCTGGTCGTCGCGATCAGGCCGCCCGGCTGGAGCCCGCGCACCACCAGCGGCTCCAGGTTCGCCCGGGCGGCGTAGAGCGCCGCCGTCAGCCCCGCCGGTCCCGAGCCGATAATCACAACTTTGCTGTGCATGGTGACGATACCTTTCTGGCACACTCGTTATCTTTCATCATAGCACACTCCCTGCCGCCGCTCTGTGATCCAGATTACCCCCGGGGGGTATCCCGACGCTCGGCACGCAGGGCGCGGCAGGGCGCGGCCCGGCTTCGCCCTGGCGCTGTGAACACCCGGCGGTTGCCAACAACCTTACCCCGGGCATGGGGGACAGCTCGCCGCTGCACTTTCTAGTAATGTCATCGTACTACACTACCCCGTGGGAGATATCCCGCCATTTGTTCACCCTCGCCTGTGGAGGCCGCCATGCGCCGGAGTGTGCGTACGATCATCGGTCTTGCTGTGTGGGGCGCCGCGCTGTTCGCGCCGCCCGCGCTGGCGCAGAGCGTGCCATCCCTGGTCATTAACGAGTTTCTTCCGGATCCTGCTGGCGCGGATACCGACAACGAGTGGATCGAGCTGTTCAATCCAGGCGCATCGGCGGTCGACCTCGGCGGCTACCGGTTCAGGCTCGACGGCGCGGGCGGCTTCTCCCTCGCCGCCGGTACAGCGATCGCCCCGAACGCCCTGCTGGTCGTCCCCATCCCCGGCACACTGCTGACGAACAGCGGCTCCCACACGCTGTCACTGCATCTGTCGGACGGAACGCTGGTGGCGAGCGCAGGCTACACCGGCTCGGCACAGGACAAGAGCCACGCCCGCATGCCCGACGGTGCCGCCGCCTGGCAACTAGGCGCGCCGACCAAGGGCGCCTGGAACGCCGGCATCGCGCCGACGCCGCTGCCGACCGCCACACCGACGAACACCCCCACGCCGACTGCGACGAACACGCCCAGCGCTACGCCGACCGACACCCCGACCCCGACCGCGACGAACACGCCAACCGCGACCAGGACGCCGACGCCGACGCGCACGCCCACCCCGACGCGTACGCCCACGCCGACCGCGACGCCGCGCCCGACCAGCACGCCGACCGACACGCCCACGCCCACTGATACGCCCATGCCGACCGACACCCCCACGCCGTTCCCTGGAGGCATCCTGCTCAGCGAATTCCTCCCGAATCCCGCGTCGGGCGCCTCGGAATGGGTCGAGCTCTATAACAGCGGCCCAACTGACGCAGATATCTCCGGCTGGCAGATCGACGACGGGCCGGGCGGGGGCAGATCAGTGACGATCCCTGCTGGTACGAGCATCACCGCCGGCGGCTACGTTGTTGTGGCCGTCGGCAGCGGGCTGTTGAATAACGATGGCGATACCGTCCAGCTCCTCTATCCCGATGGCAGCCTGGCGGACGAGACCGGCTACACCGGCAGCGTCGCCGGCCTGAGCTACAACCGCGGCCCGGGGGACTGGTACCTGGCTGAACCGACCCCCGGCGCGCCGAACCTGCCGCCGGCCACCGTGACCCCCACGAGCACAGCGACGGCGACCTTCACCGCGACCCCCACGCGCACCCTCACCCCGACCCGCACGGCGACCCCCACGCGCACCCTCACCCCGACCCGCACGGCGACCCCCACGCGCACCCTCACCCCGACCCGCACGGCGACCCCCGCGCGCACCCTCACCCCGACCCGCACGGCGACCCCCACGCCCGCGTCGGGCCTGGATTCGCTGGTCATACCGGGTTATGCCGAGGACGTGCGGCTGAGCGAGATCCTGCCGCAGCCCAAGACGCAGTTTTCCCGTGAGTGGGCGGAGTTGTGGAACCCCGGCAGCGCCCCCGCCGACGTGAGCGGCTGGCAGATCGACGATAGCGACGGTGGCGGCAAACCGGTCACCATCCGGCCCGGAAGCATCATCCCGCCTGGGGGCTATCTTGCCGTTGAACTTACGGGCAGTCTGCTGAACAACGGCGGAGACGACGTGCGGTTGCTCCGGCCAGATGGCGCGATCGCCGACACAATGCACTACAACCAGAGCGCACCCGACTTGAGCGTCTGCCTGCAGGCTGGGGGCGACTGGATGCCAGGCTGCACCCCCACGCCCGGCGCGCCGAATGATGCTCCGGCGCCCGGCGGCGCGGACGCGCCCCGCGCCACCGCGGCGAGCGAGCCGGCCAAACTGTATCAGGTATCGGGCGAATCGCCGGCGCCACCCGCCGAAGCGCGCCGGCTCGCGCCCGCACAGCATCTGCCATCATCGCTGCGCGGGCCGCTCGCGCCCGCCCGCCCGTACACACCGCCCGGCGGGGCGCGCCTGTACAGTGGACCGGCCACCCCGGCGCCGCCCCAGCCTCCCACGCGGCCAGCGCCGGAGAGCGCACCGCCGTCCTCGCCAGCCGATGCGCCACCCTCGCGCCTTGCGCTCGGCGCAGCCGGCCTGCTGCTGGTCGGCGGCGTAGGGCTGCTCGCCGGGCCACGCTGGCGCCGCCGGCCGGCGGAAGGTGAGCCGGAGCCACAGACGGACGAGCCGCCGCAGGAGCGTATGCTATAATGCCGGTACCGCAACCGCACGTGCAGCTCCACGCGCCTGAACGAAGGAGTCCGCGATGCACGATCCACAGTCTCTCGTCCAGAGCCGCCTGCCGCATCTCAGCTCCGGCATGCTTGGCGCGCAGGGTTACGTGCTCGGGCTGGACATCGGCAGCTACGGCCTGCGCGCCGCGCTGATCGGCCTACATGACAACAGCTATGCCAGCGCCCACCGCGACCCGTCCAGCGCCACTGCCGACGGCTGGGTCGCAGAAGCGCTGGATCTGGCACGCGGGCTGCTTGATGCCCACGGTGTCGCGTCGGATCGGCTGGTGCGGGTCGGCGCCGGCTTCGCCGGCCCGGTGGACGCGCGCCGCGGCATCGTCCTCCTGTCTCCGCGCATGAGCGGCTGGGAGCGGTTTCCGCTCGCCGAGCACGTGCAGGCGGCCTTCGGCGCCGTGACCCTGGTGGACAATGACGCCAACCTGATCGCCCTGGCCGAGGCGACCTTTGGCGTTGCGCACCAGTTGCAACACCTGGTGTACGTGCATCTGAGCAGCGGCGTGGGCGGCGGCCTGGTGCTGGATGGCCGGCTGTACCACGGCGCGACAACCACCGCCGGCGAGATCGGGCACGCAGTGGTCGGCCCGGTCGACCCAGTCTGGAGCCGCGAGAAGCCCGGCACGCTGGAGCAGCACGTGTCGATCAGCGGGCTGCTGCGCCGCGCGGCTGAGCTGGGGCTGCACACCACCCGCCTAGAAGATATCTTCGGCGAGCACCCCATCGCACGGCAGGTCGTCGCTGAAGCGGTCGATCTGCTCGGCGTGCGCCTGTCGCAGATCGTCGCGCTGCTCGACCCGCAGGCGATCGTGCTGGGCGGCATCGTGGTGCGCTCCGGCGGCGATGCGTTCATCGAGGCGGTGACGCAGCGCATGCACAGCTACCTTCGTCCGCCGATCGAGCGCTCGGTGCCGGTCTACGCGGCGATCCTCGGTGCGGAGAGCGTAGCGATCGGCGGGGCGGCCCTGGCGCTGGAGAGCATGCGCGAGTAGCGGCGGACCATCGGCGCGCCATCCCGATCCGTCTCATCACCCGCCGATTTGCGGCAGGCGCGGCCTGCTGCTATAATAACTGGACAGTACACGCGGGGCACGGCGGTCCGCCGTGCACTGCGTCTGATCGTGTAACGAACAGGGGTATGGACGCAAAAAACATCATCTACGGCGAGACCGCGCTTGATCGGCTCGTCCAGGCGCTGCGCGCGAGTGGCCAGCCGCAGGAGATCGCCAAGCTGACCGAACGCTACCTTGAGATCCTGCGCGATATGGTACTCGGCAGCGAACAACCCACGCCGCCTTCCGCGAGCTAACAGTCCGCCGCGTGGCGCCAGCCGCCGCGCCGATCAGCGCGACGCCGTACCGGCATGTCGCTGGAGCAGTGCATGAGCGAGCCGACCTTCAAGGGAAATGTTGAGCAGCGGGCGCTAGCCGCGCAGATCTTCCGCATCATGGCCGGTCAGGGCGCCATGTTCGCCGCTGATGCCCCGATTCGCCAGACGCTCTCGAATCTGGCGGAGTTCTTTGCCGCCCAGAAAAAGGCCGAGCGCGAGGCTGTGGCGAGCGAGATCGACGCGGCGCTGCGGGCGAATGATGCGGTCTTCACCCGCCAGGAGCAGGACGGCGAGGTGATCTATGTGACCACCCGCAGCGGCGCCTGGCGCCCGCGCGACGAAACCGACAATCACACCTTCCGCCAGCGGCTCTATGAGCCGGAGAACCCGCTGCCGGTGGACGACATCAGCGTTGTGGTGACAACCACGCGCCCGGCGCTGACAACGGTCGAGCCGGTCTTTGTTTCCGACTACTGGCAACGCCAGGCCGGCCTGCTCCCGCCGGAGGCGGCCGAGGACGAGGCGCCGGTGGAGGTGGAGGCTGCGCTTGCGGCGCAGCCGGCTGGGGATGCCACACCGGCTGCCGAGGCCGCCGAGGTGCCGGTCGAGCTTCCGGCGCCGGTTGCGCCAGGCACGGTGATGACGCTGCCGAATGGGGTGCAGATCGATCTGCGCCGCCCGGTGGCCGAGCTCATGGCCCAGTATGGCCCCAGCCTGACCGCGCAGCTCCGCGCTGCCCTGGAGAACGACCCGCTGCGGCGGATCGTCTCGTTCGGCAACAGCGTCTTCCCGGAGGCGGCGGTCGTCAGCTTCGGCAAGAACGACCTGCGCCGCATCCGTGACTACATCATGGAAGTCGGCGAGCCGCTTCTCGACACGCAGATCATCGCCGATGTGTTCTACCACAACCCGCGCCAGCCGGATTACGAGGCGTTCCGCTTTGCCCTCAACTACCGCCTCAGCCGTGAGAAAGATTTCGAGTTCGTCGGCGTGGAGGGCGCGCGGATGTGGTCGGTCAAGGGGCTCGCCAGCATCGGCAGCAAGCGCGTGAAAGCGAGCGAGATGGGCCAGCTCGCCGGCTATCTGGAAGAGGGGTTTGACGACAGCCTCGAAGGCCAGAGCGCGGATGCGATTCGCAAGAGCGGCACGCTGACGCATACCCTGAGCTTCTTCGAGTGGGAGTACGGCATCCTGCCGCTGACCCGCGCGCTGGCGGCGCTGCTGCCGCCGCCGCTGCTGCCCGACCAGCGCACCGCCATCCTGCGGATCGAGTCGCCGCAGCATTTCACCGCCTATCTGGCGGAACTGCGCTACCCAACCGGCAACCGCGGTGGCTGGATCAGCGGTCTGGAGGAGTTCTTCCACGAGTACCTGGTGGCTGGGGCGCTGATCACCCTGGCGCGGACGGACGACCCACACACCTTCACGATCAGCTACGACGAGCAGCCCGAGGAGACCGAGCGGCTGCTGGTGCTGGACGAGAAAAAGAACAAGCTGGCGTTCGATACCATCACCTTCACCGCCGTCGTCGATCCTGACCGGCTGCTGACGCAGGCGAGCTACGGCCGGCTGCGCAACCTGAAGGTGCTGCCGATGTCCGAGCGGCGCAAGGGGGAGGTCGTGCTCGAAGAGGTGTTCGAGACGATCGGCGAGCCGGTCGGCACGCGCGCCGAGCCGCGCTATGAGGCGTCGGTGGAGACCTTGCTGATCGCGCTCAACGTCCTGCGGCCCGCCTCGAAGAGCTACCTGCTGCACCTGCTGCGTGATGGCGAACACTTCAAGGTGGAGGACGCCGATGCAGGCATCTGGTCGTACAGCCCGCCGGTGCAGGTGACGAGCGCGGACGAGGACGAGGACGAGGACGACTACTACGACGACGAGGAGTAACCGCATGGCGGTGCGGCGGGCCAGCATCCTGTCGCGCGCCCACCGTCGTGGATTTCACGATCGCGATGAATCGGCATCCGGGGGCGGCGTCGGTCCAACCGCGCCGCCCCTGATGTCCTCAGGCAAGGCACATGACATCGGATAAACCACAGGAACGTCTCCTATCACACCTGCTGCAGCTACTCGGCGCATCCGAGACGCCGCTCTCGCACCGTGAACTGCGCGGCCTGGTGGGGCTGGGCATGGCGGATCGCGAGCGCTTCTGGGGCGCGTGGCAGCAGATCGAGACGGAACGGCGCGAAGAGATCGTTCAAACAATGGTCGAGCTTGCCGAGGACAACGTCGACCTCGACTTCGGCGAGGTCTGGCTCTGGCTGTTGGAGGACCGTAGCCCGACGGTGCGGGCTGCGGCGGTTGAAGGTATGTGGGAGGATGTATCGCCGCGCGCGCTGCGCCGCATGCGTGAACTGCTGCGCAGCGACCCGGACGGCGCAGTGCGCGCCGGAGCAGCGATGGCGCTCAGTCGCTTCGCGCATCTGGCCGCGCTCGGCGAGCTGGAGGGCGACCACGAGGCGCTGCTGGCCGATCTGCTGGCCGTGCTGCGCGACGAAACGCAGCCGCTCGAGGTGCGCCGACGGGCGCTGGAGAGCGCCGGCTACTTCGCCGACTCGCCTGCTGTGCAAGACGAAATCGCGCGCGCCTACCGCTCGAACGAGCAGTACTTCCGCGAGAGCGCGCTGGTCGCGATGGGCCGCAGCATGGACCCGCGTTGGTTGCCGGCGGTCGAGCGCGAGCTGGAGAGTGGCTCGCCCGCGCTGCGCTATGAAGCTGCGCATGCCGCCGGCGAGATGGCGGATATCGCCCGGCCGCTCCTCGCCAAGGTCATCCGCCTGGTGGACGAATCCGACACCGAGATCGCGCTATCGGCGATCTGGGCGCTCGGCGAGATCGGCGGAGAGCCGGCCCGCCGCGCGCTGGAGCGCCTGAGCCGCAGCCGCGACGCCGCCCGCAGCGAAGCCGCCATCGAGGCGCTGAAGGAGCTCAACCTGGGGCAGATGCCGTATTAAGCGGCGCACGACGGCGGCCGGCGGATGGCCGTTCAACTCACACCCGGCCCGCGGCACGCTGTACGCTGTACTCCCCCTACGGAGCCGCCATGCACATCACCGACCTGCGCCAGATTCACGATGTCTATGACCGGATCTACCTGTCGCCGCATCTGGACGATGCAGCGCTGTCGTGCGGCGGGGCGATCGCAGCGGCGGCCAGCGACGGCGCACGTGTCCTGGTTGTCACGCTCTGCACGGCCATCCCACCTGCCTCGGGGCCATTCAGCGCGCTGGCGCAGGAGTTCCATGGCCAGTGGGCCCTCCCGCCCGAGGCGGTGGTCACGGTGCGCCTGGCCGAGGACGAGCGGGCGATGATGTTGCTCGGCGTGGATTGGTACTGGGCCGGCCTGCAGGATGCGATCTACCGCATGCCGGAGCGCTATACCTCGCGCGACACGCTGTTCGCCACGCCGGCCGCCGGCGATCCGCTCTACACCGCGGCACGCCGGCTGCTTGCCGCGCTCCACGACCGCGCACCACGGGCCAGGTTCCACGCGCCACTCGGCATCGGCAGCCATGTCGATCACCTGATCACCTTCGACGTGGCGCGCGCCGCCGATCTTCCTGCGCCGGTTGCGTTTTATGAAGATGTGCCCTACACCCTCGCGCCGGAGAAGGTCGAGCGGCGCGCGAGCCAACTGCCCGAGCGGCGCGTGCCGCAGGTCGTCCCGATTGCCGCGACACTTCCGCGCAAGCTCGACGCGGTCGCAGCGTATGCCAGCCAACTGGCGGAGCTTTTTGGCGGCGAGGCGGCCATGCGTACCCGGCTCACGGCCTACGCCGAGGGCATCCTGCCGGGCGGCGGCGAGCGCCTGTGGCTATGTGGGTGAGCTCGCCCATCGTGGATTCCATGACCGAGACAGCCACCAGCACGGCGCTTGCGATTATCGAGCCGAGCGCGGCGGCGTGGGATGCCTTCGCACAGGCGCACCCGGATGGGACGCTGCTCCAGTCCTCCGCCTGGGGCACGCTCAAGTCCGGCTTCGGCTGGCGCGTGCGGCGGCTGGCGGTGATCGGGCCGGGCGGGATGCTGGCGGGCGCACAGGCGCTGGTCCGCCGGCGCTTCGGGCTGGCGGGCGTCTATGTGCCGCGCGGGCCGCTCTTCTCGGGCGACCAGCAGGCCGACGCCGCGCTGATCGCCGCGCTCGACCGGGTGGCGCACCGGGCACGGGCGGTCATGTTGCGCTGTGAGCCGCCGCTGCTGGAAGACGATGCGCGGGCCGACGCGCTGCACAGTTTTCTGCTGCTTCAGGGCTTCCACACCGTCGAGCCCGCCCAGCCCCACAGCAGCCTCCACCTCGACCTTGAGCCGCCGCCCGAGCGGCTGCTGACGGGGATGCGCAAAGGACACCGGGCGGATATCCGCCGCGCCACGCGCGAGGGGGTGGCGGTGCGGCGGGGCGGGCCGGACGATCTTGACACATTTTACCGGATTTTGCAGGAAACCAGCGGCCGCGCCGGCTTCGGCATCCATGCCCGTGCGTATTATGCCGCGGCGCTGCGCGCCCTCGGTGCGGCGGGCGCGCTCTGGCTGGCAGAGCGCGGCGGGGCTGCCGAGGCAGCGGCGCTCACGGCGGCTTGGGGGCGCACGGCGCTCTATCTCTACAGTGGCTCGACCGAGGCCGGGCTGCGCAGCGGGGCGCAGCACGCCATCCAGTGGCAGGCCATTCAATGGGCGCGCGAGCGCGGCTGCGCCATCTACGACTTCTGGGGCATTCCAGATGCGTTCGGCCAGGCCGCGGCAGAAACGGACGAGCGTGCGCGCGCCCGGCTGCTCGCCGCTGCCGACGCCGACCCGCTCGCCGGCGTCTATCGCTTCAAGAAAGGCTTCGGCGGGCGGATTGTACGCTATCTGCCGGCCTACGACCGCCCGTATATCCAGCCGCTGTACGCGCTGTGGCGATGGAGGATGTAGAATGGAACGTGCAAAATGCACAGTGCAGAAGGTCTACGGTGAGAGAGTATTGACAGCGGGGATGCTTGATCGTGTGCCGCCCCTCCATACCCTTGCTTTGAGCGGTATTGAAACGCCGTGGGCACAGGTTTGACCACCGGTCGCCCTTCGTCCGCCACATGACGCAGCGCGAATTGGACCACCTCCAGCAACTTGAGACCAAAGTAGCCGAGGCCCGGCGCCTGATCGCCTACCTCCAGGCCGAGCTTGAGCGGCAGCGCGCGATGAACGCCGAGATGCGCCGCGCCGTCGCTGACCTGGCCCGCGCCTTCCAGGAGACGCTGGCGCGCGCCAACGACGCCGCCGACACCGGTGATATCGAGCGCGTCAAGCGGATCACCTTCGAGAACCGTCAGGCATGGCAGGACTACCTGCGGAAGATCGTCGAGGCGGCAGCGACGCGGAAGGGCGAGGCAGGGGGCAGGGGTGAGGGGTGAGTTCTGCGGGCTGAGTGTTGAGGGCGGTCGCCTGGCTCGTCTCCCCTTCGCTTTGGCGCTGTCTGGTCCGCTGGCCGCTGGCCATGTTGTGATTGCGGATCGTCTGCCCGTCTGACCGTCTCCGTGCTGGCTCCTGATACCACCAGGTGTGACATGATTCGCGCCGTGATCTTCGATATGGGCGGAACGCTTCTGCGCTACCGGCGGGAGGGTATGCGCACGTGGCGCGACATGGAGGATGCTGGCATTCGCGGCATCTACCGCTACCTGCTGGACCAGGGCCACCCGCTGCCGCCGCACGAAGACGAGTATGTCGAGGCGATGTTCCAGCGGCTGGCGGAGGGGTGGCAGCAGGCAACGGGCGGCCAGATCAGCTTGCGCGCGGTGGACTGGATCGCGGCGGGCGCGGCGGCGCACCGCCTGAGGCTCGATGAAGCGGCGCTGCTGGAGGCCGCCCGCCACTACGCCCGCCCGCTGCGCGATGGGCTCACCGCGATGCCCGGCGCCGCCGAGACGCTCACCTGGCTACGCGCCGTCGGCTACCGCACCGCCCTGATCTCGAACACCATGTGGCCGGCCGAGCTCCATTTGGAAGACCTGGACAAGCATGGGCTGCTGGCCCACCTCGAACACACGATCTTCTCCGGCGATGCTGGCATCTGGAAGCCGGACGCGCGTATTTTCCACCATGCCTGCGCGGCGCTCGGCGTCGCCCCGGCGGAGGCGGTCTTCGTCGGCGATAACCCGCGCGAGGACATCGCCGGGGCACAGGGGGCCGGGCTACGTGCGGTGTGGCACCGCGGCGACGAGTTCCCTCTGCCCACGGACCTCCGCCCCGACGCGACCATCGACAACCTGCCCGAACTGCCAGCGTTGCTCGCGCGGTGGAATGCCACATAGTGCGATTGCAGATTGCAGACTGCGGATTAGGAATGGGTGACTGCCCGCGCCCCCCAGCCCCCAGCCTCCAGCCCCCAGCCCCTGGTGTGGCGGGCGCCAGGTAACTTTTGCCGCTCCTGGCGCAACCAACCAGCAGAATGACAACGCGGTACGACAGCCTGAGCGATGCTGAACTGGTCACGCTGACGCTCGCCGGCGAGCGGGCGGCGTTCGAGCCGTTGCTCGTGCGCCATTATGCCAGTGTCGAGCGCCTGTGCCGGCGGCTGCTTGGCTCGCCGGTCGAGGCGCAGGATGTGGCGCAGGAGGCGGCGTTGCAGGCGTTTCTCGGCCTGGCGCGCCTCGATGCGCCGGCGCGGTTCGGGGCGTGGCTGCACGCGATCGCGGCCAACCTAGCGCGCATGGCGCTGCGCCGACGCCTGGTCTGGTCGCTGGAGGCGCTGGGCGACGGGGCGGATGGCCCGGTGCTGTGGGCGGCGCCGGCGCGGCTGCCGGAAGAGGTCTACGCCACTCGCGAGATCCACAACGCGATCATCGCCGCACTGACCGCACTGTCGTCGGTCAACCGCGAGGTGGCGATCGGCTACTATCTCCAGGGGTATAGCTACGCCGAGCTGGCGACGCTGCTGGGCGTGCCGGTGAGCACGGTGAAGGGCCGGCTTTTCAAGGGGCGGCGGCAATTGCGGCGCGCGCTCGCCCCGCTCGCCCGGGAGTGGCTGGGAACCGATGGGCATGCGCGAAAGGAACAGGCTATGGAAGAGCACGATCTGGTTCCAGTGACCGTCGATTCGATTCGAATCGGCATGGTGAGCCAGCACCGCGTCGTGATGCTGCGTGAGCAGGGCGGCGAGCGGACCATGCCGATCTGGATCGGCCCGTTCGAGGCCGATGCGATCGCGCTGGCGCTGCAGGGCGTCGCGCCGGATCGCCCGATGACGCACGACCTGACACTGCAGGTGCTGCAAACGCTTGGCGCGACGGTCGAGCGGGTGATCGTCAGCCGGCTGGCGAACTCCACCTTCTTCGCCGAGGTGATCGTAGTGCGGGAGGATGCGCGTTTCCGCATCGACTCGCGCCCGAGCGACGCGTTCGCCCTGGCGGTGCGCGCCGGCGCGCCGGTGTTCGTGGCACGCGGGGTGCTGGATGAGGTCGGCGTCGTCGAGGCGGCACCGGAGGGACAGGAGCCGACAGTGATCCAGCTTGGCGGCCCGCCGAAGCTGGTCAACCTGCGCCTGCTCGCCCCGGTGGACCAGGCGGCGACACGCGAGGTGGAGTGGGAAGGGCAGCGGCTGATCGAGGTGCGGCTGCCCGGCCCCCGGGAGCGGATGCGGCTGTTGGTGCATCCGGAGGAGTGGGAGCGAATCACCCATGGCCAGCCGGGCGCGCCAGCACCGATGCCACCCGGCGCGGTACAGGTGGTGGATGTCCTGTTCGAGGGCGAGGGGCCGCTGATCGGCGCGCCGCCCGCCGGTGAAGCCACAGAGGGGCGCAGTGGAGCGTGAGCGCGCGCATGCCCGTGGGCCTACGGTTCACGTCCGCGGCTACGCTCGGGGGCGATCCGCAGGCCGCCGGCGCGCTGCACCTGCTTGGTGCAGCCGGCGATCTCGTCGGCGATGTCGGCGTGCCCGGTCTCGCGGAGCGACTGGATCAGCTCGCGCAGGGCGTCCGGATCGAAGGTTGTGACGATCGACGGGACGCTGAGCACGACGCTGCCGAAGCCGGGCACCCGCACCGGACGGCTTTCGTCGGCGATCAGCAGCGCGATCTGCTCCTCGATCCGGCGCATCTCCTCGGTCAGCGCGACGATCTGCGATTTGACTTCGGCGCGGTCGGAGAGCAGCGCGCGAAGCTGGCTCAAGGCGGCGGCATCCATCGTCACCTCGCATGTGCCTGCTGAGTATAGCATGCCTCGGCCATGATCCGCTATCATGCCGCCCACGGCGGCATTCGGTCGGGGGCGGCGTGGCAGTACGGCGAACACTGGTCTGCTTTGGCGACAGCCTGACCCAGGGGACGATCGGCGCGTCGTATGTCGAGCGGCTGCGCGCTGCTCTGCCGGAGGCGCGTGTCGTCAATGCTGGGGTGAACGGCGATACCGTGCTCAACCTGCTGCGCCGCGTCGAGCGGGATGTTGTGGCGCTGCGCCCGGACGCCGTGACGATCCTGATCGGCCTGAACGACCTGGGCACGGCCTATGGCGAGCAGGCCCTGCGCTGCTACTACGGCCTGGGCAAGCACGTCTGGGTGCGGCTGACGCCGGCGCGCTTCGGGCGGGCCTACCGCCACCTGCTGGCCGTGCTGCGACGGCGGACGAGTGCCCGCGTAGCGCTCTGCACCCTGACGACCCTCGGCGAAGACCCGGCTGATCCGGCTCAGGCATTGGTGGATGCCTACGCCGCGGTGGTGCGGGCGCTGGCCGTACAGGAGGGGCTGCCGCTGATCGACCTGCGCGCGGCGTTCCTGGCGGCCATGCGCGCCGACCCGCGCCCCGGCCCGCCCTACCGCATCTGGACGCCGCTGCGCGACTGGGGCGCCATCGCGCTGCGCGGCGCGAGCTACCCGACGCTCGGCGCGCGGCGCGGCTACCGCCTACTGTGCGATGGCGCACACCTCGGCGCAGCGGGGGCCGATCTGGTCGTGGCGACGATGCTGCCTGCCGTGCGCGAACTACTGGCGGCGCCCTGGCAAGGGCGGTTTGACAGCCACCCGGGCGATCCCTATACTTCGGCAGCCACATAGGACGGGGGTATGGGACGGCAGACGGGCGGCTGTCGTCGCTGGTTGGTGCCCACGCTGTTCTGGAAGAGTGCTATGCGCTTCGCCGAACTGCTCACCGTGCTGCCGGAAGCCCGGGTTGCCGCGCCGGGCGACGCCGAGATCGCGTCCATCGTCTACGACTCGCGCGCGGCGGCGCCGGGCGCGCTGTTTGTCGCCTATCGCGGCTTTCACCACGACGGGCACGCGTTCATCCCGCAGGCGCTGGCCCGTGGCGCGGCGGCGGTGGTCTACGAAGACGCGGCGTGGGATGGGCGGATCGGCGCGCCGGCGGCCCGCGTGCCGAATGCCCGCGCCGCGCTCGGTCCGCTGGCGGCGGCGCTGTTCGGCTACCCTGGCCAGCGGATGCGCGTCGTCGGGGTGACCGGTACCGACGGCAAGACGACGACCACCTTTCTCACCAGCATCGCGCTGGAGGCGGGCGGCCATACCACCGGGCTGCTCGGCACGGTCGATTTCAAAGTTGCCGGGCGGCAGTGGGCCAACGACACCCGGCAGAGCACGCCGGAAGCGCCGGAGGTGCAGGCGCTGCTGCGCGACATGGCGGAGGCCGGCTGCGATTACGCCGTACTGGAGGCGACCTCACACGCCCTCTCGGCCCGCTGGAACCGGCTGGCCGGCTGCGCCTTCGACATAGCGGTGCTGACGAACGTCACCCAGGAGCACCTCGATTTTCATGGCACGGTCGAGCAGTATCGCCGCGACAAGGCGCGGCTGTTTGCGATGCTCGGGGAGGACGCAGCGCCGGAGACCAAGGACGAAGGCAGCCCGTCTCTTCCGAGGACCTTTTCGGCTGCTCCACGCGTACCTGCGTCCTTCGTCGGTCGTCCGTCACCGCACAAACGGCGCAAACGGGCAATCGTCAACGCCGACGACCCGCACCACCGAATGTTTCTCGACGCCGCACCGGCGGGGGCGGAGCGGCTGACCTATGCCGTGCGCGCGCCGGCGGATGTCCGCGCCCACGATGTGCGCGCCAGCCGCGACGGGCTGGCCTTCCGCGTCACATCGCCATGGGGCGAGGCCGCGCCGCGCCTGCAGCTCACCGGCGAGTTCAATGTCCACAACGCGCTGGCGGCGCTGACCGTCGCCTGTGCCGAGGGCGTGCCGCTCGCTGCCGCGGTGGCCGCGCTGGAGCGCGTGCCGGGGGTGCGTGGGCGGATGGAGCGGATCGATGCCGGCCAGCCCTTCACCGTGCTGGTGGACTACGCCCATACCCCCGGCTCGTTCGAGAAGCTCATGGCGGTCATCCGGCCGCTGGCCGAGGGGCGGCTGATCGCGGTCTTCGGCAGCGCCGGCGAGCGCGACCGCGAGAAGCGCCCGTTGCAAGGGGAGATCGCCGGGCGCGCCTGCGACCTGCTGGTGCTGACCGACGAAGACCCGCGGCTGGAGGACCGCGAGGCGATCATCGCCGAGATCGCGGCGGGGGCCGAACGCGCCGGCCTGCGCGAGGGCCGCGGCTACCTGCGCATCCCCGACCGCGCCGCGGCCATCCGCGCCGCCTTCGCCCACGCCCGCCCCGGCGATATTGTGCTGCTGCTCGGCAAGGGCCACGAGGGGTGCATCTTCTACGGCGAAGCAAAAGTGCCGTGGGACGAGGCCGGCGAGGCCCGGCGCGCCCTGGCGGAGATGGGGTACATGCGCAGCAGTGCGTAGCGCGTGACGCCCAGCCGGCGGGAGGCACGGCCGTCCGCTGCGATAGGACCTTCCTTGCGTCCATCGTCCTACCGCTCTGGGCGGCGGGTGATCGAGGGCGTCCTGCTCCCTCCGGCCCCTGCCTCACAGGCTAGGGCTGCCGAAGCGAATCGACCAGTGCCTGTGCGGCGGGCGAGGGTGGGCCGGTCAGCCGGCTCACGACAGCGGTCACGGCGAAGTTGACCGGGATGCCGAACACCCCGGCGGCGACATCGGTGATGCCCAACACCTGGAACGACGGATCGCGCAGGTTCAGCAGCATGTAGCCGAGCGTCACCCCTAGGCCGGCCAGCATCCCGGCGACAGCGCCCTTGCCGGTCGTCCCCTTCCAAAAAATGCCGAGCACCAGCGCCGGAAAGAAGGTCGCCGCGGCGATCGAGAAGGCCCAGGCGACTAGTTGCACGATGATCCCCAGCCGGCGCGTCGCGACAATCGCCGCGGCGACGGCAGCAGTGAAGATCATCGCGCGGCCGAGCAGCAGGCGGGTGCGGGCGGTGGCGTTCGGGTTGAGCGTACGGGCGTAGATATCGTGCGCCAGCGCCGAGGCGATCACCATCAGCAGACCGTCCGCGGTGGAGAGCGCCGCGGCCAGCCCGCCCGCCGCCACCAGCGCGCCAACCGCGTGCGGCAGCCCGACGATCTCCGGCGTCGCCAGCACCACCAGGTCAGAGTTGATCGTGAACTCACTGAATTGGAGCACACCATCGCGGTTGGTGTCGTTGATCGACACCAGCCCGGCGTTCGCCCAGTTCGTCGCCCACTCCGGCACGCTCGTCACGGGCCGCCCGATCACGTTTTGCAGGATCTCCCAGCGCGAGAAGGCCGCATAGGCCGGCGCCGACAGGTACAGCAGCAGGATGAAGAACAACGCCCAACTGACGCTGCGGCGGGCGGCGGGCACATCCGGAACCGTGTAGAAGCGCACCAGGATGTGTGGCATCCCGGCGGTGCCGAGCATCAGGCAGAGCATCAGCGCGAGAAAGTGCCACATCGTCCAGTCGTTGTACGGCGCGACGTACGCCTTGGTGATGCCGAGCGCGCGCTCCAGGTCGGCGATATGACGCAGCGCGTCGCCGTATATGATTTGCGGCAGCGGCACGCCCGTCTCGCGCAGCGAGAGCAGCGTAACCGGCGCGAGGTAGGCCAGCAGCAGCACGATCAACTGCGCCACCTGTGTCCAGGTGATCGCCCGCATCCCGCCGAGGTATGAGCAGAACAGCACCGCGCCGAGGCCGATCAGCACCCCGGGAAAGTAGCGTACGCCCAGAAACCGGCTCATGATGATGCCGATCCCGGCGACCTGCGCGGTGACATAGGTGAACGAGATCAGCACACCGATGATCGCCGCGACGACCCGCGCCCGGCTGCCGTCGTAGCGGGCAGCGATGAAATCCGGAAGGGTGAACTGGCCGAACTTGCGCAGGTACGGCGCGAGCAGCAGCGCCAGCAGCACGTAGCCGCCCGTCCAGCCCATCAGATAGGCCAGCCCCTCGTAGCCGAGCAGCCAGAGCGTGCCAGCCATCGAGATGAACGAAGCCGCGCTCATCCAGTCCGCACCGATCGCCATGCCGTTGAAAACGGCCGGAATCCGCCGCCCGGCGACGAAGTAGTCGTCCAGCGTTTCGGCCCGGTTGGTCAGCCCGATCACGGCATAGACGCCAAGGGTGATGATCAGCATCGCCCAACCGACCAGATTGATCGGCAGGCCGACGCTGATTTCGATCTCCCCCGAGACCAGCGCGAATAGCGCGAAGCCGAGCGTAAAGGCAACATATAGCTGGCCGGTGCGCCACTGTGCGGCGCGGCGCTCGTGAGTGACGCCCGGCTCGCGCGGGGCCGCCCGAAAGCGCTCGCTCAGGCGGCCGGCCCGCCAGGCGTACGCCGTCACCAGGCCGAGGAAGACGACCAGCGAGCCCTGCGCGCCCATGTAGTACGCCAGGGGGAAGCCGAGGAACAGCTCGATCCGGTTGAGCCAGGGTGCCAGCGCTGCCGGCATGAACGACACCCCGGCCCAGATCAGCAGCAGCCAGGCGATCAGCCGCAGGTTGGCGCGCCAGTACGCCTGGTTGACCGGCGTGGAAGCGATGTCCGGGCGGATGTCGGGGCGGGCCGTGGCTGGGCCGGCGGGCCGCCGCGGCACACCGGGTGGGGGTGGTGCGCTGGTCGGGCTGCCGCCCCGTTGCAGCGGCGGGAACAACCCGTCGATCACCCGCAGCGCCACGACGACGACCAGGAGCCAGAGGCCGGCGAGCAACAGCAGCCCGCGCCAGTTGAGCGTAATGACGAAGGTGTCCATGGCAGCAGCCAGCATGCAGATGGGCAGACAGTCAGATGGTCAGCCGGGCAGACAATGCAGACGGGCAGACAATCTGCAATCACAACACGGCCAGCGGCCAGCGAACCAGACACGAAGATCCAGAGAAGGGGAGATGCGCCAGGCGACCGCCCTCAACACTCACCACTCAGAACCCCGACTCCGCTCATCCCTCGGCCCGTAGCACACCGACGGACTCATCGACCGGCAGGGTGACGTGGAACGTCGCGCCGCGGCCGGGGCCGTCGCTTTCAGCCCAGATCTCGCCGCCCTGGGCGTAGATCAGATGGCGCGCAATCGTCAGGCCGATGCCGGTGCCGCCGCTCTCGCGCGCCCGCGATTTATCCACACGGTAGAAACGCTCGAAGATATGGTTCAGATGCTCCGGCGGGATGCCGATCCCGGTATCCTGAACACTGATCTGCACGAAATAATCGTGCGGCTCGACGCGGAGCGTCACCTGGCCGCCGGCGGGCGTGTAGCGCAGCGCGTTCGACAGTAAATTGATCAAAATCTGCTGGAGGCGGTCCGGGTCGGCCAGAACGGGCGCGAGGTCGGGCGCGAGCCGCACATCGAGCGCCACCTCTTGCGCGGCGAACTGGAGCTGAAACTGCGCGACGACATGCTCGATCAGTGGCGGGAGCTCGACCGTGCGCGGCGTGATCGGGAGTTGCCCGGCTTCGGCGTGCGAGAGGATGGTCAGTTCTTCGATCAGGCGCTTGAGTCGTACCGCCTCGTGCTGGATCATCGCGAAGGTCTGCGGCTCGGGTGCGATCACACCGTCGATCAGCCCTTCCATATACCCCTCGATCGTCGTCAGCGGCGTGCGCAGTTCGTGAGCGACATCGGCCAACAGGCGCAAGCGGCGTTGTTCGGTCTGCTCCAGTGTCTCCGCGAGGCGGTTGATGCTCTGGCTGAGCACCGCCAACTCGTCGTCGGAGCGAATGCTGGTCCGTTCGTTATAGTAGCCCTGTGCGAGGCGCTGGCTGATGACGGAGAGCTCCTGCAGCGGTTCGACGATCCGCCGCGAGACGAACAGGCTGACGACCACCGCCGCCGCCAGGCCGGCGAAGGCCGCAACTGCGAGCGCCTGCTCGACGACGTTCTGGAAGCGCTGTCGCTGCGACTCCGGTGGCACGCGCACGATCGCCCCGGCGGCTTCGCCTTCCACCGTCAGCGGCGGCGCGTCCGACAGCACCGTGCCGGCCAGGAAACTCGCCGTGCCGAGCAGCACCACCACGCCGATGACAATGATCAGCAGGTGCGAGATGAACAGCTTCCAGCGCAGTTGCCGCAGCCAGGCCATAGGTGACGGTGATCGAGGTCTGTTGCGTGGAGTGCGCCGCCGCCCTCGGACGCTGCCCGACACGGGGAGGTTTGGTGGGCACCGCCCTCAGGATCCTTTTTCCGCCGCCGACCGCGCGGCGACGTGCGATCTCTTGGCGGGGCCGACGGCCCCCTACCCCCCACCGGGAGCGTTTCAGACGGCCTCCCAGGCACCCATGCAGCGCCCATCACTACTTTCGGTGGCCGACGAACTTGTATCCGACGCCGCGCACCGTCTGGATGAGCGTCGGGTTGGCCGGATCGTCTTCCAGCTTGCGGCGCAGCAGGCCGATATGCACATCCACCACCCGGTCGATCCCGGCAAAATCGCGCCCCCAGACCAGCTCCAGGAGCTGATCGCGGCTGAAGACGCGGCCGGGGTGCTCGGCCAGGGCGTAGAGCAGGTCGAACTCGCGGGCGGTGAGATCGATCCGGGTGCTGGCGCGCTGCACTTCACGCGTCTCCGGGTCGATCGTCACATCGTCGAAGCGCAGCACCGGGCGCTCCGGGGGACGGGCGCCGTTGCCGCGCGTCCCCCCGCTGCGGCTGCGGCGCAGGATCGCCTTGCAACGCATCACCAGCTCGCGCGGGCTGAACGGCTTGGTCATGTAATCGTCCGCGCCGACGGAGAGGCCGACGAGCTTATCAACCTCTTCGTGGCGGGCGGTGAGCATCAGCACATAGACATCGAACTCCTGCTGGATGCGCCGGCAAACCTCCAGGCCATCCATCCCGGGGAGCATCACATCGAGCACGACCAGGTCGGGGCGGACAGCGCGGGCGACCGCCACTGCCGTAGGGCCATCGCGGGCGGTGTGGACCGTGCTCCCCTCGGCGCGCAAGTAGCTGGTGATCAGGTCGAGGATCGGTTGTTCGTCTTCAACGACCAGGATCGTCGCACTCTGCATCGAGCGCTCCTCTCACGATCACGATCGAACGGCGAGCAACGGCGGGAGCGCGGCTATTGTAGCATGATTTAGCGCCGGATGCTGCGCTTGACCAACAGGTGCGAAGGCCGTACAATGCAGCCATAGCCGCCCGCACGCCTCAAACGCCGTCTCGGCTTTGCACCGGGGCTGTGCCAGTACCCATGGGAATTTTGACGCGGGGCGTAATTTGCGTATAATACCTGTGTAACTTTTCACAGATACCTTGGCAGCCGCGAATCTGCGTGCAGGCAGAGCCCGTCGGCCCCCAGGCGCCTGGCCGGATCGGCGTCGCGAGCCAGCGGCCCCGGCCCTAGAGGAGGATGCATGTCCCGCGCTCCCCGTTTGCCCCGGACGATACTCCTGCTCGGCGTACTCTGCGCCGGCGCCCTCGCCCTGGTGTCGTGCGGGCCCGACCTGCCAGCGACGACGCTCTTCACCGAAGGCGATCACGCGGCGCGCATCTACGACCTCCTGCTCCCCATGCTCTGGACGGGCCTCGGCGTCTTTACCGTCGTCGAGGGGGTGCTCCTCTACACCGTCTGGCGCTACCGGCAGCGCGCACACAGCGGCATCCCCGCTCAGATCCACGGCAACACCCGGATCGAGATCCTCTGGACCGTCGCGCCGGCGCTGATCGTTCTGGTGATCACCGTGCTGACCTTCCGTGTCCAGGCGCAGAACGCCTACCAGCCGCCGGATGCCATGAATGTCACGGCGGTCGGCCACCAGTGGTGGTACGAGTTCCAGTATCCCGAGGCCGGGGTCGTCACCGCCAATGATCTGTATCTCCCCGTCGGCCGACCGGTCAGGGTCGCGCTGCAGGCAAAGGACGTCAACCACAGCTTTTGGGTGCCGCGTTTGGCCGGCAAGACGGACATGATCCCCGGCGTGACCAATTACCTGACGTTCAAGCCGGGGCAGGTCGGCACCTACTACGCTGAATGCTCGGTTTTGTGCGGCGAATCGCACGCGCACATGGGCTTCCGGGTGGTGGTCGTCCCGCCGGAGGAGTTCGAGCGCTGGCTGGCGGAGCACAAGCAGCCGCCGGCCGCGCCGGTCGGGGATGCGACCCGCGGCTCGCAGGTCTTCAACAAGAAGGTTTGCTGGAGCTGTCACGTCATCAATGGGCGCGAGGATGCGGCGAAGAGCGGCAACAACGCCCCGAACCTGACCTACTTTGGCAGCCGGACGACGATCGCCGCCGGGCAACTGCCGAACACGCCGGAGAACCTGGCGAAGTGGCTGCACAATCCAGGCCAGATTAAGCCGGGCAATTTGATGTCTGGGCAGGTCAAGCCGGGCTACCTGAGCGACCAGGAGATCGCCGATCTGGTCGCATATCTCGAGAGTATGAAAGTCTCCGTGCAGGCGCCGCCGATGGTGGGCGAGAACTAGTTGGAGGCACCCATGGCAGTTGTTGAACGCCCTGTTGAGCTTGGAACACTCGCGCCGGAGACCCGCTACACCGGCCTTTCCGGCTGGCTCAGCACGGTTGATCACAAGAAGATCGGCATTATCTACATCATCTCGGCCTTCGCCTTCTTTATCGTCGGCGGGATCGAGGCGCTGCTGATGCGCACGCAACTGGCTGTGCCGAACAACACCTTCCTCACGCCCGATGTCTACAACCAGTTGCTGACGATGCACGGGACGACGATGATCTTCCTCGGCATCATGCCGATGAACGTCGGACTCGGCAATTATATCGTGCCGCTGATGATCGGCGCACGCGACATGGCCTTCCCCCGGCTGAACGCGTTGAGCGTCTGGCTATTCATTCTCGGCGGCCTGATGCTGTATGCCAGCTTCATCACCGGCGGCGCGCCGGCGATGGGGTGGTTCGCTCAGGCGCCGCTCAGCCTCAAGCCATACTCGCCGACGACCGGCATGGACTACTGGGTGCTCGGCCTGACGCTCACCGGCGTGGCGTCGATCGCCGGCTCGCTCAATTTCATCGTCACGATCCTGAACATGCGCTGCCCCGGCATGCGGCTCAACCGGATGCCGCTGTTCGTCTGGATGCAGCTGGTGACGGCCTTCATCTTGATCTTCGCCTTCCCGAGCCTCACGGCGGCCCAGGTGATGGCGTACTTCGACCGCAACTTCGGCACACACTTCTTCAACCCGACCGGCGGCGGCGACCCGATCCTGTGGCAGCATCTGTTCTGGTTCTTCGGCCATCCGGAGGTCTACATCATGATCCTGCCGACCTTCGGCGTGATCTCCGAGGTGCTGCCGACGTTCTCGCGCAAGCCGATCTTCGGCTATGCCTTCGTCGCCTACTCCGGCGTGGCGATCGGCTTCCTCGGCTTCCTGGTCTGGGCGCACCATATGTTCGCTGTCGGCCTGGGGCCGCTGATCAACGGCTTCTTCTCAGCGGCCAGCTACCTGATCGCCGTGCCGACCGCGGTCAAGATCTTCAACTGGATCGGGACCCTGTGGGGCGGGACGATCCGCTACCGAACACCGCTGCTCTTCGCGGTCGGCTTTGTGGCGATGTTCATCATCGGCGGGATCACCGGGATCACGCTCGCCGCGCCGCCGGTGGACCTGCAGCAGACCGAGAGCTACTACGTCGTAGCGCACTTCCACTACGTGCTGTTCGGCGGCTCGATGCTGGGGATCTTCGCCGGCATCTACTACTGGTTCCCCAAGATGACCGGCCGTATGTACAACGAGCGGCTCGGCAAGCTGCACTTCTGGCTGACGCTGATCAGCTTCAACCTGACCTTCTTCCCGATGCACCTGCTCGGGACGTACGGCATGCCGCGGCGCTACTACACCTACCAGGCCGGGCTGGGCTGGGATTTCTGGAACATGGTCGAGACGATCGGGGCGTTCATCCTGGCGTTCTCGTTCCTGGTCTTCATCTACAACATGCTGATGAGCATCCGCGGCGGCCCGCCGTCCGGCGACGACCCGTGGGACGGCGCGACGCTCGAGTGGGCCGCACCGTCGCCGCCGCCGGCCTACAACTTCGCCAAGATTCCGACCGTCGCCAGCCGCCGGCCGCTGTGGGATGTCAAGTATCCGGAGCTGGAGATGGCCCACGCCCGCGGCACAAAGGCACTGACCCGCGGCGAGGCGGCCCAGCGTGAGCTGGAGCGCATGGGGGAGGTCCCGGAGACACACATCCACCTGCCGTCCCCGACCTACTATCCGCTGGTGGTGGCGGTCGGCGCGACGCTCGCGTTCTTTGGTATTCTGTACTTCTGGCCGCTGGTGCTGGTCGGCCTGGCGACGA
The DNA here is from genome assembly GCA_042408595.1 of Roseiflexaceae bacterium. GTDB lineage: Bacteria > Chloroflexota > Chloroflexia > Chloroflexales > Roseiflexaceae > JBHOQX01. The sequence goes on along the minus strand of JBHOQX010000030.1, from coordinate 35,686 downwards.
TCTTTTGGGGCATCTTTGGCTGGACGCGCCAGGCGCATCGCGATAGCGGAGTGGGAGGCCACGCGTGAGTGAACTGACGACGACCGGCCATGGGCATGGCGCTGCCCACCCGACGGCCAGCGGAGAGGTGCCGTCGATGGGTGTGGACAGCCGCAAGATGGGTGTCTGGGCCTTTATCGGCTCGGAGATCATGTTCTTCGCCGCGCTGATCACCACCTATCTTGTCCTCAAACCGAAGAACGCCGCGATCGAGGAGGAAAAGCACGCCAAGAATCCCGGCTACGAGCCGCAGTTGCCACACCACTTCCTCGATATCAACCTGACGACGGTGCTGGCATCGATCCTGCTGGCGAGCAGCCTGACCATGGTGCTCGCCCTGGCGGCGGTGCGCCGCGGCGACCAGCGGCGGTTCCGTATCTGGCTGCTGGCGACGATCGGGCTGGGGCTGAGTTTCCTCGGCGGGCAGGCCTATGAGTTCACCCACCTGTACAGCGAAGGGCTGACGCTGAGCAGCAGCCTGTTCGGCGCGACGTTCTTCCTGACGACCGGCTTCCACGGCACGCACGTGGCGATCGGCGCGACCTGGCTGTTCGCGATCTTTCTCAACTCTCTGCGCCACCCCTACGGCGGCGAGAACTACATGGACGTTGAGATCGGCGGCCTGTACTGGCATTTCGTCGACCTGGTCTGGGTGGCGATCTTCGTGCTGTTGTATCTGATCTGACAGGAGCAGCGCATGGCGCACGTTGAAACGCATGGGTACCACGAGCATCACTCGACGCGCATCTACTGGATCACCGCCGCGATCCTGGCCGTGCTGACGGCGCTCGAGGTAACGGTCTTCATTGTCAACGAGACGACCGGCCTGCTACCCAAGGTGGTCGAGATCGTCATTCTGCTGGTGCTCTCGTTCGGCAAGGGCGCGCTGGTGGTGGCCAATTTCATGCACCTGCGCGGCGATGCGGGCGTTTTCAAGTTCCTGTTTTTCGTGCCGTTTCTGATGGCCAGTGCGATGATGATCAGCTTTCTGCTGATTTATGGCGTGGAGCACGTCGGGATCGCGGGCTGAAAACCGGCCCCGCTGCCCGCGCAATCGGCAAGAGCCGTCGATGTATACCTGGAATTTCGAGCCGACTCTGGTGATCGGGCTGCTGTTGCAGCCGTTGGGGTATCTGGCCTGCATCGGCCCGCTGCGGCGCTGGTTCCCCGGCGCGGCTCCGGTCTCGTCCATGACGGCACAGATCTTCCTGCTCGGCTCGCTGGTGCTGTTCGTCGCGCTCGTCTCGCCGATCGATACGCTTTCGGCAGTCTCGCTGACCATACACATGGTGCAGCACCTGCTGATCACGCTGGTGGCGGCGCCGTTGCTGCTGGCCGGCACGCCGCCGTGGCTTTTTCGCCCGCTGCTCCGGCTGCCCTTCGCCACGCCGGTCGGCCGCTTCCTCACCGCACCGGTCGCGGCGTTCATCATCTACAACGCGACCTTCTCGCTCTGGCATGTGCCGCGCTACTACGACCTCACCCTGCAAGACCAGGGTGTGCATATCGCCGAGCATATCAGCTTCCTGGTGGCGGCGGTGCTCGGCTGGTGGCCGATCTTCAGCCCGATGAAGGAGTTGCCGCGGCTGGCGCCGATGCCGCAGTGCGTCTACCTGTTCTTCCAGTCGCTCCCGCCGACGATCCTCGGCGCGCTGATCACCTTCGCGCCGACGGTGATCTATGCTCCCTACGCCAACGCACCGCAGGTGCTGGGCCTGGCGCCGCTGCAGGACCAACAGCTCGCCGGGCTGATCATGTGGGTGCCGGGCGGGCTGATCTTCTTCGCGGTCCTGACGGTCGTGTTCATCCGCTACCTCAACCGCGATGAGTACGAGCCGGATGCCGACTCGCAGCCGGCGACGTGAGCGCGGCGTCCGGCGGACGCCGCCCGTGATCTGCCGATAGCTGGCCTGCTTGCGTCCGCACGGCGTTCCGCGTACAATCCCGGCGGCCCGATGACGAAACCGCATGCGGGCGCCACGGCCGCCGATCGACAAATCTGCGACCACCGGTCTGCGATCTGCGCAAAGGAGCAGGAGTGACGCCACGCCGCCCGACCCAACCCCCGCGAGCCGGCACCGCGCCATCCCGCGCGCCGAGCCTCGGTGATCCGGCCGCCGCCATCGCAGAAGAGCGCGGCCCCCGCTCCCTTGTTGCGCCCGCCTCCCAGTTCCAAGCGCGCCCGCCCGCCCGGCCACGCCGGATCGCGCGGGCACTGGCCGCCGCCGCGCTGGATGCCGTGCTCATCCTGGTCGGCTTCACCATCGCCTACTGGCTGCGCTATCGCGTCGACTGGCCGCCGCCGTTCGAGGCGCTCGTTCGCGGCGTGCCGACCGAGTTCCAGCAGCCGCTCAGCGCCTTTCTCCCGTACGCGCTCCTCCTGACCGGGCTGTTGCTGGCGCTCTTCGCGATGAAGGGCCTGTACCGCCTGCCGCGCACCGCCGGTCTGTTCGACAGCGGGCCGATCATCCTCGGCAGCGTCACCACCGGCGTCGCCGTGCTGATCGTCGCGGTCTTCATCTACCGCTACACCGAGTTCTATTCCCGCCTGATCTTCGCCTTCGCCTGGGCGGTGATCGTGCTGCTGCTCTGCGGCTGGCGCGCGGTGCTGGTCAACCTGCGCCGGCTGCAGTGGATGCGTGGCATCGGGCAGGAGCGTGTGCTGGTCGTCGGCGGGCGCGGGGTGGGCCGTAGCGTGATGGAAGGGATCGTCGCGCACCCCTTCCTGGGCTATGCGCTGGCCGGCTACCTGGACGACCGCCCGCCGCCGGTGGACGAGCGGCGCAACCGGCATTTCCGCCGCCTGGGCGAGCTGAGCGATCTGGCCGGCCTGCTGGCGCGCGAGCCGATCGACTTGGTGATCCTGGCGTTGCCGTTCTGGGAGCACCGCCGCCTGCCGGAGTTGGTAGAGGTCTGCCGCGATGCCGGCGTCGAGTTCCGCGTCGCGCCGGACCTGCACCAACTCAGCTTCGACCGGGTGGATGTTGGCAACCTGGGCAGCACCCCGCTGATCGGGCTGAAGGAGCTGTCGATCCGCGGCTGGAACCTGGTGCTCAAGCGCGCGCTGGATGTCGGGCTGGTGCTGCTGGCCGCGCCGCTGGCGCTGCCACTGGCGGGGCTGCTGGCGCTGGCCATCCGCCTGGACTCGCCCGGCCCGGTGATCTTCCGGCAGAAACGGATCGGCAAGGGTGGGCGGCCGTTCACCACCTACAAGTTCCGTACGATGTCGCCGGACGCCGAGGCGCGCAAGGCGGAGCTGGCGGCGCTGAACGAGGCCGACGGGCCGATCTTCAAAATCCGGAACGACCCGCGCGTCACCCGCGTCGGGCGCGTGCTGCGCCGCACCAGCCTGGACGAGCTGCCGCAGCTCTGGAACATCCTGCGCGGCGAGATGAGCCTGGTCGGGCCACGCCCGCCGACGCCGGACGAGGTGGCGCAGTACGAGCACTGGCACCTGCGCCGCCTGGAGGTGACGCCGGGCCTCACCGGGCTATGGCAGGTGCTTGGCCGGAGCGATACGTCGTTCGACGAGATGGTGCGGCTCGATATTTACTATGCGGAGAACTGGTCGCTCGGCCTGGATATCCGCATCATGCTGCAGACCATTCCGGTGGTGTTGCTGGGCCGCGGGGCGTACTAGGCGATTGCAGATTGAGCGGGTAGCATCCTGACACTGCCTGACCCGGCACGAGGGTGCGTCCCACGCAGGGGCCAGGAGCTGCAGGCCGGCCGTTCTGCCTCCATCCGCGCCTGCCCCATGCCCGAGCAGAGCACCTGTGGAGAACCATCGCCGTCTCCCCCCTCGTCGCAGGGCATGCGACATCCACGTTTCATGCTGATTGCCGAATTGCCGCGCAAGCGTATCGATTCCGTGCAGAGCTGCGTGTTAGAATGAAGCCGGCGGCCAGATGCCTGCCATGGCACATGGGTACATCCCGTCTTGCCACGCTTTGTCGTGGATGAACGAGATGTCACGGCCGGCTGGGCGGGCATCACCGGTTCGTCACCGGCGTGCGGTACAGTATGCGCGGTGGCGACGCCGCCCGCTCGAGTCCTGCTTTCTGGGAGAACAACGTTCCTATGCGCGTCCTGATCACCGGCGGCGCCGGCTTCCTCGGCTCCCACCTCTGCGATCGGTTCCTGGCGGAGGGCCATACGGTCATCGCCATGGACAACCTGATCACCGGGAGCACCGACAACATCGCCCACCTGGCCGGACATGAGCGCTTCAGTTACATCAAGCACGATGTGACAAACTACATCTTCGTCGAAGGCCCGCTCGACGCGATTCTCCATTTCGCCTCGCCGGCCTCGCCGGTGGACTACCTGGAACTGCCGATTCAGACGCTGAAGGTCGGCGCGCTGGGCACGCACAAGGCGCTCGGCCTGGCGAAGGCCAAAGGGGCGCGCTTCCTGCTCGCATCGACCTCGGAGGTCTACGGCGACCCACAGGTGCACCCGCAGCCGGAAACATACTACGGGTACGTCAACCCGATCGGCCCGCGCGGCGTCTACGACGAGGCCAAGCGCTTCGCCGAGGCGATGACGATGGCCTACCATACCTACCACGGCGTCGAGACACGGATCGTGCGGATCTTTAACACCTACGGCCCGAGAATGCGGTTGCGCGACGGCCGGGTCGTACCGAATTTCATCCAGCAGGCGCTGCGCGGCGAGCCGTTGACGGTCTACGGCGACGGTGGCCAGACACGCTCGTTCCAGTATGTGGACGACCTGGTGGAGGGTATCTACCGCCTGCTCCTCTCGGACGAAGTCGAGCCGGTGAATATCGGCAACCCCGGCGAGTTCACCATCCGCGAGTTCGCCGAGGTGGTCAACCGGCTGACCGGGAACCAGGCCGGCATCATCTATAAGGACCTGCGGACACAGGACGACCCGCAGGTGCGCCAGCCGGATATCACCAAGGCGCGGCGGGTGCTCGGCTGGGAGCCGCGCGTGTCGCTGGAAGAGGGGCTGCGCCGGACGATCCCGTGGTTCCGCGAGGAGCTGCGGCGGCGCGGCGAGCTACAGTGATGGAGTGACGAACGCCAACCACGACAGCCGCTCGCGCGGTGTGGCCGTTCATGGCGAGCCGGTGCCGGCGAACCGCTGGCGGCGTGGGTAACGGCGTCAGATGGGCTTTGCTTCGAGATGGGCTGAGCATGGCGAAAGCGGGCGTTCGTTCCTGGCCCTTCGTCCATCGCCCCTGGCTGCTGGCGCTCGGGCTGGCGCTGGGGCTGCTGCCGCTCCGGGCGCTCCTGGCCGCGGCCGGGCTGGCGCTGGCGGTTGCGGCGTTCCTGCAGCCGGCGCTCGGGGTGTACCTGTCCGTGGTGTCGGTGCCGGTGCAGCAGGCAGCCACGCTGCCGGGCGGCGTGAGCGCTACGCAGGCCGCCGTCGCGCTGGCGCTGGCCTCCTGGGGCCTGAGCCGGCTGGCGCCGCCGGGGCGCCCGCTGGCCTTCGGGCCGCTGGGTTGGCGCTGGGCGATGTTGCTCTGGGCGCTGCTGCTCGCGGCGAGCTGCTCGCCGTATTCGGTGTTCGAAGGGCTGAAGGCGGCGGCGCGCTGGGCGGCGTCGTTCGCCATCTGGCTGATCGCGGTCAATACCGTCTCGCGGCGCTGGCAGGTCGCAGCGCTTGTCGGCTGCCTGCTGCTCGCGCCGGCGGCCGAGGCCGCGATCGGGCTCGTCCAGTTTTGGGCGGGCGACGGGCCGGCGAGCTTCCGGATCGCGGCGGGGTCGCCGTTCGTGCGGGCCTACGGCACGATCGGGCAGCCGAACGCCTTCGCCGGCTACCTGAACATGGCCTGGCCGCTGGCGCTGGCGCTCGCCCTGGCGCTGACGCACCGGCGGGCGCGCGGCGGCCGGCGGCTGCTGGCCGTGGGGTTCTGGCTGGTCGCGGGGCTGCTCGTTGCCGGGTTGGCGGCGTCGTTCTCGCGCGGCGGCTGGGTCGGCGCGGGGGCCGGGCTGGCGGGGATGGGAGCGGCCTGGTGGATGGCACGGAAGGCGGCGGACAGCGGGCGGGGAGCCGTGCAGGAAGAGCACGATAGGGATGGGGCGCGGAAGGGCGTGGCCTCCACAGCTTCCCCCCTCCATGCTGCCTCGCTGCGTCGGTGGCTGGGGGCCGCGCTCATCGCTCTCGTGGTCCTCGGCACGATCGTTGGCCTGGGCGCGCTGCCGGGGCCACTGGCCGCCCGCCTGGCGAGCACGGCGCGCTGCATGACCTTCGTCGATCCGGCGGCGGTGGCGGTGACGCCCGACACCTTCGCCTGCGTCGAGCGGATGGCCCAGCTCCGCGCCGGGTGGCGGATGTTCAGCGCGCACCCACTCACCGGGGTCGGGCCGGGGAGCTACACGGCGGCCTACGCCGGGGTAACGGCCGCGCCGTGGTACATCTCCAAGGGGCACGCGCATAATTTCTACCTGCACATGGCCGCCGAGGCCGGCATCATTGGCCTGGCTGCGTACCTGGCGCTGATCGCGGGCGCGGCGGGGCAGGCGCTCCGGCTGGCGCGCGCCGGCGCGTCGCCGCTGCGGCGGGCGGTCGGCGTCGGGGTGTGCGGTGTCATCGCCGCGGTCGCAGGCCATAACATGTTTGAGAACCTGCACGTGCTGAACTTCGGGATCCAGCTTTCCGGCGTTTGGGCGCTGGCGACGATCCTGGCGCCGGCGCGGGAGGAGTCATGCGTTATCTGGTGACGGGCGGGGCGGGGTTCATCGGCAGCCACCTGGCGGAGGCGCTGCTGGCGCGCGGCGACCAGGTCATCTGCGTTGACAACTTCAACGACTATTACGACCCGCAGCGCAAGCGGCGCAACATCGCGCCGGCGCTGGGCCGGGAGGGATACACCCTGGTCGAGGCGGACATCCGCGACGACGCCGCGATGGAGCGGCTGTTCGAGCGCCACCGACCAGAGCGGATCGCGCATATCGCGGCGATGGCCGGCCCGCGCCCCAGCATGCAGCACCCGTTGCTCTACGAGGCGGTGAACGTGCGCGGCACGCTCGTGCTGCTGGATCTCGCCGGGCGCTACGGCGCGAGCGGCTTCGTGCTCGCATCCACCTCGTCGGTGTACGGGCGCGCGCCGACGCCCTGGAGCGAAGAGACGCCGACCGACCGGCCGCTCTCGCCCTACGCGGCAACCAAAAAGGCCGCCGAGGCGCTCGCCTACGCGCTGCACAATCAGTATGGCACGCCGACGCGGGTAGTGCGCTTCTTCACGGTTTACGGGCCGCGGGGCCGGCCCGACATGACGCCCTACCTGTTCGTGGACGCGATGGTCGCCGGGCGGCCGATCACGCTGTTCGAAGGCGGCGTCGGCGTCTACCGCGACTGGACCTACGTGGACGACATCGTGGCAGGGGTGCTGGCCGCGCTCGACAGCGACCTGCCGTTCGAGGTGTTCAACCTGGGCAACGCGCGGCCGATGGAGCTGCTGGCGTTCGTCCGGCTGCTGGAGTCGGTCACCGGGCTGCGCGCCACTATCGAGCGCCGCCCGCTGCCCCCCGCCGACCCGCCGGCGACCTTCGCGGAGATCGGCAAGGCGCGACGGCTGCTGGGGTTCGAGCCGCGCACCCCGCTCGAGACCGGGCTGGCGCGTTTCTGGGAATGGTATCAGGCGGATGTGCTGGACGGCCCGGCATGAAGCCACCATCGTACCAACCGGAGAATAGCATGATCAACGACAGCACGAACGACCTGGCGCGCGGTGGCGAGATCGCCGCGCCGGAGACCCCCGAGGAACGCGAGGTCGAGCGATCCGGCTTCTCGCTCGGCCGGGCCTTTCGCAGCCCGCGCACCTGGATCTCGCTTGTTCTGGCCGCGGCGATCATCCTGTTCGTCTTCCGCGGCTTCAATATCGATCTCGCCAAGACATGGGCGTTCATGGCGGGCGCGGACAAGCTGCTGCTGCTGACCGGGCTGGTAGTGTTCTACTTCACCTTCCCCTTGCGTGCGGTGCGCTGGCGCACGCTGCTGGTCAACGCCGGCGTGCCGCTGCAGGAGGGGCGGCAGACGTGGGCGTCGCTCCCCGCGCTGATGGAGTACATCTACCTTTCCTGGTTCGCCAATTGTATCGTGCCGGCCAAGCTCGGCGACGCCTACCGCGGCTATCTGCTGAAGAAAAACGGCAAGGTCTCGTTCTCGTCCACATTCGGCACGATCTTCGCCGAGCGACTGCTGGATATGCTCGGCCTGTTCACCTTTCTGATCGTCTCCGGCTGGTTCGTCTTCGGCACGCAGCTCCCCCCGGCGACAAATGTGATCTTTCTCTCCGGGCTGGCGCTGGTCGTGATCATCGTCGCCGGGCTGGCCGGGATGCGCTGGTTCAGCCCGCTGCTGCGGCGCATCCTGCCGCAGTCGCTGGTGCGCTACTACGAGCCGTTTGAGCAGGCGGCGCTGCGCTCGTTCCGCCCGGCTATTCTGCCGCGGCTCATCCTGCTCACCGGCTGCGTCTGGCTCCTGGAAGGGTTCCGGCTTTATTTCGTGATCGAATCGCTCGGCGTCGAGGGGCTGTCGCTCTCGCTGCCGGTGATCATTTTCGTGGCGCTGGCGTCGTCGCTCCTCACTGCTATCCCCTTCACACCTGCCGGCCTGGGCGTTGTCGAGGGGGCGATCACTGCCGTGCTGGTGCTATTTCTGCCGGCGGCAACCCACGCCCAGAGCGAGTCGAGCCATAATCTCGCGCTGGCGGTCACCTTCCTAGACCGGGCGATCAACTTCTGGAGCATCGTCTTCGTCGGCCTGATCCTGTATTTTGTGAGTAAGCGGAAGTGAGGCCAGAAGCGGGAACGGAGCGCAGCGTGCAAAAGGTGGGAGCTGCCTGAAGCGGGGAGATGTCGCGGGCGGCGCTCGCCACGTTTCGTATCTACCGCCGCGCGGGCGGCGCAGGATGCCCTCGGGGGCCTGAGGCCCCCGACCCCACCGCCAGCAGCGCTTCAGACACCCTGAGAACGCAGAACGTTGAACGCTGAACCCGGCTCGGGTGCGGAAGGGGCGCGATGCTGGGGTAGGTGCAAGATGCCGAACTCTCAACTCGAACGCTGACCTCCGAACGGCGATCCCTGAATCATGTGCCCTTCTCTCCCCAACACCGAAGCACACGGATGCGCGTTGCCGTTGACTATACCGCCGCGGTCTGGCAGGGCGGCGGGATCGGGCGCTATACCCGCGAACTGATCGGTGCGGCAGCGGCCCAGGGTGGTGTCGAATACCGATTGTTCTACGCGGCGCGCGGCCTGCCGGGCGGCAGCCCCTTTGTCGCGGCGCTGCGCCGGCTCTGCACGGAGCATCGGCATGTCCGCGCCACGCCCATCCCCCTCTCCCCGCGCGACCTGGCGCGGCTCTGGCACCGGCTGCGGCTGCCGCTGCGCGCCGAGTTGTTCACCGGCCCGGTCGATCTGCTCCATGCGCCGGACTTCGCGCTGCCGCCGACTCGCTCCCGGGCGATCGTCACGGTCCACGACTTAGCGTTTCTCCTCTTTCCGCAGTTCTTCACCCCGCCACTGGCCGCCTACCTGCGCCGCGTCGTGTCGCGCGCCGTGCGCCGGGCCGACCTGCTGCTGGCCGATTCGGAGGCGACCCGCCGCGACCTGGAGCAGCTGCTCGGCGTCGCCCCGGCGCGTGTGGCCGTGGTCTACCCTGGCGTGTCGCCGGCGTTCCGCCCGTTGCCGCCCGAGGCATGCGCCCCGCTGCGCGAGCGGCTGGGCCTGCCGGAGCGCTTCATCCTGTTCGTCAGCACGATCTCCCCGCGCAAGAACCTGGTGCGGCTGCTGGAGGCGTTCGCGGCGCTCGACGAGGGGTGCAGGACGATAGGCGAGGGGCTGCGGCACCCGGCCGATTCGCGGGCGCTCCGGGAGGATGGCCCGGTTGCCGGGCTCGACTCGCCGCCGCTTTCCCTGGTGATCGCCGGGCAGAAGGGCTGGCTGTACGACGAGGTGTTCGCCGCCATCGCCCGGCTAGGGCTGCGGGAGCGGGTGCGGGTGCTGGACTTTGTAGATGACAACGATCTGCCAGCGTTGTATAATCTGGCGTGGGCGAGCGTCTACCCGTCGCTCTATGAAGGGTTCGGCCTGCCGGCGCTGGAGGCGCTGGCCTGCGGCACGCCGCTACTCACGGCGGACAACTCCAGCCTCCCCGAGGCGGTCGGCGCCGCGGCGCTGCTGGTCGATGCCGCCGATATCGGCGCGCTGACCGCCGGCCTGCGGCGGATCTGCACCGACGAGGCGCTGCGGGCACAGCTGCGCGAGGCTGGCCCGGCGTGGGCGCGGCAGTTCACCTGGGAGCGGGCCGCCCACAGTCTGCTAGGCCAGTATCGCCGTCTTTACACTGGCTGATCCGGCGGACGGGGAATCGGGAGCACGGCCTGGCGGACAGGCATCCGCCACATGTAGCCCCAGGCGCGGTCACGCTCGTCGTGGGAGAAACAGGCGCGGCGCTGAACGCGCGTTCAGCCGCCGCCGGAGGAATAACGCAACGCATGACCCGACAACCCGAGATGCGGCCCGCGGCGCTCGACAACGAACAGCTCGACAGCCGCGGCTACGCCCTGGCGCAATGGCTTTCGCGTGTTTTCCACCCGCTGCTGCTGAACATTCTGATTTTCTATTTGGTCGGCCTGTTCGCCTCAGCAACATACCGCGAGGGTCTGCTGTGGGCGACCATCTGCGTGCTGGTGCAGGTGCTGCCCGGCTCGGCGTTCTTCCTGCTCCGCCAGCGCAGCGGGGCCTACAGCGACCGGGATGTCTCCGACCGGCGGCAGCGGCATGAGCTGTACCTATTCGGCCTGGTGTCGCTGCTGGTCGGCGTGCTGGTGTTACCCTGGTTCGGCATGCCGCGTCCGTTCTTCGACCTGCTGCTGGCCGGGCTGATCATCGGCGCGGTCAACGGCTTCGTCAATATCTTCTGGAAGATCAGCGCGCACGCCACCTCGGTCGCGACGCTGGCGACCGTGGCGCTGTTCTACTCATACAGCCTGGGGCTGACGCTCTGGGTCTGCGCCCTGGTGGTCGGCTGGGCGCGGGTGCGGACACGCAACCACACGCCGACACAGGTGCTGGCCGGGTTCGGGGTGGCGGCGGGCGTGGTGCTGGCGGTGTTCGGCATTGTGCGGTGATGGGCGGGTGAGCGGTGATCTGACACGCGCCCCCACCGCCGAGCGGGCGTCGGAACCAAGAGGCGCGGAGGGCGACGCCCGCCAGAGCACCCCGTTTCACACGACTGCCGCCGAACCACTGCGCGCTCGGCGCGCAGCTATCGAGATAAAACACAATTGAACGGAAGGAGCGATGCTATGGCGAAGGTACGCATGACGCGGGGCAAGTTCGACGGAATCAGCGCCTGCGCTGACGCCAACGGCGTGATCGCCGCTGCGGCGATGGACCAGCGCGGCTCGCTGAAGAAAGCGATCGCCAAGGCGCGCGGCGAGAACGGCACTGCGACCGCCGAGGATATGACCCGCTTCAAGACTGCTGTGACCGCTGTGCTGACGAAGTATGCCAGCGCGATCCTGATGGACCCGGAGTACGGCCTGCCGGCGCTTCAGCACAAAGCCCCCAACGCCGGCGTGCTGCTCGCCTATGAAAAAACCGGTTATGACGCATCCGTGCGTGGCCGGCTGCCAGACCTGCTGCCGGAGTGGAGCGTCCGCCGCCTGGTCGAGGCGGGCGCGAACGCGATCAAGATCCTTTTGTACTACAACCCGAACGATGACGAGACGATCAACACGATCAAGCACGCTTTCATCGAGCGGGTTGGCGCAGAGTGCGCGGCGAACGACGTGCCGTTTTTCCTCGAACCGCTGTACTACGAAGATGAGCTGGACGAGAAGAGCCTGGAGTTCGCGCGGCGCAAGCCGGCGGCGGTCACAGCGTACATGGCCGAGTTCTCCAAGCCGCGCTACGGCGTAGATGTGTTGAAGGTCGAGGTGCCGGTCAACGTCAAGTTCGTTGAGGGCATGCGCTGTTTCGGCGGCACGGCGGCCTACAGCAAGGCCGAAGCGATGGAGCATTTCCGCACTGCCGCCAGCGCCGCCAGTAAGCCGTTCATCTACCTCAGCGCCGGCGTGAGCGACGAGGTCTTCCGTGAGACGCTCGAGTTGGCCGCCGAAGCCGGCACGAATTTCTCCGGCGTGCTCTGTGGCCGGGCGACCTGGCAGGACGGGATTCCGGTCTATGCCCGCGAAGGGTACGACGCGCTGGTCGCCTGGCTGGAGGATCGCGGCGTGAAGAACATCACGGCGCTCAACGAGGTGCTCGCCAAGGGCGCGAAGCCGTGGTGGACGATCTACGGCGGGAAAGAAAACATCGAGGTCGTCGAAGCGTAGCGGCCGGCCATACCGGTGCCAACGACACACGTGACGCGAGGGGCGTTCGCTGGAACGCCCCTTCGTATTGCCGCGCTACACGACTGTATCAGCCGGTTGTCTCTGCGCTTCGGCGGCGCAAGCGGCCCCGGTGGGTCGTGCCAGAATCTGTGCCGGATCGGCGCAGATCAGCAGACATATCCACTTGTGCGCAGCGCGTAGGTGTTCGGGGCCACAGCTGTCGCCGTATTGGCCTCAATCTTGCACGTGGCTTCTGTGGAGATCGAGCCAACGCTAGCGCACGCCGCGACTCTGTCGACGCGCTGCAGCGGTGGTATACTGTGGCGACAATCGCCACGAGAGGAACAAAGTGATGTCGGACGCGCCGCCGATGAATGTACTGCCCGCCACCAGCGCGCCGCCGCCCGGCCCGCCGCGCCGCGGCTGGCGCATGCCGCCCTGGCGCATCCTGGCCGATTGGGCGCTGATCCTGATCGCCATCGGGGCGATCCTCTGGCTGATCCGGGCGTCGTGGTCGTCGCTCACCTGGTTCCTGATCGGCCTGGTGATTTTTTACCTGCTCCTGCCGCTGGTCAACTGGCTCTCCCGCTACCTGCCGCGGAGCGTCGCGGCTGCGCTGGGCGTGCTGATCGTACTCGGCGTGGTCATCGGGCTGATCCTCTTCGCCGTGCCCGTGATCGCCCAGCAGCTCGTGCAGCTCTATGCGAACCTGCCATCGTACGATGATCTGCGGGTGAATTTCGCCCGGTTAGTCACTTGGTACGAAACCAACGTGCCGTCCACCATCCGTGGGATCGCGGACCAGGCGCTGGAGCGGCTACGGACTCAACTCAACGCCAACCTGCAGAGCATCATCACCAACACCGCCGCATGGCTCGCCGGCGTTGCCGGACAGATAGTATCGTTCATCTTTTTCATCTTCGGTTTCGTCGTTATCCCGTTCTGGCTGTACATGCTTTGGAGCATCAAGTATGACGGCATCCGGCTGGTCAACCGTATGGTCAGCCCGCGGTGGCGCGACGATGTCTGGAATATGGTCCGGCTGTTCGACCAGACGGTCAGTGGATACCTGCGCGGCCAGCTCCTCCTAGGGGCGACGGTTGGCGCGCTAGTGGCGATCGGGCTGCTCGTCCTGCGGCTGTTTGGCTTCGAGACACGCTACATTCTGTTGCTCGCAATCTTCGCGGGGATCACGGAGTTGATCCCGTACATCGGCCCCATCCTCGGCGCCATTCCCGGCGTGCTGCTGGCGCTCTTTTCGCCCGACCCGCTATGGACGACGGTGGCGGTCGTGGCGGTATACCTTATCGTCCAGCAACTCGAAAATAGCCTGCTGGTGCCGAAGATCACCGGGGACGCCGTGAATATCCACCCGGCGATCCTGACCGTGCTGCTGATCATGTTCGGCTCGGTGTTCGGGCTGCTCGGCGCGATCCTCGCCGCGCCGGTCTCCGCACTGGCGCGCGATTGGTTCCTCTACATCCACCGGCGGCTGCGGGGCGGGACGCCGCGCGAGGTCTGGCATTCACTGCAGGTCGTGCCGCCGGCGCGGAAGCGAACGACCACCGCGCGGGTCGCGAAGCGCCGCGCCCCGCCGGCATGAGCGCCGATGACCGATCGTCCCGCCTGCATCCGTCGTGCGACCTATTGACACATCTGGCGCAATAGCGTATACTCACTTTGACGTTAACGTTAAGGTCTCATCAAGCCATGCATGACAAGATGCGGATCGGCGAGTTCGCCGAGCTGGCCGGGGTCACGCCACGAACGATCCGGTATTACGAGGCGCTCGGGTTGCTCGGCCCGTGCGAGCGTGAAGGCCACGGCTTCCGCTACTACTCGGACGCCGAGCTGGCCCGGCTGAAGAAGATCGACGCGCTGAAGCAGCTCGGCCTTAGTCTTGAGGAGATCGGCGAGGTGCTCCCGCTCTACTGCGACGACCCGACCGGGCTGCGCGGCAAGCGACGCGTGCTGGAGATTCTGCAGGCACACCTGGCCGATACCGAGGAGCGCATCGCCGCCCTCGAAGCGTTCCGCGCGGAGCTGCGCGCCAATATTGCGCGCATCGAGCAGGTCATCGCCGCAGCGCAGTCGGCCGGATAATTTTGTTGCCCAAGGTCTTACGTTAACGTCAATGTCAGTGTCTTGCGCTGGAGGCTCCTATGCTGCAGAAGGTTATCGAGACGACGGAAACACAGGCGCGCACGGACACGGGTGTGGGCGGGCTCCGGCTGACATTGTGGCTGGTCTGGGCGCTGGCGGTCGCCGGCTTCGCCCTCATCTACTGGCGGGCTACCGCGGGGGCCGACCTGCTCGGCCTTGGTATTCGTACCAGCCTGGCGGCCCTGGTCGGGCTGGTGGTGGTGACCCTGATCGAGCTGCGGCTGGAGCCGGAGCGGTTCGACGACTAAGCGTACAGAGGTAGGCGATGACCACAGTTGCAGCCGCTATTGAGGCGGCGCTGCTGAGCTGGCCGGGCGTGACCGCCCGGCCGCATCGCTTCGGCGGCGTCGAGTTCCTGTTCAATAACCACGAGATCGGCCATCTGCACGGCAGCTCCCTCGCCGACCTGCCGTTTCCCGTCGCGATGCGCAAGGAGTTGGTCGCCGCCGGGCGCGCCGTGCCGCACCATGTTCTCCCTGAGACCGGCTGGGTCAGCTGCTACATCCGCGGAGAAGAGGATATTCCAGCGGTGCTCGACCTCTTTCGCCTCAACTACGACCGGCTGGCCGCCACGAAGCGCCAGCTTGCGCCAGGGGACTAACGACTGGTCCAGCGTATGCGCCGGGCGTAGCCCTGCGTTCCCTGGCCCTGACCTCCTTCGCGGCTCTGGCCCCAGATGCGCCGCCATCAGCAAGAATCGCATCAGCCGCTCGACGGGGAAGAGAAAAGTCTTCTCTTCCTGAGCGGCTATGTTCATATGCACGGCACGCATCTTGCCGGATGGGGCGCGGGAGTTGAGGCAGCGCATCGATGCTGGCTCGCTCCGCCGGTGTGGGATGGCGGCCCGACGTGGGCCGCCGGAGAAACAAAAGGAGGGTCGTATGCGGAAAGCAGCATGTATCGTCATCGCGGTCACCGCGGTACTGACGCTGGCGTTCATGATCGCGCCGACGGCGGCAGTTCCGGCGACGGCCGCACCGCTGCAGGGCACAGAAACCGCCACGGTCACCGGTACCGGGACCGCCACAGCCGCTGCCACCACCGCCGCCACGACGGCCGCGACCGCGACCACCGCCGCGACCGCCGCCGCGACCGCGACCACCGCCGCAACCGCGGCTGCAACGACGGCGGCGACGGCCGCTGCCACCACGGCCGCGACCGCGACGGGTGCGACGGCCACGCCCGGCACGCTGCCGCGCACCGGCGGCGACGCGACCGCGCCCTGGCTGTTCCTGGGCATCGCGCTCATTCTGCTGCTGGGCGGTGGCCTGGCGCTCGGCGTGTCGCGGCGCCGCGGCTAGGCCGGGGACGAACGGCGTGGAGGCCGGCCTCAGGGCCGCCCCCGCGCTCCTGTTCTCCGCGCGGTTCAACGGAGCGCCGCGCTCTGTACCACTACCCCAGGGCTGCGAACAGGGTTCGCAGCCTTTTTTGCGGACCCGGCGGGCCATCCGGCGCCGCCTATCATGGCACGCCGCTTGCTCAACAGGGAGCATCCAACTATTCGGCTATCAGGGAGCATGAAAGGAGATCGCCCGTGGACCCGAAGAACCAAAACACGCTCACCAACGCGACGGAGCGTGCCCAGGATCAGGCGGCGAACGCCGCCGATCGCGCCGCGCAGAGTATCGAACACACCAGCGATCGGCTGAGCGATGCAGCCCGTGAAGCGGCGGACACTTTACGCAACGCGAACGCCAGCGAGCTTGTCGATACCGCGAAGCAGAAGGCGGGCGAGGTGCTCGATACCGCAGCCGAGAAGGTCGACTCGGCCATGACGGCCACCGGGGAGCACGTCGAGCGCCTGGCGAGCACCGTGCGCGAGAAGGCGCCGGAAGGGGCGCTTGGCGATGTGGCGACAACGGCGGCAGATGCGCTGGAGAAAAGCGGGCGCTATCTGCAGCAGGCGGATCTGCAGCAGGTGCGCAGCGACCTGGAGCGTATGATCCGCGACCATCCGATCGAGGCGCTCTTGATCGGATTTGGCGCCGGCTTCTTGCTCGCGCGGGCGTTCCGGAGGTAACCTATGGCAAGCGTACCGGCGCCCACTGGCCCATCAGCGGCGGACGAGCGCGCTGGCGCGGCCAAGGCCCACGCTGACCTGGAGCAGCCCCGCCTTGCTGAGCTGGTGGGCGGCCTTATCACCGATGCGCAGCTTCTGGTGCGGCGCGAGATCGATCTCGCCAGGGCCGAGATCAACACGCAACTCGGCAAGGCGCGCCAAGGCGCCGTGGCGATCGGCGTCGGCGTCGGAGCGGCCACACTTGCCAGCATCCTGCTTTCCTTCGTGCTGGTCTACGTGCTGCATGAGGCCCTTGGCCTGCCATTCTGGTTGTCGTTCTTGATCGTCGGCGTGGTCTTTGCCGTGATCGGTGGGGTGGCATTGCGCACTGGAATTAAGCGTATGCAGCAGATCGACCCTGTGCCATGGGAAACAATCGAGAGCGTACGAAAGGATATCGCATGGATAGCGGAACCGAACCAATCCGACAAGACATAGAGGAGATCCGCGGATCGATGAGCGACAAGCTACATCAGATCGAAGAGACGATTCGCGGGACGATCGAGGATACGACAACGGCAGTGAAGCGCACGGTCGATGTGCGCTACCAGGTCGGCCAGCACCCCTGGATGGCCCTCGGCGTTACGTTCCTCGCCGGGTACGCGTTTGGCAGCCTGGGCGGCGACGATGATGACGAGCGCCCCTCAGAGCGGCGGCCAGGTCTCGCGCACCGCTATTACGAGGAGCAGCCGGCAGAGCGGCGATCGAGCAGCCATATGCTGTCCACTCAGCGCGCGGCGGCGCCGGGCCTGCTCGATCACATCAAAGAGCAGTTCGACGACGAGCTCGAAATGCTGAAGGGCGCCGCTGTCGCTTCGGTCATCGGCCTGGTGCGCGACGTGGTGCGCCAGAATATACCGGCGCTGCACCAGGAGATGGAACGGTTACGGAGCGGGTCGAGCCGGCCACCGGCGCAGAGCTTCTACCGTGAAGCTCCGCTGGAGCCGTCCTCGGCGTCGTACCACGCACCGAAGCCTTCCTCTGCTGCGCCGTCGTCGCCGCCACAGACCTTCGAGAGCAATCGATCGCTCGGGCTTCCGCAGGGCGGCGAGACCACCAGTACGCAGCGCGAGGTCGGCCGCAACCCGAACTACGATTTCGTGCCGCCCGCGCCCCACGGCGAGCCATCCGGCCGGCCGTAGCTTTCCAGGAACCGCGAACCCCCGTGTCAACGGCGACACGGGGCGTTGCGGTGTTGTGGTTATAGCGGCTCTTACCTGGCAGGGCGGACGCAGCGGCGAGGTTTGGCGGGTCTTCGCCCCGCCAAACCTCGCCCACGCGGGCCCTCAAGAACCCCGCGACCGATCACGCCGCAGCGCGCTCGCGCAGCGCGGCTGGCGTTCCGAGCAGGAACGCCTCGACGGCGGCTCGACGGTAGAAGAGCTGCGGGTTGGCCTCTTCCGTGAAACCGAAGCCGCCGTGGAGTTGGATCGCCTCGGCAGCCATCTCCCGGTAGACCTCGGCGGCGCGCGCCTTCGCCAGCAGCGCCGTGTGCGCCAGCGGCTGGCCGGCGTCGATCCGCCAGGCCGCCTCGTAGGCCAGCAGCCGTGCGGCATCGATCTTGGTCAGCAGCGCGGCAAGCCGGAAGTTGAGCGCCTGAAAGGTGATCAACGGCTGGCCGAACTGGCTGCGCTCGCGCAGGTAGCCGAGGGTGAGATCGAACACCCGCTGCGCTGCGCCGACCATGCGCGCCGCCAGGGCGATCCGCGCTCGGTCGTAGGCCGACTCCAGCGACGTCCAGGGGACCGGGAGCACCTGGCCGGCAGGGGCAGCCGCATCAAACACTACGCGATAGTACTGCCCGCCGCTGATCTCATGTCGCCGCTCCATCGTTAGCGCCGCGGGGGTTGGCGCGATCAGCAGCAGCGCCGGTCCCTCCGGCCCCTCCGCTGCGGCCAGCAGCGCGTCGGCGAGCGGCGCGTACTCGACAAACTGCGCCGTGCCGGACAGCCGCCAGCCACCGCGCTCCGGCTGCAACGTCGGGCGGGCAGCATCGAATACATGCGCGCGGTCGTCGGCCAGGGTGATGATCGCCTCGCCGGTCGCCACCCGCGGCAGCCAGGCGGCGGCCGCCTGCTCCGCGCCGGGTTGTACGAGCAGAAACGGGGCGACGACGCACGACCAGATGAACGGCGACGGGTAGAGCGCGGCGCCAAAGGCTTCGCAGCAGAGCGCCGCCTCCAGGAATGTGCCGCCAGATCCGCCCCGCGCTTCCGGCACCAGTAGCCCGAGCGCGCCAACACGGGCCAATTCCGCCCACACGGTCGGGTCGTGCCCGGCGCCGGCCTCCAGCGCCCGTACCCGCAACAGCGGGCAGCGCTCGGCCAGCAGCCGGTCGAGCGTCTCGCGTAGCGCACGGTGGTCAGCCGTTAATCGAATGTTCATCTCCGCCCTCTGTTTCCGTGAAACGAGCGCCGGGAAACAGCGTACAGTATAGCCGATATGGCTATTGGCGGCCATGCGCTGATGACATTCGTGATGATGATGTTGCAACCACCGGGTTTTACATTGCCACTGCTGTTTGTTGTTGCCGCCGGCGCGTTGCTGGCGGCTGTGCTGAGGTATGGACGGACGCCCGGCGCGCCGCCAGCTGCTTGGACGGTCGCCGACGCGATCACTGGGCTGCTGGATTCGGTCGGACGGTGGCGGCGCCGAACGCTGTGCGCACGCCACCGGCTCTTCGACGAGCTAAGCGACGGGGTGCTGGTGATTGACGCGTCGGGTCGCCTGGCGGATGCGAACCCGGCGGCGCTGGCGCTGCTCGGTGCCTCGTCTGCCGCACTCATCGGGCACCATGCCGAAGCCGCTCTGGCCGCCTGGCCGGCGCTGGCGGCTGCGTGCCGAGGTCAGCGGGCGGGGGAGATCGAGATACATGGGCCCGGGGCGCCTGCACGGGTGATCGAGGGCCGCGCCGTGCCGCTCGACAGCCAGGCCGCGTGGGCCGTTCTGCTGCGGGACGTGACGGAACGGCACGCCGCCGAGCAGGCGCTCCGGGCGGCCAACAAGCAGTTGCAGGCGCGGCGCGCCGAGGCCGAGCAAGTGCAGGCAGCGCTCCGCGAGCAGGCTATCCGCGATCCGCTGACCGACCTGTTTAACCGGCGCTACCTGGAGGAGACGCTGGTCCGCGAACTGGCACGCGCCGCTCGCGATGGCCAGCCGGTAAGCCTGGTGATCCTGGATGTGGACAATTTCAAGGCCCTGAACGACACCCACGGCCACCAGGCGGGCGATGCGCTCCTGCGCCGGCTGGCGGAAGTGCTGTGCCGCGAGACGCGCGCGAGCGACGCGGCATGTCGGTACGGCGGCGAAGAATTTGTCGTGGTGCTGCCGGGTACGCCGCTCGCCACAGCGCAGGACCGGGCGGAGCAGTGGCGTGCGGCGTTCGCGGGGCTGCCCGAGACGATACGGACGACGGTCTCAGTCGGCGTGGCGTGCTGTGTTCCCACGGCGACTACCCCCCTCGATCAGCAGGCTGCCGCCCTGCTGCGCGCCGCCGACCGCGCCCTGTACGCGGCAAAAGCCGCCGGGCGCAACCAAGTCGTCGCCGCGTAGGAGACGGCGCCCCCAGCCGCAGCGCCACGGCCTCCGCTAATTGTTTCGGCTGCCGCCGAAGATGCGCAGCAGGAACAGGAACAGGTTAATGAAGTCCAGATACAGCGTCAGGGCGCCGAGGAGCGCAATGCGACGGGCGGTCGGTTCATCCCGCGCCTGCTGGCTCAGCACCTTCAACTTCTGGGTATCCCAGGCCGTCAGCCCGGCGAAGATCAGCACGCCGGCGTAGGTGATGATCCAGTAGAGCGTCGAGTTAGCCCAGAAGATATTGACGATCGAGCCGATCACCAGTCCGATCAGCGCAAAGATAAGGAATCGCCCCATCCCGCTCAGATCGGCCTTGGTGAAGTAGCCGACCAGGCTCATCGCGCCGAACGTGCCGGCGGTGACGAAGAATGTCTGCGCGATCGACTCCTGGCTGTAGACCAGAAAGATCGACGAGAGCGTCAGCCCGTTCAGGGCGGCGTACGCCAGGAACAGGGCCGTCGCGACGCCGGTCGAGAGCCGCATGATCCCGGCGCCCAGCGCGACCACCATGACGATCTGCCCGATCAGCAGCACCCAGATCATGAACGGGTTGCCGTAAATCAGGTTGATCATCCCCGGCGAAGTAGCCGTCCAGGACGCAACCGCGCCGGTCACCAGCAGGCCTGCCGTCATCCACAGGTAGATCTGGCTCATCACGCCACGCTGCAGCGCGGTCGTCTGGGCCGACGTCGTCGGTAGGTATGACATATCCCTCCTCCTCCCTTGGTTTGGATGTAATCCACAGTTATTATACGCATAAAACGGCCGTTCGGTTGAGGGGAATTTTCCCCTGGCTCGTGTGGCGCTCGCGAACGGTGTCCGCTGTAAAGAGGTCTATCGCCCCGCGCCGAGCGCCCGCGCGGCGATCAGATAGAGCATGATCTCACTCGTGCCGGCGGCGATGCCCCAGGCCGGTGCCCAGCGGTGGGCCGCCTCCAACTCGCCATCGAGCGGGGCCGCCGGATCGAGGCGATTGAGCCCGGCCGGCAGCCCGAGCAGGTCGCCGGCGGCGTGTGTCAGCCGCTTCGCCAGCTCGCCAGCATACCACTTGGCCATCGCCGCGCGCACATCGTCCACCACGCCCTGGGCCTGTAAGCCGACCACCCGCCAGGCCAGCAGCCGCGCCGCCGCCGTTTCTTCCATCAGTGCGCCGACGCGCTGCCGCACCGCCGGATCATTCAGGCGGCCCGTGGCGCGCAGGTGCGCGACGAGCAGCGCCAGCCAACGCCCGGCTTCGGCGGCGATCAGCAGGCCGTTGCGCTCCACCGCCAGCGCCTGGTTCAGCAGCGGCCAGCCGCCGTGCAACGGGCCGACGAGATGATCCGCCGGGACAAACACTTCATCCAGCACGACCTCGTTGAAGGGCTCGTCGGCCATGGTGCGCATCGGATTCACCCGCACCCGCGGGTCGCGCATCGGCACGAGGAACAGTGAGATGCCCTTGTAGCGCGCCGCGTCCGGGTCGCTGCGGGCGGCAACCAGGCCGTAGCCGGCGAGATGGCCGACCGAGTTGAAGATTTTTGTGCCGCTGATACGGAAGCCGTCGCCGTCGGGCGTGGCGCGGGTCCGCAGCGCGGCCAGATCGGAGCCGGCGTCCGGCTCGGTATAGAGGATGTTGCAGATCAGCTCGCCGCGGGCGATCGGCGGGAGGAAGCGCTGCTTCTGCGCCTCGGTGCCGGCGAGCAGCAGGAACGCGCCGAAGATGCTGACCGTCAGGCCATAGGCGAACATCGGCACGCCGGCTTGCACGGCCTCCTCGACAACGATCCCGGCCTCGATCTCGCTCCTGCCGCCGCCGCCATAGGCCGTCGGCCAGTGGATCGCCAGCCAGCCGCGCTCGGCCAGCAGGCGATACAGCTCCGGCGAGTGGCGCTCCGCGCCGAGCGGCCGGCGGCGCAACTCTGCCAGCAACGCCTGAGCGCGCGGCCCGGCCAGCTCGGCGCGGATCTCGGCGCGCAGCGCCTCCTGCTCGGGTGTGAAGCCAAAATCCATGCTTGTTCAGCATTCAGTGTGCAGCGCGAGGGAGCCACCCAACGCGACAGTTGGACCCATACACGCCACCAACTACGCCCGCCGGCGTGGCGCCACTTCGAAGACACCAGCCAGCTTGACCTCACCTGACTGGTCGGCGGCCTGGATCTCGCCGCGGACGCGCGCCTCGCCCGCGACCTCCAGCTTCTCTTTCACCAGCGCGGTGACAGTCAGCGTGTCGCCGGGGCGGGTCATGCCCTTGAAGCGCACCCCGAAGCGCCGCAGCGCCTCCGGGCCGAACGCATCGCTCAGCAGCCGCCCGGCGATCCCCATCACCAGCATGCCGTGGGCGATCACCCCATCCAGCCCGGCGGCCCGGGCGAACGCCGGGTCGGTATGCAGGGGGTTGAAATCGCCGGACGCGCCGGCGTAGCGCACGAACTGGTTGTGTGTCAGCGGGCCGGCCGTCAGCGCCGGCAGCGCCTGTCCGATCTCAAGATCTTCATAAAGAAGGGGCATCGGATGCTCCTGGGAGCCGTCTAACGGTTAGCTATCAGACCGTCAGCGCGACGAATGCGTCCGTCCAACATCTGACGCTCCGGCCCTTTATGCAACCGCCCGCACAATCATCAGCGTCCGCGCGATCACGACCGTTTCGCCGTGCTGATTCACATACGTCGTCTCCAGCGAGAGAAACTCCATCCCGCGCCGGGCGCGTACATTGGTGACAGTCATGGTGCCGGTGATGGTGTCGCCGGCGTAGACCGGGCGGCGGTATTCATACTCCTCTTCGCCGTGCAGCACCCGCGGCAGGTCCACGCCCAGCGTCTCCAGCCGGCTGAGCAGCGGCGGCTCGGCCCAGAAGCTGAAGAGTGTCGGCAGGGTCGGCGGGGCCGGCAGGTCGGGATAGCCGGCGGCGCGGGCGGCCTCGACATCGCGGTAGATCGGGTTCGGATCGCCCAGGGCTGCGGCAAGCTCGCGGATCTTGCTGCGCTCCACCGCGTACTGAAAGGGTGGAAAGGTCGTTCCGACAATCGCCGGGTCGATCATGGCGTGCCTCGTCTGATACAACGTATCGCGCATATAGTACACCAGAATCGCAGGAGAAAAACGATCTCGTGCGGCTCATCACTTCTTTCCCACGCCCAGGAGTACAAACAGCAGAAAGCCGGCGAAGCGCAGCCCGGCCGCCAGGAAGAGCGCCGGCGCGTAGCCAACCGCCTGGGCCAGCGCCGTGCCGGCCAGCGGAGCCACCAGCGTGGCGACATAGATCGTCAACTGATAGAGCGCGACATAGGAGGCGGTATGCTCCTGCGGACACGTGCCCAGCAGGATATCGAACAGCACCAGGTCGATCCCGGCAGCGAAGACCCCAGCGAACGCCGCGTAGATGACGAGCGGCCAGACGTCGTGCGTCAACCCCGTGAAGAGGGGGTAGAAGACCAGACCGAGGCTGCTCGCCCGCAGCACGACAACGTTGCCGCGCTGACGCGAGATCACAGCCCACAGAAAATAGGCGACGAGCAGCACGCCGCTGTTGACAGTATTGATCAGGCCGATCCAGAAATCCGACGCATGGACCTCGCGTACCCAGTAGAGCGGAAACAGCGGCAGTGTCATCGTCAGGCCGCAGCGGAAGACGAACTGGCTGCCGAGGAAGCGGCTGAACGCCCCGTTCTCGCGCAGCGCCGCGGCGGTATCGGCCAGGCGCTCCCGCCACGGGCGTGCAGCGGCTGTCTCGGGTGGCGTCGGATCGTTGTCGGGGATGCTGATGCGGCTCGAGAAGACGTAGCTGAGCATCCCACCGATGAACGAGGCGATAAAGACGAGCTGGTAGTTGAGCGGGAAGCGCACCTGGTCGAGCGCCGCCCCGACGACCGCCACCGTCGCTGCGGAGGTCGCCCCGATGATCGACCAGCGCCGGCTCATCAGATAGTAGCGCCCGCGCGGCCCGGCGACCGCGCCCATCACCACCGTGAACGCGATATTGACGACCGTCTGCGGCACCGTGGCGATCGCCCAGATGATGATGATCGGAATCGACGCGAACGCCTGCGGGAAGAAGAACGGCACCAGGCCGGTGAGCGCGACCGAGCCCTGCACCCAGATCCGCGAGCGCGAGTACCAGGGCACGACATTCGGCTGCCGCTCCAGGAAGCGCCCAACCGGGATCGCCAGGAGAATCCCGGTGACCGCCGGCATCGCCGTGAGCAGTGCCACGGTGAACGGCGATGCGCCGAGCCGCGCCAGAAAGACCGGCAGAAAGGTGGACACCCCGGCGACGAGGCCGACCCCTGCGCCGTCGATCAGCACACTGCGAACGTTCTGCTGTTCGATGCTGGCGGGGCGGGCGAAGTCGCGGACCGCACGGCTGCCGCGCTGCAGGACGGTACGAAACTGCATGCACGCATTATACCGCGTGCCGGGCGCGGTCCTGCGCATGGCCTATCTTGTGCCACGCAGCGGAGGCCAGGAGGCGCAGGACGGTTTGACCGGGTAGCAGGCGGTCACCATGCGAGGTGAACGCGGGCTTGGGAGCGCCATCCTGCACAGCGGCGGCAAGCGCCTGCCGCTTGTCGGCATGGTGCTCAACCCGACGACCAGCCGGCTCGACCATCTGATCATCGATGCGGATGGCGACCGCTCCGTCTCCGCCGGCTGGCTGCGCCCCGGCGAGGCGGCGCTCGAGTGCGACGCCCCAACCATCGCTGGTGCCCCGCCGCCCGACCTGGCTCGCACCCGCCAGGGAACGCTGGTCGACAAGCTCGCCGATCCGGCGGTGGTGCGGCGCGGCACCCCCCGTGCGCGACGAAGCCGGCGCCAGGCGGGGCGCTCGTGGCCTGGAGGTGGATGACGACCTGCACGTCCGCTGGCCGGTGCTCGAAGACAACCCCGCGGGCAGGCCCGTGGTGCAGATTAAGGGCAGCCCGATGCATCGGTGGTCACGTTGCCGCACGAGCCAGATTACGAGCAGCAGGCGGTTGAGGCGCTGCGCACGCTGCCTGATTCGCCGACGACGGACGCCAAGAACCACTCGATGGCATAGGTGCTGATCTGGCCACCCGGCCCGTTGAAGATATAATCCATGCCGTGCGTCGCCCAGGGCAGCTCCAGCAGTAGATGCGGACGCCCGGCCCGGGCCAGCTGCGCCGCCAGGATGCGGCTGTGGATCGCGTCCACCACCTCATCGCGGCTGCCGTGGATGAGGAGCGTCGGCGGGGTGTCCGGGCCGATGTGGTTCGTCACCGTCGCTGCGGCATAGGTCGCAGGAACCTGGTACGGCTTGCCGCCCAGGTACTGCTCGCCGAGCGCATGGCAGTCGAGAATTTGGGGTCGGCACGGGTAGGTGTGCCCCAGATACATATCGACCGGCGGGTAGAGCGCGATCACGCCCCGGATCGCCGGGTCGTGGGCGGTGTAGGCGTGCAGCAGCGCGATGTGTCCGCCGGCCGAACGGCCAACCAGGACGAAACGCTGCGGGTCGATCCCCAGCTCGCCGGCGTGTGCCTGCAGATAGGCGAGCGCCGCCGCGGCATCCTCCTGCGGCGCGGGAAAACGGTAGGTCGGCAGGAGCCGGTAGTCCACCGAAGCGACGACATAGCCGCGCACGGCCAGGTAACGGCTGAGCGCCTGGCAATCCAGCCGGCTGCCGCTTTGCCAGGCGCCGGCATGAAACACGACGACGCAAGGCGCGGGAGGGCGATCATCTGCCGGCCGGTAGAGTTCAAGCGGCAGTTCTACCCCATCCACGACACGATAGATCACGGTCGATTGGCGGAATCCGCTCGCCGGCGCGCCGCGCACCAGGTCGGCCGCGGTCAAAGGAGCCTGCCGCGCCATCCCTGGCGCCGCCGGGCCAAACGCGGCCTCCAGCCGCGCTGGAACACTCGCGGCATAGCGGGCCGCCCGGATCATCGGGCTCAGCGCCAGCAGCGCCGCTGCCAGGCCGAAGACGCCGACCCGCCTGCCGCGCGATGGCCGGCCGAGCGGCGCGGCGAACCCGAGCGCCGCTAACGCCAGGATGTGGCCGCCTTCCGTGGCGCCGAGCGCCAGCACAAAGAGCCACCATGATGGCGCTTCTAGCACCGCCAGCGCGGCGACGCCAAGACAGGCCAGCCCGCCGGCGAGACGCACCGTGCCGGGCGGCAAGCCCCGTGGAATCGAACGCAGGGCCATAGACCTACCCCTTGCCACGCAATGCTGTAGAACACCCGTATGTCTAGGCGGTGGATATTGTAGCAGGATGCATAAAGGTTTGGTGAGAGTCCTGCGGCCGATTTCTCAATGGTATGGTAGGTGTGGTACGATAGCGATCGGGGCTAGCGAAACGAGAAAAGATGTGAGGGCTGCGGGTCCTTCGGCCCCATCGGCAGAGGACGTATCTCACAAAACCCCCACTGGAGTGCCGCCTGAAGGCGGCATGCGAGCGAACGCTTGAAGGCGACACCTATCACCTAGAAATGCTCTGGTACCATCGCGCCGATCGCGCGACCACATCCTGCATTCAGAGGGATCAGTCATGGCTCAGCATCTCGGAACCCGGTCTCTTGCAATCCTGATACCCGGTGCGTTGCTGGCCGCAGC
The DNA here is from genome assembly GCA_042408595.1 of Roseiflexaceae bacterium. GTDB lineage: Bacteria > Chloroflexota > Chloroflexia > Chloroflexales > Roseiflexaceae > JBHOQX01. Next base: position 8,975 of record JBHOQX010000030.1, on the reverse strand, counting down.
GCTTGCCGCCTGTGGCGGCCCGACCCCTGCGGCCCAGCCGACCGCTGCCCCGACGGTGCAGCCGACGACCGCACCGGCCGCACAGGCGACCCCGCAGCCAACCACTGCGCCCGCCGCTACCACGCCGCTGCCGACCGCTGCGCCCGCCGGACTTGCGCCGGAGGAGCTGAAACAGCGCGCACAGGCAACCGTGGACCTGTACGCCCGCGCCTTCGCCAGCGGCGACGCCGAGCTGCTGCGCCAGGCTGTCGATCAGCGCAACCCACCCTTCCGGCGGCTGGTCGAGACCCGGTTCCGCTATGGGCTCGGACGATTGCGCGATGGCGCCATCGTCCAACGCGTGACGAGCCGGGGCGATCTGTTTATCGCCCACATCCGCGCCGGAGAGATCGCCTACGATTGGCCGATGCGTCTCGAGGGGGACCGACTGGTGATCACCGAGCCGACCGAGGCCGAGCTTGGCAAGCGCCAGACGACCCAAAGCGAGAATTTCACCTACTACACCTACCCGTGGGCCGATGATGTCAACCGCGAGATCGAGCGGCTGATGGAACAGGCACGCGACACGGTCAAAGCGAAGCTGGGCAAACTGCCATCGGAGAAGGCGCTGGTCTATGTCATGCCATCGTATGGGCTCCAGCCAGGCGGATCGCCGAATGCGGCGGCCTACTACGATCGCGGTAGCCGCGCCGGTCTGCCGCCGCGCATCTATATTTATACGCCGGGGACGTATCTGTTCGGTGGCTACAAGGCTGACGATGGCTGGCAGGCCGACCTGCTGCCGACCCTGACGCATGAATATACCCACCTTGTCAACGACAAGGCATTCGTCCCGATCGCCCGCATGACCGACTGGATGTCGGAAGGGTTAGCGGAGTACGTCGCACAGGGCGACAAGACCGATGCCTACTGGGGAGTACCGGAGGCGGTGCGCGCCGACAGGTGGCTTCCGATCAAGGACACCGAGAACCCGCTGAATCCGCGCGACCTGACCAATTTCTACGCGAACGAGGATAGTAGCTTCAAGCCACTGGCTTACGGGTACGCCGCATCGCTCGTGCGCTACATCGTCGAGCGGTATGGCGGGATAGATAGCTTCTGGACGCTCGTACGCGCCTACGACAAAGAGCAGGACTACGATCGCGCCTTTCAGCAGGCGTTCGGCGTCAGCTTCGCCCAGTTCGAGCAGGAGTGGCGGGCCTGGCTGAAGAACCAGTACGGATGAAGGACCGAGGATTGAAGATCGAGGGTGGAAGATCGAGGGTCGAAGATCGAGGGTGGAAGATCGAGGGTGGAGATCTCCCATCCTCAATCCGCTATCCTCTTGACTCCTCCCCGCCCAGCGTCGCCGCGAGCACAACCTCCTTGCTTGGGGTTGTGCTGCCGCCGGCGTTCTCGACGGTGACCATCACTTGGCTAAAGCTATCGGCCGGGGCTGGCGCGTCGATCACCACCTCGGCCACGCCATCTGGCCCGACGGTGAAGGTCTCCGCCGGTACCTGATGCTCTGGCGTGGCGAACCAGAACTGATAGGTTTTCCCGCTTGGCGGTGGGCGCAGGCCGTGGACCACCAGGACAACCCGGTTGTGGCCGGGCTGCATGTACATCTTGCCCTCCGGCCCGTTGCCGCCCGGCTGCGACACGAGCGTCTGTCCAACCGTCTCCGGCGCGGCGATAAAGGCCAGCGCGACCCGTTTTTCTTCGTTCAGTTGCGCGATCGTTTGCTGCTGCACGGCCACCTCGGTCCGGGTCGCCACCAGCGCAGCCTGGCTTTGGCGCAGCTCGGCGGTGGCGCTATTCAGCCGCGCGCGTGTATCCAGCAGCGCGAACGACAGCGCAGCGACGAGCGCAAGCGCCAGCAACGATGCCGGCCACACCCACACACCCTGGGCGCGGCGCATCCGGAATGGGGGCACTGACCCGCTAGCGACCTGCTGCTCGACCATGATCCGGGCCATCAGTCGCCGCTTCACCCGCTCCGGCGGCTGATAGGGCTCCGCCGCGTAGGGCAGCAGTGCGACCGTCTCCAGGAGCGAGCTTATTTCTTTGCGGCAGTCCGGGCAGTCGCGCACATGGTCGGCGATACGAATCGCTTCGCCAGCGTCCAGTACGCCAAGAACGAAAGCCGGCAGCGATTCGGTAGGATGCTCGCTCATCGAGGTGGGATAACCATTTTCCAGGCGCGTTGCGGCGCGCCGATTAGCCTCAATCACCAATATCTTCCGGTTCCAGGCCCTGTGTCATCAGAATATCGCGCAGCTTTTGCAGGGCGAGTCGCACACGGGTCTTGATGGTGCCGAGCGGCCTGCCGAGGCGCTCGGCGATCTCGCTCTGGGCCAGACCGCTGAAATAGGCCAGCTCGATCACCTCGCGCTGCTCCGGGGGCAACTGTTCAAGTGCACCGCGGACCAGGGCGCGCCGCTCGCGCTCCAACGCTGGTGCAGCGGCATCGGCGCGCTCATCGGTGCGCTCGCGCAACACCGGCTGATCGTCTCGATCGTACACCGCTACCGGACGCACGCGCTGACGCCGCAGCTCGTCGATCGCCAAGTTGTGCGCGATGCCGAAAATCCAGGCTGCCACCTGCCCGCGCGAGCGCTGGAACAGCGTGCTGCGCCGCCAGACGCGCCAGAACGTCTCTTGGGTCACCTCCTCGGCCAGTTCCGGACTGGCGAGCAGGCGCAGCGCCAGGCTGTAGACCACGCGACTGTAGCGCGCATACAGAATCTCGAGCGCGGTACTATCGCCGCCTGCGATCCGCGCGAGCAGCGTCTCATCGTCCAGCGTTCCTGGCTCAATGGTTGAGGAGACGGCGCCACTCATCGCGGCGCCCCACGACCTGGCGCCTTCGCCTTGTGCATATCAGTACGCAAACCCTGTGCTGGTGGATGTGCCGTCGTGACGCGCATTATACACGACAGGGCACTAGCTTCCGACAATGCTGCCGAGCACGCTTCGGCCGATGACCATCCGCAAGATCTCAGATGTCCCCTCGCCGATCGTCAGCAGCCGCTGGTCGCGGTACAGGCGCTCCACCGGATACTCACGGCTATAGCCGTACCCGCCGAAGACCTGAATCGCGTCGCGGCAGATCTTCTCGCCGACTTCGGATGCGAACAGCTTGGCGATCGCCGCCTCGCGCGTGTAGGGCCGGCCCTGATCCTTCAGCCAGGCGGCCCGGTAGACGAGCAGCCGTGCGGCATCCAGCCCTACGGCCATATCGGCGATCATATTCGAGACCGATTCGTACGCGCCGATCGGCCGGCCGAACGCTTCACGTTCCCGAGCGTAGGCGCTCGCGGCCTCGAAGGCGGCCTGCGCCAGCCCGATCGCCATCGCGCCGATGCCGATCCGCCCGCCGTCCAGCACCTGCAGGAACTGCACGAACCCCTTGCCGCGCTCGCCGAGCAAATTCTCCCGCGGCACGCGGACATCCTCCAACTGGATGGCGGTGCTGACCGAGCCGCGCAGGCCCATCTTCGGCTCGTGCTTGCCGAATGTCATCCCCGGCGTCCCGCGCGGCACGATGATCGCGCTGATGCCTTTCTTGCCCTTGTCCGGGTCGGTCACAGCAGTGACGATGATATGGCCGGCGACCGGCGCGTTGGTGATCCACATTTTGGCGCCGTTGATCACCCATTCGTCGCCGTCGAGCCGGGCGGTGGTGCGGGTCGCGCCGGCGTCCGAGCCAGCGTGCGGCTCGGTCAGGCCGAACGCGGCCAGGTATGTGCCCCGGGCGGCAGGCGTGAGAAAGCGCCGCTTCTGCTCCTCCGTGCCGAACATGAAGATCGGCGCGCTGCCCAGGCCAATGTGCGCCGAGTAGGCCAGCGCCGTCGAGCCGCAGCCGCGGGCCACCTCTTCGATGGCGATCGCCGTGCTGACGTTGTCCGCACCGGCGCCGCCGTACTCCTCCGGAAAGGGGAGCCCCATCAGGCCGAGTTCGCCCATCTTGCGGAAGGTCTCCGCCGGAAACTCGCCGGTCTCATCGACATGGCGGGCTCTCGGCGCGATCTCGCGCTCGGTGAACTCGCGCACCGCCTCGCGGATCATCTGTTGTTCGTTGGTCAGTTCGAACTCCATCGTTCGTCTCCTGTGATATCCAATGGGCCGTCGGGCGCGGCGACCGCGCCCCGTGCAGTGCGGCGGATTCCACCCGGTCCCTGATCGCCGGCCCTCTCTCCTGCTTACACTCGCCGCTGCGCCACCATCACGCCGTCACGGATCGGCACGAGCGAGACGATCCAGGCCGGGTCCTGGGTGAGCAGCGCCGTGAGGCGCCGTACCCCTTCGGCGCTCGGCAAGCGCTCCGCGGGATCGAAGATGCCGCCGTGCCACAGCATGTTATCGACGATCAGGACACCGCCGGGCCGCAGTTTGGCGGCGATCACCGGCAGCGAATCGGGGTACGCCTGCTTGTCGATGTCGTTGAAGATCAGATCGAATGGTCCGTCTGCGTCCCGGAGCGCTGCGACCGCCTCGCCGACGGTGTAGCGGACGATCGCGCCGTAGCCGAGCGCCTCCAGGTGGCCGCGCGCCCGCCGCGACAGCTCTGCGTCCCAGACGACGTGGTGCACCACGCCGCCGCCGTTCTCCTGCACCGCCCGGGCGAACCAGGCCGTCGAGTAGCCGTAGCCCGAGCCCAGCTCGAACACGCTCCGTGCGCCGGCCAGCCGCGCCACCAGGTAACAGAGTTGGCCGGACGCCGGCCCGATGATCGGGAAGTGGGTCTCCTCCGCATAGGCTTCCATCGCCTGCATCTCCGGCGGGCGCGGCGGCACCAGGCTGTCCAGGTATGCGCTCAGGTAGGGCGGAAGCAATTCGTACGCCATCGCGGCTGCTCCTTTCGCTGTCTGAACAGCACCAGTATACCGCAGCGTGCTACAATACGGCGCGTCGCGCCGGTGAAGGCATTGCCAGACAGCCTCGGCCGCATTCGTCCTTCGTCGTTCGAGGAAAATCACATGAACCACTACGACGCGATCATCGTCGGCGGAGGCGTGATGGGCTGCGCCGCCGCCTGGCATCTGGCCCGTGACGGGCGGCGGGCGCTGCTGCTGGAACAGTTCGCCCTCGGGCATACGAACGGCAGTTCGCACGGCCACTCGCGGATCATTCGGCTGGCCTACCACGCGCCGGAGTATGTGCACCTGGCCCGCGCCGCCTACCCGCTCTGGCGCGCGCTGGAGGCCGAGACCGGCGAGGCGCTGCTGCTGCAGACCGGCGGGCTCGACCTGGGTATGCCCGGCACGGCGACGTTCGAGGCGACGCGGGCGACGCTCGCCGCGGCGGGGGTGCCGTTCGAGATCTTGGACACAGCGGCGCTCGCGAGCCGCTACCCGCAGTTCCACCCGCCCGAGGGCGCGCTAGGGATCTACCAGGCGGATGCGGGCATCCTCGACGCCGACCGCTGCCTGGCGGCGCTGGCCAGCGCCGCCCGCCGCCATGGCGCGGCGTTGCGCGCGAACGAGCCGGCGCTCGAGATCGCGCCGGATGGGGGCGGAGCGCTGGTGCGCACCGCCGTAGCGAGCTATCGCGCCGACCGGCTGATCCTGGCCGCGGGCTCGTGGATGCGCCCGCTCGCTGCGCGGCTCGGCCTGGACCTGCCGCTGACGGTGACGCGCGAGCAGGTGGCATTCTTCGCGCCGCGCGACCCTGAGGCGTTCGCCCCGGGGCGCTTCCCGATCTTCATCCACCACAGCGACGACACGCCGGCGGGATATGGCTTCCCGATCTTCGGTCTGCCGGGGGTCAAGGTCGCCTTCCACGGCGGCGGGCCGGCGATCGCGCCGGACGACACCGACCGGGCGGTGGATGTCGGGCGGCTGGCGGCGCTCCGCAGCTATGTCGCCCAGCTGCTGCCAGCGTGCGCTGGCGAGCCGTTCTACAGCGTGACCTGCCGCTACACAATGACGCCGGACGAAGATTTCATCCTCGACCGGCACCCGGAGTACCCGCAGATTGTTCTGGCTTCGCCCTGCTCTGGCCACGGCTTCAAGTTCGGCACGCTGATCGGGCGCATCCTGGCCGACCTCGCCATCCGCGGCGCGAGCGACCAACCGATCGGCCGCTTCGGGCTAGAGCGCTTCTCCCGCCGCCCCCCGCCGGTCGCGTAGCCGGATCTCCCCGAACACGGCCGCCAGCCCCTGCTGCAGGGTGCTGAAGCTTGCCATGCCGGGCAGCGCGACCCCCAGCCCGATGATCGCCTGCGCGACCTCCGGGCGGATGCCGGTGAGGATCAGGCGCGCGCCCAGCAGCTGCGCCGCCTGCGCGGTCTGCACCAGCGCGTTCGCCACCTGGCTGTCGATCAGCGCGACGCCCGTGATGTCGAGCAGCACGACACTGGCGCGGCGATTCACCACCTCTTCCAGCACCGTTTCGAGGATGCCGCGGGCGCGGGCGCTATCTACGCTGCCGATGATCGGCATCACCAGCACGTCATCCGTGACCGGGATGACCGGGGTGGAGAGTTCCTGCAGCAGGTCGGCCTGGGCGCGCACCGTGGCCTCGGCCAGTTTGCGGGCCGTGATGTTGATATAGGTGATCAGCAGCCCGGCGCTGTCCCCAGCAGGCGTGACGAGCGGCAGCTTGTGGGTTTCGAACCACTCCTGCGAGCCGTCCGGGTAGATCGCCGTCTCGGTGTCGTTATACGTGCCGGCGCCGGTGGCGAGGATGCGCCGCTCTTCTTCCGCGAAGCGCTCCGCTTCGCCCGGCTGCCACGGCAGGTCGGCATCGGTCTTGCCGACGATCTCCCCCGGCGACGCCAGGCCGAGATCATTCGCGAAGCGCCGGTTGCAGCCGCGGTACACCAGGTCGGTATCCTTCCAGTACACCGCGTACGGGAGGTGATCGACGACCGACCGCAGGAGCTGAAGCTCGGCCTGCAGCCCGGCAATGGTGCGGCGCTGCGCCTCGAGCGCCTCTTGGAGCGCGGCGCCATCGGGGCTGCCGGCAGGCAGCGCTGCGGAAGAGGGGACCGGAGTGGCCTCGGCGTCCATGGACGATCACTTTCCAATTCGTTCGCCACGCTGTGCCCGGCCATCCAGGGCGGCCATAGCGCGCGGAAGGAGCTCTACGGCCAGTGTAGCCCGTGGCGCGGGCGCCGGCCGAACGACTTGGAAGCGAAACCGGCACAATCGGGTAACAAACCCGGCGGAGGTGTGGCTCGAACGAGGAGTGTCCTGACGCGGCTATCCCATCACGCCCGCATCGATGCCCGATGTTCCCAGCGGCCTACCGCGCCTGCCAGCCTGCGACGGTCTGCAGGAGCAGGAACAGGTTCAGCGCAACGATCATCAAGGCGGTGATCCAGGCCGATACCTTGAGCCAGCGCGGATTGACGAAACGCCCCATCTTCACGCGGTCACTGGTGAACTGGACCAGCGGAACAACAGCGAAGCTCAGTAGGAACGAGAGAAGGACCTGGCTGAGGATGAGGAGCTGCCCGGTGCCGCGCTCGCCGTACAGCGCCGTCACGATCACCGCCGGGACGATGGCGATCAGGCGGGTGATCAGGCGACGGAGCCACGGCCGCAGGCGGATATCAAGGAAGCCCTCCATCACGATCTGCCCCGCCAGTGTGCCGGTCAGCGTCGAGTTCTGCCCGGAGGCGAGCAGGGCCACGGCGAAGAGTGTGCTGGCGAGCGACGCGCCGAGGACCGGCGTCAGCAGCTTATACGCATCGCTGATATCGGCCACGTTCGCATAGGACGTGCCGTGGAAGGCTGCGGCGGCGAGGACCAGAAGTGCGGCGTTGATGAAGAACGCCAGCAAGAGTGAGATGGTCGAGTCGGCCGTCGCGAAGCGAATCGCGGTCGCTTTGCCGGCGTCGGTCCGCGCATAGGCGCGCGTCTGCACGATGCTGGAATGCAGATACAGGTTGTGCGGCATGACCGTCGCGCCAAGGATGCCGATCGCGATGTAGAGCGCCGATGGGTTCGTCACAACCTGCGCTGAAGGGACGAGTCCACCAAGCACTGCGCTGACGGCCGGCCGCGCGGCCACGAGTTCATAGACGAAGCAGCCGGCGATCACGGCGATCAGCCCGGCGACCAGCGCCTCGATGTAGCGGAAGCCGCGATGCTGCAAGAAGAGCACCGCGATGACATCAAACGCCGTCAGCAGCACGCCAACGAAGAGCGGAATGCTGAACAGCAGATTGAGCGCGATCGCCGCGCCGATCACCTCGGCAAGATCGCAGGCGGCGATCGCGATCTCGCATAGTATCCAGAGGGCAACTACCACCGGCCACGCATAGGCGTCGCGGCAGGCCTGCGCCAGGTCGCGGCCGGTGGCGATGCCCAGCTTGAGTGCGAGATGCTGCAGCAGCATGGCCATCACATTGGAGATCAGGATGACCGACAGCAGCAGGTAGCCAAACTGCGCACCGCCGGCCAGGTCGGTCGCCCAGTTGCCGGGATCCATGTAGCCGACGGCGACCATCAGCCCGGGGCCGCCGAAGGCGAGCAGGGTACGCCAAAAGCTGCCGTTATGTGGGACATGGACGGAGGCGTGGACTTCAGGAAGGCTGTTGCCGGAGCGCGGCCGCCGCCAGCCTGGTTCGGCCAGGTGCGCCGCAGCCTTGAGCTGGTTGTGCATGGTTCGCCCCCAGAACGTTTATGAGGCGGTCTCATGATCCAGGCAGAGATGATACCTCTAAAAAATATTTTAGTTTAAACTAAAATATAGCATTAAGGAAGGCACCTGTCAAGCACCGTGCCAGAGGAATGTACCGACTTCGTCACCGGCGGGGCGGCCGGCGCACCTGTCGGGCTCTTCCATAGCAGCCCGGTGCTGCTGATGGCCGGGGTGACCGCCGCCTGCGAGCGGGTCATCTTTTAGAAACTATCTCAAAACTCTGTTGCCGCCAGACGAACGGAGCGGCGATACCAAATCAAGGCACCCGCGAGCTTGAGCAGCCCGAGGTAGTTCGATGCTTTCTTGTCGTAGCGCACCAGAATGGCGCGACACGTGCTTAA
>JBHOQX010000024.1:0-67772 GCA_042408595.1 Roseiflexaceae bacterium | reverse complement strand
GAGATGGTGATGCCGGGGGACAACGTGGTGATGACGGTGGAGTTGCTGGTGCCGGTGGCGCTGGAGGAGGGGTTGCGCTTCGCCATTCGCGAGGGCGGCCGCACCGTCGGCGCCGGCGTCGTCGATAAGATTCTTGACTAGAAGCGCGATCGCCGGCAGCAGGTGGCAGGAGCGAGGCTCTGGTGCCTGCTGCCTGGCTCTGGTGCCTGTTGAGGAGCAGCTATGGCCAAGCAGAAAGTTCGCATCCGCCTCAAGGCGTATGACCATAAGATTCTCGATCAGTCGGCGCGCCAGATCGTAGAGGCGGCTGAGCGGACGGGCGCGCTTGTCGCGGGGCCGGTGCCGCTGCCGACCAGGATCGAGAAGTTCAGCGTGATTCGGTCGCCGTTTATCGACAAGGACTCGCAGGAGCAGTTCGAGATTCGTACGCACAAGCGGCTGATCGATGTCCTCGATCCGAGCCAGCAGACGATCAACGCGCTGATGAAGCTGAATTTGCCCGCAGGCGTCGATATCGAGATCAAGCTGTAGTACCGAGGAAAACGCAGCCGCTACGGCGGGATGCCGCACGCTGTGGAGGTGTGATTGTGATAGAAGGTTTGCTAGGCCGCAAGATCGGCATGACGCAGGTCTTCGGCGACCGTGGCCAGGCCATTCCGGTCACTGTGATCGAGGTCGGGCCGAATGTCGTGACCCAGATTCGCACCCAAGAGCGTGATGGGTACGAGGCGGTGCAGCTCGGCTTTGGCGCGGTGCGCCCGAAGAGCCTGACGCTGCCGGAGCGCGGCCATCTGAAGGCGGCTGGCGTGCTGGTGCGCCACCTGCGCGAGTTCCGCGCCGATAATGTTGAAGAATACACCGTCGGCCAGATGCTCGGTGCGGACCTGTTCACCCCGGGCCAGATGGTCGATGTCACGGGAACATCTAAAGGCCGCGGCTTCGCCGGCGTCGTGAAGCGCCACGGCTTCGGCGGCGGCCCGCGCACCCATGGCCAGAGCGACCGGCTGCGCGCGCCCGGGGCGATCGGGCCGGGCACGACCCCTGGCCGGATCTGGAAGAATACCCGCATGGCCGGCCGGATGGGCAACCGCCGGGTGACCGTCCAGAACCTTCAGGTCGTCGAGGTCTTGCCGGAGAAGAACCTGTTGCTGGTGCGCGGCTCGGTGCCCGGCCCGAACAACGGCCTGGTGATGATTCGCCGGGCAGTGAAGGGAGCCAGGTAACATGGAAGCGTCGCTGTACAACCAGGCCGGCGAGACCATTGGGACGGTGGAACTCGACGAGTATATCTTCGGCATCGAGCCGCACGTGCCGGTGATGCACCAGGCGATGGTGCGCCAGCTCGCCAACGCGCGCCTCGGCACGCACAACACGCGTGGCCGGGGCGAGGTGGCCGGAAGCACGCGTAAGTTGTATCGGCAAAAGGGGACGGGCCGCGCGCGCCAGGGATCGATCCGCGCGCCGCACCGCAAGGGCGGCGGCATCGCCCACGGGCCGCACCCGCGCAAATACACGCAGCAGATGCCACGCAAGATGCGGCGGCTCGCGGTGCGCTCCGCGCTCTCGGCGAAGTTCGCCGCCGATGAGATTCGCTTCGTCGATGCGCTCAGTTTCGAGGCGCCGCGCACAAAAGACATGATCGCTGCGCTTGCGGCGCTGAAGATCGAAGGAAGCGCGCTCCTGGTGCTAGACCGCAAAGACGAGCATGTTGAGCGCTCGGCAAACAACTTGCCGAGGGTCAAAACGCTGCTCGCGAACTATTTGAACGTCATCGACCTGCTGAAATACGATACCATCCTTATCTCCAGGGCATCGCTCGATGTGATCGAGCACTGGCTTGGGCGCGGCGAGTCGGCGGCGGTGGGTGACACGGCGGAGGAGGCGTAGATGAATCCGCATCAGATCATTATTCGCCCGCTGATCACCGAGAAGAACACCAACCTGATGACGTACAACAAGTACTGCTTCGAGGTTGATCGGAATGCGACCAAGCCGCAGATCAAGCGCGCAATCGAGTCGCTCTTCAACGTCACGGTGACGAAGGTTCACACGCTGAACATGCGTGGCAAGTGGCGGCGGCGCGGGCGAACATCCGGCTATGAGGCCGATTGGAAGAAGGCGATCGTCACACTGGCGGCCGGCGACCGGATCGAGCTGTTTGAAGGGGTTTAAACGCCAGGTTCGGAGTTCTGAGTATGGGTTACCTCAGAACTTAGAACTTAGAACTCAGAACTCGGAGATCGAAATGGGTATTCGACGCTACAAACCAACGTCGGCCGGTCGCCGCAATATGTCGGTGTCGACCTTCGAGGAGATCACCAAGAAGCGGCCCGAGCCGCGGCTAACCGAGCCGCTGCGCAAGACCGGCGGGCGCAACAATCGCGGCCGCGTGACGACGCGCCACCGTGGAGGCGGGGCGAAGCGGCAGTACCGGATTATCGATTTCAAGCGCAACAAGACCGGCATCCCGGCGCGGGTCGCGGCGATCGAGTACGATCCGAACCGCAGCGCCCGGATCGCGCTGCTGCATTATGCCGACGGCGAGAAGCGCTACATCCTCGCGCCGATCGGCCTGAGCGTCGGCGACCAGGTGATGAGCGGACCGGATGCCGATAACCGACCCGGGAACGCCATGCCGCTGCGGGCGATCCCGCTCGGTACGCAGGTCCACAACGTCGAGCTCGAGATCGGGCGGGGTGGCGTCATGGTGCGCAGCGCCGGCGCCGCTGCGCAGGTGATGGCAAAGGAGGGCAACTATGCTACCCTCCGCATGCCGTCGGGTGAGATGCGCATGGTCCACCTGGATTGCATGGCCACGATCGGGCAGGTCGGCAATGTCGATCACCAGAACATCCGGCTCGGCAAGGCCGGCCGAAAGCGCTGGCTGGGGCGCCGGCCCGAAGTGCGCGGCGCAGCGATGAACCCGCGGGACCATCCGCACGGCGGCGGCGAGGGGCGCGCGCCGCGCGGGATGAGCACGCCGAAGACCAAGTGGGGCAAGCCGGCGCGCGGTGTGCGCACCCGCAACAACAAGCGCACTGATCGCTTCATTGTGCGGCGGCGCACCAAGTAGGCGGCCGGGCGGGGAACCTGAGGGGAGCCTCTCACGCAGGATGCCTGCCGCGCCAGCGGCAGACGAGAGGGTTGGGGGCAAACCCGTCAAGTTCATGACCACGGAGCGGTGGATTTGTGGTATAATCGCCGAATGGCGCGGAGGACGCGAACAACGTACGGGCGATCGCCCGCACAGTTTCGCGACCTTCGCCTCCTTTGTGGCAAAAATTGGACGGGTGCACGCGCAGCGTGCCGGAGGCGCGGGGCTGATGCTCCGGCTCCACCTTCTCCCAAGTAAAGGAAGGGCGAGAGGATGTCACGGTCGTCGAAAAAAGGCCCATACGTCGACGTGCGGCTGTTGGGGCGGATCGAAGAGATGAATCGCACCAACGAGAAGCGGGTGCTGCGCACCTGGTCGCGCGATTCGACCATCTTTCCGCAGATGGTCGGCCACACGATCGCGGTGCACGATGGGCGGCGCCATGTGCCGGTGTATATCACCGAAAACATTGTCGGCCACAAGCTCGGCGAGTTCGCGCCAACACGGCTGTTTCGCGGCCACGGCGGTAAAAAGGCCGACAAGCGCGGTAAGGTGAAGTAGCGATGCAAGCGAAAGCAGTTGCGCGGGGGGTGCGAATCTCGCCCACCAAGGTGCGCCTCGTCTGCGATGTGGTGCGAGGCAAGCCGGTGGAACAGGCGCTGGCGATGCTGCAATACATGCCGCAGAAGGCCGCGCGTGAAGTCGCGCTGGTGATCAAGTCCGCTGCGGCGAACGCCGAGAACAATTTTGACATGGCGCCGGACGGGCTGGTCGTCAAGACGATCTATGCCGACGAGGGGCCGGCCCTCAAGCGGTTTATGCCGCGGGCTCGCGGCCGCGGCGACCGCATCCGGAAGCGGACGAGCCACATCACGGTGATTGTGGACGACGGCGAGAACCTGTGATCGGACCGGCGCAGCCGGTGCGGTGCCGCTATTGCGAGGAGCTATGGGACGAAAAGTACACCCGATCGGCTTCCGGCTGGGCTATATCAAGGATTGGCAGTCGAAGTGGTATGCCGACCGCAACTATGCCGATCTGCTGCTTGAAGATATTGCGCTCCGCAAGACGATCACCAAAGAACTGGAGAATGCCGGCGTTGCGCGCGTCGAAATCGAGCGCTCGGCCAATAAGATCGAGATCACCGTTCATACCGCTAAGCCGGGGATTGTGATCGGCAAACGTGGCGCGAAGGTCGATGATCTGAAAAACGATCTGGAGAAGCGCACCGCCAAGAAGGTGAAGCTCAACATACAGGAGATTCACCAGCCCGAACTGGACGCGCAACTTGTCGCCGAGAGCATCGCCGAGCAGATCACCAAGCGCGTCTCCTACAAGCGCGCGATGAAACAGGCCGCGCAGCGTGCCATGCGCCTCGGGGCGCAGGGCGTGATGATCAAGGTCAGCGGCCGGCTTGGCGGCGCGGAGATGTCGCGCCAGGCGATCGAGCTCGAAGGGCGCGTGCCGCGGCACACCCTCCGGGCCGATATCGATTATGCCGTCGTGCATGCGCATACGACGTACGGCCGCATCGGCGTCAAAGTGTGGATATACAAGGGCGAAGTCTTCCCCGATGCTACCGGGAAGCTCGTTACGCAGACGCTGACCCCCGTTCAGCAGACCGAGGAGGAGCGGCCGCGCCGGCGCGGCCGGGGCGAACGAGCCACCGGTGAGCGCGGTGGGCGCGGCGAGCGCGGTGAGCGTGGGGCTGGCCGCGGCGGTGCGGGCCGCAGCGGCCGGGTGCGGGGCTAAAAGGAGCGACGACTATGTTGATGCCGAAGCGTGTCAAGTATCGGAAGCAGCAGAAGGGCCGCATCCGGGGCCTGGCGCACCGTGGCAACACCGTTGCGTTCGGCGACTTCGGGCTGATGGCGACCGAACCGGCCTGGATCACCAGCCGGCAGATCGAGGCGGCGCGTCGCGCTATCTCGCACCATGTCAAGCGCGGCGGCAAGGTCTGGATCCGGATCTTCCCGGACAAGCCGATGACCAAGAAGCCGGCGGAGACTCGCATGGGCTCCGGCAAGGGCGCGGTCGATCACTATGTCGCGGTCGTCAAGCCGGGCCGGGTGATGTTCGAGCTTGCCGGTGTGCGCCCGGAGGTCGCGCAGGAGGCGCTGCACCTGGCCGCGGCCAAGATGCCGATCAAGTGTAAGGTGATCGGCCGCGAGGACGTGGAGGCGACCTCATGAAGACTAGCGAGCTGCGAAACATGGACGATGCCAGGCTCCGGCAGTTGTTGAACGAGCGCTACGAAGAGCTGTTTAACATGCGGTTTCAGCAGGCGGTCGGCAAGCTCACGGCGACCGGCCGCCCGCGGGTTGTCAAACACGAGATCGCCCAGATCAAGACGATCCTGCGCGAGCGTGAGCTCGGACTGTAGCAGCAGGCGAGGAGAGTAGACGATGTCCGAGTCACGGCGAACATACAAGATCGGCCGGGTTGTCAGCGACAAGATGAACAAGACGGTGGTTGTGGCGGTGGATTACCTGAAGCCGCACCCGCTGTACCGTAAGACGATCCGGAAGACACACAAATTTTATGCTCACGACGAGGAAAACGCCTGCAAGTCGGGCGATATCGTCCGAATCGGCGAAACCCGGCCGCTGAGCAAGACAAAGCGCTGGGAAGTGGTCGAAATTCTGAAGCGCGGTGAGGAGATCTAGCCATGGTGCAGCCTCAGACACGGCTCAAGGTAGCCGATAACACCGGCGCTAAAGAGATCATGTGCATTCATGTGATGGGCGGTTCGAAGGTGCGCTATGGCCGTGTTGGCGATGTGATTGTCGCCTCGGTCAAAGAAGCGACGCCGGGCGGCGCCGTGAAGAAGGGCGAGGTTGTTCGCGCGGTGATCGTGCGTACCGCGAAAGAATATGCCCGTGAAGACGGCTCACATATCCGCTTCGACGACAATGCCGCGGTGATTATCACGAAAGACAACAACCCACGCGGTACACGCATTTTTGGTCCGGTTGCGCGCGAGCTGCGCGAGAGGGCTTTTATGCGGATCATCTCGCTGGCCCCCGAGGTATTGTAGAAGCCAGGCGGGGAGAAGCCGGATGGTCAGGCGGTCGGACGGTCAGATCGGCGAGGGGTGAGTCGCGACCTGTCTTCCATCTTCTCTTCTCTGGCTTCGAGGTTGTGAGGACTGGTATGCACGTCAAAACGGGCGATGAAGTGCTTGTCCTTTCCGGCAAGGATCGGGGCAAGCGCGGCAAGATTCGCGAGGCCTTCCCGCGCGAGGAGCGCGTGATCGTCGAGGGTCTAAATATGATCAAGCGCCATACCAAGGCGCGCGGGCCGGGGAAGCCGGGCGGCATTATCGAGCGCGAGGCGCCGCTGCATGTGTCCAAAGTCATGCTGATCTGCCCGAGCTGTGGGCGAGCATCGCGCACCGGCCACCGCTTTCTGGAAGAGACCGACCACAAAGGCCGGCCGCGCAAGGTGCGCTACTGCAAGGCGTGCGATGCGGTGGTGGATGCGTAGGCGGCCGGATGAGTCGGGCGACCTCGGCCCCTGCTCAGGCGCCATGGCTGCCATCGGTGAATTCAGTTCAAGGCCGGAGGGAACGCCTGCTCCAACGCAGCCCTCCAAGCCCTTGTGGAGAAGACAATGGAATCGCGGCTGCGGACAAAATATCAGAAGGAAGTCGTGCCGGCGCTGATGCAGGAGTTTCAGTACTCCTCGGTGATGCAGGTGCCGCGCCTTGAGAAGATCGTTGTCAATATCGGCCTTGGTGAAGCGATCCAGAACCCGAAGGTGCTTGAAGCAGCGGCGGGCGACCTGGCGCTGATCACCGGGCAGAAGCCGGTGATTACCCGCGCCAAGAAGTCGATCGCGGCCTTCAAGCTGCGCCAGGGCATGGCGATCGGCGCGATGGTGACGCTGCGCGGGCGACGGATGTGGGAGTTCGCCGATCGCCTGATGAACCTGGCGCTGCCCCGCATCCGCGATTTCCGCGGCCTCAGCCGGCGCTCGTTCGACGGGCGGGGCAACTACAGCATCGGCCTGCGCGAGCAGATTATCTTCCCCGAGATCGACTACGACAAAGTCGATAAGCTGCGGGGGATGGAGGTCGCCATCGTGACGACGGCGCCGGACGATGCGCAAGGGTATGCGCTGCTTAAGCGCCTTGGCATGCCGTTCCGCGACTAGGTGGCTGGCGCGGCGCGGCAGGTTGTTCGTCGGCGGCCACACCAGCTCGAAGGATAAAAGGAGACCATCTTGGCACGGAAAGCACTGATCGTGAAAGCTGCCCGGCCGCAGAAGTTCCGGGTGCGTGCGTACAACCGCTGCAAGGTGTGCGGTCGCCCGCGCGCCTACATGCGTCGGTTCGGGATGTGCCGCATCTGCTTCCGCGAGAACGCGCTCAAGGGGTTGATCCCCGGCGTGACGAAGTCGAGCTGGTAGGGACCGGGCTGGGCGGACGTGCGCCCGTCGGCAGCGCCGGCAGGCGCTGGTCATCAAGGAGAAGCGCAGTGAGCGTGAACGATCCTATCGGCGATATGCTGACCCGTATCCGCAACGCGAGCATGGCGCGCCATGCGACCGTGGCGATGCCGGCGTCGAAGATGAAGCTGGCGATCGCGGAGATTCTGAAGCGGGAAGGTTTTATTCGCGATTTTGAAATCATCGAAGGCAAGCCGAGCAATTCGCTTGTTCTTTCACTCAAATATACCGCGGATCGCAAGCCGGTGATCAATGGCCTGCGGCGCGTGAGCCGGCCCGGGCTGCGCATCTACACCGGCCGCGCCGATATTCCGCGGGTGCGTGGCGGCCTTGGCGTGAGCATTCTCTCGACCCCGAAAGGCGTGATGGCCGGGCACGATGCCTGGCGCGAGCACGTCGGCGGCGAGGTGCTCTGCTACGTCTGGTGAGCCGGAGAGGAGTCGAGCGATGTCGCGGATTGGCAAGAAGCCCATCCCGGTGCCCAAAGGCGTCGATGTCACTATCGCCGATGGGGTGGTCACCGTGAAGGGGCCCAAGGGGACGCTTCAGCAGCGCATGCCCGCTGCGATCACGATTCAGCAGGAAAACGGTGTGCTCACGGTGCACCGCCCATCGGACGACCGCCAAGACCGCGCGCTCCACGGACTGACGCGCTCGCTGGTGGCGAACATGATCACCGGCGTGACGGAGGGCTACCAGCGCGTGCTTGAGATCCAGGGCGTGGGCTACCGCGCTTTGCGCGAGGGCAAGAATATCATCTTGCAGGTCGGCTTTTCGCACCCGATCCGGGTGACGCCGCCGGAGGGCGTGACCTTCGAGGTACTGGAGCGGCGCAGCGCGAACGACCCACAGCAGGTGGTTGTGCGCGGGATCGACAAGCAGTTGGTCGGCGAGGAAGCCGCCAAACTGCGTGCGCTGCGCCCGCCGGAGCCCTACAAGGGGTATGGCATTCGCTACCAGGGCGAACGGGTGCGGCGCAAGGCCGGCAAGGCCGGCAAGGCCAAGTAGCAATGCGACGTGATGCATGTGGGAGGCCGCATCGACCACGAGGTTCAGCGGTGGTCCATTCTGCAGCATCCATCACGCAGCAGTTGAATCGGGCAGGGGATACAATCTCTGCCGCCAGGAGATGAGACAATGTCGAAGCGATCGCCACGAGAACTGCGGCTGCGCCGGCACAGGCGGGTGCGCAAGCGGGTGGAGGGGACTCCCGGGCGCCCGCGGCTGGCCGTCTTTCGCAGCAATCAGCATATCTACGCGCAGGTGATTGACGATACGGCAGGGCGGACGCTGGCCGCCGCCTCGACGGTGGACAAAGCGCTGTCCGGCAAGCTCGCCGGGAAGACGAAGACCGAGCGCTCGAGGGATGTCGGGCAGTTGGTCGCCCAACGGGCGCTGGATGCGGGGATTACGCAGGTGGTGTTCGACCGCGGCGGGTTCAAGTATCACGGGCGTGTCCAGGCGCTGGCGGACGCGGCGCGCGAGGCAGGGCTGAAGTTCTAATCACCGACCGCGCCCGCTCCATGGGGCGTGTGACAGACGACGTGGAGGCATCGTGGGTAATACACGGATCAATCCAGACGAGCTTGAGCTTGAAGAGCGGGTGGTGCAGATCAACCGCGTCGCCAAGGTTGTCAAGGGCGGCCGGCGGTTCAGCTTCAGCACAGTTGTGGTGGTCGGCGATGGCAAGGGGCACGTCGGGGTCGGGCTGGGCAAGGCGGCCGAAGTGCCCGAGGCTATCCGCAAGGGGGTCGAGGCGGCCAAGAAAAACCTGATTCGCGTGCCGTTGACGAACACCACCATCCCGCACGAGGTCGAGACACGCTACGCGGCGTCGCGTGTACGGCTCATACCGGCGGCGCCGGGCACCGGGGTGATCGCCGGGCGCGGCGTGCGCCCGGTCGTCGAGGCGGCCGGTATCAAGGATATTTTGTCGAAGCGCTACGGCAGCAACAACCCGGTCAACGTCGTCAAGGCGGCCTTCCAGGCGCTTCAGGAACTGCAATCGCTCGAAGAGGTCGCCCGTGCGCGCGGGATGACGCCGCGCGAGTTGCACCTGCGCCGCGTGCGGCGCGCGCCGGAGCCGCAGGGGGCTGAGTGATGGCAAAGCTACGGATCATCTACGCCAAGAGCGCGATTGGCTATAGCCAGGACCAGAAGGACACCATCCGCTCGCTCGGGCTGCGCAAGCTCAACAGCAGCGTCGTCCGCGACGATACGCCGACGACGCGCGGCATGATCTTCAAGGTGCAGCACCTGGTGCGGGTGGAGGAGGTCGCTGAGACAGCGGCGCCCGCTCCGGTGGACGCGACGCCGCTGGCACGGCCCGCGCGCCGCACGGCGCTCGCGGCCGCGCCGGCCCAAGACGACCTGAAGGTGATCGAGGGGATCGGCCCGAAGATCGCCGGCGTGCTGAACGCGGCGGGGATCACGACCTACCGTCAACTGGCCGAAACGGATGTCGCGCGGCTGTCCGCCCTTCTCGATGAAGCGGGGGTGCGGGCGCCGGCCGACCCGACGACCTGGCCGGAGCAGGCCCGGCTCGCGGCGGACGGCGACTGGGATGCCTTCAAGCGCCTGACGGAGGAGTTGAAGGCCGGCCGGCGGGTTGAGTCCGCCAAGGAGCAGTAAGCCATGAAGTTGCACGATCTCAAGCCGGCGCCCGGATCCCATAAGGAACGCACCCGCGTCGGTCGTGGCACCGCCTCCGGCAAGGGCAAGACCGCCGGCCGGGGCATGATGGGCCAGAAGGCGCGCTCCGGGCCGGGGCCATACCGCACCTTCGAAGGCGGCCAGAACCGCATGGTGCGGCGCATGCCCTACCTCCGCGGGTTCAAGAATAAATGGCGGACCGAATACGAGATCATCAATGTCGGAGAGTTGAACGACTGGCCGGCGGATGAGCCGGTGACGCTCGATGCGCTGCTGGCGACCGGCACGTTCCGCAAGAACCGGCCGATCAAGGTGCTCGGCGACGGCGACCTGACGGTGAAGCTGACGGTGCACGCGCACAAATTCAGCAGCAGCGCGCGCCAGAAGATCGAGGCCGCCGGTGGCAGCGTGGTCGAGGTGCCGTGGGTGAAGGAGCGGCACAGCCGCAGCCGCGGTCCGAATCCGGCGATGCGCAACCGCCAGCCGGCGAGCGAGGAAACGACAGGGTAGTACGAACGATCAACGCGTGTTGCGTGGTGCGGCACCCGGGCCGGAGCGCGACGTACGACGCCGCACGCAGTTCGATAGTTCGGGAGATCAGGTGATGCTTCAATCGGTGGTAACGGCGCTCAGACTGCCGGATTTGCGGCGGCGTATCCTCTTTACGCTCGGGATGCTGCTGATCTTCCGGTTGATCGCGCACATTCCGGTGCCGAATATCAACCCGGACGCGCTCAGGGCGCTGAGCGAGGCCTTGCGGAACAACCAGCTGGCGCAGTTGCTCAACCTGTTCGCGGGCGGCGCGCTGCAGCAGCTTTCGGTCGCGTCCATGGGGGTCTATCCGTACATCACGGCATCGATCATCGTGCAGTTGCTGCAGCCGCTCATTCCGGCGCTCGAACAACTCTCGCGCGAAGGTGAGCAGGGCCGGATGAAGATCAACCGGATCACCTTCTGGCTCACCGTGCCGCTGGCCTATCTGCAGGCCTATGGCCAGACGCTGACGCTGGAGCGCGCCGGCGGGACGCCGCTGTTCCGCACACCCTTCGACATCATCGGCAACTTCTTCCCGACGTTCGTGATCCTGACGACCATGGTCGCCGGGACGATGCTGCTGGTCTGGCTCGGCGAGCAGATCCAGGAGCGCGGCATCGGCAACGGCATCTCGGTGATCATCTTCGCCGGGATCGTGTCGCGCCTGCCGGTGCTGGTGTATCAGGCGATCAGCGGCGCGCAGGTCGGCGCGGAACAGGTGATCGGAACGCTGGCGTTTGTGGCGATCGCGCTGCTGACGATCGTCGGCATCGTGCTGGTGCAGGAAGGGCAGCGACGCATCCCGGTGCAATACGCCAAGCGCATGCGCGGCAACCGGGTGTATGGCGGGCAGACGAGCCACATCCCGCTCAAGGTGAACATGGCGGGCATGATCCCGCTGATCTTCGCTCAGAGCATCATCATCTTCCCGGGCACGATCGCCTCGTACGGCTGCCCGACCGGCACGGCCCCGGCGGATGCCGGTGTTCTCACGCAGGTGGCCTGCTTCACCTACCGGACCTTCAGCCCGCAGGTGGGCGGGAACGTTCAGACCGGCGGCAGCCTGGTGTACTCGACACTGCTCTTCTTGCTGGTGGTCGGCTTCACCTATTTTTACACGATGGTGATCTTCAACCAGCAGAACATCCCGGAGACGCTCCAGCGCAACGGCGGGTTTATCCCCGGCGTGCGGCCCGGCAAGCGGACGGAAGAGTACCTGACGAAAGTCGTCTACCGGATTACGCTCGTCGGCGCGCTGTTCCTGGGGTTGGTGGCGATCCTGCCGTTTATCACGCAACTGATCACACGGGTGCAGATCGGCTTGAGCGCGACGGCGCTGCTGATCGTGGTCGGTGTTGCCATCGATACCATGCGTCAGCTCGAGGCGCAGCTGGTGATGCGGAACTACGAAGGGTTTATCAACCGGTAATCGGGCGGGGCAGTGGGTGGCGGGCGATGACGCCACGCCAGGGCAAGAGCGAGCGCATGGATATCATCCTTCTCGGCGCGCCCGGAGCCGGCAAGGGCACACAGGCGAAGTACCTGGAGGAAAAGAGCGGACTGGTGCATGTCGCCAGCGGCGACCTGTTCCGTGCGGCGCTCCGCCAGGGCACCGAGCTCGGCATGCTGGCGCAGTCGTACATGGACCGGGGTGAGTTGGTGCCCGATGAGCTTGTCATCCGGATGATCGTCGAACGGATCAGCCGCGATGACTGCCAGCGCGGCGTGATTTTCGACGGCTTCCCGCGCACCCGTGAGCAGGCCCGCGCGCTGGAAGCAGAGTTGCGCCGGCACGAGCGGCGGATCGACTATGTCCTCTACCTGCGCGTGCCACAGGATGTCCTGCTGCGGCGGATCGCCGGGCGGCAAACTTGCAAAACATGCGGCTCCACGTATAATATATACTATTTCCCGTCCAAGCGGCCGGATGTCTGTGACGATTGTGGCGGGAAGCTGTATCAGCGGAATGACGACAACATCGAGACGGCGCGGCACCGGTTGGCGGTCTATTTCGCGCAGACGATGCCGCTGATCGAACACTATCGTGAGAAGGGCAACCTGATCGAAATAGATGGCCAGCGCGAGATTTCGCTGGTGACCGAGGCGATGCTGCGGTCACTTGGGTTGGACCCGAACGGATCATAAAAGCATCGAACCGGGCGTGGACTAGAAGGAGAGGTATGTCGAAGAAGAAAGACTCCATCGAGATGGAGGGCACGATCATCGAGCCGCTTCCGAACGCGATGTTCAAGGTGCAGCTCGAGAACGGCCACGAGGTACTGGCGCATATCTCCGGTAAAATGCGGATGAACTATATCCGCATACTCAAGGGTGATCGGGTGCTGGTTGAGCTTTCGCCTTATGACCTGACGCGCGGGCGCATTACGTACCGGTACAGATAAAGCGGTTGATGTCAACGAAACTGCCCGCCCATCGGGTGAGGCGGACTATTGCGTGTTGAATGGTCTGTTGTTACTGGATGAGAATGGGCGGTGATGCCCTGATGGGAGCATACCATGAAGGTTCAGGCGTCGGTCAAGCCGCGCTGCGAATACTGCAGGGTGATCAAACGCAAGGGCGTCATTCGCGTCATCTGCAGTCGTACGCCGAAGCACAAGCAGCGCCAGGGATAAGCAACACTGGCCGCCGGACGGGCGCGCCGTCCGGGGATCTAGCGGAGGAACAATGGCTCGCATCGCAGGGGTGGATATCCCCCGCCAGAAGAAAATCGGCATTGCGATCACGTACATCTACGGGATCGGCCGCTCGAACGGCGCAGAGATTTTGCGGAAGGCGAATGTCAATCCGGAGACGCGCACCCGTGATCTCACGGAAGAAGAAGTCAACCGCATCCGTGAGATCGTCGATCGCGAGTATCGGGTCGAGGGTGATCTGCGGCGCGAGGTGCAGCTCAACATCAAGCGGCTGATGGATATCGGCTGCTACCGCGGCCTGCGGCACCGCAAGGGGATGCCCGTGCGCGGCCAGCGCACGCGCACGAACGCCCGCACCCGCCGTGGCCGGCGTGGTCAGGCGATCGGGATCAAGAAGAAGGCTGGGAAGAAGTAGGGCGCGACTCCCCGCGCCGATCCGGCACGTGTGCCGTGCCGACGTGATAGAGGAGCAGCATGGCGAAGCAGCAGAAAGGCGCCGCGGCGGCGAGCAAGCGGCAGCGCGGCAAGCGGCGCGAGAAGAAAAATGTGCCGCGCGGCCAGGCGCATATCCGCAGCACATTCAACAATACCATTATCACGATAACGGACCCGATGGGCAACGTGGTCTCCTGGTCGAGCGCCGGCCAGAACGGCTTCAAGGGGTCGCGCAAGAGCACGCCGTACGCCGCCCAACTCACGGCCGAGGCGGCGGCCCGCCGCGCGATGGAGAATGGCATGCGCACGGTCGAGGTGTTCGTCAAGGGGCCGGGCTCGGGCCGCGAGTCGGCGATTCGCTCGCTGCAGGCTGCGGGGTTGCAGGTCGTCGCCATCACGGATGTGACGCCGATTCCGCACAATGGGTGCCGCCCGCCGAAGCGCCGGCGCGTCTAGTTCAGGGAAGGATACAGCTCGCATGGCTCGATTTCGCGGCCCGGTCGGCAAAGTGAGCCGACGCCTTGGGATTGGGATCACCGAGAAGGGGCAGCGCATTCTCAACAAGCGCCCGTTCCCGCCTGGCCAGCATGGCCCCGGCGCGCGCCGCCGCACAACGTCCGATTACGGCCTGCAACTGCTGGAAAAGCAGAAGGCGCGCCATATGTACGGCCTGCTGGAGAAGCAGTTCCGCCGCACCTTCGAGAAGGCGCAGCGCTACCCGGGCGAGACGGGAGCGTACCTGTTCATCCTGCTCGAGCGGCGGCTCGATAATGTGGTCTACCGACTCGGTCTGGCGACAACCCGGGCGCAGGCGCGGCAGCTTGTCAATCACGGCCATATCACCGTGAACGGGCGCAAGACCAACATCCCCTCGTACACCGTCAGGCTCGGCGACCGGATCGCGGTGCGGCCGGAGAGCCGGCGGCGGGCGTACTTCAAGACGCTGGCGGAGAGCGGCGACCTGGGGCGCGCCAAGGTTCCGGACTGGCTGCGCCTCAACGCGGCGGATATGAGCGGCGAGGTCGTGGCGATGCCGCGGCGCGAGGATGCAGAGCAGGGGATCGACGAGCAGTTGATTGTCGAGTTTTACAGCCGCTAAGTGTTCTTGCAGCTCGCGGATTGTCGATCGGCACGATGCCGGCGCGATCTGGGGACTGTGGTGAGGAATTGATCGCAGATTGCAGATGGCGGGTTGCAGCCCGGCGAAACCCTGCTGCAATCGCCGATCTGCAATCTGAACTGTGTAAGGAGGGCGATCCGTGCTAGACATCGCCATGCCCAAAATTGAGGTTGTGCAGGCGGCTGAGAATTACGGCCGTTTCAAGGTTGAGCCGCTTGATCCGGGTTATGGACACACGCTTGGGAATGCGCTGCGCCGCGTTTTGCTCTCTTCGATTCCGGGCTCGGCGATCACCAAGATCAAGATAGATGGCGTATATCACGAGTTCGCGACAATTCCGGGTGTTAAGGAAGATGTCACCGAGATCGTGCTGAATATCAAGGGCATCCGCCTGCGTTCGTACGCCGAACGGCCCGTCAAAGTGCTGCTGACGAAGCAGGGGCCGGGGGTCGTCCGCGCAGGCGACATCGACACGCCGAGCAACGTGGAGTTGGTCAACCCGAATCACTATATCGCCACGCTCGACTCGGAGGAAGCACATCTCGAGATCGAGATGACTGTCGAACGCGGACGGGGCTACGTGCCGGCGGACCAGCGCGAGGCGCTGCCGATCGGCGAGATCCCGGTTGATGCGATCTTCACGCCGGTGCCGCGCGTGAATTACGTCGTCGAGAACACCCGCATCGGCCAGGCGACCGACTACGACCGCCTGCTGATCGAGATCTGGACGGATGGGACGATCAAGCCCGGCGATGCGCTCAGCCACGCCGCACAGGTGTTGGTGCAGTACAGCCAGACGATTGCGGACTTCAACCGGCTGACGATGGAGCTGGAGACGGTAGCGGTCGACCGCGGGCTTGCGATCCCGGCGGACATTTACGATACGCCGATCGAGGAGCTTGACCTCTCCACCCGTACCTACAACTGCCTGAAGCGGGCCGACATCACCAAGGTCGGCCAAGTCATGGAGATGGACGAAAAGGCGCTGCTGTCCGTGCGAAACCTCGGCCAGAAGTCGATGGAGGAGATCCGCGACAAGCTGATCGAGCGCGGGTTCCTGCCACGCCCGAACGGCGCCGTCGGCCAGCTGCCGGAAGCGGTCGGAGGTTAGCAGGAGGCCGGGCGTGTCGCCGGCGCGTACATACAGGGTAGAAACCATGCGACATCGCAAGAGCAACTGGAAACTCAACCGCTCGTACGAGCACGGCAAGGCGCTGGTGCGCAACCAGATGATCGCGCTGATCGAGCATCGCAAGATCACGACGACGCTGGCGAAGGCCAAGGTTGTGCAGCCGGAGATGGAAAAGCTGCTGACCCTGGCGAGCGAGGACACGCCGCACGCCCGCCGCATGGCGCTCTCGCGCCTCGGCAGCAAGGACGCGATGCGCAAGCTGTTCGCCTTCGCGCCGACCGAGTATGCCGGGCGCAAGGGCGGCCTGACGCGTATCACCAAGCTCGGCTATCGCCAGGGCGACGCGGCGGAGATGGCGGTGCTGGAGCTGCTGTAATGCCAGGAGCCAGACGCCGGGGGCCGGAAGGCCGATCGGTTGTCGGCTGCCCTCGACCTGCGTCGAACAGAGCAGCCATGCTGTCCGCCGAACGCTGGCTTCTGGTTCCTGACGCCTGATGAGCATACGGAACATCGCCCTGCGGATCGTCTACGACGGGAGCGATTTTGTCGGCTCGCAGTGGCAGACGAACGGCCGGTCGGTGCAGGGCGAGCTGGAGGGCGCCTGGGAGCAACTGACGCAGGAGCGGCGGCGGTTCGTGCTGGCGGGCCGGACCGATGCTGGGGTCCATGCGCGCGGGCAGGTCGCCAATGTGCGCACGACGACCAGCCGCGATACGGCGACGCTGCTGCGGGGAATGAACGCGATCCTGCCGGAGGATGTGGCGGTGGTGGAACTGTGGGAGGCGCCACCCGCATTTCATGCCCGGCACGACGCGACCCGGCGCGCGTATCGGTACCTGATCGACAATCAGCCGGTCGCCTCGCCCTTGCTGCGGCGCTATGCGGCCCACGTGCCGCACCGGCTCGATCCTGGGGCGATGAACGAGGCGCTCGGCCTGCTGCTCGGCACGCACGACTTCGCGGCGTTCGCGGCGAGCACGCAGGAAGGCTCGACGGTGCGCACCTGCTTCCGCGCGCAGTGCGAGCAGGTGGAAGAGCTGGGCCAGGCGTTGATCGCCATCGATATTGCGGCAAACGCCTTTCTGCAGCATATGGTGCGCAACATTGTCGGCACGGTGCTGTTGGTCGGTGGAGGGAAGATCGGCGTGGCGGAGTTTGGCGCGATTGTGCGTGGGCGTGACCGCCGGCGCGCCGGGCGGACTGCTCCCGCCCACGGGCTGTGCCTGATGGCGGTGGAGTATCCGCTTGAAGTGACGGCCGATCGGTCGTGATTGGCAAAGGGACATCGATGAAAACATATTCGCAGAAAGCATCCGAGATTCAGCGCGACTGGCTGCTGGTCGATGCCTCGAACCAGACGCTCGGTCGGTTGGCAACCCAAATTGCGACGCTGCTGCGCGGCAAGCACAAGCCGACCTTTACACCGCACCTGGATGGCGGCGACTTTGTCATCGTCATCAACGCGGAGAAGGTGCAGCTGACAGGGCGCAAGGCCGAGCAGAAGATGTACTACCGCCACTCCGGGTATCCCGGTGGGTTCAAGGCGATCCCGTATCGCCGGATGATGGCGGAGCACCCGGACCGAATCCTGCGCTTCGCCGTGAAGGGGATGCTGCCGAAGAACCGGCTCGGGCGGCAGCAGATCAAGAAGCTGAAAATCTATGCGGGCCCGGCGCACCCGCACGCGGCGCAGCAGCCGAAGGTCTGGACGCCGCGCTAATCCGGTGCCTATGTCGCCGCTACCACAGATGACGGGAGAGTGCAATGGCTGAAAAGCGCTACTATCAGGGTACCGGCCGCCGCAAGACGGCGGTGGCGCGGGTCCGCCTGTTTCCGGGCGCTGGCGAGTTTGTCGTCAACGGGCGCGCCCCGGCCGACTACTTCGGCGCGCGCCCGGTGTACCAGCGCGAACTGATGCGGCCGCTGGAGGTGGCAGGCTACGCGCAGGGGTTCAACGTGCTGGTGAAGGTGCGCGGCG
Organism: Roseiflexaceae bacterium; assembly: GCA_042408595.1. Classification (GTDB taxonomy): domain Bacteria; phylum Chloroflexota; class Chloroflexia; order Chloroflexales; family Roseiflexaceae; genus JBHOQX01. Next base: position 49,724 of record JBHOQX010000024.1, on the reverse strand, counting down.
GCGGCGTCTCCGGCCAGGTCGGCGCGGTGCGCCATGGGGTGGCCCGGGCACTGCTGGACATGGACCCCGCGTTGCGCCCGGTGCTGCGGAATGCCGGCCTGCTCACGCGCGACCCGCGCATGAAGGAGCGCAAGAAGGTCGGCCTCAAGCGCGCGCGCAAGCGGCCGCAGTACACCAAGCGGTGAGGACCAACGTCTTGGCGGCGCGCGAAGCTGGCGCTGTTTGAGGGGTATTGCACGGCGTAGCGCTCTCTGCCGTCCTGATGGTTGTGCGTTCGGCGTACAATCGTCAGGGCGGTCCTTTTTTAACTGCCTCGGACCGCCTGCTCGGCTGTCAACTGCCCCCTCCCGCATGCGGTCGGACGACCGCTTTGGCCGGCTCTGATGAGCCTGAAGCCCATGCCTGTCGGTCGCGGTACCTGCTGGCCAAGAAGGCGGTCGAGACCGGCTTCTGCGAGACAACCTCCTGCAAAACGGTCGGCGCTATCCTACAACACGGATCGTAGTAGGGGTCTCTCTTAAACTGACGCGAGCAGGAGGAGGCGCTGGCGGCGATGGTTGTAGTGGTCGATCAAGATGCGCAAGTGGCGTTCGTGGAGATGGACGTTTTTGCTGAAGGAACGCGTCTTGCGAACCAGGTTGTCGTAGCGCTGACGCAAGGTGGGTCGTGGCTAGATCCGAATGATGAATCCGTGGACGGTGGCACACTGCGCCGTCTCGCTGCTTTCGAAGCGGTGTTGAAACCGCACGTACCATTCGGCAGTTGACCACGACGCCGCGGGCCAAGCTGATCTGTAACAATGAACGTCGTGTCGCTTGAAGGTAGCTCTACACTCTGCGAGAAGAAGTCCGGATCCACGATGGTGGTCCCTGGCTTACGGACCGCGAACCTGCGCCGTCGGCCGAGTGTGTCTGGCTTCCCCTTCACGGCGTCGCGGTGCGCACGCTTACCGCCGACGGCACGCGGATCGCCCCGACCGCGGCCCGCCGCATGCCGGACGACGCGCGCGGCCCGGAGGGCCCGCCGCAGCCGGCGATCAGTGTGACGCTGGTCTTCAAACGGACGTGACCGGCGGGGCGGCCCGCCAGCGGATGGCCTGCCGGAAGCGCGCGGCCTGCGTCGGCGCGGCGGCGACCAGCGGCTCGCGGATGGGGCGCCCATCGAGCAGCTCGGCGAGATCGAGCGGCGTGCCGGACAGCCCCACCAGCACACCCCCGGCTGCGCCGAGCACCGCCCCGGCGGCAGCGAGATCCCAGATCTGCCCCTGGCTGACCAGCGCGGCGACCGCGCTGCCCCGCGCGACATAGGCGACCGATGCCGCGATGCAGCTCAGGCAGCGCACCTTGCCGACGAAATCGATCGTGAACGTGCGGTGGATATCCGACGGCGCGGCCAGCCAGTCTTCGCTCTCCCAGGCGTCCGGGTCGCGCACAGCGATCGGGAGATCGTTCAAAAACGCCCGCCCGCTGCCATCCGTCCAGTAGCAGTCGCCGAGGATCGGCAGGTAGACCACGCCGGCGAACGGCGCGTTGCCCCGCAGCACCCCGATCGAGATCGCCCAGGTCGGCAGGCCGGCGAGGTATCCGGCGGTGCCGTCGAGCGGATCGAGCGCCCAAAGGTACTCCGCTGTGGCGGGCCGGCGCGCGTGCTCCTCGCCGATGATGCCATGTGTCGGGTAGCGCGCGGTGATGCGGGCGACGAGCATGCGTTCGATCGCTTCGTCGGCGTCGGAGACGAGCGAGCGGTCGGCTTTGCGCCGTGCGGTGGAGTGGTTGAAGTAGCGTCGGGCGATCTCGCCGGCTTCGGCGGCCCAGGCGCGCACTTCCGCGATCTCGATATCTTCCACGGATTCTGGCTCCCTTCAGGCGGCGCGGCGGCCGCGGGCTATCCGGCAGGCGGCGGCCCGCCGTTCCGTGGCATGGTACCATGCGGCGGGCGGCGCGGCTGCGCTCGCCGACTATTGCAGGAGAGCTGTTGTGGACGACGTTGTCGCTCAGATTGCCGCGGGCATCTGGCAGGTGCGCCTGCCGCTCCCCTTTCCGCTCAAGATCGTCAACTGCTATCTGCTCGCCGATGATGGCGGCTGGACGCTGGTAGACACCGGGCTGAACGATCCCGCGGGCCGCGCCGCCTGGGATGCGGCGTTCCAGGCGCTCGGCGGCCGCCCGTCGGATATCCGCCGGATCATCCTCACCCACACTCACCCCGACCACTACGGCATGGCCGGCTGGCTGGCCGCTCAAAGCGGCGCGCCGGTTTTCTGCTCGCCGCCGGAGCAGGCCTTCGCCGAACGCGCCTGGCTGCCCGGCGCGGCCAACGAGCGGGCGATCACGGCCATGTTCCGCGAGCACGGGATGCCCGCCCCCCTCGCCGACGTGGTGGCCGACGACATCGTGGCGCTGCGGGCGATGACCCAGCCGCCGCCGGAGCTCCTGTCGCTCGACGACGGAGCGGCGCTGCGGATCGGGCCGCGCCAGTTCCGCACGATCATGACCCCCGGCCACAGCGATGGCCACCTGGTGCTGTACTGCGACGCAGAGCGGCTGCTGCTCTGCGGCGATGCGGTGCTGGTCAAGATCACGCCGAACATCAGCATCTGGCCGGGCGGGCGGCCGAACCCGCTGGCCGACTTCCTGGCCACTCTGGAGCGGCTGGCGGCGTTACCGGTCGCGCTGGCGCTGCCGGGCCACCGGGCGGCGATCACCGCCTTCGCCGCGCGGCTGGCGGAGCTGCGCGCTCATCACGACGAGCGCCTGCACCGGGCCGAGGCGGCGGCTGGGGCCGGCGAGAGCGCCTACACGATCTGCCGGCGGATCTTCCCGGTCGAAGATCTCTCGTCGCATCAGATACGCTTCGCCATGGCCGAGACGCTGGCGCACCTCGAATACCTGGCCGGGGCCGGGCGGGTGGAGCGGCTGGTCGGCGCGGGCGGCGTGCGGTATCGGCGGGCCGGCTAGGGGCCAGCGCCGCGAGCGGGCGGGGTCAACCATCGTTGTAAAGTGCAAGGAAGCGTAGCTTTATTCAGTTCAAGGGAGCGGGTGCATCTTTTATAATACAGGTCTACAGCAGCACAAGGCCGCGCACCACCGGCACAGCGGCGACCGGGCCGCGATCCCCGGTCATGACGACAGTGCCACGCCGCGCGTCGCCCGGGTCACGCATCGTCGTGCGGGCAAGCCAGCCGCTGGCGGCTCCCGCGCGGCATCCGGAGGAAGTCATGGCAAAAACAAAGACGTTTCAGGCATCGGCGGCGGCGCCATCAGTGTCGCCACCGCAGGCGCGTCGTGCGCCGGCTCCGCTCCTCCAGCGGCTGATCAACGAATGGGATCTTCAGCTCATGATCATCCCATCGATTATCTTCCTTATTATCTTCAATTACATCCCGATGTGGGGGGTGTTGACAGCATTTCAGGAATACAATATTGCAAAGGGGTTTTTTGGTAGCCCTTGGGTTGGTTTCGAGCATTTCACCACTTTTTTTTGTTCCCATGATTTTGGCCTGGTGATGAGGAATACCATCGCTATTAGCGTTTTGAAGATCCTTTTTGGTTTTCCTGCACCTATCATTCTGGCGCTGATTCTGAATGAGGTTCGCTGGTCCTTTTTTAAGAGAGCCGTACAGACAGTCAGTTATCTGCCGCATTTTCTGTCATGGGTGATCGTCTCGGCGTTTGTCTTCTCGATGCTCTCGGTCGATAACGGCAGCCTGAATATCCTGCTCAAATCCTTGAAGCTGATCGATGAGCCGGTTAACTGGTTGTCGACCCCCGAATATTTCTGGGCCATACTGATTTCCACAAACATCTGGAAGGAAGTCGGGTTTGGAGCGATTATCTACCTGGCGGCGATCGCAGGCGTCAACCCCAGCCTCTATGAGGCGGCTGCTATTGATGGTGCCGGCAGATTCAAACAGATGATCTATATTACGCTTCCTTCCATCGCTCCAGTGATTGTGATCATGCTGATCTTGAGCATCAGCAATATTTTGAACGCTGGTTTTGACGATATTCTGCTCCTGACAAACCGCGGGACCAACGGCGTGCTGCGGGACGTAAGTGTCGTGATCGACACGTATGTCTACCACGTAGGATTGAACAATTATCGCTTCTCGTACGCGACCGCCGTCGGGCTGTTCAAGGCGGTGGTAAGCGTCGTTCTGCTGGTGGCGGCGAACAGGCTGGCGAAGCGCGTCAGCGATACTGGTCTCTGGTAAACGGCGCCAGGCATGTCTCAAGCCGAATCCGGGGCGCCCGTCGCCTCGGAACGCCGCGGCGGCAGCGCCGCCGTGGATACGTTGGCGGTATCGTCCAGCTCCTGGCGGGGGCGGCAAACGTAACGAGGTAACGACATGGCACGCAGTCGTAGCGATTATCTGGTTGACGCGATCATTTATGTCGCGCTTCTGTTGTTTGCATTCGTGACGATCTATCCGTTATGGAACTGCGTCGTCATCTCTTTCAATGCCGGTTCGGACACAGCTCGGGGGGGTATAACGTTCTGGCCGAGGCAGTTCACCCTTGAGAACTATCAGGTCGTATTTCGTAACGAAGGTATTTATCGGGCGTTTGTCGTCTCTGTACTTAGGACGGTTGTTGGGACTGCGCTTTCGATCTTTTTTACGGCAATGCTCGCCTACGGTCTGTCGAAAAAAGTCACTGGTGGCAAATTTTATATGTTACTGTGTGTTATAACCATGTATTTTAGCGGCGGACTGATACCGACTTATTTGCTCATTCGTAGCCTTCACATGATGAATACATTCTGGGTTCTGGTCATTCCGGGCATGGTGAGTGTATTTCATATGATAGTGTTTCGCGCGTTCTTTTTGAGCCTGCCATCGGAGCTTGAAGAGGCGGCGAAGATCGACGGCTGTAGTAACCTCGGCGTCTTTTTTCGCGTGGTCCTGCCACTTTCGGGGCCCGTCCTTGCGAGCCTGTCGCTGTTTACCGCTGTCTATCATTGGAATGAATGGTTCTCCGCCAGCATCTATATCAGCGATCAGAAACTCTATCCACTGCAGACGCTGCTGGCGCAGGTGATCAACTCGAACCTGATGAGCGAGCAACTCGCGCAGGCTGGCAGTGCAACCTCGGTGTTTATGGATAAGATCCGCCAGAGTGTGACGACCAAGTCGCTGCTGATGACAACGATAGTAGTTGCGACGCTGCCGATTATCGCCGTGTATCCGTTTATCCAGAAGCACTTTGCGAAAGGAGTGATGCTCGGCTCGCTGAAAGAGTAAACGCCGTGGAGGCGTATTGTGGGATCGGCATCGATGCACTCTGTCGTGTATCTCTCTTCGCATCGTTGGGAGGGCCGATGATATGTATAAGGTGCTCCTGGTCGATGATGAACATTATGATTTGGAGGGCCTGAAGCAGCTTGTTCCCTGGGCAGATGTGGGCTTGCAGGTGGTTGGTGCTGTCCATAGTGGCCGCCAGGCGTTAGAGATCATCGCTAAAGTCAGTGATATCGATATACTGGTGACCGATGTTATGATGCCGCGGATGTCCGGTCTGGAGCTTGCGATGAAGGCCAGGGAACTAGTACCGCAGGTGAAAGTGGTCTTTATCAGTGGTTATCAAGAGTTCGAGTTTGCGCGAAAGGCGATTGAATTAAGCGCGGCCGGCTATGTCTTGAAACCCGTAGATGACAACGAACTGTTGCGTGTGCTGAAGACGGTCGTGGAGCAATTGGACCGCGAGCGGGTTGTACGACAGCTCGAGCATGTATCACACGGGGAGCTTCTATACCAGTGGCTCGAAGACCTGGCGTCCGATGATCAGCGGCCGAGTATTCTTGCGAGGGTGGCGTTGCCCGATAAAGGATGCGGGTATCGCTCGGCAGTTGTGGAAATTGACGATGTTCATTGGAAACTGAATCGCTACCCGCTTCGTGAGCGTGAAACTAAGATCAACGAGACTGTCAAGGTCGTACGACAGCGAATCGCAGAGCATGGGCGGGCGCGGTGGTGCCGGCTAGGGAACTATCAGTTCGCGGTCGTATTCGCGTGCGACGAGGACGATCTCACCTGGTTGCAGTCCTTGCGGGATGAGGCGCCACGGGTGGCCGGCCTCTCGATGACGATTGCCTTGGGCCAGCGCGTCGATCAGTTCGAACAGGCGATCGACTCCTATCAGGAAGCTAAGGAGCTTTTGAGTTATAAATTGTTCCTCGGCAAGGACCGGATCATCACCGTATCGGATCGCTCTCAGGTGCCTTCGATAGCGATTGGAGATATCGATGACATCCTTAACAAGATGTTCCTGGCGATGACGAACTATGAAATGGCGCCCATGGAGCAATATTTGCAGGAGGTTTTCGCTTTCGCCTATCGTTTTCAGCAACGATTGACCGCACAGAACTTCGGCATGTATGTTATTAGCCGCCTCGAAACATATTTGCAGCGGATGAACCAAAGTCTTTACTCGCTGCTCCATATCGAGTTTGCGGACCTCGATATATTGTTTCGTTTCGAGACGATTGAGGATATACGACAATGGCTGGGTGAACAACTTCGTAAAATTGCTGATATCCTGTATGCACGCCGACAGGACCGGCACGGTAAGCTGATCGAAGACATTGAACGGTTTGTCGAGGAACGGATCGCAGATGGCGCCACGCTCCGCGATGTCGCCCAGCACTTTTCATTCTCGCCGAACTATCTGAGTCACTTGTTCAGGGAGAAGACTGGCGAGCGATTTAGTGCATATATGGCCAGAAAACGGCTGGATAAAGCCTGTGAGCTGTTGCGAACTACTAACATCAAGGTCTTTGAGATCTCTGATCTACTCGGGTACTCAACGGTCACGTATTTTAGCCGGCAGTTTCGCAATGTGTACGGTATGACTCCAGGCGACTATCGGCGCCAGAGCGAAGCGCTGCGCAACAAGCGCTCCTGATTGTCGCCAGCGGCGGCGCCTCGGGCCGCCCCCGGGTATAGCGGCCGGCTGGGGCAGGTGTGTCGTCTGCCGCCTGCGCAGCGCTCTGCCCTCCCTTCCCGCCTCCTCCGCTTTGCATTCGTCGGCTGTTCGTCCGGCGCATCTGGAAGCCCTATGCCCTCGCTTCCACGCTCTGGCTTCCAGTGCGGGAGCGGCATCCTGGTGCCGGCGGCGCAGCTGCAGGCAGGGTGAGCTGCTCGGGGTCGAGGTCGGCGTACCAGGTGACGCGGATCGTCTCCTCTGCCGGTGGCCGAAAAGAGCGTTGCAAAGTGCAAGATTGCGTAACTTTGTCCAGTTTCGCGCCGGCGCGCTTTCGTGTACGATTCATGCAATCACCGAGTCACGAACGATAGGGCGAGTCAGGCGAGGTGGGCCGTTGGCCCAGCGCAGCCCCGTCACATCTCGCGGCGGCCCTTCGCCGGAGCACTTGTGCGGCCGAAGCTCACCGTAGCTTGGTACAGATACCCGTCTCATTAGAAAGGAGTGGTACAATGAAGACCACACGGTTGGCGGTGATGCTGCTGACGTTGTGTCTCAGCATCATCATGGCGGCGTGCGGAGCGACGCCAGCGACCCCGCCGAGCGCTCAGGGTGGCGCGACGGCGGCGCCGGCGGCGGGTGCGGCGACGGCGGCCCCGGCGGGTGCGACGGCGGCTCCAGCAGGCGCGACGGCGGCGCCGGCGGCGGGTGCCGCGGCGAAGCCAGCAGAGCCGTTCCACATCTCCTACTATGTGAACTATGACTGGTTCACGCCGGAGCCGTGGGGCCAAGATCAGACGTCCAAATGGCTGCAGGAGAACAAGGGCATCGTATTCGATTGGGTGTCGTCCAGCGGGGCGGCGGCGGCGAAGCTAAACACCATGATCGCGTCCGGCGACCTGCCCGATGCCATGATGCTGGATCGTGGGGCAGATGTCGAGCGGCTGGCCGAGGCGAAGCTGATCGTCCCGCTCGATCCGTACCTGCCCAACTCGACGCTCCGCAAGAAGCTGGGCGATGGGGTTATCAACCTGCTGCGCTCCAGCGATGGAAAGCTCTACTGCTTCCCGAACTGGTATATCGCCGGGGACCGTGGCAACGGCAACTCGGGGTGGATGATCAACACCAAGATCTACGAGGAGCTCGGCTCGCCGAAACTGGAGACGTTCGACGATCTGACCGCCTATCTGCGCCAAGTGAAGCAGAAATATCCAGATGTGGTGCCGCTGGAGCTCGGCGCCAAAGGCACTGGATTCAGCGTGATGATGAGCGGCTTCGCCGAGAACTTCCCGATCTGGTTCATCAATCTGATGGCGTACCCTGATGGCGATCAGTTGAAGCCGCTGCTCGCATCGCCGGTGCTCAAAGAAGCGCTGACCTACGGTAGCCAACTCTTCCGTGAGAAGTTGATCTCGCAGGACTCGTTCACCCAGACGCGGGATCAGTACATGGAGAAGTTGAAGAACGGGAAGGCCGCAGTCGTTGCCGGCGTCGTGGCGACGGAAGGCCAGGAGGCGCTGATCGACTGGAAAAAGCAGGATCCGAAGGCGGGCTACCGGGTCATCTGGCCGATCCACAAGGCCGGCCTCGACCCGCAGAAGATCAAGGTTGAGGGCTACTCGAAGCTTGGCTGGAACTGCAACGTCATCTCGGCGAAAGCCAAGGACCCGGCAGCGATCTTCTCCTATCTGGACTGGGTGACCAGCGATGAGGGGCAGCGTATCGCGATGTTCGGCCCGCCTGGCGTGATGTGGGAGCTCAATCAGAACGGCGATGTCGTCCCGACTGAGGCTTCCAAAAAGATGACGGACGACGACAAGAAGAAGGTTATCTACGGCATGTACAATCTCGCCGGCGATACCACCTACGTCGATACGATCAAGACCAAGATGCAGCTCATGCTTCCGGAGGACCAGCGCGAGTTCACCACGATGGCGCAGTACAACGTCACCTGGAAGACGTCGATGCCGGTCACTTGGTTTGAAGGGATCAAGCCCTTGCCGAACACACCGGAAGGGGTTGCGTTCCAGTCGACGGTAGACCTCTGGTCGGAGTACGTGCCGAAGGTCTTCTTTGCCAAGAGCGACGCCGAGGTTGGCCAGTTACTGGAAGAAGCGCAAAAGCGGTCGGCTGATGCCGGGTTCGACAAAGCGCTACAATTCATGACGGCGAAGTGGAAGAAGAACCGGGAGCTGCTCTACGCTAAGTAAGCAACAGCGGATCGCGGGGAGAGTATACGCGCGTATACTCTCCCCTGACTTTATCGCTTCCATGAAACAGTATACCCGCCGAAGAGGGCTCTTGTTCAGCTACAAGCTCATGCTTGTATATGCGCTGACATTCATATTGCTTGTCGTCGGTTGGGGTATCTATTCTTATTATTTTTCGATAAGGTTTGAAAGAGAGCGGGCAAACCAGAATTTTACCGCCACGATCCGTCAGATCAAAGACAGCATCGAGTATCGTGCTTCGGTCATTGAGCGCTTATCTGAACAAATATACCTCGATCTCAGCCTTCAGAAAATATTGGCCAGCACAAACTCGGAATATGATGCATATAAGGCATCAAGGGATATTTTGGTGCCAAAAGTTGAGTCGATTGTCAAAACACCAACCTATGATGTACATATGGAGATATATTTGAGGAACGAGGTGCTTCCTGAGATATACCATGAATATAAAGAGGTTGATCCGATATCCCCGCTGAGGGGGCGAAGTTATGATATCTACCATATGTCACGGTTGCTGAATAAAGGCTGGTATAAGGATATCGATAAAAAATTAGGGTCATATAACTTCGTTTGGGCGCAGGTGGAGGATGATAATAAGTACCGGAACATTTCTCTCGTCAGAAGGTTGGTTGATTTAAGGGATCTATCGGGAATAGGGATCGTTCGTATAGCGGTCAAACTTGATAGCTTGATGAAGCGTGCCGGCGAATTTAAAATCGGAAACAGCCGGTATATTATTGTGGACGGCAATAATAAGATATTATTTTCCGATGACAACGACCTGATCGACAAGAACGTTGATGACATTCAGCTAAGTCGATATTTTGTGGTATCCGAGAAAATCGATTCTCTAGGTGTTAAAATTATGATGTTGGTTCCAAATACGGAAATTATGCAAAATGCAATCGCTATTCGGAACACAACCATCGTAGCCTGTCTATTGAGCATCTTCCTGTTTTTTGGGGTTGGCTTTATGGTTTCAAGGTACTTCTCGCGCCGTATATCCGGGTTGGTCGAGTCGTTTCAGGCGATTAAAAATGGGGATTTCTCGCGCAGAATCGTTTACTCCGGTCGGGATGAATTCTCTGAGTTGGCGGCGTCTTTCAACGAAATGGCGATACACATCCAAGGTTTGATCACGGAGGTGTTTGAAGCGAAGTTGCAAAAGAAAGAAGCTCAGTTACAGGTCCTGCAATCGCAGATTAACCCGCATTTTTTGCATAACTCCCTCTCTGCGATCAGTCGGATGGCCCGCCTGGGTGAAACAGATAAGCTGCATACCATAGTGATGGGACTGGCGCGATTTTATCGCTTAAGCATGAATACCGGCCAAATACTCATTCCCATCTCGCAGGAGATCGAGCACGTTCGGGTATATTTGGAGATACAACAGGTTAAATACCTGGATATGTTGTACGTTGATTACGAAATCGACCCGGACGTTTGTAAATACTACACTATACATATTATTCTTCAACCTTTCGTTGAAAACTGCATAAAGCACGCCTGGGATGGAGATAAGCTGAGTATTACTATCCGGGCTCGAATTGAACAGAACAATGTGCGTTTTGATATCGTTGATGATGGGGTTGGCATGAATGAGGGCGTTGATCTGGAACGTATCGATGGAAACTCCACAGGATATGGAATTCGTAATGTCGATGAGCGAATCAAGCTGTATTTTGGCCCAACATACGGCGTGTCGCTGTCGAGCTCGCCTGGCCGCGGCCTGTGCGTGACTGTGCGCCTGCCGCTGATCGACTCTCTCCAGGCCGAACAGCACGGGAACGATACGACGTTGCAGCGCAACCACGCCAGCGCCACTCTTGGCCTGCCGCATGGCGGCGCCTATCAGCCGGATGGGCGGCGCGACGCCCACTGAGCCGATCGTGCCGTAAACCAACAGCGCTCGGCGCCGAGCTCCTCATACGCGTTCCTCAGACGATGCCTCGCTGCCCACCCCCGGCAGCGCTGCTCCCGCACCCTTGTGCTCGCGCCCGCAGCCGGTCTGCGCCGACGCAGGCCCTGCGGACGTGGTATCATCCCGCTATCTCGGTTGTCTCACTATGCACCAGGAGGCCGACGATGGCTGAACCACGTGTGTTCAAAAATCTGATCGGCGGCGAGTATGTCGCCGCGAGCAGCGGCCGCACGTTCGAGCGGCGCAACCCGGCCGACACCCGCGAGGTCGTCGGCATCTTTCAAGACAGCGGTGCTGACGACATCAACGCGGCGGTCGAGGCGGCGAAGAAGGCATACCGGAGCTGGCGGCTGGTGCCGGCCCCGCGGCGCGGCGAGATCGTGATGATGGCGGCGACGCTGCTCCAGGAGCGCAAGGAGCGCTACAGTCGCGACCTGACGCGCGAAATGGGCAAGCCGCTGTTCGAGGCTGGGGGCGACATCGTCGAGGCGATCGGGATGGCGCAGTACGCCGGGAGCGAGGGCCGCCGCATGCACGGTGTCACCACGCCATCCGAGCTGCCGAACAAGTTCCAGATGAGCATCCGCCAGCCGATCGGCGTGGTCGGGCTGATCACGCCGTGGAACTTCCCGATGGCGATCGCGTCGTGGAAGATGCTGCCGGCGCTGGTGTGCGGCAACACGGTTGTGATCAAGCCGGGCGAGGATGCCTCGATCAGCACCTACAACCTGGTCGAGTGCCTGGTGGAGGCCGGCCTGCCGCCGGGGTGCGTCAACATCGTCACCGGCTACGGCCCGACCGCCGGGCAGCCGCTGGTCGAGCATCCGGACGTGCCGGTGATCTCGTTCACCGGCTCGACCGAGACGGGCCGGCTGGTTAACGAGATCGCCGCCCGCCAGATCAAGCGGGTGAGCCTGGAGATGGGCGGCAAGAACCCGCTGATCGTGCTGGACGATGCCGACCTCGACCTGGTGGAGGACGGCGTGGTCTGGGCGGCGTTCGGGACGACCGGGCAGCGCTGCACCGCCACCAGCCGCCTGATCGTCCAGCGTGGGGTGGCGGCGAAGCTGGTGGACCGGATCGTCGCCCGCGCCGAGCAGCTGCGGATCGGCAACGGGCTCGACCCGCGCACCGAGATGGGGCCGCTGGTCAACCAGGAGCAGCTCGACCGCGTGCTCGGCTACATCGAGGTCGGGAAGCAGGAGGGGGCCACGCTGCGCTGCGGCGGCACGCGCTACCTGGAAAGGGATTGCGCCCACGGCTACTTCGTCCGCCCGACGGTCTTCACCGGCGTAACGCGGACGATGCGGATCGCCCGCGAGGAGATTTTCGGCCCGGTGCTCAGTGTGATCGAGGTGACCGACCTGGATGAGGCGCTGGATGTCGCCAACGATGTGGCGTATGGCCTCTCGTCGAGCATCTACACCCGCGACATCAACGCGGCGTACCGTGCCATGCGCGATCTGGAGGCTGGGATCGTCTACATCAACGCGCCGACGATCGGGGCGGAGATCCACCTGCCGTTCGGCGGCGTCAAGGCGACCGGCAACGGGCACCGCGAGGCTGGGCCGACGATGATGGATGCCTTCAGCGAGTGGAAGAGCATCTATGTGGACTTCAGCGGCCAGCTCCAGCGCGCGCAGATCGATAATGTCGAGGTGTAGCTTCCCCTGGGAGGAATACGCCGATTGGCTCCGGGCGGGTGGTCTGGTGGGCCACAGACCCGCCAGACCAGGCTTGATCTCTGCGCAGCGGATGATCTTGCGCTGGCGCTCGCCCGCTGTGTGGTCTGCCTCTCGACAAGCTGCCGCCGCGCTGTTACGATAACGGCAGACCATGGCGGTTCCGCGCAGCGATTCAACGAGGAGGGCGGCGATGGCGATCATTCCGCGGATGCTGCTCAAGCAGCTCTACACCTTCGGCAGCCTGAAGAACACCGGCGGCGGGGTCCAGTTCTCGCTCAAGAACCGGCTGAGCGACGCCGAGCTGGTCGGGCTGGAGAGCGTGGCGATCGACGGACGCGCCGTGCCGCTGGAGGCGATCGTCGTCGATCTCGGCGACGGCGGGCGGCGCACGCCGGCCGAGATCTCGCCGGCGAACCCGGTGCCGTTCCCGCTGCGCACCGTGGTGACCCTGCACGCCGCGATCGAGCCGCTGCCGCACGGCAAACACGCGATCGCGATCGCGTTCCGGACGAAGCCGTTCGGCCCGCTGCGCTTCGATGTCGAGGACGCGATCGCCGAGACGACCGACCAGCGCGTGCGCATCCCGCGCGACTCGACAGATGACTATGCCGAGGCGATCATCCGCGAGCGGCAGGCCTTTGTTGAGCGGTTCACCGGCGCGAAGCTCCAGCATATCGCCAGATACTCCTTCGATCCGCACATCGTCAAGGGCAACTGCGAACACTTCACCGGCGTGGCCCAGGTGCCGATCGGCTTCGCCGGGCCGATCAAGGTGCTGGGCGAACATGCCCAGGGCGAGTTCCTCATCCCGCTGGCGACGACCGAGGGCACGCTGGTCGCGTCCTACAACCGCGGCATCAAGGTCGTCAATCTCTGCGGCGGCGTGAAATGCACGGTGGTGGCGGACGCCATGCAGCGCGCGCCGGTGTTCGTCTTCGACGACGCGCGCGCCGGCCGGGACTTCGTCCGCTGGGTCGAGGAGCACCTGCCGAAGATCCGCGAAGAGGCCGAGGCGACCTCGCGCGTCGCGAAGCTGCTGTACATCGACCCGTACCTGGCGAACAAGTTCGTCTACCTGCGCTTCAATTTCTCGACCGGCGACGCCGCCGGCCAGAACATGGTCGGGCGAGCCACCTTCGCCGCCTGTAGCTGGATTCTGGACAACTACCCCGGCATCCAGCGCTTCTACCTGGAGTCGAACTTCGCCACCGATAAAAAGGCCTCGCAGATCAACATCATGCGGACGCGCGGCAAGCGGGTGACCGCCGAGCTGGTGATCACGCGCAACGTGTTGATCGAGACGATGCGGGTCGAGCCGGAAAGCCTAGCGTATCACTATGGCGTCGCCAACGTCGGTGGGTTTCTCTCCGGCGTGAACAACAACGGCCTGCACTCGGCCAATGGCATCACCGCGATGTTCATCGCCACCGGGCAGGACGTGGCGAACGTCGCTGAATCATCGGCGGGGGTGCTCTACTGCGAGCTGACGCCCGAGCGCGACCTGTACCTCTCGCTGACGATCCCCTCGCTGATCGTGGCGACCCACGGCGGCGGTACCGGCCTGGCGACGCAGCGCGAATGTCTGGAGGTGCTCGGCTGCGTCGGGCGCGGCACGGTGAACAAGCTGGCGGAGATCGTCGCCGGCGTGGCGCTGGCCGGCGAGATCTCACTCGCCTCGGCGATCTCGTCGTCGGATTGGGTGTCGAGCCACGAGCAGTACGGGCGGAATCGGTAGCGCACTTGCAGAACCGCTGTGTGCCGGCCGCGTATCGGCGCCGAGGCGCCGGGCCGTTGGTGGCCGCCTGACCTATTCCGACCGGCGCGCCCGGTGGATACGCGAGCGTGACATGGCTTGCTGCGCCGCCAGCACCAGCAGCACGATCTCGCCGATATTCCACCAGAAGTGAACGTCGAGGCGCGGCGCGCTCACCAGCCCCGGAGCGAGCATGCACACGAAGCTGAGCGGCGGGCTCGCCTCGGCGTGCTGCGCCAGCCAGCCGCCCGCGCCCAGGATGCCCGACAACCCCTGTACACCGCCGCTCTGCACGTAGCGGAGGAACATGTAGGTGTGCTCGGCGGTGTGCGCGGTGGCCCAGGCGAACAGCAGCCACATCCAACTGCGGTGCAGCCCGGCCCACAGCAGCCCGTAGACCGTCAGCACGACCGCCCAGTTCCAGACAAAGTGGACGACCTCCGCGTTGAGGGGGGAGATCAGCCCGCTCGCCGCCCTGAGCGGCCAGCCGAGCAGGTGGTACTGCGCAAACTGAGCGAGGTGCTCGACGGTATGGAGCCCCTGCGCGACGAGCAGCACGCTGAGCACCGTGAGCCGCCAGCCGAGCGTGCGCCGGTCGGCGTGCCACTTGCGCAGCGCCGGCGCCAGCAGTAGGAGGGGTGTGAGCGCCGCCGCCAGCCATACCGGCGCGGCCAGCCGCGTCACCGCCAGCCAGCCAAGCAGCAGCCCGGCCAGCAGCAGGCCGGCGGCCAGCCGGCCCTGGCCGCGCGGGTGCAGCAGGCCGAGGATCGCTGGATGCGCGCGGACAGGGTCGTGCGCGGCGCGCATCGCCTCACCTTCCTTCGGCCATGGGCCGGGATGCGTGATCTCGGATCAAGGGCGGCGGACAAACGACGAAGCCATCGACAAGGAGACCGGGAGAGGGGAGACAAGGGAGCGTCATCCACCGCGCGTTTCCGTGTCTCCCGCGCTCGTTGTCGATCGCGATCACCCTTCCAGCGTCGAGATATCGCCCGGGTCCTGGCCGAGCGCCTGAGCTTTCAGGACGCGCCGCATGATCTTGCCGGAGCGCGTCTTCGGCAGCGAAGCGACGAAGTTGATCGCCTCCGGGCGGGCGATCGGCCCCATCTCGCTTGCGACGTGCTTCTTCAACTCATCCTCCAGCGCCGGGCTGCCCTCGTACCCCTGGCGCAGGATGACGAAGCAGTGGATCGCCGTGCCCTTCACCTCGTGCGGCAGGCCGATGGCGGCGGCTTCGGCCACCGCCGGGTGCGACACCAGCGCGCTCTCCACCTCCGCCGTACCGAGGCGATAGCCGGAGACCTTGATCACATCGTCGATCCGCCCGATGATCCAGAAGTAGCCATCCTCATCGCGCCGGGCCGAGTCGCCGGCGGTGTACATCCCGGCCGGCTCCGAGTCCCAGTACTGCCGCTTGTAGCGCTCCGGGTCGTGCAGAATGGTTCGCATCATGGACGGCCACGGTGTCTTGATCACCAGCAGGCCGTCCTCGTTCGCGCCCTTCGGGGTGCCCTGCTCGTCTACCACGTCGGCGACGATCCCCAGGAACGGGCGGGTGGCGGAGCCGGGCTTGAGCGGCGTGGTCGGGTTGGGCGTGATCATGAACGCGCCGGTCTCCGTCTGCCACCAGGTGTCCATGATCGGGCAGCGGTCCTTGCCGATCACGTGGTAGTACCAGCGCCAGGCTTCGGGGTTGATCGGCTCGCCGACCGACCCGAGCAGCCGCAGCGACGACAGGTCGTGTCGGTTCGGCCAGGCGTCGCCGAAGCGCATCAGGCCGCGGATGGCGGTCGGCGCGGTGTACATAATGTTGATGCCATACTTCTCAACGCACTGCCACCAGCGGTTCGGGTAGGGGTAGTTCGGTGCGCCCTCGTACATAAAGGATGTGGCCCCCTCGATCAAGGGCGCGTAGACGATATAGGAGTGGCCGGTCACCCAGCCGGGATCGGCGGCGCACCACCAGCGGTCCTCTTCCTTTACGTCAAAGGTCAGATAATAGGTCGCCGAGATGCCGACCGCATAGCCGCCGTGGACATGGACCACACCCTTCGGCTTGCCGGTGCTGCCAGAGGTGTACAGAATGTACAGCGGGTGCTCGGCGTCCACCGGCACCGTCTCGCACTTCGGCGCGGCGATCGGCAGGTTCAACAGGTCGTGGAGCCAGTAGTCGCGCCCGGCGACCATGTTGACCTCGTGGCCGGTGCGCCGCAGCACCAGGCATGTCTGGACGGAGGGGCTGTGCTCCAGGGCTTCGTCGGCGATCTTCTTCAGTTCGACGATCTTGCCGCGCATCCAGCCGCCGTCGGCGGTGATCAGCAGCTTGGAGTTGGCATCGTGGATGCGCTCGCGCAGCGCCTCGGTGGAGAAGCCGCCGTAGATCACGGAATGTGCCGCGCCGACCTTGGCGCAGGCCAGCATGGCGAACATCAGCTCCGGCACGCGCGGCATGTAGATCGAGACGATGTCGCCCTGGGTCACGCCCATGCTCTTGAGGATGTTCGCCAGCTTGGAGACCTCGCGGCTGACGGCCAGGTAGGAGAAGGTGCGGACCGAGCCATCCTCGCCCTCCCAGATCAGCGCGAGCTTGTTGCGCCGCCAGGTGTTCAGGTGGCGATCGATCGCATTATGGACGATGTTGAATTTTGCGCCGGTGAACCATTTGTAGAACGGCGCGTTCGAATCGTCCAGCACCTTCTCCCACGGCGCGAACCACTCCAGGCGGTTGGCCATGTCCGTCCAGAACTCCTCGCGATGGTCGATCGACCACCGGTAGAGTTCCTCCCAGGTCGAAAAGCCCTTTTGCCGCATATAGGCGGTGATATTGGCATGTTCGACGATCTCCGGTGCGGGCCGGTAGATCTCCTGCCCATCCTCGCTGTGCGCCTGGCTGATCGTTGTGGGCGCTTCCTGAACCGTCATCGCTCCACCTCCGTGTTGGTTGCAGATTGCCGATCGTCTCAAACACAAGGTTGGAAGGGTGTTGCCCTCCGAACGTCTCTGTTCCCGCCGGGCCAGCGCCGTTGTGGCGAGCCGGATGTTCGGGGCCCGCGGCGCTCGTCACCGTTGCTACAACTCCTGCTGGATCATCTCGATCGCCTCGCGCACCATGTCCACCGTCGCGTCGTCTTCGATGGTGCTCAGGTCGCCGATGGTGTCGCCCTGGTAGACGGCGCGGATGACGCGGCGCATGATCTTGCCGGAGCGGGTCTTCGGCAGTGCGCTGACAAAGCTGATCGCCTGGGGGGTGGCGATCGCGCCGATCCGGTCGCGCACCAGGTGGCGAATCTCCTCGCGCACCGCTTCGCGCTCGGCCGGAGCCACGTGCTCCTTAAGCACGGCGACCACCAGCACCGCCTCGCCTTTGACCTCGTCGCGCACGCCGATCACGCTGGCCTCGGCGACCGCCGGGTGGCCGGAGATCACCTCTTCGATCTCGCGCGTGCCCAGGCGGTGCCCGGCGACGTTCAGCACCTCGTCGGCGCGGCCCAGCAGCCAGAAGTAGCCGTCCTGGTCCTCGATCGCGTAGTCGCCGGTCAGGTACAGCCGTTTGTCCGGAATGCGGCCCCAGTAGTCGTTCAGGTAGCGCTGGTCGTCGTTCCAGAGCGTCAGCAGCATGCCGGGTGGGGTCGGGCCGTGTTCGACGAGAAAGCCTTTCGTGCCGCGTGGGACCGGGTTCCCCTGCCGGTCCACCACCTCCAGCCGGTGCCCGACGGCCGGTTTGGTCGGCGAGCCGGGCTTGATCGGCAGCTCCTCGATGCCGAGCGAGTTCGCCAGCATCGCCCAGCCGCTTTCGGTCTGCCAGTAATGATCGACGATCGGCATGCCGAGCGCCTCGCTCGCCCAGCGATAGGTCGGCTCGTCCAGCGGCTCGCCAGCGGTGAAGAAGTGCCGCAGCGAGGAGAGATCGCGCTCTTTCATCCAGCGATCCGGGAATTTGCGCAGCCCGCGCAGCGCCGTCGGCGCGCTGAAGACGCAGGTGACGCCGTATTTCTCGATCACCCGCCACCACACGCCAGGGTCGGGGTAGTCCGGCCGCCCCTCGTAGACGATCGTGGGGATGCCGGCGAGCAGCGGGCCGTAGACGATGTACGAATGGCCGACCACCCAGCCGATATCGGAGGTGGACCAGTAGACATCGCCGTCGCCTACATCGTAGATCTGGCGCATCGAATTATAGAGCGCGACCATATAGCCGCCGGTGTCGCGCACCACACCCTTCGGCTTGCCGGTGGTGCCCGAGGTGTACAAGATGTACGACGGGTCGGCGCTGGCGACATGCGCCGGAGCGACCTCGCGCTCGCCGCGCTGCGCGAGCTGCTCGTGCCAGTCCAGGTCGCGCCCGGGGCGCATGGGCGCCGGGGCGATGCCGCGGTCGAGCACCAGCACATGGCGCAGGCGGTCGGCGGCCGCTACGTCGAGCGCCTGGTCGAGCATCGGCTTGAGCGGCACCGGCTGGCCCTTGCGCATCCCGGCATCGGCGGTAAGGGCCACCACCGGCGCGGCGTCGTCGATCCGGGTGGCGAGCGATTGAACGCTGAAGCCGCCGAAGACCACGGAATGAATCGCGCCAAGGCGCACGCAGGCCAGCATGCCGATGATCGCCTCCGGCACCATCGGCATGTAGATCAGCACCCGGTCGCCCGGGCGCACGCCAAGGTTTTTCATAACGCCGGCGAGCCGGTTGACCTCGCGGTAGAGCTCGAAGAACGTCAATGTGCGCGACAGACCCGTCTCGGCGCTCTCCCAGATCAGGGCGGCCTGGCCGCGCCGCCCGCCGAGCGCGTGCCGATCGACGGCGTTGTAGCACAGGTTCGTCGTCCCGCCGACGAACCAGCGGTAGAACGGCGCCCGCGAGTCGTCAAGCACGCGCTCCCAGGGGGTGAACCAGTGCAACTCAGCGGCGATCGGTCCCCAAAACCCGTCCGGATCGGTGATCGAGCGGCGGTACACGTCCTGGTAGCTCATGGCTGGCCTCCATGGCTCCGGCCCCGCCGGGCATGCCGGCGGTGCGCCCAGGGTACGGTGGTGAATGGATGTCTCCGTCATTATAGCCGAAGGGCGGGCGCGTTTGTCAAGGGCAGGACGGATGCAGTCGCCCGCACCGCGGGCGGTGTGGCGGGCCGCAGGCCCGCCACGGGGTTCGTTTTCGCACGCCCACGCGCGCCCAAGAAAGGATTTCGGCGGAGCTTCGTCCTTCCACATCTCCCCACCGCGGCAGTCCCGTCGGCGGCTGGGGTGCGCGGCCGAAACTTTACAGAAACTTTACACTTACGTTAAGAGCGCTTTAAAAAGCTGTGTTATGCTCCCCACAATCCAAATGCTACTGTGATGTCGTTTGTGTCGGTGCAGCCACCGGCCACCGATGCAATGCGCCTGGGAGCGAGGGCAGGCGCGCAGAGGTGCGCTGTGCCACTTTGATGTCTCTGGCGTCGCGCGCCAAGAGGGGTGCGCGGCGGTTTGGTGTCGGCTTATCCGCAATGGAGCAGAAAGGACGGCGTATGACAACCGCAGCAAGCAGCGTTCAGGCGCAGCCGGAGCATGGCATCACCCGGATCATCTTTTCGGCCGCGGCGGGGACGATGATCGAATGGTACGACTTTTACATCTTCGGCAGCCTGGCGACAGTGATCGCCAGCAAGTTCTACCAGACCGGCACAGCATTGGGCGATATCATCGCCTGGCTCGCTGCGTTCGCCATCGGCTTCATTGTGCGGCCGTTCGGCGCGCTGGTGTTCGGGCGCATGGGCGATCTGATCGGGCGAAAGTATACCTTCTTAGTCACTATGTCGCTCATGGGCATCTGCACGTTCCTGGTTGGTCTGCTGCCGACAGCGGCGACGATCGGGGCGGCGGCCGGGATCATTTTGATCCTACTGCGCATCATCCAGGGGTTGGCGCTCGGCGGCGAGTATGGCGGCGCGGCGACGTACATCGCCGAGCACGCGCCGAACGGCAAGCGCGGCCTGTACACCAGTTGGATTCAGATCACGGCGACCCTCGGCCTGTTCTGCTCGCTCGGCGTGATTCTGCTGACACGCCTCTACGTTGGTGAGGAGGCGTTCAAGGAGTGGGGTTGGCGCATCCCGTTCCTGCTGTCGATCCTTCTGGTCGCGATCTCGCTCTACATCCGCTACTCGCTGCGCGAGTCGCCGATGTACGCCCAGATCAAGAGCGCCGGGCAGACCTCTAAGAATCCGATCATCGAAAGCTTCGCCAACCCATATAACCTGCGCTTCGTCCTGCTCGCGCTCTTCGGCGCGGTCATGGGCCAGGGGGTGGTCTGGTACACCGGCCAGTTCTACGCCCTCTATTATCTGCAGACGATCTTCAAGGTACCGCTGGTCGACTCGAATATGATCATCGGCACCGCGCTGCTGATCGGCACCCCGCTGTTCGTCTTCTTCGGCTGGTTGTCGGACCGAATCGGCCGCAAATGGATCATGTTGGGCGGCATGGCGCTGGCCGTGCTCACGTATTACCCGATCTATCTCACGATGGCGAACTATGCGCCGTTTATCGGCGATCCGGCGAATAAAGTGCCCAACCCGAACTACAGCCTGTTCATGCTCGGTCTGCTGGTGTTCATCCAGGTCGTGTACGTCACGATGGTCTACGGCCCGATCGCGGCCTATCTGGTCGAGTTGTTCCCGACCCGCATCCGCTATACGTCGATGTCGCTGCCGTATCACATCGGCAACGGCGTGTTCGGCGGCCTGGTGCCGATCGTCGGCCTGTCGCTGATCGGAGCGACCAAAAACCCGTACGCCGGCCTGTGGTATCCTATTGCAGTGGCGGCGATCTGCTTCGTGATCGGGGCGCTCTTCAATCCGGAGACCAAAGACGTCGATATCGCGGTGTCGTCGGCGGCCGGGGAACGCGAAGAAGCACGGATGGCGGCCTCGGCTGCGGGCTAGTGCGCAGGTCGCGCCCCACGGCGGCGCGCCCCACGGCGGCTGGCGGCACCTACCGCCAGCCGCTGGTGTGGACCGACGCGTCGCGGGATCGACTGGACAGATCGCGAAACATAGCGCACAATAGAGGTATGCAACGCCGCTAACCTGCAACGGAGCGCATGCGACATTCGTTCTCGCTTCATTGCGAAGGAGGCGCCATGCATACGCCCGACGCGCTGCTTCCGCTGCTCGCAGCGATCTTGATCGGCGCCAAACTCGCTGGCCGGGTCAGCCAGCGGTTCGGCATGCCGGCGGTCTTCGGCGAGTTGCTGCTTGGTGTCGTGCTTGGGCCGTCGCTGCTGCAACTGGTCAGGACCAACGATCCGCTAGCGTTGCTCGCCCTGGTCGGGGTGGTGTTGTTGATGTTCCGCGCCGGTCTGGAGACCGACCTGGTGCAGATGCGGCAGGTCGGCCTGGCGGCGGCGGCCGTGGCGTTCGGCGGAGTGCTGCTGCCGCTGGGCGGCGGCTACCTGCTCGGCCGCCTGTTCGGTCTCAGCCCGCTGCATGCGCTGTTCGTCGGCGCGGTGCTCACGGCGACCAGCGTGAGCATCTCCGCCGAGGTGCTGCGCGAGCTAGGCGCGCTGCGCACCCGCGTCGGTGCGACGATCCTCGGGGCGGCGGTGATCGACGATGTGCTCGGTGTGATCGTCCTCTCGCTCGTGCTCGGTCTGGCCGGCAGCGGCGATCCCTGGCGCGCTATCGTTCAGATGCTGATCTTCTTCCCGGCGGCCTGGTTCCTGGGCAACTGGCTGGTGCCGTACATCCTCCGCTACGAGGCGCGGATCGGCGGGAGCGAGGCGCTGCTTGCGATCATGCTCGGCGTCATTCTGCTGTTCGCCTGGTCGGCGGAGACACTCGGCAGCGTAGCGGCGATCACCGGCTCGTACCTGCTCGGCATCGTCGTCGCCCGCTACACCGACGAGGAGCACGTCATCCATCATGGCAGCGCGGCGCTGGCGTATGCCTTTCTCGTGCCGGTCTTCTTCGTCAATATCGGCCTGGAGGCCGACGCCTCGCGGCTGATGGACGCACCGCTGTTTACCGGGGTGCTGCTGCTATTGTCCGTCTTGGGCAAAGTGGTGGGGTGTGGCCTCGGCGCGTTGCTGACGCGCTCCTCGCCGCGCGAGGCGTTGCAGATCGGGATCGGCATGCTGGCCCGCGGCGAAGTCGCGCTGGTGATGGTCGCCGCCGGGCGGCAGGCGGGGCTGGTGGACGATATGCTCTTCACGGCGACGATTGTGATGACCCTCCTCACCACGCTGGTCACGCCGCCCCTGCTGCGGCTGGTGTTCGCTCCGGTGGATGTCGTTGAGACGCTGGATAGCCCGGTTGTGCTGGAAGTTGCTGAGCGCTGACGGTATGTCGGGATCGCCCTCCGGCAGGTGCTGTTGGCTGGATGATGCAGTGCATCGCAGTGGGTGTCGGTTCCCGCTTCATAGATGAAGGAGAACACAGATGCAACGGCGACAGTTTCTGCGTGGGATCGCGACGAGCGGCGCGGCGGCGACGCTGGCAGCCTGCGGGGCCAGCCCGCCGACCCAGCCCCAGACCGGGCAGGCCACCAGCGCCGCCCCCCAGGCCCAGGCCCCTGGCCAGGGCACGGCCCTTCCGACGCTCGAATGGAACATGGCGACGTCGTGGCCGGTCTCACTCGACACGATCTTCGGCGGCGCCAAGACCGTCGCCGAGCGCGTGGCGGCGATGACCAACGGCAAGTTCAAGATCAACCCGCGCGCCGGCGGCGAGCTGGCCAAAGCGACCGAGGTGCTCGATGTGGTCTCGTCTGGCGCGGTGCCGATCGGCCACACCGCCTCCTATTACTACGTCGGCAAAAGCCCAGTGACGGCCTTCGGCACGGCGCTGCCGTTTGGCCTGACGGCGCAGCAGCAGAACGCCTGGCTGTACTACGGCGGCGGCTTGCAGGCACTCCAGGAGTTCTACGCCAAGAAATTCAATGTCATCCAGTTCCCGGCCGGCAACACCGGAACACAGATGGGCGGTTGGTTCCGCAAGGAGATCAACACGCCGGACGACCTGAAGGGCCTCAAGATGCGCATCCCCGGGCTGGGCGGGCAGGTGATGACCAAACTCGGCGTGACGGTGCAGGTCATCCCGGGCGGCGAGATCTTCCAGGCGCTTCAGACCGGTGCGGTCGACGCCGCTGAGTGGGTCGGTCCCTACGATGACTCCAAGCTGGGGCTGAACAAAGTCGCGCAGTTCTATTACGCGCCAGGCTGGTGGGAGCCCGGCGCGTCGCTGGAGATTCAGATCAATCTGAACAAATGGAAGGAGCTGCCGGTCGAGTACCAGGAGATTCTCAAGACGGCGGCGGCCGAGGCGAATATCACCATGCTTTCGAACTATGAGTCGAAGAATGGTGCCGCACTGGCGGATCTGGTCGGTGGCGGCACAAAGCTCGCCACATTCTCCCCGGAGATCCTCAACGCGGCTGAAACTGCCGCGTTCCAGCTCTATGATGAGTTCTCGGCTAAAGACGAGGATTTCAAGAAGATTTTCGCGCAGTGGAAGGATTTCCGCCAGAACGTCTCGGGCTGGAACAAGACCAACGAGTTCGCCTACGTCACATTCCTCTATTCGACGCTGAAATAGCGTAGCCAGCGGCCTGTACGCTGCAACGACGACCGCCGGGGCCCGGAGATCGACGATCTCACCGGAGCTCCGGCGGTTGCGTCCGCCGCCGAAAAGATGGGAGTGGGACGGCACAGTGGCATGGCTATCTGCCCGGGCGGTAGCCCTATGTGGGCTGCGCATGCCGACACGTGCGAGCCGCACGAACTACAGCCGCCCTGGTCTATCTGACCGCTCCATCAGTGTCGTGCCCTTTGTTGCGGGCCATGCGCACCGAACCGCGGCCAGCGCGCAGTTCCTGCAGTTTCTGCACATCGCTCTTCATTATCGCACATTCAATCTATCTACCAGCCAGGTGACCGTTTCGGGGAAGAGCATGACCAGCACGAGCACGATGAGCTGAATGACCACAAACGGCAGCGCGCCGAGGTGGATATCAGCTGTCGAGACCTCCTTCGGCGCAGCGCTTTGTAGATAAAACAGCGAAAAGCCGACCGGTGGCGAGATGAACGCGGTCTGCAAGTTAACTGCCATCACGATGCCGAACCAGACCATGTCGATGCCCAGCGCATTGGCCGCCGGCACGAACAGCGGCATCACGATGAAGCAGATCTCGACAAACTCCAGCGGCACGCCGAGGAGGAAGACGACGATATTCGAGATGATCATGAACGTCCACCGGCCGCCGGGCAGGCTTGTCAGCACTTCTGTGACGAACTTCGTCCCGCCGAGCGCGTCAAAGATCAACGAGAAGAAGGTTGAGCAGAACAGGATCATGATGACCAGCGTGGACGCCCGCATGGTACTCATCGCGGAGTCGCGGATGAGCTGGAAATTGAGCCGGCCGTTCGCCCAGGCCAGCACCATGGCGCCCACCGCCCCGACCGCGCCGGCTTCCGTCGGCGTCGCGAATCCGAAGAAGATGCTGCCGAGCACCGCCAGGATCAGGATCAGCGGCGGGATGAGCGCCCGCGCGACCTTCGCCGCGAGTGCCCGCCCGCGGATGGCGCGCAGCTCCGCCGGCAGGGGCGGGGCGACCTCCGGGCGGATGTAGGCCAGCCCCAGGCAGTAGGCGCCATAGGCCGCCGAGAGCATCAGCCCCGGGATGAGCGCCCCGGCGAACAGTGCGCCGACCGAGACGCCGATCTGGTCGCTCAGCACCACCAGTACCAGGCTTGGCGGGATCATCTGCGCCAACGTGCCGGACGCGGTGATCACGCCAGTCGCCAGTTTTTTGTCGTAGCCCAGGCGCAGCATCACCGGCAGCGTGATCAGCCCCATGGCGATGATCGTCGCCGCGACCACGCCGGTGGTCGCCGCCAGCAGCGTGCCGACCAGCACGACCGCCAGGGCGATCCCGCCGCGCAGCGGGCCAAGCAGGATGCCGACCGTTTCGAGCAACTCCTCCGCCAGGCCGGACTTCTCCAGTACCGCGCCGAGATAGATGAAGAACGGGATCGCCAGCAGGGTGTAGTCCGACATGGTCGCGAACCAGCGGCTCGGCAGCAAGCGCAGCAGCGCCGGGTCGAGCTGGCCGGTGAAGTAGCCGACGATGCCGAAGACGATCGCCGTGGCGGCGAAGGAGAAGGCGACCGGGTAGCCGGTGCACAGCAGCAGGAAGAACCCGGCGAACATGAGCATCGAGATCCACTCGTTCCCGGCGATCTGCATGGGCGTCTCCTGTCCAGATTGGGCAGTTGGCGGCTATTCCACGGCGATCTGCTGGTATTCCTCGATTTGAGCGGCCTCTTCGCCGCCGATGGCCCCGCTGAGCACGGCCAGGTGCTTGATCGCTTCGGAGATCGCCTGAAGCAGCAGCAGCACGAAGGCGACGATGATCATCGTCTTGATCGGCGCGCGCGGCAACCCCTCCGGGTCCGGCGACATCTCCCATTCGCCGAAGGTGCCATCGGGCAGGCGGCCCCAGGAGGCCATCAATGGGTCGAACGTGACATAGAGACCGATCAGGCAGAATGGGATCAGGAATAGTAAGTGGCCCAGGAGATCGATGAGCGTCTTGCGGCGGGGCGAGAAGCGGGTGTAGAGGAAATCGACGCGGACGTTCAGGTTGTGCTTGAGAATGTAGGCGAAGCCCAGGCAGAACATGATCGAGAACAGATACCACTGGGCCTCGAGCACCGCGTTGGAGGTGATTCGCGCGCCGATGTAGCGGCCGAGATAACGCGCGACGACGTTGTAGAAGCCGAGCGCGATCATCAGGGTGACGATCCAGATGTTCATCCGCCCGACGAACTCGATCGTGCCATCGATCAGCGCGGAAACCCGCAGCAGTGCTCGCATCGGGGCGCTCCTTTCGGCTGGCATGGGCACCAGCGCCCGGCCTCCCGGGTTGGGGTCTGGCTGAGGACCGGCGGAAGCCGGCGCGAGATCATAGCAACATACGAGCTTTAACCATTATATCATATCTTGGCGGGCGCGTTCCCGCCCGGGCCGGTGTTGGCGCCGCCGGCTCGGGCCAACGCCTGCGCCAGGAAGATGCCTGCGACCTGGTCCCAATCGTACTGCCGGACATGCGCGCGCCCGAACGCGCCGAGCGCGGCGCGGCGCTCCGGCGCGCCCAGCAGCTCGGCCAGCGCCGCCGCCAGCGCCGGCACGTCGCCCGGCGGCACAAGCACGCCGGCCTGGCCGTCCGGCACAACCTCCGGGATGGCGGCGGCGCGCGCCGCCACGATCGGCAGGCCGCTGGCCATCGCCTCCAGAAAGACGATCCCGAACCCCTCCTGTACGCTTGGCAGGCAGAAGACGTCGGCCTGGCGGTACAGTCGCGCCACGGCGTCGTCATCCGGCAGCGCGCCGAGGAAGCGGGCGGCGTCGCCCAGGCCGAGCCCCGCCGCCAGCGCCCGCAGCCGCCCATGCTCCGGCCCATCGCCGACGATCAGTGCGCATGCGCCCGGCACGGCCCGCCGCACCGCCGGTAGCGCCCGCAGCAGGTCGTCCACGTGCTTGCGCGGGTACTGCCGGGCGACGCACAACACCGTGGCGCCATCGCTGACCCGCGGCGTCTCGGCGGCGATCCGCTCCCAGCGCGCCAGGTCGATCCCTTCTGGCACGAGCCGGACCTTGCCCGCCGGCACGCCGTAGTGCCGCTCGATCGCCGCGCGGCAGTAGGCGCTGGTGGTGATCACCACGTCGGCGTGGCGCGCGTTGCGCCGCTCCAGCCGCGACAACGTCCACAGCAGCCGGCGGACACCGCCGCGCTCGTAGCGTAGCTCCTCGGCGGTCACGCCCTTGATGCTGCAGATGTACGGCACGCCCGGCGGGCGCCGCCGCCAGAAGGCACCGTCGATGTCGAAGCCGACCACCAGGTCGTAGCGGGCGCCGCGCAGCAGTGCCGGAAGTTGGGTGTTGAACCAGAGGCGCCGCAACGTCAGGTTGTGCGGCCAGGGCACCGGTGGAGCCAGCCGGTCCACGGTATGCCCGCGGGCGACGAGCGCCCGCCCCAGCCCGCCGATCCCGGCCGCTGTGCCGCTACCTTCGGCGTTTGTCTGAAGCCAGGAGTCAAGAAATGCGATGCGCATCGTTGTGAAATGGTGGACGCGTGACACATGAAGCCTGAAGGATCAACCATGAAGGGTGATCAAGAGTGCGCCCGGCGTCGGCCAGGCGGCGCAGGGTAAACAGGAGCTTCTTCTCCAGGCGCGGATCGAGGTCGGCGGTCGATTCGTCCAGCAGCAGCAGCGGCGGATCGGCCAGCAGTTCGGCGGCGCTTCTGGCACGCCGCCGCTCGCCGCCGGAGCGCCGCCCGAACGGGGTGGCGCGTTGCACCGCTCGGTCAACATCGGCCAGCGCCGGCTCGACCCGCCGGGCGATCGTGCCGGGCGCAGCGCAGCGCTCAAGCGCTCCGCTGTGGTACAGGAGCTCCGCCGCGCCGATCTGGATGATCTCGCCCGGCTGGAGCGCGTGCTGTGCAACCCGGCGGCCATTCACGAACGTCCCATTGGTCGAACCGAGATCGCGCAGGACATACCCGCCCGTGCCCGGCACGACCGCGGCGTGCCGGCGTGAGACGAACGGTTGGTCGAGGACACGCCCTGGCCTGGCCCGCCCGATCAGCAGCGCGCTGGAGCCGAGCGGGTCGCGCGGCCGGAGCGTTGCACGGGCGGCATGCGTAGTGCGGTACGTCAGCGTGACGAAACTGCTGGTCGTCCAGTCGCTGATCCGCAGGGGGTCGCCGTCCATCAGGCGGCGCGGGCGGTGCGGCGACAGGCGCTCGCCGGCCCGCAGCAGCCCGCTGGTCGAGCCGAGATCGGCGATCCGGTGGGCCGCGCCGTCCGGCTCGACACGCGCGTGGCTGGCCAACATGAATCGCGCTGGGATGCGGATGTCGGTGCCTTCGACGCGCCCAATCGGCAGCGCCCGGTCCGTGACCGGCCGCTCGCGCGTAACGCCGGCCTCGTCGCCGATCCACAGGCGCGCGCCGGCGCGGGCTGAATGCGTGACAGCAGGCGGCACGAAGGCGTCTCCGTCGCGGGTGGATGCGTCGTGGTCATTCTAGCATCGAATGCGGGCGGGGATGCGACCCGAGCGGATATAATACGGGCGTCTCGTGCATGCGGATGGTTCGCGATCAGGGAGCGCAGGCGCAGGGGTGGAGGCCGCGCTGATCCCTGGCAACTGCACCAAACCGACCCGACGATGGCCCTCCGCGCCTCCCACCGCAGGGTAAGATAGACATAACGGATACCGCACCGTGAAACGCACCTGCCCTCATTGCGGCGCTCCTGTCCAGCCGCGTTCGCGCTACTGCTCCGCCTGCGGCCGGGCGCTCGGCGCACCGCCCGCCCCACTCACGGAGGCTGATCCGCCGCCGGAAGTCGCACTGTCGAACATCCGGCGCATCCGGGTCGAAGGGG
Organism: Roseiflexaceae bacterium; assembly: GCA_042408595.1. GTDB lineage: Bacteria > Chloroflexota > Chloroflexia > Chloroflexales > Roseiflexaceae > JBHOQX01. Next base: position 20,795 of record JBHOQX010000024.1, on the reverse strand, counting down.
ACACGCTCAGCCTGCGCGAGCTGGTAAACGTGGTAGAATCGGGCGTACGCTGGTGGCAAAGCCGCCTGGAAGACGCCGACGCGGTCACGCGCGCCCAGGCGGCCCAGGCGATCCGCGAGCTGTCGCAGATTCTCGCGAGCCTCTCGGAGCAGATCGCGCGCGGCCGCGAGACGATGCGGATCACCACCCGCCTGCCCGCGCTGCGCCGCTACGCCGTAGCCTGCCCGGTCTGCGGGCGCGGCAACCGGGAGGGGGCGCGCTTCTGCCAGGGATGCGGTGCGGCGCTGGGCGGTGGCCAGCCGGCGGCGCCGGCGGAGTTGGAGCGGCCAATGGTGTTGCGGCTCAGCATGGCCGCGCGCACCGATACCGGACAGGTGCGGCGGAACAATGAGGATTCGGTCTACGCCGGCGAGTTGCTGCTCCCGACGGGCAGCAAGCTCGGCTTGGCCCTGGTCGCCGACGGGATGGGCGGCGCGCGCGCCGGCGAGCACGCCAGCCGGATCGCCGCCGAGGTGATGCGCGCCCACCTGCAACACGAGCTCGACGGCAAGCGCCCGCCGGACGACGCGACCTGGGAGCGCCTGCTGCGCGAGGCGGTGCGCGCCGCCAACCGCACGGTGTACGAGCAGGCCCGCGCCGACACCGCCCGCCGCGGCATGGGCACCACCCTCACCGTCGCCCTGTTCGCCGGCGACCGGGTGCATATCGCCTCCGTCGGCGACTCGCGCGCCTACCTGCTGAACGCCGGCGGCGTCACCCGCGACGGCGCGACCTCGGCGCAACTGACCTCGGATCACAGCCTGGTGGCGCGCCTGGTGGACATCGGCCAGATCACCCCGGAGGAAGCGCGCACCCACCCGCAGCGCAACATCCTCTACCGCACGATCGGCACCGACCCGACCGTCGAGGTGGACACGCGCTCCGACCCGCTCGAGCCGGGCGATGTCATCCTGCTCTGCTCCGATGGCCTGTTCAATCACGTGACGGATGAGGAGATGGCGCGTATCGTGCTGGAGACGCCTGATGCCGAGCAGGCCTGCGCGCGGCTGGTGGCTCTGGCGAATGAACGCGGCGGTTCGGACAACATCAGCGTCGTCGTCGCGCGGGTGGATGCCTGAGGGACGCAACACGAAGGCGCGGGGAGGCGTCGAAGGGTTGGAATCAATCGAGGATCGAGGGCCGGGATCGAGGAGCGGGGCTTGCAGATTGAGGTGTTGTACACCCTGGAGAGTCGCTCTTGTCCATCTGCGACCCTCGGTCCGCAATCCCCTGATTGTCGACAAGGATCAGCCTCATGACAGCGGCGCAACCCAACCAGACCGAGCAGCGACTCTTCGCCGGGCGCTACGAGCTTGCTGAGGAAGCCGAGGGCGGCGCGGTGACGGCGGTCGATCATCAGCCGTGGCGGCGCTGCTGGGCCTGCGGTGCGACAAACAACGAAGCCGGCGAGGCGTTCTGCACCGAGTGCGGCGCGGCGCTTGCCGGGCGTCGCTACCGCGGCCAGTTGGTGCACGGCGAGCCCACCGGCCTGGCGCTGGCGCCGGAGGTCGCCGACGACGACGCGCGCGCCGTGCTGCCGCCGATCTGGGATCAGGTGGCCGACGGCGACGCCGTGCTCACGCTCGTCGCCGAGAGCGGGCGCGCGCCCGTCGCACCCCCGCTGGACGAGACCGACGCCCTGCGCGTCGGCGCGGGGCTGGCGCGGCTGCTGGCTGCGCTCCACGCACAGGGGCTGGCGCTCGGCGCGGTCGCCCCGGCCGACCTGGAGCTGACCGCTGCCGGTGCGCCGCGGCTGCGGGCCGCCGGCGGGCTGCACCGCATGACCGACCCGAAAAGCGATGCAAAGAACGACCTGCGGGCGCTTGCGGCGCTGCTGGAGGCGCTGACCGCCACACCGCGCACGACGGTGCGGCTGGCCGAGGAACAGGCCGAGGCGCCGGCGCTGCCGGACGTGTTGCGCGCCCTGCGCACCGGCAAGATCGCCAACGCTGCGGTGCTGGCCGAGCGTCTCGGGTCCATCCTGGCCGAGCGCGCCCGCCCCATCGCCCTCGTGGCGCGGGTTGGGGCCGCCTCGCACCCCGGCATGGTGCGCCCGCTCAACGAGGATAGTCTGCTCACGCTCGACCTGCGCACCGTGACGAACAACCAGGGCCGCGCCTGGGGGCTGTACATCGTCGCCGACGGGATGGGCGGCCACGCTGCCGGCGAGATCGCCAGCAGCCTGGCGATCCGCGGGGCGGCCGAGGCCGTGCTGCGGGCCTACCTTACACCGACGCTCGAAGCCGACGCCGAGGACGACGAAGCAGCGATGCGGCAGGCGGCCCGCGAGGCCGCCCTGCAGGCCAATACCTACGTGGCCCGCGAGGCTCACGCCCGCGGCAACGACATGGGCACGACGATCACCCTGGCGCTCGTCGCCGGCGACCGGGCCGTGGTGGCGAATGTCGGCGACAGCCGGACCTACCTGTTCCGCGATGGCGCGCTCCAGCGCGTCAGCAAGGATCATTCGCTCGTGATGCGGCTGGTCGAACTCGGCCAGATCAGCGATGAAGAGGTCTACACCCACCCGCAGCGCAACGCGGTGCTGCGCTCGCTGGGCGGCCACGGCGAGCCGGAGGTGGATATCTTCAGCCTCCGCCTGCGCCCCGGCGACGCGCTCCTACTCTGCTCCGACGGGCAATGGGAGATGACGCGCGACCCGCAGATGGCCGAGATCATCGCCGAGCACGACGACCCGCAGGCCGCCTGTGCAGCGCTGGTCGCGGCGGCCAACGCCGCCGGCGGCGAGGACAATATCACCGCGGTGCTGGTGCGCTTCGCGGCGGCGCCCGACGGCGCGGCGACCGGGTGACGATGGACGACGGACGGATGGAGGACGGAGGACGCAAGCAGGGTGTCGGGTTCGGACACGTCGCTGGGAGAGGTGTGGCGAATCTTCGTCCTTGGTTGTCCGTCCGTCGTCCAAAAAACCCGCAATTGGCATACAGATGAAACAACCCGCCGCCGCCCATCGTCTGTTGCATATCATAAGCAAGATACGCACTCCACACTCTGCACGCCGCAATCGTTTGAGGAGCTATAGATGGCCGAGGACGTGACGCTCACCTGTAGCTGGGGCCGCCAGCCGCTCCCCGCCAGCGGGCAGCCGCAGCTCGCCTACCTGCTGGTCGAAGCCCAGGCGGCCGCAGCCAGCCAGGCCGTGCCGCTCAACTTCTGCCTGGTGCTGGACCGCTCCGGCTCGATGGGCCAGGGCGGCAAGCTCGCCGCGCTGAAGGATGCGACCCGCCGCATGATCGAGCGGCTGACGCCGCAGGATGTTCTCTCGATCATCCTGTTCGACGACCAGACCGAGGTGCTGCTCCCGGCGACCGCCGCCGCCGACCGGGACGCCATCCGGGCGCAGATCGAGCGAATCGAGGAGCGGGGCGGCACCGCCATGTCCGGCGGGCTGGCCGCCGGCCAGGCCGAGCTGCGCAAACATCTCGACCCCGACCGCGTCTCGGCGCTGCTGCTGCTGACCGACGGACAGACCTGGGGCGACGAGGACCACTGCCGGGCGATCGCCCAGGAGCTTGCCCGCGATGGCGTGCAGATCACCGCGCTCGGCCTGGGCGACGAGTGGAACGAGAAGCTGCTGGACGACCTGGCGGACGCTACCGGCGGCCTGTCCGACTTCATCAAGGACCCGGCGCTGATCACCACCTACTTCCAGCGGGCGGTGCGCACCGCGCAGGGCACGGTCGCGCAGGACGCGCGGCTGCTGCTGCGGCTGGTGCGCGACGCGACGCCGCGGGCCGTCCACCGCGTGACGCCGGTGATCTCGAACCTGGGCTACCAGCCGCTCGGCGAGAGCGAGGTCGCGGTGCGGCTGGGCAACCTGGAGGCCGGCAGCCCGGCCAGTGTCATCATCGAGATGCTGCTGCCGCCGCGCGCCGAAGGATCGTTCCGCGTCGCGCAGGCCGAACTGCACTACACGCCGCTCGGCGCGACGACCGAGCAGACGGTCAAGCAGGACCTGCTGCTGGCGTTCAGCGCCGACCCGAATGCGCCGCAATACGACCCGCGGGTGATGAACCTGGTCGAAAAGGTGACGGCCTTCAAGCTCCAGACCCGCGCCCTGTCGGACGCCGAGGCCGGCAACCTGGCCGGCGCGACGCAGAAGCTGCGCGCCGCCGCCACCCGCCTGTTGGACCTGGGTGAGCTGGAGCTGGCGCGCGAGGCGCAGGCGCAGGCCGCGCAGCTCGAACAGGGCAAGGCGCCCAGCGCCGAGGCGCAGAAGTCGCTGCGCTACGCGACACGCCGGCTGACGCAAAAGCTGGAGGAGAGCCCGCAATGATCACCTGCCCGCATTGTGGCGCCAGCAACGATCCGCAGAACCGCTTTTGCGACCAGTGCGGCTACCGGCTGGCCGGAGACGCGCCGCACGCGCCGCCGGTCGTGCAGGCCGCATCGGTCTGCCCGACATGCGGCGCGGCGGTCGTGCCAGGCGAGGCGTTCTGCGAGCAATGCGGCGCGGCGCTCGAGCCGATCGCGCCGCTAGCGGGCGGACCCGCCGCGATGCCCCACGCGACGGTCGCGCCCTCGGGCGGCGGAGTGATCTGCCCGGCGTGCGGCCATCTGAATCTGCCGGGTGATGCCTTCTGCGACAATTGCGGAGCGTCGCTGGTTGTGATTGGAAAGGGAGAGGCTACCGCGATGTCTGATTCGCCGACACCGACCGTGAATCCGCATGACGAGCCACCTGCCGCTGAGCACGCCGTGCCTGTGGTGGCAGAGGATGCGGTGGCGCCGCCCGCCGCTGACGAACTGCCCGCCGCCGACGAAGCGGTAGCCGCGCCGGCGCCCGCCGCCGGGGAAGGGCCGGGGCTGGCCGAGGCGCAGCAGGCAGCCCCCGCCGCACCCGCCGACGCGCTGCTGACGGCCGAGACACCGGCGGCAGCCGCACCGGCGCCCATGCCCGTAGCGCCCGCTGAGCGCCCGTCCGACCGGGATGCTCGCCGCGCCGAGTGGGAGCGGGAGATCGCCGCGCAGGAGGCGATCATCGCGCAACTCGAGCCGGTGGCGCAGGTGCTCGGCGCGAACACCCCGGCGGGCGTGCAGCAGAGCCTGGATGCCGCCCGTGCCGCCCGCGACCGGGCCCGGGCCGAACTTGAGAGCCTGAAGCCGCCGGAGCCAGCGATCGACCCGGCGGAAGTCGCGCGGCTGGAGGGCGAGATCGCCGCGCAGGAGGCGATCATCGCGCAACTCGAGCCGGTGGCGCAGGCGCTGGGGGCGAACACGCCGGCGGGCGTGCAGCAAAGCCTGGACGACGCCCGGGCGGCCCGCGACCGCGCTCGCGCGGAGCTTGCCGTGCTGACCGGCGGCGCCCCCGCCCCGGCAGCCACGCCCACGCCCGCCGCCGAGGCTGCGCCCACCGCCGAGGCCACGCCCACGGCCCCGCCCGCCGCTGAAGAGGTGCCTGTGCCGCCGGCGCCAGCGCTCGCGGCTGCGCCGGTGCCCGCGCCGACCCCGGTGCCGTCCGGCCCGCGGCTGGTGCTCGAGGAGAGCGGCCGTGTGATCGCCTTGCCGCTTGACCGGGCGGAGATCACCATCGGCCGCGAGGATCCGGTCAGCGGCATCTTCCCGGAGATCGACCTGACGCCGTTCGGCGGCGAGGCGGGCGGCGTCAGCCGGCAACACGCGCGGATGGTGCGCACCGGCGCGGGCTGGACGATCGTCGATCTCAACAGCACCAACTACACGCGGGTGGATGGGGTCAAAGCCGAGCCGGGCGTGGCTGTACCGATCCACGACGGCTCGCGCATCCAGGTGGGCCGCCTCGAGTTGACCTTCTACCAGTAGCCCAGCGCTCGGCTCGGCAACAGCCCCTCACCGCATGCGGGGGGCTGCGGCGGATTTGAGCGCCACGGCAGGGCCACGGCGCTCGACCCCGCTATTGGTTGCAGCAGAGCTTCACCCTCACACGGGTGATCAGGGTGACGCTCGCTCGTCCACCGGTGCGTCATCGTTCGGCCTCGATCGGCCGTTCGTAGGCCATCACGCTGCCGATGATCTCCAGCGACACGGGTGTCCCCGGTGTCAGATGGGCCTGTGGGAAGGTGCGTGCGTGGATCGGCAGCATGCCGTCAACACAGACCTGCACGAGCTGATCGTGCCCGAAGTAGCTGATCGCCTGCACCATACCGCGCCCGTCTGCGCGGGGCTGGAGCTGCACCTGCTCCGGGCGGATCAGCACCTCGACGGGGCCGCATGCCGGGCGGGCCAGCGGCAGGACCCCCAGCGCGCAGGTGACCGTATCGCCGCTGGCGTCGCCCGGCACAAAGTTTGCGTCGCCCACGAAGGTCGCAATCGCGCGGGTGGCCGGACGAGCATAGATCTCCTGCGGCGTCCCGCACTGCACGATCTGCCCGCGCTGCATCACCGCTACTTCGTCGGCGATGCTGAACGCCTCCTCCTGGTCGTGCGTGACGAACAGGGCTGTCGCGCCGACGCGCCGCAGGGTATCGCGCACATCCTCGCGCAGGCGGCGGCGCAGCACCGCGTCGAGGTTGCTGAACGGCTCATCGAGCAGCAGCACCGCCGGGTCCGGCGCGAGCGACCGCGCCAGCGCGACGCGCTGCTGCTGCCCGCCGGAGAGCTGATGCGGGTAGCGATCCGCGAGATCGGTCAGGTTCACCAGCGCCAGCATCTCCTGGACACGCGCGCGTCGTCGGGCGGCGGGCAGCTGGGCCAGCCCAAAGCCGATGTTGCCGGCGACCGTAAGATGCGGGAAGAGGGCATAGTCCTGAAACACCAGGCCGACGCGGCGCCGCTCCGGCGGCACGAACGTCGCCGGGCCGGCGACGAGCGCGCCGGCGAGCCAAATCTCGCCCCGTGTCGGCGTTTCCAGGCCGGCGATCAGACGCAGCACGGTGGTCTTGCCGCAGCCGCTCTCCCCCAGCAGCGCCAGCGTGCGGCCGTGCGTCAGCGCCAGCGAGACGCCGCACACCGCGCGCACATCGCCGAAGTGTTTCGATATGTCCCGCAACTCGATAACGATGCTCATCACTCGCTCAGCACCCGCGACAGGCCGGCGCGGCCGCGTGTCGAGACCAGAAACAGCGGCACCGCCGTGACCACGATCAGCAGCAGCGCCGGCACCGCCGCCTGCGTCCAGACCGCCTCGCGCGCGGCGGCCCACACCCGCACCGGGAGGGTCTCGAACCCGGGCGGACGCAACAGCAGCGCCACCGGCAGCTCTTTCATCGCGGTGACGAACGCCACCACCCAAGTCGCCGCCAGGCCCGGCGCGGCCACCGGCGCCACCACCTGCCATAGCGCGCCCGGCTGGCTGCGTCCCAACGTGCGCGCTGCCTGCTCCAGCGATGGCGGCGCGGCGCGGAGCGCGGCTTCACCGTTGGTGACGCTGTGCGGCAGCAGTCGGAGAACGAAGCCGGCCCCAAGCGCGATCACCGTGCCGTAGACGAAGCTCAGCCCGGGCGTGTTGAAAAGAAAGACGAAGCTCAGGCCGATCAGCAGCCCTGGCAGCGCGAACGGCGCCTTGCATAGCGCCAGCACGACCCGACTGAAGCGGCCCGGCGCGCGCGTCGCCAGGTACGCCGGCGCGATGCAGAGCGCCAGCGCCAGGGTGGCCGCCAGCGCCGCCAGCCCGACCGTGTTCAGCGCCCAGGCGCCCAGCGTGTCGCCGTAGCCATAGAGCCGGTCGGTAGGCGTCGGGGCGAGCCATTGGCGCACCGTCAAGACGCTGAAGACCAGTACGGGCACTCCCAGGGCGCCTGCCGCCGCCAGCGCCACCGCCCCGACGACAACCCATGTCCAGCGGCCAAGCGCCAGCGGCCGCTGTGGCTTCCAGCTGCTGGCCGGCACTAACACCTGCGCCCGCTGCGCCATGAGCCCTTCGCCCAGAAGCAGCGGTACGGTGAATAACAGCAGCATCCCGCTCAAAATGGCCGCGCCAGCGCGGTCGGCGCTGCCGGAGAACGTGCTGAAGATCGCCGAGGTGAAGGTGTAGACCCGCAGGATACCGACCGTGCCGAAGTCGCTGAGCACATACAGCGCCACCAGCAGGGCGCCGGCGACGATGCTGGGCGCGATCAGCGGCAGCGTCACCCGGAAAAAGACCCGCAGCGGGCCGTGCCCCGCCACCAGCGCGGCTTCCTCCAGGGCGCGGTTGCTGCTGCGCAGGGCCGCGCCGGCTGGCAGATAGACATAGGGATAGACCATCAGGGCGATGATCAACGCCGCGGCGGGCACGCTGTACAGGTCGGGCGCGGGGAATGGCACGTTCCGTGGCGCGCCCGTCGCCGCGCGCCAGATCGGCTCGATCAGCCCACCGCGCCCCAAGAGCGAGATGTATGCGACGGCGCCGACATAGGCCGGGATGGCCAGCGGCAGGGCCAGCAGCCAGCGCCACGTGCCGCGGCCCGGCAGATCGGTGCGCTCGATGGCCCACGCTAGCCCCACCCCCAGCACCACCGCGATCGCCACGGTGAGCGCCAGCAGCACGGCCGTCGTCCCGACCAGGCGGCGCACCTGCCCCAGCCAGAGCCGCTCCCACACCGCGGCGTCCGCGCCGAGCGCGCGCACGGCGATGTAGAGCAGCGGGACGGCCGCCATGCCCGCGGTGGCGATCGCAGCGAGACGCAGGCCGGGGCTCACGCGGTGCATCACGGCATGCCTGCACGCTGCAACAGCGCCTTGGTCGGCTCAAGCTCCTCGCCGAGCTTCTTGAGCGCGACATCGGCGATCTTGCGCTCGCCGAGCGGCTCGACGCCCTGAGCCAGCGGAACGCCGGGGATGATCGGGTATTCGAAGTTCTTCTCGGCGAAGATCCGCTGGCCCTCGGGACTGAGCATAAAGTCGATAAACCGCTTGGCGTTATTCAGATTGCGGGCATTCTTGACGATCGCGGCATTGGTGCTGTTGACGATCAGGCCGAAGTCTTCCTCGAAATAGTGCAGCCCGACCGGCTGGCCTTCGGCCTTGCTGAGGTAGTAGTAGTAGTGATTCACCAGGCCGATCTTAGCCTCGCCCTTGCCCACCGCGTTGCGCACGTTGGTATGGCTGCTGCCCAGCCATTGGGTGTCGTTCGCGACCCAGCCCCGGACCAGCGTTTCCACCTTCTCGTCGCCGACGAGGGCGCGCAGGGCGACCATATGCCCGACCATGGCCCCGCTGGTGCTATCGGTCGCGGCGAACTGGCCCTGCCATTTCGGGTCGGCGGTGTCGAAGATGCTCTTGGGCAGCTCGTCGGGCTTGACCAGGTCGGTGTTGTACATCAGCACGCGCCCGCGCAGTGTCAGCGCCGTCCACGTGCCGTCGTCCGCGCGGAACTGCGCCGGCACTTGCTGGATCGCCGGCGAGTCGTACGGCTGGAAGGCGTCGGCATTGGCCGCGATGCTGACAGTATCGCTGTTGATGAACACGTCGGCCTGGGGATTCGCGCTCTCCTCGCGGATTTTGGCCAGCAGATCGCCGTTGCTGCCGCTGAGGACATTGACCTTGATGGAAGGATACTGCGCGTTGAACGCCTCGACGACCGGCTTGAAGAGCGGTTCGCTCCGGCTAGTGGAGACCGTGACCTCCCCGGCTGGCGCGGCGGTGGGCGCCGGGGCGGCGGTGGGCGCCGGGGCGGCGGGTGCGCCGCCGCAGGCTGCGAGCAGGGCTGCGGCGAGCAGCAGAATGGGCAGGCGATGTGGCATGATGGCGTTCCTTTCCAAGCATACTCGTAGCGGCGCGGCTCCGGTGGAAGCCCTACTCCCGGAACACTGCAACCTACGCCCAGCAGTGCGGGTGGGTGCGCAACGCCGCACATGGTCAGGCAGGCACAACGGCGAAGGGGTTCTATCGACCGATGCAACAGACGACCAGCCGCACGCCGTGGCTCGGCTGCGAAGTCTCCACAATCACGGCGCGAACGGTTCAGATGAATCTAATTCTATATGTTAGACTACACTAATATTGCTGGTTTGTCAAGCAGAAGACTTCGAAACTCCCGCAAGGGCGAACAGAGCTCTGCGTAACCCTTCTTGCTGCCGCGGACGCGGCGGGAGGCGTAGGCGAGGCATCGTCGTCTCGAGCCACATCGAGGAGCGTTGATAGAGCCCTGTTCGAAACGCTGGCCTGGCCGGGGTCGTTGTGTGACACTCCCTGTCACATCACGCTGCTACAATCCCCGGGCGATCTGTGCAAAAGGAGGGAGTCATGACCGAACCGGTCTCCCGGCAGGGCGTGCCGCGCGCCGAGCGGCCGATCTTCCCCGACGGCTATGGCGTGCCCGACACGCTCGACGGCCTATTGCCATGGCGCCACGCCGATGAGCGGCTGGAGCGCGCCAAAATCTACTGGATCGCTACCACGCGGCCGGACGGGCGGCCGCATGTTTCGCCGATCTGGGGCGTGTGGCTGGACAACACACTCTTCTTCGACGGCAGCCCGCAGGCGCGGCGTTCGCGCAATCTGGCGGCGCGTCCCCACGTCGCGGCGCACCTGGACAGCGGCGGGGAGGGGAAGGATGTGGTCGTGCTGGAGGGAACAAGCGGCGAGCTACGCCCGCCGCCGGAGCTTGCCGCGCGGCTGGCGGCGGCATATGCCGCCAAGTACCGCGCCGAAAACTACGCGCCAGAACCGACCCAATGGGACAACGGGGGCCTGTACGCCGTGCGGCCGCGGGTTGTGATCGCCTGGACCGACCTGCCGACAGCGACGCGCTGGCGGTTCGATTGATACGTTGGGCGCGAGCGGCCTGCCATTACAGCGCGGCCGCTTGATCCTCCATGAGCCACGCCTCGGCGACTTCGAGCGTCGAGAAAATTTGCACCTCGACCTGCGGATGGTTATGCAGCGTCTGGATCATCCGCGCATACCCCATGCTTACCGGCTGAGCGGCCACGATCGCCGATTTGACCGGGTTCCGCAATCGGACCGCCCGGCGCCGCTCCGCCAGCGCCAGAACCTCCGGGAAGCCGATCTCCCGGTCGATCACCCCCTGCACCTCGGTCAGGCGGTGCGGCGTCACGTCGAGGGTTCCCTCGAGCGCCGCCAGCTCCTGTGCGATCATCTCCAGATCGCCCCTGGTTATTGTGCCGAATAATTCGATCCGTAGATAGTGCAGCTCCCGCGTTATACGGTACGCCATGCGAACCTCCGTACGAACACCGCGATCCGCGCGAACTGCCCGTATCCAAACCGGGCGTTAACGGTTTATACCCATGTCCAGGCTTTCACGGCCGGGATCCTGCGTCGTAGCTCCAGATCAGTAAGGAGGAGACATCCGTGAAGCGACTGACGTTCCGCACCATCCTCGCGACGATCATCTGCGGGGTAGCCGCCGGGCTGAGCCTGGCCTTCGCTGCCGCCCATGAGACGGTCGCCCGCGCCGCTCAGCGTCCGGTGCCCATGGCCGACGAGGACATCATCACCGTTACGCCCACGGCCACGCCCGACCCGCTGGCGACCGCCACCGCCACCCTGAGCGCTACCATCACGCCCTCGGCGACGGTGACGGCCACCCCGACCTTGACCGCCACGCCGACCCCGCCGGCGACGGCCACCCCGACCCTGAGCGCTACCATCACGCCCTCGGCGACGGTGACGGCCACCCCGACCGGCGACGATGACGGCTTCCCCGGCACGTTGCCGGAGAGCCACCCGGTCGCCGCGCGGATCGCTGCGTTCTTCGGTGTGCCGGAGCGTGAGGTGCTCGACCTGCACGCGCGCGGCTTCGGCTTCGGCGAGATCGCGCGGGCCTACTTCCTGGCACGCGAGCTGGCGGCTAACGGCAATCCGAGCGACGATTTGAGCGTAGCACAGATCATCGCGCGGCGCCAGTCCGGACAGGGCTGGGGGAATATCATCAAGTCGCTTGGGCTGCCGTCAAGCAACAGCGGCCGCAACCTGGGGCTGATCATGAGCGGGCGTGGTACACCGGGCGCGCCGACCGCTACCCCGACCACCGGGCAGCCGGGCGGCCCGGCGGCCCAGGGCCGGCCCGGCGGCCCCGAGGACGACGCCCGGCCTGCCGCGCCGCCGCGCACGAAGCACGCCGACAAGCCGGCCAAGCATAACAACGGGAAGCACAACGGCAAGAAGAAGTAGCCGTCGGCGGGGATCAGGCGCGTTGCTGCGACGCGCAGGTGGTCGGCTGCGGATCGCATGCGTAGCATGGCAATCGGCAGGACGCACACGGTCACCCGCATCGCGGGAGGTGTGGAGGGCCTATGGCCCTCCGCACGGTTCTTTCTCGGCGCGCGTGCGCGCGCCAACGAAGCGCTCTTGGCGGGGCGACGCCCCGCCAAGAGCACCCCGACGTGTGAGGAACGGGGCAGGGGGCGGCACACCCCTCCTGCCCTTCCGGGCCGCTCTCCGCCCCACTTGCAGCTCAATTGCCCGTCGGCGTTACTGCGGCATAGCTCCCGCCGAAACGGATCTCGTCCAGGGCGCTCTGATTGACGGTGTCGCCGCCGTAGTAGGCCAGGCTCCTGAAGGCGATGTTGCTGCTGGTCGTCGCCTGGGCGTTCGCAGTGGCCGGCGCGCTGCCGCCCAGCGAGCCAGGGTTGACATACAGGCCGGCAGTCGTCGTCGAGCCGAAATCGAGCCGGAGCACGAGCAGCGACGTTTGCCCCACGGTGAGCGGCACATTGCTGCGGTAGACGGTGCTCCCGACACGCAAACTCCAGTAGCGAGTCCCGTTGTTGTTGGAGGCGCTACCGAAGTAGCCGACCGACACGAGCGGTCCGGAACAATTCGTGCACCACTCGACATTGTTCGCATGCAGCACCAGCGACACTTCCTGGTCGTTGTTACCATCCTTGCGCAGCAATGCACTCATCCAAAGGGTGGTGCCGCTCCGCCCGATCAGCCCGTTCGCAAGGTAGGCGTCGAACGGCCCGCCGCTGCTCACGTTCAGCCCGCGCCCGGCGGTCTGGTAGGCGTCGCCGCCGACCGCGTAGTTGCCGGAGGTGCGGAGCGAGCCGTACGTGAGCGGCGCGCCGCTGGCGATGTTGTAGCCAGGCACCGAGGTATCGCGATTCTGGACGAACCAGCCAGCCGACCAGCCGGAGCCGCTTGCGCTCTGATCCAAGGGTCCTGCGCCGGAGCTGAAAGGATCGTAGGCCAGCAGGCCCCCGCCCGCACCCGGCGTCGCCGTGGGCTGTGGCGTCGGCGTGGCGGTCGGCGCGGGCGTGGCGGTCGGGGTTGGCGTCGTGCCGCCGGCTGGATAGAGCCGGATTTGCGGGATGGCCTGCTGGCTCTGGCCCGGATAGCTCCACAGCAGCCTGGCCACCGCGCCGCCCGTACGGTCATAGAACTCCATCCGCAGATCGTACCGCTGCCCGGCCGTCAGCGTGACCGGCGCGGCCGTGTTGGTGGTTGGCGGGTGGTCGGTCCAGTTATCGATCAGCTGCTGGCCGTTGACCCACAAGCGCACCCCGTCGTCCGAAACGGTCGCGAAGGTGTAGCTGCCGCTGACCGGCGCCTCGACTTGCCCTGTCCAGCGGACCGAGAAGTTGTCGTAGTTCACGCCGCTGGCGGGCGCATTGCCGCCCCAATCGAAATCCACCTGCGGATCGGTGCGCACCAGCGCCGGGCTGCCACTCAGGTCAACGGTGTTGTAGTATTCCCCCTTCAGCCCGGTGCCGCTGCCGCCGCCGCTCGGCGGTGTCGGCGTGGGGGTCGCCGTCGGCGCGGGCGTGGGGGTTGGCGTCGGTTGTGCGCCGGTATCGCCCAGTAGCTCGCGTACAGCAGCAAACTTGTAGTTCCGGTCGGGGTTGGTGACATCATCGGTCAGGCCCCAGGAACCGTAGCGGTTGTATCCGCTGACCAGCTCCAGGTACATGAAGAGCCCGCCACCGATCGGGAACCAGTTGTCGCGCAGATCGTGCACCATGACATCTTTCATGCCAGGCGAACGCTCGGCGGCGATCTTGTTGGCGACGTTGGTTTTGTCGCCGCCTCCGGTATCGGAACCGCCCTCGTAGGCCAGCAACCCGCCCGGGATCTGCCAGCGATCGGCAACGGCCTTGACCTTCTGCCGCGCCGAAACGCTTGCATCGCTGTTTGCGCGCATCGCGTCGAGGATCTGCTGCGGCGAGCCCGTGGTGCAGACCGGCTCGCAGTTGTGGTAGGGTGCGACCGCCAAGCCCCAAATGTAGTTCTTCGGCGGGCCGAACGTGTCGTTGATATACTGCATCTGCTCTTCGTACTGCGCGTCGGGGGGATTCCAGCCGATCTGCCAGGCGTTGATCACCCGGACGCGGTTGTTGATCGCCGACGCGCCGAAGACACTTGCAAAGATCTGGCTGATCTCGACCGTGCGCTTGGCATACCCCTTAATGTAGTTCAAGCCTTGCGCTTCGGCATTCTGTTTGTTCCAGGTCGCCTGCCAAAAGCTCCAGTTCCACACCTCGTTGCTATACTCGACGTACACCTTGCGCTCGGGCTCGAGCGTATTTTTGATCAGCGTCGCCAACTGACGGATATAGTCGTCGGAGGCGTGAACCGGCACATTGATCCAGATATCCTTGTCAACGGTATTGCCCAACTCGATCACATATTCCCAGGCGCCGCCGTCGAGCTTGTTGCCCCAGGGCTCCTGGGTGGCATCGGTTGGCAGCTTGCGCTCGGCCCACTCGATCCGGCGTGGATAGGCGTAGTTGCTGCTATTGGTGCCGGTCCAGCCCATGAAGCGCAGCGTGCTGAAGCTGGCGCTACGCAGCGTGTTCAAAAAGGGGGTATGAAACGTCTGGGTGGTATCCGCCGGGTATCCCGGGCGAATCACGCGCAGATTCGTGATCCCGGTGTTGGTGGCGCTGGTCGGCGTGCGTTTTGTGTTCGAGAAATCGATGAAGACCAGGTTGTTCCACTCGTTGGTGTCGGGGGGGACCACCAGATCGGCCCTGGTCGTATTGGTTGCGGCGTCATAGGTTTGGTTCTGGATGGTAAAATTGCCGTCGACGCGACTGAGCGTGGCCTGGCCGTTGAACGAGAGCTTATAGGTACCCGCCATGTTTGGCATGAAGTGCTGCGGGTCGTCGATCTCGCCGGCCCAGGCTGCGACGGGGCGCATGTCCCAGAGGACGGTGCGTGCGTCGCTGGTCGGCCAACCGTTGCTATCGGTCGGGGCGCTGCCTCCCCCGGCGAGCTCGAAAGCACGCAGGGTCTTGGCGGCGTCGACGAAGGGGAGGGTCCATCCCATGGTAACACCGACGCCGATCTGGCCGGGGTAGGTCTGGGCCAGGGTCCGCTCGGGCGCCAGCGACAGGGCGCCAAGCAGCGTGGCGAGGAGGAGCTGGACGATCAAGGCGACGTGGAGTGTCCGACGAACGCGCCGCTGGTCGTACGACATCTGCCGCTGGAGCATTGCGACCCTCCTTCTGCACTGAGGATGAGCGCTCCCGTGCGCTCAGGCATCCAACTGCGTCGTTTCGCCGGGCTGCGGGCGGCAGCGGGATGCCACCCCAAACCCGACAAGGTGCGTCGGCTGAGTGTTATCTCTCTCTGCGGCTTTCCCCCCTTTGCTTATCAGCGAGATGGCGAGAAGATGTCTGGGCGCGGGGGCGCAGCCCCCCAACGACTCCGCAATGGGTGAGCCCGAGCAGGGATCGCCAGAACGCTATGCCGACCCAGACGGATGGCGGTGTCCATTTCCGGACTGATGGTTAAACTACACGTGTAGTTGCATGTGTAGTGTAGCATATGGTTAAAGCTTTGTCAAGACATGCATTTCCCATTCAGGGCCACGTCAACGTTGGGGAGCCCGAGCAGCCTCGGCCCTTGGCGCCCTCATGGCCTTGCCGCGTCGGCGGCAAGAACGGGGTGCATCCAGGCTTGATCACGCACGCGCTTCGGGGTATAATAGGCGCAGCCTTAGAACTGAAGATGCGCCGTGTATGGCACGGCGCACGCTAGGGGAGCCAGGCGAGCCTGGCTGAGAGGGCGGCCCGACCGATGCCGCCGACCCTTGAACCTGACCTGGGTTATACCAGCGTAGGGAAGCGACCGGCTGACAGACGCCGCCGATCCCCCCAGGGTCAGCGGCGTTTCGTTTCTCCGGCGCCTCCCGCATAGTGCGGAGGTGCGCGATGGAGTCACAACCTGCGTTCTCGCCCCTCACGCCGGTCCCGCCCGACCGGCGCCCGTTCCGCTTCGGCGATTGTTTCGCCCTCTGGTCGAGCCTGGGGATGGGCCTGCTGGTGTTGCAGGCCGGCGCGCTGCTCGTCCCCGGGCTGGGGTTTGGCGCGGCGCTGGCGGCCATCCTGCTCGGCTCGGCGGTCGGTGCGGCGCTGCTGGCGCTGGCTGGCGTGGTCGGCAGCGACACCGGCGTGGCGACTATGGCGGCCCTGCGCCCGGCGCTGGGCGTGCGCGGCTCGTTCCTGCCGACGTTCGCCAATATCGTGCAACTGGTCGGCTGGGGCGCGTTCGAGATCATCATCATGCGCGACAGCGCCGACGCGATCGCCCGGCGCCTGGGGGCCTTCTCCAGCCCGCTGCTCTGGACGCTCGTCTGGGGCGGGCTGGCGACGCTGCTGGCCTTCGGCGGCCCGCTGCGCTTCGTGCGGCAGTTCCTCCGGCGCTGGGGGATCTGGCTGGTGTACGCCGCGGCCCTCTGGCTGACGGTGCAGCTTCTGGCGCGCTACGATCTGGCGGCGCTCGTGGCGCAGCCAGGCAGCGGTGAGCTGGCGTTCGGCCTGGGCGTCGACCTGGTGGTGGCGATGCCCCTCTCCTGGCTGCCGCTCGTCGCCGACTACACGCGCTTCGGCCGCCCGGCGCGCCCGGTGTTCTGGGGTACTGCGTTGGGCTACTGCCTGGCCAATGTGTGGTTCTACGCGCTGGGGGCGGCCTCCGCGCTGGCGCTGGGCGGTGGCGACCTGCTCGGGGCCATCCTGGCTGCGAGCGGTGGCCTGCTGGCGCTCGGCCTGATCCTGGTCGATGAAACCGACAATGCCTTAGCCGATATCTACTCCGCTGCGGTCTCGACCGGCAACCTGCTGCCGCAGCTCGCGACGCCCTGGCTGACGCTCGGCTACGGCGCCCTCTGCACCCTGCTGGCGCTGCTGGCGCCGATCGGCCAGTACCAGAACTTTCTGCTGCTGATCGGCTCGCTCTTCGCGCCGCTCTTCGGGATCGTGCTGGTCGATCACTTCGTCGTCCGGCAGCGGCGGATCGATACGGCGGAGCTCGAGCGGCGCGGCGGGGCGTACTGGTACCTGGGCGGCTGGAACTGGCCGGGGCTGCTGGCCTGGGCCGCTGGGGTCGGCGTGTTCCAGCTGATCGCCCACGCCTGGCCCGACCTCGGCGCGACCTTGCCCGGCCTGGCCGTCGCCGGGCTGACCTACCTGCTGCTCGCGCGCGCCGGCCTGGTGCGGCCGCTCTCGGCCGCGGAGCGGGCGTAACGCCGATGGTGCGTGAGAAGGAGCGCGAATGATGCGACGAACGACAAGGGTGGATTGGGCAGTGTATCTGATCACCGACCGCCGGAGCGCCGGCGCGCGTTCGCTCCCGGATATTGTGCGCGCGGCGATCGCTGGCGGCGTGACGGCGGTACAACTGCGCGAGAAGGAGGCTTCCACGCGCGAGATGATCGAGATGGGCCGCGTGCTGCTGGCGATCACCCGCGCCGCCGGTGTGCCGCTGATCGTCAACGACCGCGTGGACGTGGCGCTGGCGCTCAACGCCGACGGCGTCCACGTCGGCCAGGCGGACATGCCGGCCGCGCTGGCGCGGCGCCTGATCGGGTCGGACCGTATCCTGGGGGTCTCGGCGGCGACGGTGGCCGAGGCGGAGCAGGCGGTGCGCGACAGTGCCGACTACCTGGGTGTGGGCGATGTTTACGGCACGCCGAGCAAACCCGACGCCGGGCCGCCGATCGGCCTGGAGGGGCTGGCGGCGGTCGCGCGGGCGGTGCGCGTTCCGGTGGTCGCGATCGGTGGGATCACGCCAGAGAACGCTGCGGCGACGATCAGCGCCGGGGCGGTGGGCGTCGCCGTGATCTCGGCGATCGTCGGCGCGCCCGACCCGCTGGCGGCGGCCCGCCAGCTGCGAGAGGTGGTCGACCGGCAGCGGCGGCAACTGGCACGGCTGGAGCAAGCAGTATGAACGAACTGAACACCGGCGCGGCGGCAGCTCTGGCCCGCATCCGCCAGCAGAAGCCGCTGCTGCACCACATCACCAATCTGGTGGTGATGAACGACACCGCGAATGTGACGCTGCATCTTGGCGCGCTGCCGGTGATGGCCCACGCCGCCGAGGAGGTGGCGGAGATGGTCGCCATGGCCGGCGCGCTGGTGCTGAACCCCGGCACGCTGACGCCGGCGTGGGTCGATTCGATGCTGATCGCCGGACGGCGGGCCAACGAGCTGGGCATCCCGATCGTGCTCGACCCGGTCGGCGCGGGGGCCACGGCGCTGCGCACCCGGACGAACCTGTGCCTGCTGAACGAGCTACGGATCGCCGTGGTGCGCGGGAACGCCGGCGAGATCGGGGCGCTGAGCGGGGCCGGCGGCTTCGTCAAGGGGGTGGAGAGCGTCGGCGGGCTGGACGATCCGGCCGGGTTGGCGCGGACGATGGCGGCGGCCCGTGGAACGGTGGTCGCGATCACTGGGCAGCGCGATATCATCTCCGACGGCGCGCGCGTGCTCGGCGTGGACAACGGCCACCGCTGGCTGACGACGCTGACCGGCACCGGCTGCATGGCGACGACCGCGATCGCCGCCTTCGCCGCCGTGGAGCGCGACTATCTGTTGGCTGCCGCCTATGGCCTGGCGGCCTACGGCCTGGCCGCCGAACTGGCGGCGGTGCAGGCTCGTGGCCCGGCCAGCTTCAAGGTCGCGTTCTTCGATCAGCTCTACAACCTGACGCCGGAGCAGGTCGAGGCGGGCGCGCGGATCGTCGCGCTCGCGCCGGCGGTGTAGCGTGCTTGCAGCCTGGGGTCAGGGTTCAGGGAACAGGGATCTGGCGTTCAGCGGGAAAGCCATGCGTATCGCAGATCTCGGCGAGTTTCCGCTCATCGCGCGGCTGGCGCAGATCGTCGCCGTTGACCGGCCGGACGTGCCCGTGGGCATCGGCGATGATGTGGCGGTGCTGGATAGCGGCGGGGATGAGCTGCTGCTGGCGACGATCGACATCCAGATCGAAGGCGTGCATTTTCGGCGCGATCTGAGCACGCCCTTCCAGGTTGGCCGGCGCGCGCTGGCGGTCAACCTCAGCGACATTGCCGCGACGGGCGGGCGCCCGTGGGTCGCGCTCGTCTCGCTGGCGTTGCCGCCCGATACCGAGGTTGTCTGGGTGGACGAGCTGTACCGCGGCCTGCGCGCCGAGGCCGACCGCTGGGGGGTGGCGATCGTCGGCGGCAACATGACCCGCGCGCCAGGCGGTATCGGCGTGGATATTGCCCTGCTTGGCCGGGTGCGCCGCGACCGGCTGCTGCTGCGCGCGGGCGCGCGCCCGGGGGACCGGGTGCTGGTCACGGGGCGGCTTGGCGATGCAGCGGCGGGCCTGCGCCTGGCGCTCAACCCGGATCTGCCGGCCAGCCCTGCGGATCGGGCGGTGCTGCTGGAGCGCTACCTGACGCCGACGCCCCGCCTGGCCGAGGCCGCCGTGATCGCCCGCACGGGGCAGGCGACGGCCATGATCGATCTGAGCGACGGGCTGAGCAGCGATATCGGGCATGTGTGTGACCGGAGCGGGGTGGGGGTGCAGGTGTGGGCCGCGCGGCTGCCGATCTCGGTGGCGACCGCCCACGTCGCCGCTGCGCTGGCAGTGCCGGCCTGGGAGCTGGCGCTGGCGGGCGGCGACGACTACGAGCTGTGCTTCACCGCGCCGCCCGACGCAGCGGAGGACCTTGCCGCCCTGGTGACGCCCGAAACGGGCATGCCGGTGACGGTGATAGGCGAGATCCTGCCCGCCGACCAGGGCCGGCGGCTGGTGCTTCCCGATGGGCAGGAAGTGGCGCTGACGCCGGGAGGATGGGCGCATTTTTAAGGGCGACGATTCGGTAGGCGAGGTGGAGCGTGAGACTGGCTCAGGATCTCTGGCAAACCAACCTGGATCTTGCGCGCGAGTGCCTCGCGCACCCGTTTATGTGCGGCATTGCCGATGGCACGCTGCCTCGCCAGCGGTTTGCCTTCTACGTCGGCCAGGACACCTGCTTTCTGGAGGCGTTCGCCCGCGCCTACAGCATCGCTGCGGCCAAGGCGCCCGATGGCGAGACGCTTCGTACCTTTCACCGCCTGACCGGCGGCGTCCTGGAAGAGCTCCGGCTGCACGAAGGCTACGCGGCGGCATGGGGCGTGGATGTACGTGCGCTCAGTCCAGCCCCCGCTACGCGGCGTTACACCGACTTTCTGTTGGCAACAGCATGGCAGCACGAGATCGGGCTGACGGCGGTGGCTATGTCGCCGTGTATGCGGCTCTACGCATTCTTGGGCCAGGAATTGGCCCGTAACGGGATTCCGAAGCACCTCTATGCTGACTGGATTCGCACCTACAGCAGTCAGGCGTTCGACGAGCTGGCGCAGCTCTTAGAACGCCTGGTCGATAGCCATGCGAGCGATACACACCTGGTCCGTTCGACCTATGCCTACGCCATGCGCTGCGAGCGCGACTTCTTCCAGGCAGCATGGGAGGGCGAGCAAGATCGCAGATAACAGGGGGAGATGTATGCGTAGCACTACCCGTCAGGTGGCGTATGCGGTCGTGTTGGTGGCGATCGGGGTCGCGCTGGCGCCCTTCACCTCGTTCCCGGTAGGCATCGCCAAGGTCAACCCGACCCAGCATTTCGTGAACGTCGTCGCGGCGGT
>JBHOQX010000018.1:0-25109 GCA_042408595.1 Roseiflexaceae bacterium | reverse complement strand
CCGGGGCGGCGGCGCCGGGCCGGGGCGGCGGCGGTGGCGGCCTATCGCCTGGGGGGGCTGCCCCGCCGCGCGCGGCGTGGAGCGCGCTGTCGAGTGCGGTCGCCATGTCGGCAGGCGCAGCGGCGCGCAGCGACTCCAGCGCGCGAGCGTGCTCCACCGTCGCGGCGCGCAGTTCGGCGGCGAGCTCCGCCCGGTGCTCCGGCGAGAGCGCGGGCGCCTCCAGCATGGCCCGCGCCGCCTGTATCTCCTGGGCGTAGGCCTGGGCCGCCGCGCGCCAATCGGCGGGAGCAGCGCCGGACGCCGCGAGCGCGCGCAGTTCCTCGAACCGGCGCTGCGCGAGCCTGAGGTGCAGGCGCGCCGCGGCGTCGCCGCCGGGTGTGACCGCGAGGATCGCCTGCTCGCCGAACCGCTTGAGCGGATAGAGCGCCCCGCCAGGGAGCGAGCGCTCGGCGGCGACCGCCACGCCGCCGGTGAGGAGCAGGGCGACCAGCGCCAGCAGCAGAAAGGTGCTGCCGAGCATCCGGCCCAGTGCAGCGAGCGCACGGTGCTGGATGACGCGGCACGCGCCGCGGCTTTTGTCCAGGATGCGGGCAACCTCGGCATGGTCCAGGCCGCGCACGAAGCGCAGAACGATCACCTGCTGCTGCTCGGGCGGGAGCTGCGAGACGGCTGAAGCCAGCGCCGCCGATTGCTCGGCGCGCAGGACCTGCTCCAGGGTGGTGCCCTGGCGACATTCGAGATCGGCGTGGTCGAGCAGCGGATCGGCGCGGGCCGGGCGTTGGGCGCGCAGGTGGTCGATCACCAAGTTGCGCGCGATGCGGTACAACCAACTCGAAAAGCGCAGGCCGCGCTGCTCGTAGCCGGGCAGCGCTTCCCACGCCTTCAGAAAGACCTGCTCTGCCAGGTCCTCAGCGTCCGATGGGTTGTGGATGCGGGCGGCGATGTAGCGGTGGATCGCGTCGTGGTAGAGCCGGTAGAGCTCCCCGAACGCGTCCGCGTCGCCGGCCACCGCCCGCGCGACCAGGCTGTCTTCGTTTGGGCGCTGGATGAGCATGGGCGCCTGCAAGGACGGCTGGCGTTAGCAGCGCAGGGGCGGAGGCGGCGGGCCGGGCCGCCGGGTTCCTCCGCGCCCCGCGATTCCGATCGACTGACTAGCGCGCGACGAGCGGCAGGAAGATCGCGTTGGGCGCGAACGGCGCCACCGCCACATCGAGCGGATCGACGCCGGCCTGGCTCAGCAGCGGCTCGCTGGTGAAGACCTCCGGCTTGGCGGCCGCCGGCGCGGCGCTCGTGCCCGCGCCGCCGCCTGGCGTCAGTGTAAACACATACTGCGACTCCTGCGCGCCGTAGACCAGGAACAGGTAGTAGCCGGAGACGGGCGCGATAAAGCTCACGCTGTCGTCCGCCGTCCCTGTCTGCGTGCTCGACTTGTCCGGCTTGCCTCCGTGGGCCGGCTCCCAGACATAGAGGTCGGCGTCGCCGCTCAGGGTCTTGAGCGTCGCGCTGACGTTCGTCCCGGCGCTGTAGTAGACCAGATACGGCACGACGCCGCCCTGCTCCACCGAGCCCGGGCCGACCAGGTTGACGATATCCACCGCGCGGCGGGTGAGCTGCGAGACGTTACCGGCGGCATCGGCCACCCAGACGCCGATGGCGTGCGCGCCGGGCTGCTCGCCGAGCCGCCAGGGGTAGCTCGACTGGAACGGCACCCAGCCGCTGCTGCGCACCACCTGCCAGCGCGGGCGATTCAACGGACTCAGCTCCCATTCCTGGATGTACATCTTCACCGCGTCCGGCGTGGCGCGGATCGCCAGCGTCACATCGCGGTCGGTGGTCGTGTCGCCGCCTTCGACCTGCACGCTCTCGACCGTCGGCGGGCGGCCGGGCTCGGGGATCCGCTGCGGCAAGAGCACCACTGGCCCGCGCCGCTCGATCGTCACACCGCCGCTCGTGATGCTGGCCGTGTTCACGACCAGCGTCGGGCGGGCGACCGGCGACGCCTGCCGCACCTTGAAGCTCAGTGCGAGGTCGCCGCCGGCCGGAACGGTCAGGCCGCTCCAGGTCAGCACGCCGCCGCTGAAGCTGCCGCCGTTGGAGGCCGAACCGGGGACGTAGCGCAGCTCCGGCGGGAGCGGGTCGCGCACGCTGGCCGACACGTCCAGGTTGCTGCTGTTATGGATGTTGATAGTAAAGGTCAGCTCCTCATCCGGCCCGAGCGTGCGCTGCGATGGGAGTTTGTACGACCCGCGGATGGCCGGCTCCGGCGGGAGCGGCAGCATCACCAACAGCACGGGCGCGCTGCGGGCGAATGTCACGTCGCCTATGCGAATGTAGGCGGTGTTGGTCAGCAGCGTCGGCGCGATCACCCGGACGTTCGGCGTCGCCTGGAAGCTGAGCGCCGTCTGCCCGTTCGCCGGCACCTTCACCGCGCTCCAGACTATCGTGCGCGCCGCCGCGTTGTAGCTCCCGCCGCCGGTGATCGTCCCCGGCACCAGGTCGAGCCGGGACGGGAGCGGGTCGCTGACGTCGACCGTCACCTCGCTCGCGCCGCTGTTCTTCAGCGTGATCGTATAGGTCAGCTTCTCGCCGAAAGCGACTGTTTGCTGTGAAGCGGTCTTCGCAGAGCCGGCCAGGGAGGGTGGGGCGGTCGCGCCGGCAGGCGTCAGGGTAAAGACGGTGGCGCGGATGAAGCGCTGTGCGCCGCCGGCGATGCTGGCCAGGGCGGTGACGTCCTTGCTGGTGTTGATGGTGGCTGGGGCGCGCACCTGGTAGCTGAGCGCGACCTGGCCGCCGGCTCCGACTGCGACATCGTCCCAGACGATCGCGCCGCCATCCGGCTGGCCGCCGTTCGTCGCAGAGCCGCCGACGTAGCTGACCTCCTCCGGCACGGGTGCGGCGACATCGACCGTCGCGGGCGCGTCGCCGGTGTTGCGCAGGGTGACGGTGAGGGTCAGGCTCTCGCCGGGTCCGAGGCTGTCCTGCGAGGCGCTGATGCTCGAGTCGGTCAGGTTGGGGCCGGCCGAGAGGGCCGCGCTGCCGCTGGGGATCAGGGCGAGCAGCACGAGTAGCGTGACGAGCCATGCGGCCCGGCCGGGCCGCGTAGGGGTGGAAAGCAGCGCTGCCCAGGGTCGAGGCGACATTGGAACTCCTCCTCTGTCTGCGGCATAGCCGCGCCCGAAAGGGCGACGGCCGTCAGGTTAGCTGATCCAGGCTCGTATGTAGAACGGGAGCGCCGGCGATTCGTTACAGCGCCAGCTCGTGGAACACGAGCCGGTGGCCGCGGCCGGCGACCGCCGCCGCGGCGATATAGCCGGGGGCCGGTGCGAAAGTGTGGAGCGACCACTCCACGGCGGGTGCGCCGCGCACCGCCAGCAGCGCCGCCGGCTCGCCCGGCGCCAGCGACACGTCGAAGCTATCCAGCGGGTGCGACAGCCCCTCTCCGAGCGCCTTGATGTACGCCTCCTTGCGTGTCCAGCAGTTGAAAAAGCCGATGGCCTGCTGCTCGGGCGGCAACGCCCGCAGCGCCGCGACCTCCGCGGGCGAGAAGAAGCGCGCGGCGATCTCCTCGCCAGCGAACGCGGGCCGGATCGCTTCGACATCCACACCGATCTCCCGCTCGTGCACGATGCCGATCACGGCGATCTCGCCAGCGTGCGACAGGTTGAATCGCAGCGTACCGCCCCCGCGCAGCGCCGGCTTGCCGAAGGCGCTGTAGTCGAACACCAGCGCGCCGGGCGGGATGCCGGCGTAGTTCGCCAGCACTGCACGCAGCGTGCCGCGCGCGGCGACAAAGCGCTCGCGGTCGCGCCGAAAGACGAAGCGCTCCGCCCTGGCGAGTTCGTCCGGGCTGAGCGTCGCCCGCAGCGCCTGGAGCGCCGGCAGCCCCAGATCGAGCCGCGCGGTCCAGATATGGACCTCGCCCGCTGCCGGAGCGTGCGCGGCGCGTGGCTCGGCGCAAGCAGCGTGGGCTTCCGGCATGCGCATCACCCCGATACAATTGCAGATCACCCGAACAGTCTACCGATAGCGAGGCGATCCCACAGTCATCCAGGCAATGGCGCCCGATCCGCCGCCAGGAACGGCGCCAACTCGCGAGCCAGCGCGTGCAGCACCAGCGGGCGGGCCGTGTTGCAGAAGAAATGATCGCCCGGGAACATCCGCAGCGAGAAGCCCGCCGTCGTCTGTTCCCGCCAGGCCGCCACCTCGTCGCGGGTCACGTCGCCGTCCTCGAGCCCGCCGAAGGCGGTGATCGGGCAGGCGAGCGGCGGTTCGGCCCGGTACGCATACGTCTCACATACCGCGAAATCCGCGCGCAGGATCGGCAGCAGGATGGCCCGCAGCTCCGGATGCTCCAGCACCTCCGGCGGCGTGCCGTTGAGCCGCCGCAGTTCGTCGAGCAGCTCCGGCTCCGGCAGCGCGTGCGCCGGCGGGTGCGGGTCGGGCAGGTGCGGCGCGCGGTGCCCGGAGGCGACCAGCAGGGCCGGGAGCGGGCCGCCGCTGCGCCGCAGCGCGCGGGCAAGCTCGAAGGCCAGGAGCGCGCCCATGCTGTGTCCGAAGAAGGCGAACGGCCCCTCCAGGTACGGCCCCAGCGCCGGCAGTATCCGCTCGACCAGCGTATCCAGGTGGCGCTCGGGCGGCTCGGCCAGGCGCGTCTCGCGGCCGGGGAGCTGCACGGCGCAGAGCTCTATCCCCGGCGGCAGCGCCCCGGCCCAACTGACGAAGATCGACGCGCCGGCGCCGGAGTACGGAAAGCAGAACAACCGGATGCGCCCGGCCGGCTGCGGCCGGGGGCGAAACAGCCACGGGCTGGATGGCGGTGCGGTTATCACTGTTCAGCCCCCTCAGACGGCGACAGCCTGCGTGCGCAGGGTGAAGCTGCGCGCCACAGCCACGATTCGCGACAGATCGGCATCGGTCAGATCGTTGAAGAACGGCAGGCGCACGAGCCGGTCGCTGACCATTTCGGTCACCGGGCAGTCGCCTGGCCTGCCGCCGAAGCGCGCCGCGAAGGGCGCCAGATGCAGCGGCAGGTAGTGGAACACGGTCAGAATGTTGTGGCTGCGCATATGCGCGATAAACGCCTGGCGCTCCTCCAACCCCGGCAGCAGCAGATAGAACATATGGTACGACGGCTCGCACTCCGGCGGGATCACCGGCAGCCGGATGCCCTGCGCCTCTGCCCACTCGGCCAGATGCGCCTGGTAGTAGTCGAAAACGCGGCGGCGCGCTGCCAGCACCTGATCGCGCGCCTCGAGCTGCGCGAAGAGGTACGCCGCCAGGAGATCGGAGGGCAGGTAGCTCGAGCCGATGTCCACCCAGGTATATTTATCGACCTGCCCGCGGAAGAAGCGACTGCGATTCGTCCCTTTCTCACGCAGGATCTCGGCCCGCTCGACTAGCGCCGGGTCGTTCACCAGCAGCGCGCCGCCCTCGCCACAGGAAAAGTTCTTCGTCTCATGAAAGCTCAGCGTCGCCAGCGCGCCGAAGGTGCCGAGCAGCCGGCCGCAGTAGCGCCCGAAGAGGCCATGGGCGTTGTCTTCGACCACGGTCACGTTATGCTGGCTGGCGATCGCGCCGATCGCGTCCATCGCGCAGCCCACCCCGGCGTAGTGCACCGGAATGATCGCCCGAGTACGCGGAGTGATCAGGTGCTCGAGGCCTGTCTCGTCCAGGTTGAGCGTGTCGGGGCGAATGTCGGCGAAGACCGGGCGCGCGCCGCGCAGCACGAAGGCGTTCACCGTCGAGACGAACGTGAAAGACGGGACGATCACCTCATCGCCCGGGCCGATATCCAGCAGCAGCGCGCACATCTCCAGCGCGTG
This sequence comes from Roseiflexaceae bacterium, assembly GCA_042408595.1. GTDB lineage: Bacteria > Chloroflexota > Chloroflexia > Chloroflexales > Roseiflexaceae > JBHOQX01. The sequence continues at coordinate 19,287 of JBHOQX010000018.1, read as the reverse complement.
GGTGCAGGATGTGGTGAGAAGCGCGGCGGCGCAGCCGAGCACCTCTTGCAGCAGCGCGTGGCAGCGCCGGGTGTACGCGCCGTCGCCGGAGATATGGCCAAGACGGAGCGCCTCGGCCATGTACTCCGGCTCGCGGCCGGTCAGGCACGGGCGGTTGAACAGGATGTATGGCTGGTCCATCATCGGCGCGCTCCCCTGCACTACCGTCCAAGGGTCTGGCTCAGGCTGCGCAGCGCCTCCGCGGCGCAGACCGGCGGCTGGTCGTCAAACTGGACCTCGGTCAACAGCAGCGCGCCGTCGCCGGTCAGCACGGCGCTTCCGTCACCAGGACGCACCGCAACGACCCGCCCCGGCACGCGGCCGACGTAGCGCGGCGCGTCCGGCAGGCGGCGCGCGCCCCAGACACGGAGCGTGCGCCCGTCCAGCGTGGTGCACGCGCCGGGGTAGGGCCGGGTGGTGGCGCGGATCAGGTTGTAGATCGTCGCGGTCGGCTCTCGCCAGTCGATCCGGTTGTCCTCGGGCAGGCGCTTGCAGGTGTAGCTGGCCTGTGCCTCATCCTGCGGTGTGCGCGGCGCGTCCCCGCACAGCAGCGCCGGCAGCGTACGCTCCAGCAGCCGCAGATACGCCTCCGTCACCCGTGGCAGCACGCCGGTGATGGTGTCGTCTGGCCCGATCGGCACGCGCTCCTGGGCGATGATCGCGCCCGCGTCCACCGGCCCGGCCATCTCGCAGAGCGTTGCGCCGGTCTCGGTCTCGCCGTTCAGGATGGCCCAGACGGTCGGCGCGAAGCCGCGATAGCGCGGCAGCAGCGAGTCATGCAGGACGAACGCCCCCAGCCGCGCGCGGCGATAGACGGCGGGCGGCACCAGGTAGCGCCAACTCACCGCCAGCAATAGCTCGATCGCCGTCTCCTGCCACGCCGCCGCGTGCCGCTCCGCCGCCACCTGCCGCGCCTCGACGAAGCGCGCCCCGGCGCCCGCCGCGAGCGCCCGGATACGATCGAGGAACGGCGGCTCGTGGGGCTCCTCGCGGAAGCTGAAGACCAGCAGCCGCTCGCCGCCGACCCGTTCGATCAGCCAGCGCAGCACCTGCGCGCCGCGCTCGGTCGCGCAGAGCAGCGCGATCCGGCCCGTCGCCATGCTCATGGGCCCACCTCCGCCTGCGCCACCGCCGGCAGGTGTGCCTGCACCGCGGCGACCGCGTTTGCCACGCCGTTCTCGGCGCGGATGGCCCGGCCGAGGGCCGCCGCCCGCTCCCGCATCCGCCGGTCGTTGGCCATCGCCCGCACCGCGGCCGCGACGCGCTCCGGCGTCACCCGGTCGTGCGGGATGGCGGGCGGCCCCGCGCCGACCGCGGCGACCCGCGCGCCCCAGAAGAACTGCTCGCCGAAGAACGGCACCGCCAGTGTCGGCACGCCAGCCCGCAGCGCGTAGCTGAGCGTGCCCGGCCCGCCGTGGCAGATCACCCCCGCCGTGCGCGGGAAGAGCCAATCGTAGCGGGTCGCACCGATGACGAGCGTCTCAGGCGGCAGCTCGGCATCGCGGAGATCGACGTTGCCCGGGTTGACGATCGTCCGTTGTCCGGCGCGCGCCAGCCCCTGGAGCAGCAGCTTCGTCACCCGCGCCGGGCTGCTGTTGCCGATGCTGCCTAGCCCGACGAAGACCGGCGGCGGGCCGTTCGCCAGAAAGCGCTCCAGCTCGGGCGGCGGCTGCCAGTCGGCGGGGCCGTCGAGGAACAGAAAGCCGGTGATGTGGAGATTGTCGCTCCAATCCGGCGGGCGTGGCACGAGGTGGCGGCTGTAGATGTAGAGCGTCGGGCGGCGCGTATCCGGTGGCCGCCAGGCGGGCAACGGCCCGAGGCCGAGCTCGGCAGCCCGCACCCGGTTGAGCACGCCGCGCATGCCCCGCCAGGAGAGCTGGCGCTCGAGCTGGTGGGTCAGGCGGTTGTACGCGCCGCCGAGCGGCAACGGCCGGCGCACGAACATGGACGGGAAGGCGCCGGTGGGCGAAAGCGGCCCGAAGAGCACCACAAAGCCGGGGATGCCGCGCCGCTCCGCGACATACTCGCCGACGACGCAAAGCTGCGAATAGATCACGGCATCGGCATCGGCGCTCGCGGCCAGCCCTTCGCGCGCCCAGCCCCGGAACGCCTCCTCCAGCCGCACCTTGAACGGCCGATCATCGGCCGGGATCGCCGCCGGACCAGCGCCGGCCGCCCCGACCCCGGCATTCATCCCGGTAAACGGGTTGGTCATCGCAGCGATGTCGTCGATCCCATGATCCCGCACGAACGGCGCGAACGCCGCGTGCGTCGCGAAGCGCACCGCGTGCCCGGCGGCACGCAGCCCGCGCGCCAGCGCCAGCAGCGGCTGAATATCGCCGCGCGAGCCGACCGTCATCACCGTGATGCGCATCGTCTCTCTCTCCCAGGCGGCATCGGTGCGGTTGCGGATGGCATCGACAGCATGCTGATGCAGCGCCATCGATCTCAATCGTGCCGACGACTCTCCTCGGCCATCGACTCCGGCGCTGCGCTCACGAACCGGCGGAACCCCGGATTCAGCGCGCCGGCGATGGCGATCGCGAGCATGATCACACCGCAGCCGGAGTAGATCAGGCGGATGTCCTGCTGCAGCAGATCGGCGACGACGCCGGAGAAGCCGGCGGCCACCGGCGCGACCGCGCCGCCCAGCGCACCCAGCAGGCCGAACACCCGCCCGCGCATGGCGCTCGGCGTCTGCATCTGCAGTAGGGTCGTGACATGCACGCCTACGAAGCCGCTGGTGACCCCGCCGAGCAGCGCCAGCGCCACGGCGAGCCACGGGCTGGCGGCCTGACCGAGTGCGACCGTGCCGATCGGGCCGAGCAGGAAGCAGAGCACGATACTGACGCCGCGCGCCTGCCCGCTCAGGCGCAGCGGCAGCACCAGCAGGTAGCCGAGCAGCGCGCCCACCCCATAGGCCGCCGCGATGTAGCCGTACCAGTCGCTCGGCATGCCGAGCGTATCTTCGACATAAAATGGGAGCAGCACCAGGATCGGCGCGTTGAAGAAGCTGATCGCGGTCGAGATCACGATAAATTCGCGCAGACCAGGCTGGCGACAGACAAACCGCAGTCCCTCGCGCAGATCGCCGGCGAAGGCCGCCAGCAGCGCCCGCCAGTCGCTGAACCGGGCAGACGGCGGCTGCGGGATGCGCGCCAGGCTGGTGCTGCTGGCGGCGAACAGGAACGACAGCCCGTTGAACAACAGCAGCAGCGGCGCGCCGACCAGGCGGTAGAGCACCCCGCCCAGCCCCTGGCCGAAGAACATCGCCACCTGCGCCGAAAGCTGCCCCATCGCGTTCGCGCCGGTCAGCCGGTCGTGCGGTACGATATCCGGGATCGAAGCGGCGATCGCCGGGATGAAAAAGCTGTTGATCACCCCGAGCAAGAGCGCGACAACGAACAGCCATACCAGGGTGGCGGGCGCATGCGGCGCCACTGCGATCGCCGCCGCCAGCGAGAGCACCAGCAGCCCGCTCAACACGTCGCTGGCGATAATGATCCGCTTGCGCGGGTAGCGGTCGGCCACCGCGCCGCCGATCGGGTCGAGCACCAGCCCGGGCAGGGCCGAGAGCGCAACCACCAGCCCCAGCAGCGTGGCCGATCCGGTGATATCTTTCACCCAGAACGCCAGCGTGACGGCAAACACCTGGTCGCCCATCCGGCTGATCGCCTGCCCCTGCCACACCAGCAGGTAGTTGCGGTTCAGCAGGTGTGTGGGCGCGGGCGCCGCCGCTGCGGCGACCGGTTGTGTCTCGGTGATCATGGCGCGTAGCCCCAGGCGGCGAAGCTGGCCTGCCACGCCTGCGCGATCCTCGCGCGCAGCGGCGGCGCCAGCGGCTGGTGGCGGTTCTTCTGGTAGCCCGCCCGCGCGGCGGCGTACTGGCGCAATTTCGGCTCCAGCCGTGCGAAGCCGGGTAGGCCGAGCTGCTCGTAGATCGCGCCGACCTGCCCGACGATATCGCGCTCCAGCTCCTCGAAACGAACCTCGCAGTAGCGCCCGGCAGGGATGCGCGGCTGCTGTGCGAAAAACGCCTCGTACATCTCGGCGTAGCGCCGGATGATCCCGGCATCCACCAGCGCCGGGTCGCGCGTTTGAAGCTGCGACAGCGGGACGGCCCTGGCGTAGAGTTGCTGCGTCGAGCGGAACACGGCGTACGGATCGCGGTGAATGTGGACGAAGCGCGCGTCCGGGAAGACCTCCAATAGCAGCCGGACGCGGGCGGTATGCGGCGGCGATTTCAGCACCAGCGGCCGGCCATAGCGAAACGTGAGCTTCTTGCAGAACCACACCAGCGCCGCCTTCCATGCCGCCACCTCGGCCGGCGGCACGCCGTTGAACGTGTAGTAGCGGTCGTAGTGCGCCTCGCGGCGCGGGAAGGCCCACGCCAGCACCGGCGAGCGTAGGCTGCTGACGGCCAGCGCAGCCTCGTCCTCCCCCGGGCTGCGGAAGGTCACCTCCATGGCGTCCATCGGCCGGCGCCGCGCCGCCGCACCTTCCAGCTCGCGCGCGACCTGCGCTTCCCAGACGAGGAAGGCATGCGGGTTGGATACCTCGAACAAGTTCGGATAGGCGAACTGCTCATCGAGCGCCAGCAGCTCATGCAGCAGCGTCGTACCGTTGCGCCAATGCCCCAGGATGAAGAGCGGCGGGGCCGGCGTGGCGGCTTCCACCGGCGCGCCGAAGCGCGCGTGCTCCTCGCGCCTGGCGCGGCTGTTGCGCAGGCTGAGCATGGTCACGGCCCAGGCGCGGTTCCAGAAGCGCGGAGCGATCCGGTAGTTGTTCTCCCGCAGGAGCTGCTGCCACTCGGGCGCTGCGATGCCGCGAAGGTTATCCATAGGCGATCAGTGCTCGGATCTGCCGGACATAGGTATCCGCCAGCCGCTGGATCGTCGCCCGGCGGTAGCGCCGCGCGCTGTAGCTCCATTGCACATCGAACGTGCCGCCGGCCACTACCCCGACCACGTAGAGCTCGGCGTGGCGCGGGTTCGCCGGGTGCTGCTCCGGCCCAGGCGACTCCGGCGCGATGCGCAGCGGGAGTCCCGGCGTCGCCCCGTCCTGGCCGCGGTCGAACTGGCCGAGATAGTTGAAGCTGACCGCCGGCTGGGGCACGGCCGCCATGCGCTCGCGCACGGCCGGGTCGGGGTGCAGCTCGCGTAGCAGGCCATAGCCGATTCCATGATCCGGCACGCCGCGCAACGCCTCCTGCACGGCGCGTAGCGCGGCGAGCGGATCGTCATCCGGTGCGCATAGCAGCACCGGGTAGATACTGGTGAACCAGCCGACCGTGCGGGAGAGATCCACGCCGTCGAGCACATCCGCACGCCCGTGGGTGTCGAGCTCGAGCAGCAGCTCCGGCTCGCCCGTCCAGGCGCGGAAGGCGAGCGCCAGCGCCGCGAGCAGCAGTTCGTCCACGCGGGCGTCGAGCGCGGCCGGCAGCCGCCGCAGGAGCGCATCCGTCTCGCGCGCGTTCAGCCCGACAACCAGCCGCTCGGCGTCGCCATACGTGTTCGTGCCGCCTGGAAGATCGACGGGGAGCGCGGCCTGCCGCCCCGCCAGCCGCGTCCAGTAGTCCAGTTGCCCGGCGATCGCCGGGGAGGCCGCCAGCTCCGGCAGGCGCCGCGCCCATGCGACAAACGGTGTCGTCTTGGGCGGCAGCACGGGCGCGGCGTCGCGGGCGAGCTGCTGGTAGAGCGTCAGCAGATCGTGCAGGACGATCCGCAGCGACACACCGTCGATCACCAGATGATGGAAGACGAGCAACAGCCGTGCGGAGATGCGCGGGCCGAGATCGAGCAGCACGATGCGCACCAGCGGCCCGCTCGCCAGGTCGAAGCCGGCCTGCGCCGCGGCGGCAGCGGCTTCGATCGCCGCCCGCCGCCGTCGTGCTGGTACGCCCGCCAGATCGACGACGCGGAACACCTCCGCGGTGTCGGCCCCGGCGGCGGCCACCTGTCGCCACGTACCGTCCTTGCAGGTGAAGCGCAGCCGTAGGGCGTCGTGATGCGCCACCAGCGCTGTAGCAGCGCGTTCCAGCAGCGCCGGGTCGAGGCCGGCCGGCGCCTCAAGCATGATCGACGTGTTCCAGTGCTCTGGCGCGCGGGGATGCCGCGCGAAGAACCAGCGCTGGATCGGCGTGAGTGGCGCTTCGCCGTGGGGCACTGCCGCCGGCGCCGCGCCGGCCGGCTCCGCCAGCGCCGCCAGCCCGGCGAGCGTCCCTTCCTGGAAGAAGTGGCGCGGCGCGATCCGGAGCCCGGCCTGCGCTGCCAGGGCGACAACCTGAATGCTCACGATCGAGTCGCCGCCCAGCTCAAAAAAGTTGTCATACCGCCCAACCTGCGGCACCCCGAGCACCTGCGCCCAGATCGCCGCGAGCGTCCGTTCCGCGTCGGTCTCCGGCGGTGCGTACGCCGCGCTCATCCCCCAACGCTCGCCGGACGGCGGCGGCAGCGCGTTGCGGTCGAGCTTGCCGTTCGCCGTCAGCGGCAACGCATCCAGCGTGACGATGGCGGCCGGCACCATATAGTCCGGCAACCGCGCCCGTAGCCAAGCGAGAAGTGAGGAGCGATGAGCGATGAATGCTGCGTCGTCGCCGTCCATCGTCCGCCGTGCGTCATCCGCCCGCTCCCCAGCGCCCTGGCTCCCGTGCTCCCGGTCTTGGTCTTTTGAGCTTTTGGCTTGTGGCTCCTGGCTTGCGGCTCCTGGCACCACATACGCCACCAGCCGCTTGTCCCCTGGGCGGTCCGCGCGCACCACCACCGCCGCCGCCGCCACATCCGGGTGCGCCCGTAGCGTCGCCTCCACCTCCCCCAGCTCGATGCGGAATCCCCGCAGCTTCACCTGCCCGTCCAAGCGCCCGAGGTACTCCAGCTCCCCGTCCGCCCGCCAACGCGCCCGGTCCCCGGTCCGGTACAGCCGCGCGGCCGGAGGCTGGCGGCTGGCGGCTGGCGGCTGGACGCTGGGGACGTGGGGTGCGTCACCCGCCTCACGTCTCACGCCTCCAGCTTCCACGAACCGCTCTGCGGTTAGCTTCGGCCGGTTGAGGTAGCCACGCGCCACCCCCGCCCCGCCGACGTACAGCTCGCCCGGCACCCCGGCCGGCACCGGCTCCAGGTGGCGGTCAAGCACGTAGAGCGTCAGGTCGGGGATGCGCTGCCCAATCGGGCTGGCCCGCCCCCCGCCTGCCGCCGCCACATCGGCCGCCGTCAGCGAGCGGTAGGTGACGTGCACTGTCGTCTCGGTGATCCCGTACATGTTCACCAGGCGCGGGCGCATGTCGCCATGGCGATCGAACCACGGGCGCAGCGCCGCTACGTCCAGCGCCTCGCCGCCGAAGATCACATAGCGCAGCGCCAGCGACGGCGCCTCCGCGGCCAGGGCGTGCGGCAGCAGCTGCAGAAAAGCCGAGGGGGTCTGGTTCAGCACCGTGACCTGCTCGCTGGCCAGCAACTCCAGGAAGGCGGCCGGATCGCGGCTCACCGCCCAGGGGACGACGACCAGCCGCCCACCGTACAGCAGCGCGCCCCACAGTTCCCACACCGAGAAGTCGAAAGCAGCGGAGTGAAACAGCGTCCAGACATCGTGCGGGCCGAAGCCGAACCAGGCGTCGGTGGCGCTGAACAGGCGGGCGAGGTTGGCGTGGGTGATCAAGCAGCCCTTGGGCTGCCCGGTCGAGCCGGAGGTGTAGATGCAGTAGGCCAGGTGGGCAGGGGTCGCCAGCGGCGGCGGATCGGTTGCCGGCTGGCGAGCGATGACGGCGGCCTCGGCCTGCAGGTCGATCACCGCCCACCGGCCGCGATCGTCCCACTGGCCGCGATCGTCGGTCTGCGGTGGTCCATCGTCTGTCGTGAGTAGGACGACCGGCTGGGCGTCGTCGAGCATGAAGCGCTGGCGGGCGGGCGGAGTAGCCGGCTCGATCGGGAGGTACGCGGCGCCAGCCTTAAGGACGGCCAGGATGGCGACCACCAGGTCGAGGGTGCGGGGGAGGCGGAGGGCGACGAGGGTGTCGGGGCCGGCGCCACGAGCGCGGAGCAGGCGGGCGAGTTGGTTAGCGCGGGCGTTGAGGGCGGCGTAAGTCAGGTGTTGCCCCGCGCAGGTCACGGCGATCGCGTCCGGCGTGCGCTGCGCCTGGGCGGCGAAGCGGTCGTGGACCGGCGGGGCGTTGGGTGCGGGGATCGCGTGGCTCCAGGCGGCCAGAAGCTGGCGGCGCTCGGCCTCGTCCAACAGCGGCAGGCGGCTGATGGGCGTCTCCGGCGCGGTGACGGCGGCAGCCAGCAGGCGAATGTACTGCCCGGCCATCCGCTCGATCGTCGCTGCGTCGAACAGCGCAGTGCTCCACTCGAACGACGCCGCCAGACCGTTCGGTCCGTCCAGGATCTCGACCGTCAGGTCGAACTTCGCCGTGCCGCTGTGGGTCTCGACCGCGCTGACCTCCAGCCCACCGGGGGCGGCCGGGCCGCCCGCCCGCCCCGGCGCACTCTGGAGCGCGAACAGCACCTGGAACAGCGGCGTGTAGCTCATGCTGCGCTCGGGCTGGAGCGCGTCCACTACCATCTCGAATGGCACATCCTGATGGGCATAGGCTTCCAGCGCCCGCTCGCGCGTCTGCCGCAGCAGCGCCGCAAAGCTCGGGTCGCCCGACAGATCGGCGCGCACCACGAGGGTATTGACGAAGAACCCGATCAGCGGCTCGGTCTCGGGCCGGGTGCGCCCGGCCACAGGTGTGCCGACACAGATGTCCTCCTGCTCCGTGTAGCGGTACAGCAGCGCCTGGAAGGCGGCCAGCAGAGTCATGAACAGCGTGGCCCCGTGGGTGCGGCCACACCGGCGCGCCTGCCCTGCGAGATCGGGGGGGATGGGGAACACCCGCGTCGCGCCGGAGTAACTCTGCACGCCGGGGCGCGGCCGGTCGGTCGGCAGCTCCAGCAGCGGCGGTGCGCCGGCCAGCCGCTCGCGCCAGAAGGCGAGCTGGCGCTCCAGCGCTTCGCCCTGCAGCCAGGCGCGCTGCCAGGCGGCGTAGTCGGCGTACTGAATCGGCAGAGGCGGTAGCTCCGGCGATCGCCCGGCGGCATATGCTGCGTACGCCCCGCCCAACTCGCGGACGAGCACCCCCATCGACCATCCGTCCGACACGATATGATGCATGGTGAACAGGACGACGTGCTCATCCGCCTGAAGCCGCAGCAGCCGCGCCCGCAGCAGCGGCGGCGCGCCCAGATCGAACGGGGCGCGCGCGTCCGCGGCGGCCAGGCGTGCCACAGCGGCCTCGCGCTCTGTCTCTGGCAGCCCGCTCAGATCGGTCAGCGGCAAGGCCGCCGTCGCCGCAGTGGCGATCATCTGGCGCGGGCGGCCGCCCTCGGTAATGATCGCCGTGCGCAGCACCTCGTGCCGCTGGACGACCTCCGCCAACGCCTGTTCGAGCGCTGCCGCGTCGAGCGGACCACGCAGGCGGACAGCGGCGGGGATGTTGTACAGCGGGCTCCCAGGCTCGAGCTGGTCGAGGAACCAGAGGCGCTGCTGGGCGAACGACAACGGCAGGTCGCCATCGCGCGGCGCGGGCGTGAGCGGCGGCGGAGCCGGGCCATCGGCAGCGTCGCGGGCCTGCTCGACCGCGCGGGCCATCGCCGCCAGCGTCGGCGCCTCGAACAGACGGCGCAGCGGCACCGCCGCACGGAGCGTCTCACGGATGCGCGACGCGAGCTGCGTAGCCAGCAGCGAGTGCCCGCCGAGCGCGAAGAAGTCGTCATCCGGCCCCACGCCATCCACACCGAGCAGGGTCGCCCACAGCCCGGCGAGCAGTTCCTCGGTCGGGGTCCGCGGCGCGGCGCACGTGTCGCCTGCACCATCGCCCTCGGGCGGCGGCAGGGCGCGCTTGTCCACCTTGCCGTTCGGCGTCAGCGGCAGCGCCTCAAGCGTCACCACCGCCGATGGGACCATCCAGGCCGGCAATCGCTCGCGCAGCCAGGTGACGAGTGCTGCACCAAGCGTGCTGCGTTGTACGTTCGGCGCGCGGTGGGCGGCCCTCTCCTCGTCCATCGTCTGCCGCCCACCGTCCCCGCGCTCCCCCGCGCCCCCGCTCCCGCGCTCCGCGTCTCCTGCACCCCTGCCCCCTGTCCCCTGCCCTTTGGCTCCCGGCACGACATACGCCACCAGCCGCTCCACGCCCGGCGTGTCCTCGCGCAGCACCACCGCCGCGTCGGCTACGGCGGGATGTTGACGGAGGACAGCGGCGATCTCGCCCGGCTCGATCCGATAGCCGCGCAGCTTGATCTGCTCGTCCCCACGGCCAAGAAATTCGATTGTCCCGTCTGGCAGGTAGCGACAGCGGTCGCCGGTGCGGTAGAGGCGCGCGGCCGAAGGCTGAGGGCTTGGGGCGTGGCGTGCGTCACCAGCCTCGCGTCTCAAGCCTCCGGCCTCAAGGAACTTCTCCGCCGTCAGCTCCGGGTGATGGAGGTAGCCGCGGGCCACGCCGACACCGCCGATATACAGCTCGCCGGGGACCCCGACGGGAGCCGGCTCGCCGCGTCGATCCAGCACCAGCATCGTCACGTTGGCGATCGGCCGGCCGATCGGGACAGAGCGGGTATCGGGCACAGGCACGCCGGCGTGGTAATACGACGCGGCCACGGTCGTCTCGGTCGGGCCGTAGCCGTTCAGAAAGCGTCGTCCCCGTCCCCAGCGCCCGGCGATCTCCCATGCGCAACGCTCGCCCGCCGAAACGACCGTCCGGAGCGCCGGCAGGTCGTCGTCCGGCAGCACGGCCAGCAGGGATGGGGGCAGCGTCACGACGCTGATCGCCTCCTCGCGTAGCAGCCGCAGCAGCGCCTCAGGGTCGGCCAGGCGCGCGCGTGGGGCGAGCACCAGTGTGGCCCCGGCGGCCAGCGGCGGCAGGATCTCCGACACCGCCGCGTCGAAATTGAACGAGGCGAACTGGAGCACCCGGCTCTCGGGCGTGATCGCGAACTCCTCGTTGACGACGTGGACCAGATTGGCCAGCCCGCGGTGCTCGATCAGCGTCCCCTTCGGTTGGCCGGTCGAGCCCGAGGTGTAGATGCAATAGGCCAGGCTATCGGGCGTGGCGGCGGGCGGCAGGTCGGTGGCTGGCTGCCGGGCGATGGCGGGCCTGTCGGCGGCCAGATCGAGGAGCGCCCACCGCCCAGCGGGGAGGATCGTCTGGCCGCCCGCCCCCGCCCCCCGTCCGCCGTCCGTCAGCACCACGCGCGGCGCGGCGTCCTCCAGCATGAAGCGCAGCCGCTCCGGCGGGTAGGCCGGGTCGAGCGGCAAATACGCGCCGCCGGCCTTCAGCACGGCGAGCACGGCGATCACCAGCTCCGGTGCGGGCGCGGCATGGATGCCGACCAACACATCTGGCCCGACATCGAGTTGCCGCAGGTGGCGGGCAAGTTGGTTGGCCCGCGCGTTCAGATCGCGGTAGCTCAGCTCCGCGCCCTCGTAGCGCAGCGCGGTCGCCTCCGGCGTGCGGGCGGCCCGCTCGGCGATCAGGTCGTGGGCCAGCCCTGGCGGGAAGGCGCGCGCCGTGTCGTTCCACTCGATCAGCGTGCGGCGGCGCTCGGCGTCCGTCAGCAGCGGAACGCTGCCAAGCGGGCGCTCCGGGTCCGCGACGACGGCCGCCAGGATCGTCCGCAGATGGCCGAGCATGCGTCCGATCGTCGCGTCGTCGAAGCGGGCGCGGTCGTAGGCCAGGCGCAGCGTCAGCTCCTCGCCGGGGTAGGCGATCAGCGCCAGCGGGAAGTTCGTCCGCTGGCGGTCGTCCACCGCGGTGACACGCAGCGCCGGCTCGTTGGCGGGATCTTCGCGCAGCGCTGCGGCGATCGGGAAGTTCTCGAACACCAGGATGCTCTGGAACAGCGGCGTGTTGGGTGGAAGCTCGCTCCACCCCTGGATCTGCACCAGCGGCGTGTATTCGAACTGGCGAAGCTCGGCCTGGTGCGCCTGGAGCGCTCGGAGCCACTCGATCGCCGGCGCGTCGTCCGGCACGGCCACGCGCACCGGCAGTGTGTTGATGAACAGCCCGACGATCTCGTCTGCGCCGGGCAGCTCCGCTGGCCGCCCCGAGACGGTCGCGCCGAAGACCACGTCGTCATCCCCGCTGTAGCGGCTGAGCAGCAGCGCCCAGGCGCCCTGGACGACGGTGTTGAGCGTCACGCCGCGGCGGCGCGCCAGGCCATCGAGTGCGCGGGTGAGGTCGGCGTCCAACCGCATGTCGCGCTCGGCATGTTCGGATTCGCCCACCGGCTGCCGAGCAACGGCCAGCGGCGTCGGGGTGCGGAAGCCGGCCAGCTCGCGCCGCCAGAACGCCTCGGCGGCGGCGGGGTCCTGCCGGCGTAGCCAGGCGATGTAGGCCCGATACGGGCGCGGCGGCGGCAGTACCGGGATGCGCCCGGCGCGGAAGGCCGCGTAGCTGGCGAAGACCTCGCGCAGGATGAGCGGGAGCGACCAGCCGTCGAACAAGATGTGGTGGTATGTCCAGACGAGGCGATGCTCGTCCAGGCCGGTGCGGAAGAGCGCCAGGCGCAGCAGCGGTGCGGTATCGAGCGCGAAGCCCCGCCGGGCGTCTTCCGCCAGGTAGTCCTGGAGCCGGGCGTCCTGCTCGGGCGGAGCGAGCCCCTGCCAGTCGTGCAGGTCCAGCGGCAGCGCGACCTGCCGTTGCACAACCTGCACCGGCTCCTTCAACTCGCCGACGACGAAGGCGGTGCGCAGGGTGGCGTGGCGCTCGACCACCCGCTCCCACGCCCGCCGAAAGGCGGCAACGTCCAGATCGCCGGTAAGCGTACAGCGAAGCTGCCCGATGTACACGCCGCTCTCGGGCGCGAGCAGGCTGTGAAACAGCATGCCCTGCTGCAGCGGCGCGAGCGGGTAGAAATCCTCGATGTTCTTTGAAGCCATCTGGGTTGCCTGTTTCGTCGTGCGTAGTTGTCCTGTGTACAGATGTTGGCGCGCTCGGGCCGAAGCCCTCGGCCAGGAAACAAAGCCCTCCGGGCCGGCAGGGGGCCGAATGGCCTTCGATCCTGGCCGGGCCGCGACGCGCACGGCACGTGCGCCAACCCAACGAAGCAGTCCGTGGTCGCGCGTCCTGTGTAGGGGACGAACCTGCTACCGACGACGCACGACGCACTCCTCCATTCCTATCGCGGCGTGCGGATCTGCACCGTGTTCGAATAGGCCGAATTGCCCGCCACGTTGTAGGCCCGCACCCGGTAGCGGTAATACGTCCGTGGGCTACGCCCGGTATCCTGGTAGGTTGTCACATTCGCGCCGGTCGTCGCGATCTGCGCGAAGTTGGTGCAGCCGCTGCCCTGGCAGCGCTCGATCTTGAAGCCGTCCTCGTTGTTGGCGTTGTCCGTCCAGCTCAGGTTGATCTGGCTGCTGGAGGCCGCCGCGGCGCTCAGGTCCGTCGGTGCGGTGGGTGCGGGCGGCGGGGCCGCGGTCTGCACGCCATCCACCACCAGCGCGAACGGCTGCGGGCCGTTCGGGACATTCGCGCCGCTGATCTGCACCGTCCAACTGCCGCCGGCCGCCGGGTTCTGGATGTACACGTTCTCGACGTTGTTGGTGGTGTCGGCGCTGCCGCCGGTGGCCGACCAGCCGCCGCTGAAGACGTTGCCGCGGTACTGCACGCTGCCCGGCCCGGTGACGACCAGGTTCAGGTCGTTGACCAGGTTCTTCGCCGCCGACTCGGTCGAGGGATAGTCGGTCCACACCAGCGTGATCTTCAGCGGCGCGCCGCCGAGCGCGGTGTAGCTGTAGCTGGCGCTGCCGCCGGTGCCGAGGCCGCTGGCGTTGTCGACGAACTGGGCGGTGCCGTCGGTCGCGTTGTCGAGGTTGATCCGGCCCCAACCCTCGTGGTTGTTCGGGATGGGGTAGTCGTTGTCGTTCGCGCCGTCGTTGTTTTCATCCAACAGATCGACCGCCGAGTTGATCAGGGTCGCCTTGACCAACGCGGAACTGGCGCTCACCCCTTTCGCCTTGGTGTAGAAGTCGCGCACGACCGCCGCCGCGCCGGCCGCCAGCGGGTTCGACATCGAGGTACCGCCGAAGTACTTGTAGTAGGCGTTGCGCGGAATGCCCCAGCCGTCCGACTGGTACGCGCCGTTGCGCGGGTTGGTGCTGCTGTCGTACCCTTCCTGGTAATTATCGGAGTAGGCCGAGAGCACCCAGGTACCTGGCGCGACGACGTCCGGTTTGATGCGGCCGTCGTCCGTCGGGCCGCGGCTGGAGAAGGCCGCCATCTGCTCGGCGTTGCCGGCGGTCGGGTCGTCGGCGATCGGGTTGGCGGTGAAGCCCCAGCGCTGGCGCGGCGTGCCGAGCAGGTTCTGCCCGCCCATGCTGGCGCAGGTCTGCCCGTTCTGGTAGCTGGTATCGCGCGAGGTATAGGTCAGGCCGGTGTCGCACTCGTAGTGCCCCTGCCGGTCGTTCTCGCTGGCGCCGATCGTGATCACGTTCTTGGCGGTCGCCGGCGAGCCGATCGAGTCGTTGTCCACCACGCCGTCGGCGTTGGCGTCCGCGCCCTCGTTCCCCGCCGAGAAGGTGATCGTCATGTCCTTCTTGTTCCAGGTGAACTGGTCGGCCTCAGCGCTGTTGGCGTTGTAATCGCCTGCCGCGGCCGAGCCCCACGAGTTGGCATGGATGCGCGCGCCCTGGTCGTAGGCCTGCTGGAAGAGTTGGTTGAGGTCGGCGGGCAGGCCGGTGAGGTAGTAGCCGTTCGGATAGCCGAGGAACTTGCAGAAATTGCTGGTGATGACGTAGTTCTCCGTCGCCTGGAAGACCAGCCGGGCGGCGGGTGCGACGCCCTTGCCGAAGCCGCCGGGGTCGCCGCCGCCGAGCACCGAGCCGGCGACGTGCGTGCCGTGGCCGCTATCCACATCGATCGCGCCGTCGTCGTAAATCGTCTGGAAGCAGCTATCGGCCGTGCCGGGCCAGTTGTTGATCTGGACGATCCGGCCGGATGGGATGTCGCGGTGCGCGGTCGCGGGCGTCCCGCCGCCGAGGCCGGTATCCGCCACCGCGGCGATCTGCGTCGAGCCGTCGTAGCCGCGGGTGTTGGCGATCACCCCGCCGATGATCTGCCCGCCGCCGTACTCGTTGTGCTTCTGGTACACGGTGTACGGCTCGATCCAGGCCACATCCAGCACGCGGGCCACGGCCTCGATCTGGGCGCGATCAGCGATCACCTGCACCTTGTCCGGCGCGACGACCGCCAGTGGCATGCCGCGAGCCGCGGCGATCTGCTGCACCGCGCCGGCTGCGTTCGCGCCGCGCTCGATCCGCACGGTGTAGATCGCCGGCCCGTCGCGGATCGCCGCCGGGTCGAACTTGAACGCCGGCTCGAACATCCCCACCCAGGCGACCTCCCCAAGGGCCTGTACCCGCGCCGCGACGGCCGGGGTCATCCGCACCTTGAAGGCGTTGTCCGGCAGGTAGCCGAGCACATCCGCCCCCTGCGCGGGAAGCGCATCCTTCCAGGCCTGCTGCACCGGCCCACGGAACTGGACGAGGTAGTAGCCGCGCTCGCCAGCAGCGTAGCCGGCCCGCGTCAGGCGCGCCGGGATGCTCGGGCGCTCCCCGAGCGCCGGGGCGAAGGTGGCCGCCCGCAGGCGAATGGGCGCCGCGCGCCCCTGCGCGGCCACCGGCCCCGGCTCGAAGGCGAACCCGATCGTCATGGCGAAGACGATGGCAGCGACGGCGACGCGATAGAGCCTGGTACGCATCGTATCTCCTGTGTCTGTGCTCATCCGACCGACACGTCATTGTGGCTGGCAACCGGCGGGAGAGGCACGCGATCGAACCTCTCCCGCCGCCGGTCCGTTCTTCCCAGGACGTCCGCGGTCGCCTGCGCCGTGGGCGCGCCCAAGAATGGGGTTCGGAGGGGAGACGCCCCCATCAACCCCCCACCGCGTATGTCCTGTTAATCCCGCACGCGCGGCCCATGGTCGCGCACGAAGCCGCAGGCGATCAGGTGATCCAGCACCCGGTAGGCGTTCGCTTCCGGCCCGTGTGCCACTGTGTCCAGGGTGACCTCCGGCGCCTCCGGCGGCTCGTACGGGTCGTCGATCCCGGTGAATCCGCTGATCTCGCCGCGCCGCGCCTTCGCGTACATGCCCTTCACGTCGCGCTGCTCGCACACCGCCAGCGGGGTATCCACAAACACCTCGACGAAACTGTCGCTCCCCACCATGATGCGCACATCGCTGCGGGTGGCGCGATACGGGCTGACCGCCGCGCAGATCACCACGCCGCCGTGCCGCACGATCTCGCTTGCTACAAAGCCGATCCGCCGGATGTTCGTGTCGCGGTCCTCGCGGCTGAAGCCGAGCCCCTTCGACAGATGGGTGCGTACGACGTCGCCGTCGAGCAGCGTCACCTGCCGGCCGCGCTCCATCAGCAACACCGTCAAAATCTCGGCGGTCGTCGACTTCCCCGCGCCGCTCAGGCCGGTGAACCAGACACACACCCCCTGCCGATGCCGCGGCGGGTAGCTCTCCGCCAGGATATCGGCGACCTCCGGGCGGGTGAACCATTCCGGCAGCCGCCGCCCCTGATTGAGATAGGTATCGCGCACCTGTGTCCCGGAGATCGACACGACCGGCGCGCCCGGCGGCACGCGGGTGACTTCCTCGTAGCGGCGTTCGTCCGTCAGATAGACCATCTCGCTGAAGCGCACCACGCCCATCTCCAGCTCCGCGGCGTGCTGCTCGACCAGTTCCTGCGCATCGTACGGGCCGTAGAACGGCCGCCCGTGCGAGTCGACTCCCGGCCCGGCATGGTCGCGCCCGACGACGAAATGGTTTGCGCCGAAGTTGCGCCGAATGAGGGCGTGCCACAGCGCCTCGCGTGGGCCGGCCATGCGCATCGCCAGCGGCAGCAGCGCCAGCAGCACCCGGTCCGGCTCGTAGTAGCGCTCCACCAGCACCTGGTAGGCGCGCACCCGCGTGAAGTGATCGACATCCCCCGGCCTGGTCATCCCGACGACGGGGTGGAGCAGCAGCGTCCCGTCCACCGCGCGGGCGGCGCGCTTGGTCAGTTCTTCGTGGGCGCGGTGCAGCGGGTTGCGCGTCTGAAACGCGACGACGTTGCGGTGGCCCAATGCCCGCAGCCGGTCGCGCGTCTGCGCCGGCGTCAGCCGCAGATGCTGGAAGTCGTAACGCGGCGGGAGTTGCAGCACCCGCAGCCGCCCGGCGATGTTCACCGGCCCCCAGCGGTGCATCTCTGCCACCAGCGGGTGGCGCACGTCGGTCGTGTGGAGCACGGCCCGCGCCAGTTCGTCGCGGCTCCACGCATAGGCCTCTTCGACGGCCATCACCGCCAGCAGTTCGTTGCGGGCGTCGCGCAGCGCGATCTCGCGATCCAGCAGCGCCGCCCCGCGCTCGACCGGCAGCGTCACCGGGATGGGGAAGAGATGGCCGTTAGCGAGTCGCATCTCGTCCAGCACCCGCGCGTAGTCTGCCCAGCCCATAAAGCCGCTGAGCGGCGAGAAGCCGCCGGTGGCGAGCAGTTCCAGGTCGCAGGCGACCCGCTCCGAGATCTGCACAGACGGCAGCCGGGCGGCGTAATCCTTGAGCGATTCGCGCTCGTCGCCCGGAACGAGCAGGTTCACCAGCCTGCCGCCGCAGGGTTCGATCAGAAAAGAAGAGGTGGTCGTCGTATGCCTGGTTGTGGTCGTCATTGGTGCTCCAGCTATGCTCCAGCGTTCCTTCGATGTCAGGGCGGGTCGGGCGCGCCAGGCTGTGCGGTTCGCTACGCGGCCGCGATCGATTATGGGCCGCCCGCCAGCTTGCTTAAAAAGTCGTCGAGGTCCTCCTCTGTCCAGCCGAAGGCGGCATACTCTTCGGCGGCATACCCGGGCGGCGCGGCGCGGCGCTCCGCCGCAAGCTCGCGCATGGTGGCCAGCAGGTGCGCCGCCATGCGATCCACCGCCGCGGCGTCGTCGCGCGCCGGGTCATACCCCCAGGCCAGCCGGAACGTCTCGCCGGAGAGCATACCCGCAATGTCGAATCGGGCCGGCAGGTCGGCCGTGCGATCCGGCGGCAGGCAGCGTGGCGCGAGCGGCAAGCCGGTGTCCATCTCCCGCCGCACCGTACAGCGGATGTCCGGCGCCAGCGGGGGCGGCGGCTCGCGCAACGCCCGCTCCGGCAGTCCATGCCATGCCATGCGGGCACCCTCCGGCGCGTCCGCCCCGGCCGCCAGCCGCAGCGGCCAGCGCCACTCGAAGTTGCCGACGGTGCGCGATACGTCGATCTCCGCCGCGAGCCCACGGGCGCTGCCGCACACCTCGACCAATACCTCCGCCACGCCCAGGCGCTCCCCCAACGTCCGGGCCAGCGCCGCCAGCACCAACTCCTCCCATGCGATCCGCGCCAGCGTCGCATCCTCCAGCAGCGCCGCGGTCGCGGCGGCCGGCAGCGCCGCCATCGCCACCGCCCGTGCGGCGGGCCGGGCCACGGCGGGGCACTGGGTGGCGGCCGGCGCCGCGACGGCCTGGCCGGCGGCCCACGCCGCCCAGGCGCGGAACGGCGCCGTTCGTGGTGGCAGGCGCACCGGCTCGCCGGCCGCCGCCTGACGGTAGGCGGTGTGCATATCGGTCAGCAGGATCGGCCACGACTCGGCATCGACGGCGAGCCGGTGCGCCGCGATCAGCAGTTGGTCGGCCTGGCCGCCACAGGCGAAGTAGGCGGTGCGCAGCTGCGGCCCGCGTTCCAGCGCGAAGTGCTGCCGCGCCGCGGCGATCCGCTCGGTGATAGCCGCCGGCCGGTGCGCAGCCGGCAGGCTCGACAGATCGTGCCACTCCAGCGGCGCGGGCTCATCGCCCGGCGGCGGGATCTCCTGGCGCCAGCCGCCGGCGCCATCGGCACGGAGGCGCAGGCGCAGCGCGTCGTGGTGGCGGAGCAGCGCGTTGAGCGCCGCTTGAAGCACCGACCGGTCGAGCGGCTGCGGCAGGTCGAGCAACAGCGCGTCGGTGGAGCGCTCCGGCTCGGGTTGCGCCAGCACGGCCCGCTGCCCGGCGGTGAGCGGCGCGTCGCCGCTGGCCGCAGCGCCGTCGTGGTCCGGGCGCGCGGCGTCGGCCTGTGCGGCCAGCGCGGCCAGCGCCGGGTGCTGGAACAGGTCGCGCGGCGCCAGGTGCAGCCCGGCCTGCCGCGCCCGGGCGATCACCTGGATCGCCAGGATCGAGTCGCCCCCCAGCGCGAAGAAGCTGTCGGCGCGCCCGACCTGCGCCACACCGAGCACGTC
>JBHOQX010000017.1:0-102821 GCA_042408595.1 Roseiflexaceae bacterium | reverse complement strand
AAACGGAGTAAGAAGATGGCCGCGGCCTTCCGCAATGAGGGCAGCTGCGTGCTCCTGTTCTACGCCGTGGTGCGGACACTCAAGTTCCGCAAAATCCGGATGCCGGGGTAGCCATTTTGCGCCATTCTTGACAAACCACCGTCCAGCGCCTTGAGGTTAGCGATTCGCCTAGAAGAGCATGTGATGACAGTTGGGCTGAACCCGGAGCACGAAGCGCAGCGCCTCGCCGCACTCCGCGCCCTGCGCATTCTCGACACCCCGATCGAAGAGCGCTTTGAGCGGATCGTACGAGTCGTCGCTGCCCATTTCGCCGTCCCGATCGCCGCGATCAACCTCGTGGCTGCCGAGCGCGTCTGCTCCAAGGCCATTTATGGGTCGGAGCGATTCGACATACCGCGTGAGATCTCATTTTGCAGTCATGTCGTTCTCACCGACGAGCTGGTGCTGGTCGCCGACACCACTCGCGATGTGCGCTTCAGCCAGAATCCGCTGGTCACAGCGGCACCCCGGTTCCGCTTCTACGCTGGCGCACCCCTGCGCGACTCGGAGGGCTACGTTCTTGGCACCCTCTGCCTGCTCGACATGCGCCCCCGCACCCTGAGCGCGAGCAAGGTCAAGCATCTGCTCGACTTTGCGAATTGGGCCGAGCGCGAGCTAACCACCGAGCAACTCAGCACGGCTCTGCTGCGTCAGCAGGCGATCGCGGACGCGCTGCTGCTGAGCGAGCGACGCTACGCGACGGTGCTCGCCACGCTCGCGGAGGGGATCGTCGTGCAGGATTCCGAGGGGCAGATCATCACCTGCAACGCCAGCGCTGAGCGCATCCTTGGCCTTACAGCCGATGAAATGCTGGGGCGGCGGAGTGTTGATCCGCGCTGGCGTGCAATCCACGAGGACGGCTCGCCCTTCCCTGGCGAAGAGCACCCGGCGATGGTCGTGCTGCGCACCGGCCAGCCCTGCGAGAATGTGGTGATGGGCGTCCACAAGCCCGATGGTCGCCTGTGCTGGATTCGTATCAACGCGCGACCTTTGCTGAGGCCCGGTGTCACTGCGCCATATGGGGTGGTCAGTTCGTTTGTTGACATCACTCAACACCAGCTATACGCCCAGCAGCTCAAGACTTATCAACGCCAGCTTGAGCAGCAGAACGATGTGCTCACGGTTTTAGCGACAACCGACAGCCTGACCGGGCTCCTCAACCGACGGACCCTGATCGAGCGGCTCGCGGATGCGCTCGAACGCGCGCAGCAGAGCCGCCGCCCGCTCAGTCTGGTCTTGCTCGACGTGGACTTTTTCAAGGCCTACAACGACGCATTCGGCCACCCCGCCGGCGACGCGGTGCTTGCGCAGGTGGCACAGGTGCTCCAGCGGAATATTCGCAGTTGCGACACAGTCGCGCGGTATGGCGGTGAAGAGTTCGCGCTCATCCTGCCCGATGCCGATATTGCTGAGGCCCATCGCATCGCTGAACGTTGCCGTACGGCGATCGCTGAGGCGAGCTTCCCCCATAGATCGATAACGGCCAGTTTTGGCGTGGCCGCCTACACTGGTGACCCGCTCACCACCGACCTGCTGATCGCCAGCGCCGACATAGCCCTCTACGCCGCCAAGCGCCAGGGGCGCAATCGAGTCGTCTCCGCGCCGGCCGTGCCGGGCCCGGCTGATCCCCTCACTCCGACCACAGCGCCAGTGGGTCTGGAAGGCCGATGTCCGGCGGCGCCAGCGCGGGGCTGAGGGCGCATACAAACACCCTTGAAGAGTCCGCCATCCGCCTTGACGTGGGATCTGTTGTATACCGTCGGTGGTTGCGACGTGTGGGTGCCCGGGGCAGGAGATGCCCATCCCCAAGGCACAGACGACCTCCAGAAACGGCATCGTTTCTGACACAACCATCTGTGCGGAGCTTCGCCCGCTGCCTCTATGACCGCCCGACCACCGGCGGGATGAAGCGTAGATCGGCATCGCTGGCAGGGCGCAGGAAATCGAAGTCGCAGCCTTCGTCCGGCTGGAGCACGTGCGCGGCGTAGAGGCGCGGGTAGCCGCGGGTGTGGGCCGGCGGCGGCGGCGCCCAGCGTGCGCGGCGGCGGGCGAGCTCGTCCTCGGACACATCGAGCGCCAGCGTGCGCCCCGGCACGTCCAGCACGATCGGGTCGCCGTCCTGCACCAGCGCCAGCGCCCCGCCGACCGCCGCCTCGGGCGTGACGTGGAGCACGACCGTGCCGGAGCTGGTGCCGCTCATCCGCGCGTCGCTCACCCGCACGATGTCACGCACACCCTGCCGCAGCAGGGTGCGCGGGATGGGGAGCGCACCCCACTCCGGCATGCCCGGCACACCCACCGCGCCGGTGTTGCGCAGCACGAGCACGCTGTCCGGCGTGGCCGGCAGATCGGGCGAGTCGATCCGCTCCAGCATCTCCGCGTAGCTGTCGAAGACCAGCGCCGGCCCGCGATGGCGCAGCAGCCGCGGCGAGGCGGTCGTCGTGCGGATGAGCGCCCCGCGCGGCGCCAGGTTGCCGCGCAGCACCGCCAGCGAGCCCGCCGGGGCGACCGGCGCGTCGAGCGGGCGCAGCACGGCCTCGTCGGTGGCCGGCTGGATCGCTGCGCCGAGCGGCCGCCCGGCGACCGTGGGCACGTCGAGGTGGAGCTGCCCGGCGAGCCGGCCCAGGAGGGCCGGTACCCCGCCAGCGGCGTCGAACGCGGCCATCAGGTGGCTGCCGGTCGGGCGCAAGTCGAGCAGCACCGGCGTCTCGCGCCCGGCGCGGTCGAAATCGTCGAGCGCAAGCGGCACGCGCAGCCGCCCGGCGATCGCCAGCAGGTGGATCACGGCGTTGGTCGAGCCGCCGACCGCCACCAGAACGCGGAGCGCGTTCTGGAACGCCCGCCGGGTGAGGATGTGGGCGGGCCGCAGGTCCTCGCGCACCATCTCGACGATCCGGCGGCCGCTGGCCTCGGCGGCGGCCAGCCGGCGCGCGTCGGTCGCTGGAACGGTTGCGCTGCCGGGGAGCATCATGCCGAGTGCCTCGGCGAGCACCGCCATGGTCGAGGCGGAGCCCATTGTGTTGCAGGTGCCGGGGCTGGCGGAGTAGGCCCCTTCAATCGCCAGCCAGTCCTCCTCGCTGATGATCCCGGCGCGGTATTCATCCCAATAATGCCAGAGGTCGGTGCCGGAGCCGATCTCCGCGCCGCGCCAGCGACCGGCGTTCTTCGGGCCGGCGCAGAGCTGGATGGCGGGCAGGTTGGCGCTGGCCGCGCCCATGAGCTGAGCCGGGATGGTCTTGTCGCAGCCGCCGAGCAGCACCACGCCATCGAGCGGGTAGGCGCGCAGCGTCTCTTCGATCTCGATCGCCATGAGGTTGCGGTAGAGCATGGCGCTCGGCTTCATCAACTCTTCGCCGAGCGAGATCGTGTTGAATTCGAGCGGCACGCCCCCGGCGGCGATGACGCCGCGCTTGACCGCCTCGGCGACGGCGCGCAGGCCCAGGTTGCAGTTGTTCAGTTCGCTCCACGAGTTGGCGACGCCGATCACCGGCTTGCCGGCGAAGAAGTCGTGCGACCAGCCGTGGGTACGGAGCACGGCGCGGTTCTGGAGGCCAAGCTCGTCCGGGCGCTCGAACCACTCGGCGCTGCGTAGTTTCACAAAGGCTCCTTCCTGCCGGCTGCGCCGGACTGTCGCGCTCCTGCCAGGCGGCAGCGGCGATGCCTTCTCTCAATCCGGGCGACATGGCGCAGACCAGCGACACCGGCCCGCCTCCCCGCCTCCGCTCCGGTCTTCGGGGGCGGCCGCTGTGTGACAGCGCTATCGGCCCTCGTCCCCTGCCCGTCTCCGGCCCGCAGGAGCAAGGTATCGTTCCGGCGCCCTGTACGGGAGCTCGCGCGCTGCACCGTCAGGCCATGGTTGCTCGCCCTCCCCGCGGGCGGCGAGGGGGAACGGCCTGCGTAGACCGCCTTCTTGCATACTGTATGCAGTATACGCTCCTGAGCGCGCACACGGCGCGGCTCGAACGGGCCGTTGCGCCCATTATAGAGGCTGCGCCGGGCGTGTCAAGCGGCAAACGCGTCTCCAAGCCATCTCCGGCTACCCCGACCAGCGGCCGAGGATGGCCTGGAGAGGTGCGCAGACGGGTGGACGACGGCGGCGTAGCGCCCAGGCGCCCGGTGCGATCGTCCGCAAGCCGGGCAAGTTATGTATACAAAGAAATGGGTTTCTGCAGATCTGCTCTTGACACCGGGGGATTCATAGGCTATATTTGTATACACCCAGTAACCCACCTGACCGCATGGCAGCACGGATGGCGTGCGTGCATAGCTACGATTTTGGCGCATCAGAACACCATAAACTATCCTCTTTCCTGAAAGGCGAACGACGTATGGCGCTTCCGGCACTCCGGCCATTGGAGCTCAACCGCAGCCCGCGCTACCGTGAGACGGCATACAACGCGATCAAAGAGGCGATCCTCTCCGGCGCGATTCCGCCGCACCAGCCGCTGGTCGAGGAGCAGCTCGCCGCGTCGCTGGCGATCAGCCGCACGCCGGTGCGCGAGGCGCTGGCGATCCTGGAGCACGAGGGGCTGATCGGGCCGCGCGGTGGGCGCGGGCTGTACGTCTGCACCCTCAGCCGCGAGGAGTTTGTGGCGATGTTCGTCGCCAACGAGGCGGTCGAGCCGTATCTGGTGCGCCGCGCCGCGCTGCGGGCGACCGAGGAGCACCTGGCGACGATGGCCGTGCGGCTCGAGGACGCCGGGCGGGCCGTGGCCGGCGGTGACCTGGCCGGCTTCCTGCGGGCGTCGCGCGATTTTCACCGGCTGGTCGGCGAGGCATCGGGCAACCAGCCGCTGACGCGCTTCGTGGTGGCGAACGAGGAGCGCACCGATATGTATCTGCTGAGCGAGGGCAAACAGATCGAGCCGGCGAAGATGGAGGCGTCGAACCGCGAGCACGCCGCGATCCTGGCCGCGCTCGTCGCGCGCGACCCGGAGGACGCGGCGCGCCTGACGATCTACCACGCCCAGGCGCTGCGCCAGCGCCTGGCCGACCTGTTCGCCGGCCCGCAGGAGGAGTGAGCCATGCCGCCGGCCGCCAGCGCCGACCTCGCCGCCCGCGCGGAGCGGGTGATCCCCGGCGGGGTGAACTCGACCAACCGCCGGATGCCCTGGCCGCTGGTGGTGACGCAGGCCGCCGGAGCGTACTTCAGCGACGCCGACGGGCGGCGTTACCTGGACTACCACGCCGCGTTCGGGCCGCTGATCCTGGGCCATAACCACCCGGCGGTCAACGCCGCCGTGGCGCAGGCCATGGCGCGGCTCGACATCATCGGCGCGGGGGTGACCGACCTGGAGGTCGAGCTGGCCGAGCGGATCGTGCGGCACGTGCCCTGCGCCGAGCGGGTGCTGCTGACGAACTCCGGCTCCGAGGCGACCTACGCCGCGCTGCGGCTGGCCCGCGCCGCGACGGGCCGTCGGCGGATCGTCAAGTTCCAGGGGACGTACCACGGCTGGCACGACGCGGTGCTGATGAACGTGATCAGCGCGCCGGAGATGATCGGCAGGAAGGACCCGCTGTCGCTCGGGATGCTGCCAGAGGTGATCGAGCAGACGATCGTCCTGCCGTTCAACGATGTCGAGGCGCTGACCGAGACGCTGGAGCGGCGCGGTGAGGAGATCGCGGCGGTGATCGTCGAGGTCATCCCGCACAACATCGGCTGTGTCCTGCCGCGCCCGGAGTTTCTCCAGGCGCTGCGCCGGCTGACATCGGCCCACGGGGCCGTGCTGATCTTCGACGAGGTGATCACCGGCTTTCGCCACGGCCTAGGCGGGTATCAGCAGATCTGCGGCGTGACACCTGACCTCAGCACCTTCGCCAAGGCCATGGCGAACGGCTACCCGATCGCCGCACTGGCGGGGCGGGCCGACCTGATGGACCGCTTTGGGCCGGGCGGCGGCGTCGTCTTCGCCGGCACGTACAACGGCCACCCGGCCGGCGTGGCGGCGGCGCTGGCGACGATCACGGCGCTGGAGGACGGCAGCGTGCACGCCCATTGCTTCGCCCTGGCCCGCCGCGCCGCCGAGGGGCTGCTAGCCATCGCCCATGGGCTTAGCATCCCAATGGCGGTCGCGCTGTTCGGTTCGGTGTTCGTGCCGTATTTCATGGATGGGCCGATCGAGAGCTACACCGACCTGCTGCGCAACGACACCGCGCGCGATCTGCGCTTCCGCCAGGGGATGTGCGAGCGCGGCATCTTCATGCTGCCGGTGGCGCTCAAGCGCAACCACGTCAGCGCCGCGCACACGGCGGAGGATATCGACCGCACGCTTGAGATCGCGCGGGATGTGTTGCGCGAGATGGAGCAGCGCACCTGATCCGATGCGGGACGAGGGGCGAAGGATGGCGGACGAGGGACGACGGCTGTCATTCAGAAATGGGACGACCAGGATCGCGGCCAGGCGTACCTTCGTCCTTCGTCTGCTCGGCTCCGTCCACCGTTCGCCGAACCCCACCCCTTTGGGGCGAGCAACGAGGCGCCGATGCGCGGTCTGGCAAACAAGGGCGTGTTGATTACCGGCGGGAGCAGCGGCCTGGGCCGGGCCGCGGCGCAGCGCTTCCTGGAGGAAGGGGCGCGGGTCTACATCTGTGGTCACGAGGCCGCCGGCGTGGAGGAGGCCATCGCCGCGCTCGCGGCCCTGGGCGCGGCCGGCGGCATGGTCGCCGACGTGAGCCGCGCCGACGAGGTGGAGCGGCTGGTCGCCGCGGCGGAGGCATGGCTCGGCGGGATCGACATCCTCTGCAACAACGCCGGGATCGCCTGGGAGGAGCCCTTTCTGGAGATCACCCCGGAGCACTGGGACCGCATCCTGGAGGTCAACCTGCGCGGCATGTTCCTGGTCGGCCAGGCGGTCGCGCGGCGGATGGCGCAGCGCCGGGCCGGGGTGATCGTCAACATGGCGTCGAAGAACGGGGTGGCGGGCGAGGTGAAGTACGCGCACTACAACGCCTCGAAGGGCGGCGTGGTGATGCTGACGAAGACGATGGCGCTGGAACTCGGGCCGCTCGGCATCCGCGTCAACGCGCTGTGCCCCGGCTACATCGTCACGCCGATGTCGCAGGCGATCGACCCACCCGGCTTCGCCGAGGCCTACGCCGAGAAATACATCCCGCTGCGGCGCCCGGGCCGGATGGAGGAAGTCGCCGCAGCCTACGCCTTTCTGGCGTCGGACGAGGCGTCGTTCATGCACGGAGCGTGCCTGCTGGTGGATGGCGGGCAACTGGCGGAGTAGCCGCCGCTGGCGTAGGTAGACGAGGGACGAGCAACGACGGTCCCTCTACGGAGCAGGCCAGGGCTCGGGAAGGGGTTCGTCCTTCGTCGTTCGTCCTCCATCGTCCACAGACGACGGACGAAGGCAGATCATTCAGCCATGGGACGACCGGGATCGCGCCCAGCCGTGCCGTCGTCGTTCTCCTCCATCGCCCTCGTCCTGGCCGTCGTCCCCTCGGGCTGCGCCTCGGGACGAAGCCCGGCTCAGGCTTCGTTCCGAAGGGCTCAACCCTGAGGGGCCGGGGTTCCCCGTAGGAGGCAGGCCGGGGTTCGCCCTTCGTCCTCCCTCTACCGCCCATCGACAGATAGAGGTCTACATGCCGCATACGATCACGATCATCGGCGCCGGGAGCGCGGTTTTTTCGCTCAACATGGTGCGCGACCTGTGCCTGACCCCCGGCCTGCGCGGCGCGACTGTGCGCTTCATGGACATCGATCCGCAGCGGCTGGCGGCCATCCACGCCCTTGGTGCGCGCTACGCGGCGGAGGTCGGCAGCGAGCTGGCGCTGGAGGCGACGACCGATCGGCGGGCGGCGCTGCGCGGCGCGGATGTCGTGGTGAACGCGGCGCTGGCCGCCGGCCACCACCGCCTGCGCGCCGGCTGGGACGTCGCCCGGCGGCACGGCTACCGCTGGGGCGGCAGCCTGC
Organism: Roseiflexaceae bacterium; assembly: GCA_042408595.1. Classification (GTDB taxonomy): domain Bacteria; phylum Chloroflexota; class Chloroflexia; order Chloroflexales; family Roseiflexaceae; genus JBHOQX01. Next base: position 94,864 of record JBHOQX010000017.1, on the reverse strand, counting down.
ACATCATGCACGACGAGGCGTTCTGGATCAATTTCTTCCAGTTGCGCCTGTTCGAGTCGATCATCGCGGACATGCAGGAGCTCTGCCCGCGCGCCTGGTACGTGCAGGTCGCCAACCCGGTGATGGCCGGCATCACACACCTGGCGCGGCGCTTTCCGCAGGCGCGGATCGTCGTGCTGTGCCATGGCTACGGGGGGGTCTACAACATCGCCGATACCCTCGGCCTCGAACACGCGCACGTAACCTTCGAGGCACCGGGCGTCAACCACTTCATCTGGCTGACCAAACTCTTCTACCGCGGCGAGGATGCCATGCCGCTGCTCGGCCGCTGGATCGCGGACGAGGGGCCGCGCCGCTGGGCGCAGGGCGACCCGTGCGGCGAGCTGAACCCGAAGAAGTGCGACCTGTACCGGCGGTTCGGCGCCTTCCCGATCGGCGATACCGCCGGGGATGGCGGCGGCTCGTGGGGCTGGCCGTACCACACCGACGAGGCGACCGAACGGCGCTGGCTGCAAAACCCCGCCGCGTTCTGGCAGCGCTTCTTCAGCGGCGGCGAGCAGGAGGTGGCAGAGATCGGGCGAATCGCCGCCGACCCCGCCGCCCGCGTGACCGAGCGCTTCCCGCCGGCGATGTCCGGCGAGTCGATCGTTCCGTTGGTCGAGTCGCTGCTGTGCGATGTGCCACGCACGATCATCTGCAACATCCCGAACCGCGGCGGCTACGTGTCGGGGGTCCCCACCGATTTTCAGGTCGAGGTGCCGGCGCTGGTCGGGCGGGGCGGCATCCAGGGCATCCAGACCGACGGCCTGCCGCCCGGGCCGCTGGCCGCCCTCCGGCGCGACTGTGTCGCCGCGGTCGATTTGGAGCTGGCGGCCTTTGTCGATGGCGACCGTGAGCTGCTGCTCGAACTCATCGTGAACGACCCGTGGACGCGCGACGCCGACCAGGCCCGCGCGCTGCTCGATGACATCCTGGCGCTGCCGTTCAACGCGGAGATGCGGGACCACTATGGCTGAGTCAGGAGCAGAGTACAGAGTGCCTGACCGTCTGACCGTCTGGCTCCGGGCTTCCGACTGCTACACAGAGCGTACGATGGCACAAACCGCGGATATCGGCAGCAGCGGCGGCGGAATCGTCGGGATGCGTTGCGCCGGGGAATTAGCGCGGCAAAGGGAGGCGCGCATCGTCCTGTTCGGCAAGACGATGATCGCCGGCGCGACGACCGGCGGCTCGGCAGGGGTGATCTGCCTGCACGACCTGGGCGCGGTCTACGCCCAACTGACGCTGCTCGGCGACGCACGCATCCGCGAGCTGCGGCGTGAGCACGACTACGCCTTTCAGCCGTGGGGCGCGCTGAGCCTGGTGTACGAGGGCGGCGCCTGGCCGCCGCCGAACCCGTACGCCGCCCGCTTCGACGATGGCGCGCCGGACAGCATCTACGCTCACGAATTGCTTGATCGCGGCGCGGTGCTGAACGCCGGCGGGCTGTGGGGGGCGAAGATCGCGGCGCTGGCCGACTCGGCGGTCGCGCTCACGCCGCAGCGCATCCAGGTTCGCGTCGCCACCGCCTTCGACGACGGGCTGACCGCCGCGCCTCGACCCGGCGGGCGTAGCCGGCGTGCTAGCGCTTCTCGCCGGAGAGCTGCGCCGGCGCGGACTGGATGATATCCGCCTGGTTGTCGCCGAGCAGGGCCGCTTCGACACCAGCTACCTGCGGGCGATCGCGGCGCGGCGCGAACTTGCCGCGCGGGTCGGGGCGTTCGGGCTCCCTGCTACCGCGAGATCGCCCCGGCCGAGTTCGCCGCGGTGCGCGAGGCCGCCGCGGCCTTCCCCGGCTGCCCGCTCTGAATAACCGAATATGGCAACCTCGACCAGTCGGGCGCGAAGGAGTGGTATGTCGCCTGGGCGATGACCGAGCGCCTGTTCGACCAGCGCGTCACGCTCGTCGGGCTGAACCGTGGGGCGGCGCCGACGTATCTGAATGCCGTGCTCGAAGACTTTCCCGAGGCGGTGCAGCGCGGCCAGGCGGCGTGTTACCGCACATCCGAGATCGAGAACTGCCACCTCGTCACGTCCGTGCCGGTGCGCGGGGCGAACTGGCCGTTCGAAGGGCTCGATATCTGCATCCCGCCGGGGAGTATTTTCACGCTGGTGGTCGGGTAAGCTCATCGCCGGGAGGCGAGGAGCATCACGCGCGCAGCGCGGCGTCGCCCCGCAGCACCGGCCGGCCGGTCGCTGCCAGGTGCTCCAGCAGCGCCGCCGCTTCGCGCGGCGCGTCGTGGCGGGCATAGGCGGCGCGGATGCGCTGCGCGTGGTCGCGGTACCGCCGGTTGAGCCGGATGGTGCGCACGGCATCGCGGATCTGGCCCGGCGACGGCTTCCCGGTCTTGAGGTCGATCCCCGCGCCGCTCCAGGCGACCCGCGCGGCGATCTCCGGCTTCTCCTCGGTGGCCCCTGCGACGATCAGCGGGACGCCATGGGCCAGCGCGAACTGCACCCCGCCGTAGCCGCCGTTGGTGATCATCACGTCCACATGCGGCAGCAGCGCGCCGAACGGAATGAACGGCGCGACGCGGGCGTTGGCCGGCAGCGGCTCCGGCCCGGGCGCCTCAGCCGAACCCAGCCGAAGCTGCGCCATGGCCGGCGTGACGCCCCGCATCGCATCCATCGCGCCGGCGCGCGCCCAGGCGCGGGCGACCTCCTCCGCCGACGCTCCGCCGGTCGCGGCGACCACCAGCACATCCTCGCCGGCCAGCGCCCGCAGCGTGGGGATGACCAGGTCGTCCAGCTTCGTCGCAACGGTGCCCTGCGTCACAAGGACGACCGACCTGCGGCCATGGAGCTCGCCCCACCACGGCGGCGGCGTGAAGTCGCGTGGCACCTCAAGCAGCAGCGGACCGATGAAGTGCACCTGGGGCGGAAGGTCGCTGCGCGGGTATTCGAAGTCCGGCGTCGTCGGCTGCATGTATAGGAAGGGCGAAAGTGTGCCGCTGAGCACCGGCTGCCGGGTGCGTGGCAACCCGAGCTGCGCGCGCACGCCCTGGGCATAGTCCTGCACATCGCGGAACAGCACGCGCTCGAAGGCCGCCGTCATCACCCGGTTGCGCACCCGCCCGAGCGGCGTTGCGCTCGGCGGAAGCCCCGTGCCGAACGGCGCGGTGTCGCGGCTGGGGAACGTCAGCCCGGTGATGCCGTACGTCGCCCACGGCGGCCCGCCGAGCTCATGCAGCAGCGCCATGCCGACGAAGCCGGTATCGCCCACCAGGACATCGGCGGGGAACGACCGCAGGATGGCCCGGAGGTCCGCGACCTGGCCCGGCGCCTCATCGAGAAACACATGCTTGAGGCCGAACTTGAACCCGGCGAGGCCGGACAGTTGTGCCGCTTCAGGAAAGCGTACATTCGGGGGTACGTCTGCGGGATCGACGGCAGCCTTGATTGGCGCAAATGCCGCGCCGGTCGCCTCGATCGCCCGCCTGAACCCGCGACCGGCGTACCACGTCACCTCGTGGCCGCGCTCGACGAGCGCGCGGGCGATCGGCAGGCCGGGGTTGGTGTGCCCGGCCGCCGGAAAGGTGGCGAACAGAAATCGTGCCATGGGTGCAGCTCTCTCCCATCGTGGGTCAACGGTATGGCAGGCGAGCATGATACCCTCGCCCGCCATTCTCCGTGACCGTGGCGTCTCAGCTCCGTTAAAACGACACCCGGACCGGGCGCGGGTCGTCTACCCGCAGCACCGATTCCTGCTCGAAGCGTGCCGTGTAGCGCGCCCGGATCGCTTCGATTTTAGCGCTGCTATCGCGCAGTGTCTCACGTGGATAGAGCAGAATCAGAACAAAGCTGCTTTCCTGCACGATCTCGCCGCTCGACTCACGAAACTGGCCGAAGCCTTTCAGAACCGTCAGGCCGTCGGGGAAGCGCGGCGTGACTTCTTCGTCCAGGAACTGCTTGAACTCACTATCGCTCACTTCCGGTTTATTCGGCCGCTCGCTGCCGAAGAACAGCTCGGTGCGGATAAACGGCTCGGTCTGGAGGCGCGGATCGTCTGCTGCGGCCTCCAGAGCGGCGGGAGCCGTCGTCCGCGCGGGCGCCGGCGCGAGGGTCGGCGGCTGCCGGGCAGCGGCGGCGTCCGCCACGGGCGTGGCGCTGCTGCCCGCAGAGGCGGCGCCCCCGAGGAGTGCCGCGGCCAGGCAAACAGCCAGGAGGATCGCGCTCAGGCGCGCGACGAATTTGGAACGCATGATATTGTCCTTTCTGTGAATAGGGTGTTGGAGGCACTCTAAGATCAGCCCGGCATGGCGCAGGACGCCTCACGGCAGCGCAGACGACAGACGCCGAACCGTCCACATCTGTCGGAGTATGCGATGAGAAGGAACGCTGGCCCTCTCCGGCACAATTGTGGACCGAGGCGCGCCCGAGACCGCTGTTGCCCCCGATGATTACGTCCAGGTGGCCAGAACCAGAATGCATGCGCCATGCCTCCATCAGCGCCGGTCAAGGCGCGCGGCGATAGCGCGCGTACCAATACAGCATGATCGCGGCGACCAGCGTGTAGAAGCCGTGTAAAAACCAGATCGGGCCGAAGGGCAGGCTCGCGACGTACAGCCAGTAGCACCCGTTGCCCAGGTTGAGCAACACCAGGTTCGCTGCGCTGTAGGAGCGCAAATCCTTGGTGCGGAACGCCCGGACGAGCATCGGTATGTGGCTGAGGGTAAATGCTCGCCGACACGATTCCCGCGATCAACGCGATATGTTCCATGAGCTCGCTCAGTCGCATGGCCAGGGCCGGCAGGCGCCCGGCGGGCCGGGCGGGGAGCGCTGCACGCAGCCTCGCTCCCCGCGGCCGCCCGCGGCACTGCCTACCCTTGCCCGTCTCCGCCGTCCGCGCCGCGCGCCACGGGCGCCGCTTCCGCCCGCACCACGTGATGCACCTCGTAGAAGGTGCGCCTGGGCCGAATGCCGGGCGGAAGATGGGGCGCGATACAGGCGGCGAAACACGCGGTGGCCTCCGCTCTCGATTGCCACACCTCGATCACCCGCCAGCCGCCGTCGATCGGATGCGATGTGTGGAGCATCAGGCCAGGGGCCTGTTTGAGCGCCTCCCCAGCGCAGCGATCATGCCGTTGTAGCCCTCGCGGGTCTGGCCGTTGACGTCTGCGATCATCAGGACTGCCATGTGAACCTCCTTTGTTCGTGCGCCGCTCCAAATGGGGACCGGCGCGCGTGCTGTGGTGGGCTGGCGCGAGCGGCAAGTGGAGCATGGTGAGGAGTGTCCCGGGTGTGGCACGCCCGCCCGCGCGGACCGTGCTATCGAACCAGTGCGCAACCAACGTCGGCAGCATACTCGCTGCAGGGCGTCTTAGCATCGGGCATACGAACCAGGAATCCCGGTCACTCGGCTGTAGGGAAGAACCTTATGCGGGAGCAGTTGTCTGAACCGGGGAGGTCTGGCGGGCGCCGCTCTTGCGAGGGAGGGGCGCCTCCGCCCTACGGCCGATGACAGGCGGGCCGATTTGCGCAATAATTGCGAAAATTAACACAAGCTAATCTGCTGTGGGAGCAGCATGCTATGAATCTTCAATCAAACGACCTCCCCGCCACCCGCCCGCACGTCGTGATCGTCGGCGGCGGCTTCGGCGGGCTGGCCGCCGCCGCGGCGCTGCGCAAGGCGCCGGTGCGTGTCACCGTCATCGACCGCACCAACCACTCGGTCTTCTTTCCGCTGCTCTACCAGGTGGCGACCAGCGGGCTTTCGGCCGACGAAGTCGCCACGCCGATCCGCAGCCTGCTGCGGCGCCAGCGCAACGCCGAGGTGTTGATGACCGAGGTGACCGGCGTCGATGCCGGGCGGCGCCAGGTGCTCACCGCCGCCGGGCCGATCTCATACGATTACCTGGTGCTGGCGACCGGGGCGCGTTACACTTACTTCAATCACCCCGAGTGGGCGCAGCACGCGCCCAGCCTGAAGACGATCGCCGATGCGGCGGCCATCCGCCACCGACTGTTGCAGGCGTTCGAGCACGCCGAGTTGACGGCCGACCCGGCGGAGGTCGAGGCGCTGCTCACATTCGTCCTGGTGGGCGGTGGGCCGACCGGCGTGGAGATGGCCGGGGCGATCGCCGAGCTGGCCCGCACCGGTCTGGCCGATGAGTTCCGGCGCATCGATCCGCGCCGGGCGCGGATTATCCTGCTGGAGGCCGGCCCACGCCTGCTGGCGACCTTCCCCGAATCGCTGAGCCGGAAGGCACAGCGCGCGTTGGAACGCATGGGCGTGGAGGTGCGCACCGGCGCCCCCGTGACGGACGTAAGCGCGGCGGGCGTGCGGCTCGGCGCCGAGCAGATCCCCAGCCGGACGGTGATCTGGACGGCCGGCGTGGTCGCGACGCCGGTGGGCGCATGGCTGGGCGCGGCCACCGACCGCACCGGGCGGGTCAAGGTCGAGCCGGACCTGTCGGTCCCCGGCCACCCGGAGGTGTTCGTGGTCGGCGACGCGGCCTACGTGGAGCAGGATGGCGCGCCGCTGCCGGGCGTGGCCCAGGCGGCGATGCAGCAGGGGCGGTACGTCGGCCGCCTGATCCGGCGGCGGGTGCAGCAGCAGCCGGCGCCCGAGCCATTCCGCTACTGGTACCCGCCGAACATGGCGACGGTCGGGCGGGCCTTCGCCGTGTCCGACTTCGGCTGGCTGCGCACCAGCGGCTTTCTGACCTGGCTGATGTGGCTGATCGTCCACGTCTTCTATCTCGCCGGCCTGCGCAATCGACTCCAGGTGCTCGTGCAGTGGACCTGGGCCTACTTCACCTACGAGCGCAATGTGCGCGTGCTGAGCCCCGAGCCCGCGCTCGCCGACGGGCGCGGGCCGCAACTGGTGCCGGAGGCGGAGTAAGCCCGCCCCGCGGCGGCAGGCGGGCGCCGCCAAGCCTGCGCGTCAAAAAAGAACGTCTTGGAGGGATGCACCCTTCAAGGCGTTCTTGCTTACTGTTCCGGGCACATCCCCGGCCGCCCGGCTCGCGGCCACGCCCGCCGCACACCGGCGAGTCGTGGTACCATGCCGGCAGTGGGCGCGATGCAGCGCCCGGCTCACCGAGGAGCGGCGATTCGCAGGAGGAGAGGCGATGATCACGGTTGAGACGCCCGAGCACACCGGCGCGGCTGAGGTGAAGAGCACCATCCTGGAAGCGATCGGCAACACGCCGCTGGTCCGGCTGCACAGCGTCGCGCGCGGCATCCGCCCGGAGATGCTGGCCAAGGTCGAATTCCTGAACCCCGGCGGCAGCGTGAAGGACCGGATCGGCATCGCGATGATCGAGGCCGCCGAGCGCGAGGGCCGCCTCAAGCCGGGCGGGACGATCGTCGAGGGGACGAGCGGCAACACCGGCGTCGGCCTGGCGATCGCCGCGGCGATCAAAGGGTATAAATGCATCTTCGTGATGCCCGACAAGATGAGCGACGAGAAGATCCGCCTGCTGCGCGCCTTCGGCGCCCGCGTGGTGATCACGCCCACCGCTGTCGAGCCGGACGACCCCCGCTCCTACTACTCGGTCTCGCGCCGCCTGGCCGAGGAGACGCCGAACGCCATCCTGGCCGGGCAATACTGGAACCCGGCCAACCCCGAAGCGCACTACCGAACGACCGGGCCGGAGATCTGGCGGCAGACCGGCGGGCGGATCAGCGCGTTCATCGCCGGCGTCGGCACCGGCGGGACGATCAGCGGCGTCGCGCGCTTTCTGAAGGAGCACAACCCGGCGGTCAAGGTCATCGGCGTCGATCCGGTCGGCTCGCTGCTGACCCACTATCACCAGACGCGTGAACTCGGGCCGGCGCACGGCTACAAGGTCGAGGGGGTCGGTGAGGATTTCCTGCCGAGCACGCTGGATTTCGATCTGATCGATGAGTTCATCCAGGTGAACGACCGCGAGGCGTTCACGATGACGCGCCGGCTGGTGCGCGAGGAAGGGCTGTTCGGCGGCGGCTCGTGCGGCCTGGCGGTCGCCGGGGCGCTCAAGTGGCTGCGGGCCGGCGGCAGCGCCCTCGCGGAAGACGACGTGGCCGTCGTGCTGCTGCCCGACAGCGGCTCACGCTACCTCTCCAAAGTGTTCGACGACAACTGGATGCGCGAGAACGGCTTCCTCGAGGCGGCGACCGTCGGCGATCTGCTGGCCGCCCGCCCGCGCGAGGTGATCGCCGCCGCCGAGGACAGCAGCATCGAGGCGGCCATCCGCCTGATGAAAACCCACGGCATCTCGCAGTTGCCGGTGCTCGACCCGCGCGGCCGGCTGCACGGGATCATCGCCGAGGGCGACCTGCTGGACTACCTGCTGGCCGGCGGCGCGATGAACCACACGATCGCCGACCTGCACGCCCACGAGGTCGCCACGGTGGACATGGCGACGCCGCTGGACGAACTGACGCCGCTGTTCGGCCGCAGCCCGGCGGCGGTGGTGGTGGAGAACGACCAGATCGTCGGCATCATCACCAAGATCGACGTGATCGACTTTCTGGCCAGCCGGGCGCGGTGACTGGCTGGACGAACGACCAGGGACGAAGGGCGAAGGCGCAGGCAAGGAGACAAGAAGCAGGGGAGATCGGCCTGATACCAAGCTCCTGGCCTCTCCAGGAAGAGGGCGGACGAAGCCCGAGGGGACGAAGGCGACGAAAGGAAGCCCGGCCACGCTTGCGCTCGTACCATCGCGCTGCAGGGCCTCCGTTCGTCCTTCGTCCACTCTCCTCGGTCCTTCGCCCCGATCCTCAATGCGCCACCCAGCTGTACGGGTACTTCTCGTCCTCGATCGCCAGCGCGCCACGGGCGACGCGCAGCGGCCGGAAGGTGTCCATCATCACCGCCAGCTCCTCGGTGGCCGTCTTGCCGATGCTGGCCTCGGCGGCGCCGGGGTGCGGGCCGTGGGGCAGGCCGCTGGGGTGCAACGAGACGCTGGCCTCCTCGATGCCGCGGCGCGACATGAAATTCCCCTCGACGTAGTACAGTACCTCATCGCTGTCCACGTTCGAGTGGTTGTACGGCGCGGGGATCGCCAGCGGGTGGTAGTCGAACAGGCGCGGCACGAACGAGCAGATCACGACATTCGGCCCCTTGAACGTCTGATGCACCGGCGGTGGCTGGTGGATGCGCCCGGTGATCGGCTCGAAATCCTCGATGTTCAGCGCCCACGGATACAAGTAGCCATCCCAGCCGACCGCATCGAGCGGGTGGTGGTCGAGGATGTGCAGCGTGAAGCGGTCGCGGGCGCGCACCAGCACCGGGAACTCGCCGGTCTCGTCGTACGACGGCAGCTCCTGCGGCACGCGGATGTCGCGCTCGCAGTAGGGCGCGTGTTCGAGCAACTGGCCGTATTCGTTGCGGTAGCGGCGCGGCGTCTCGATGTTGCCGTTCATCTCGAAGACCAGCAGCCGCGCCGGGCCGCTCGTCTCCATCCGCCAGGTGGTGCCGATCGGGATGACCAGGTAATCGCCGCGGCGGAACGGCAGCGTGCCGAACAGGCTCTCGATCCGCCCCTCGCCCTCGTGCACGAAGATCAGCTCGTCGCCCTGGCCGTTGCGGTAATGGTAGTCCATGCGCTGCGTCGGCAGGCAGATGCTCATCGTCACGTCGCTGTTGGCCAGCAGCGGCTGCCGCCCGCTGATCGGGTCGCCGCCGGGCTGGAGCCGCGCGGTGCGGAAGTGCCGGTGGCGTACCGGCCCCGGCTCCTCCAGCTCCACCTGCGCCGGGCCGCGGTCCTCAAGCCGCAGGATCGCCGTCGGCGGGCGGCGGTGGTAGACGATCGACTGGATTCCTTCGAAACCGCGCTCGCCCATGACCTGCTCGCTGTAGAGCGCGCCATCGGGCCGGCGGAACTGGGTGTGGCGCTTGTGCGGGATCTCGCCAAGCCGGTGATAGAAGGGCATCGTTGGCCTCCTTTCGAGGTGTTGGAGTCCGTCGTCAGACGCCAGGCTATCAGAGCGAGGTTGGCCCGGCGATCTGACCGTCTGGCTGGGTCACACGCCTCCGTCGTCCATCGTCCGTCGATCGCTCAGGCCGCATCGCCATCACCGTCAGCCAGCCGAGCGCGGCCAGGGCGCACCCGAACATGATACCCGATGCGGCCGGCCAGTAGGGCATGGTGTTCGGCCAGACCAGCAGATTCGTCACCTGTATGCCCACCAGCAGCGCGAGGAGCAGGACAGGCCGGCGCGGGGCGAGCGCGGCGGCGGCCGCGAGCGCGCCAGCGGTGATGATCAGGACGTACTGCGGGCTGAACACGCGATTCAGCAGGAGAAACGCCGTCGGCGCCAGCGCCGCTAGCCCGATCGTGCGGCGGCGGTCGGGCGGGAGCAGCGCCTGCGCCAGGCCAAGCCCGGCCAGCACGGCGAGCTGGACGCCGACCATCAGCCCCGCGCCGAACGGCGCGCCGCGCACCCCCGACCACGGCGCGACGGGGGCCGCCAGCAGCGCCGGCTTCAGCAGCGCCGCCAGTGGAAACCAGATGCTCTCAGCGATCATCGGGCGGGCGCCCTGCACCCGGTACGGCGCCAGAAACGCCCCTCCGTCGCGTAGCGCGAACGGCAACGACGCCGCAGCGACGGCGAGGGCCAGGCCGATTGCGAACCGTGCTGGCCCGGCGAACTCTGCGCTCCTCGATCCCCGATCCTCGACTCCCATGCCGTTCGCCGTGCGTCCTTCGTCCCCGCGTAGCAGCCCCCAGGCCAGGAACGGCGCGGCGAGCCACGGCACCCACTTCACCGCGCCGCCGAAGCCGAGCGCCGCGCCCGCCCAGCCCGCCCTCCCGCGGGCGTAGAGCGCCAGCCCGGCGACCAGCAGCGCCGCCGGCAGCGGGTCGTACTTGCCGTGCCAGAACGGCAGCAGCAGCGGGGAGAGGGCGTAGAAGAGCGGAACAAGCGGTTGGGTCGTAGCGATCGGCACGTGGGGACTCTCTCCGCCCATCCCCGATCTTCGATCGCCGATCGCCCAGATGCCCCAGACGATCACCAGATCGCAGGCCAGGTTGAGCAGCGGAAGGAGCAGGACGAAAAGCTCGCGGCTGCCGGGGAGCGCCAGCGCCATCCACGGAATGAGCGCACCGGACGGGTATTCGACGATTGGGACGCCGGGCGCGAGCGCCGCCTGGCCATAGGTGTAGAACAGCGGCGTGTCTGGGTCGCTGGCCGCCTGCGCCGCCAGCACGCGCGCGGCGAAGCCGAGCAGCCGCACGGCGACAGCCAGGAGCAGCAGCGCGGCGATCGGCGATGGTGGGCGGCGCGCGGCCTGCCAGACGGCCCAGAGGGTGAGTGCGGCCTGCCCGACGAGCGCAGCGGCGATCCACGGGCGCGGGATGGCCTGCGCGACGATCAGCCCGTCCAGCGCCGCGCTGCCGAGCACCGCCATCAGCGCCGGCGGGTAGCCCAGCAGCGCCAGGCCGTTCGTGCGCGCCGCCACGAGCGACGCCACGCCCAGCAGCAGCGCCAGGGCCGGAAGGAACGGCGCGACTCGTTCCGGAAGCCACGCCCACAGCCCGGCCAGAAGCGCGATCGCCGCGAAGGGGGCCCAACGCGCGTGGGCTGGGGCGAACGCGGGGTTCGCCCCAGCCCACGTGGGGCCAGCGACCACCGCCAGCCCAACCGCCAGCAGCGCCAGGGCGAGCAGCGGATCGGGCAGGGGCAGCCCGCCCGCCGGCGCAGCCCACGCTCCGTACACCTGCACGCCCAGCAGCCGCGAGCCGCCCGGTGCGCTGAATGTGTCGCTCAGAAGCGTGAGCGCCGGGCCACCGGCCAACGCGCCCGGGGTGAGCAGCCGATAGCGCCGTATCTCCGGCCCGGCCACGGCCACGGCAGCCACACCGTTCGCCGCAAGAACCACCCGCGCCGGCCGCCCGTCCGGCCGCGGCGCGGCCAGGCGCGCCTCCACCACAGATCGCCCCACGGCGCCAGGGAACCGGATCGTCGCCGCGCCGTCCGTCCAGCGGAAGTCGCCGCGCCGATCGTGCTCGCGCGCCTCGAAACCGCGGGCGCACCCCAGGTCGTCCTCCGCCCCGACCGGGCAGCGCGCCGGCCCTGCGGCAGCGGTCGCCAGCCACGCGGCGAGCAGGGCGGCGAGGAGGAGACGTGCGAGCAGCGGCCAGCCGGTCGGCAAGGAGAAGGGGCGCGAGGGAGACAAGGAGGGCGCATTACCGCGCACAGCCCCTGTCCCCGGGTCGCCTTGCCTCCGTGTCTGCTCACCGGTCACGGCGCCACCCGGTTGCGCAGCACGCCCAGCCCTTCGACTTCCAGCTCGACCACGTCGCCGGGGGCGAGCCACGGCCCCTCGCCGGCGGTCAGCTCCAGCAGGCAGCCGGTGCCGACCGTGCCGCTGCCAAGCACATCGCCGGCGTAGAGGTTCGCATCGCGCGAAGCGTGGGCGATCATCTGCGCGAAGGTGTAGTAGATATCGCGGAAGTTGCCGCGCGAGCGCTCGACGCCGTTCACCCGCGCCACCATGGCCATGTTGTAGCGCCCGTCCGGCAGCAGCAGGTCTTCCAGCTCATCCGGCGTCACCAGCGCCGGCCCGAGCGAGGTGGCGAAGTCTTTGCCCTTGGCCGGCCCCAGGCCGATCGTCATCTCCTCGCGCTGGATGTCGCGGGCGCTCCAGTCGTTCATGATGGTATAGCCGGCGATATGCGCCTCGGCGTCGATCTCCCGGATATCGCGCCCGGCCCGCCCGATCACGCAGGCGACCTCGAGTTCGTAATCGAGCGCCTGGGTGCGCGGCATGGGCACCTCGGCATCCGGCCCATAGATCGCCGTATGATTCGAGAAGTAGAAAGCCGGGATCTCGTACCACGCTGGTGGCACGCTGCGCCCGCGGTTGCGGGCCGCCGTGGCGACGTGCTGCTCGAAGGCGTAGAAATCGCGCAGGCTGGGCGGACGCGGCAGCGGCGCAAGCAGCCGCACGTCGCTGATCGGCAGGATCATCTCCGCCCCGCCGATCGACAGCGCCCCAGCGAACCCCTGGCCGACGAATGCACCCGCCTCCTGCGCCGCGCGCAGCTCCTCCAGGTCGGCCACGCCGAGCTGGTCGAGCACGGCGGCGGCGATCTCGGCGGCGCCGTCGAGCCCTGTGCCATCCGGCGCGCCGCGCAGGATGTCGAGCAGCTCCCAGCGTTGGCCCTCCTGGCCTTCGAAGACCAGCGGGGCCGCGGCCGCCAGGTCGACCACCAGGTCGCCGAGCAGCACGCCAGCCCGCGGGAAGCGGTCGATGTAGGTGAAGCTGACGAAGCGCATAGCTGTTCGAAGTGCAACGTGTAAAATGCAAGGTTCAGCGTGCCACCTGCAGAGGGCGAGGTTTGGAGGTCGAGGCTGTAATCCAGGACGGGCTCACCTCACACCGAGCCGCATTCCCGCGTAGAGCATTGCCGGCGCGTGAAGCGCAGCAGCGCGCGATACAAGATTCGGATGCGAGACTGCGGATTGGCATCAGAACTCCAACTCACAGGTTCCCCCGCCGTGCCTGCTCGCGCTCCAGCGCCTCGAACAGCGCCCGGAAGTTGCCCTTGCCGAAACCGCGGCTCCCCTTGCGCTGAATGATCTCCAGGAAGAGCGTCGGCCGGTCCTGCAACGGCTGGCTGAAAATTTGCAGCAGGTAGCCCTCCTCGTCGCGATCCACCAGGATGCCGCGCCTGGCCAGCTCGCGCACGTCCTCGGCGATCTGGCCGACGCGCGCCGGCAGGTCCTCGTAGTAGGTCTCCGGCACGCGCAGGAACGGGATGCCTGCCGCCCGCAGCGCGTCCACGCTCGCCATGATGTCGCCGGTGGCGAGCGCGATATGCTGGACGCCCGGCCCGCCGTAGTACTCAAGGTACTCCTCGATCTGGCTCTTCTTCCGCCCCTCGGCCGGCTCGTTGATCGGGAACTTGATCCGGCCGGAGCCGTTCTGCATCACCTTGCTCATCAGCGCCGAGTACTCGGTGCTGATGTCCTTGTCGTCGAAATGGATGAGCTGTTTGAACCCGAGCACGTCGCGGTAGTAGGCAACCCACTCATCCATGTGGCCCAGCTCGACGTTGCCGACGATGTGGTCGATCGCCGCCAGGCCGGTCTCCGGCACCGGCAGGTCGTACTCCAGCGGCTGAAAGCCGGGCATAAACGCGCCCTCGTAGCCATCGCGCTGGACGAAGCTGTGGACGGTATCGCCGTAGGTGGCGATGGTGGCGCGCACCACCCGCCCGTGGGCATCCTCCAGCGCCTCCGGCTCGCGCACGCGGCGCGCCCCGCGGCGCAGCGCCTCGTGGTAGGCCGCCGCTGCGTCCGCTACCCGCAGCGCGATGTCCTTCACGCCATCGCCGTGGCGGGCGACGAACGCCGCCACCGGGTGCTGCGGGTCGGGTAGCAGCGGCGCGGTGAGGACGAAGCGCACGTTGCGCCGGCTGAGCACCCACGACGCCCGGTCGCGCGAGCCGGTCTCCAGCCCGGCGTAGGCCACCGGACGCATGCCGAGCGTGGTGCGGTAGAAATGGGCCGCCTGCCGCGCATTGGCGACATAGAATTCGACGTAGTCGATACCCTGCAACTCAAGCGGATCGGACGACATTGTCGTGCCTCCTCTGTGGATGAAACGGCGCTGTTTCACCTTCAGGATGATACCACGCCGACGGTCATGCTTCAAAGTCGCGGGATCTGGAACAGCACACCCGGCGGATGTCCTGGCCAGTTATCGTTGTGTCGCTGCTGCATTGTGCTCCTACCGTTCACTCCCGCCGGAACTGCGCCGGGCGCTTTTCGCGGAAGGCCGTGACCCCCTCGACATACTCCGGGCTGCTGCCGGCGATCTGCTGCGCCTGCGCCTCCCAGTCGAGCACCTGTTCCAGCGTGCCGCTCAGCGACAGGTCGAAGCCGCGCTTGATCAGGCTCAAGGCGGTCGCCGGGCCGTTCGCCAGCCGCCCGGCCAGGGCCCGCACCGCGCCGGGGAAGGCGTCCGCCGGTGCGACCTGGTTGACCATGCCCCAGGTATGCGCCGTCGCCGCGTCGATCGTCCCGCCGAGCATGCATAGCTCCAGCGCGCGGGCATGGCCGATCAGGCGCGGCAGGAAATAGGTCATCCCGCTATCCGGCACCAGGCCGATGTTGCTGAAAGCGGCGACAAAGCGGGCCGAGTCGATGGCGATGCGGAGATCGCAGGCGAGCGCCAGGCTGAAGCCGGCGCCGGCGGCCACGCCGTTCACCGCGGCGATCACCGGTTTGGAGATGGCGCGCACCCGGCGGATGAGCGGGTTGTAGCGCTCGCGCACGCTTTCGCCGATCGAGCGCGAGCCGTCGAGCGGAATCTCCTTGAGATCCTGCCCGCTACAGAACGCCTTGCCCGCGCCGGTGATCACCAGCACGCGCGCCGCGGGGTCGCGCTCGGCCATCCTGAGCGCCTCCTGCAAGCCGGCGTGCATCTGTTCGTTGAAGGCATTGTAGACCTGCGGCCGGTTGAGCGTGATCGTTGCGATGCCGTCGGACAGGTCGTAGAGGACGGTCGTTTCTTCGCTCATGGGCGTTTCCTCATCGTTCAGCGTTCAAAGCTCAGCGTGCAGCGCGTAGTGCAACATGCAGTCTGTAACGTGCAACGTTGCACATCTACTGACCCCTGAACGCTGCACTTTGAACTTATCGGCCGCGATATTCCGGCGTGCGCTTCTCGATAAAGGCGCGCATACCTTCCTTTTGGTCTTCGGTGTCGAACAGCAGGTAGAAGTTGCGCCGCTCGATCTCCAACCCCTCGCGCACGGTCGTCTCCACGCCGTAGCGCACCGCCTCGCGCGCCAGCCGCACCGCCACCGGGGCGCGGGCCGCCACCTCGGCGGCCAGGCGCTGCGCCTCGGCCAGAAAGCCCTCGACCGGGCAGACACGGTTGACCAGCCCGGCGGCATAGGCCTCGCGGGCGGAGAGCGTCTTGCCGGTCAAAATCATCTCCATGGCGCGGTACGGGCCAATCGCGCGGGCCAGGCGCTGCGTGCCGCCCGCCCCCGGCATGATGCCGATGGTGATCTCCGGCTGGCCGAACTGGGCGGTCTCGCTGGCGACGATCATGTCGCAGAGCATGGCGAGTTCGCACCCGCCGCCCAGCGCATAGCCGCTCACCGCTGCGATGAGCGGCGTGCCGCAGCGGCGGATGCGCTCCCACCCGGCCACCGTGCCACGGGCCATCACGTCCAGCGGGCGGGCGTCGGCCATGGCCTTGATGTCGGCCCCGGCGGCGAAGACACGCGGCCCGCCGGTCAGCACCAGGCAACGGACCGCCGGGTCGGCGTCGGCGCGCTCGACCGCGGCGGCCAGCTCGGCCATCAGCTCGGGGCTCAGCGCGTTCAGCGCCTTCGGGCGGTTGAGCGTCAGCGTGACGACCGGCCCATCGGCCTGGTAGAGCACCTGTGGTTCGTCGGTCATGCTCGGCTCCTTGAATGATCAGGACGTGCACCGTCGCCCGCAGCGTGGGAAGTGTCCACACGGTTCTTTTTTGGCGCACGTGCGCGCAGCAACGAAGAGCGTTTGGGGGGCGAAGTCCATCCAAACCTCCCCCCTGCGCAGTACCCACGCTCCCGCGCGCCCACTCCGCCCGGGGCGCATCGTATCGTCACAGATCGATGACGTCTGCGATATGCATGCTGATCAGATCGCCGGCGAAGGCCCGCGCGTCCCTGCCAACCTCGCGCATCTCCGGCGATGCCATGTCGGCGTCCATGGCGGCCCGGTCGGCCCAATACATCTCGCACATCAGGTAGTAAGGCGATTCGCCGCGCGGCGCGCCGGTGATCCGGGCGATCTCCACCTTCTGCAGATGCGGCAGCTTGCGCACCAGCAGCGTGTGGACCTCGGCATAGTGCCGGTCGAAGGCCGCGGTGTCCGCCGGGCGGGTGTAGAGCACCACGAGCTTGACCATGGTCGTCCTCCTTCGCGCAGCCGCGGGGGCGTTCGCCGCGCGCCCCCACGGCAACAGGTCTGGTTCGCTACAGCGGCTTGAATTGCTCGAACGGCTGCCGGCAGTCGCGGCAATAGCTGATCGCCCGGCAGAGGGTGGGGCCGAACGCCGAGTCGAGCGTGGTGTTGCGCGAGCCGCAGTGCGGGCAGCGGGCCGGCTCGAGGAAGAGGATCGTGTCGCTCGGCGGGCCGGGCGGGGCGATGCCGGCCTCGGCCAGCTTGCGCCGTCCCTCGGCGGAGATCCGCTCACTGCTCCAAAGCTGCTCATCGGTGACGACGACCTCGACCGCCAGACCGGGGCGCGCCGCCTCCAGCCGCTCGCGGATCAGGTCGCGCATCAGCCCGAGCGCCGGGCAGCCGGTGAAGGTCGGCATGAGATGCACGCGGGCGCGGTGCGCCGCCTCGTCAACCTCCACCCGCAGGATCACGCCCAGATCGACCAGGCTGAGATGCGGCAACTCCGGGTCGGGCACGTCGCGCAGCGCGTCCCATAGCTCGTCGGTTATTGATGCTGTTGGAGCGACCGCCATGTCGTTGTCCTGCCTGACACGATGACACGATGATACGATGGGGTTTACGGGCGGTACGTAAAGGCTCCCCCCTTTGTCACCCTGTTCATCGTGTCACTTCGTGATCGTGTCATCGTACCATCGTGCCATCGCCTCACCACTGTGCCCCCGGCTCCGCCCGGGAGACGCTGGTCATCTCGGCGTGCAGGGCGCGGAACGCCGGCCCATGCATGCCGCGCCGCCCGCCATACGCCGGGGCGACCAGGGGCGCCCAGCCGCTGCCGTGCTCCGCGAACGGCCACGGCAGCCCGTAGCGGCGTAGCGGCTCCTCGATCCGCGCCAGCCAGCGCTGCTCCAGCGCCGCGAACGGCTCCGGCAGCACCCCGGCGGCGACCAGCGCGGCCTCGCCGGGCAGCGGCTCCCACAGGCCAGACGCGTCCGGCCAGAGCGCCTCGAACGCGGCCCGCTGCCGCGCCCGCGCCTCGTCGCCGCCCTCGGCCAGCTGGCGCAGCCAGGTGTGCGCGTGGAGCAGATGGTACTTCTCCTCGCGGATGATCCGGGCCGCCAGGCGGGCCAGCGGGGTGTAGCTGCTGCGCATCAGCGCCTCCAGCCGCACCGTATCGGCAGTGTCGTAGAGGAACTGGCGCGAGACGCTGTAGGCCCAGTCGCCGCGCGGCTGCTCGCACAGGCGGGCGTGCCGGTACTGCTCCGGAGCGCGTCCATAGGCCAGCGAATCAGGGGTCAGGGGTCGGGGGTCAGGGCTGAGGTTCGACCTCGCCTCACCCGCCCCTACATCCGCCGCCAGCTCATACAGCGCTCGCGCGTGGCCCAGTTCGTCCTGCGCCAGCGAGCTGAAGGCGATGTCCTCCTCCAGCACCGGGGCGATGCCGGTCCACTCGCTGTTGGCGTAGCCGGTGACGAACTCATCGTCGGCGAGCGCGAGCAGGAGGTCGCGCAGCGATGCCTGCGGAATGGTGAGTGATGCATTGGCCGCGCTGCCGTTGGCTGCGCCGATGTCGATCTGCTCGCTCATCGTTCGCCCTTCACGTTTCGCAATTTGTCACGGACGCGGTAGCCATCGACCGAGCGGTAGCTGCGCTCCAGCGCCGGGTGCAGGATGTCGTCGTCGTCCAGGACGCGGATCGCGCCGCGGGGCACGATCCACAGCTCCTCGCTCTCGCCGCGCCGCCCGAAGACCTCGCGGGCGTAGATCAGCGCCAGGTCGTCGCTCGCAGCGGTCACGTTGCCGGCGTGGATCATCGGGCCGCCGGGCTTCTCGCGGCGGAAGACCTCGTAGACGTGCGGGGCGTGAGACGTGAGGCGCGAGGCTTGTGAGTCGTTGTTCATAGCTATGTAACGGCACGATTGTCGGCTGATGTGTGAAGGCCGCGCCGCCGACCGCGCGGCGTAACAGACGAATCCGAGAGGGCGCAGCCTGCCAACCCTCCCCGTTTTAGCCAGCGTCTCAAGCCCCCAGCCCACGCACCCACGCGCCCGCGTCGTAGTGCTGCCGGCGAAAGGCGAGGCGCGCCTGGCTGCACGGGCCGCGGTTCGAGACGACCGCACGCAGTTCGTCCCAGTCCGGCGGGGTGTAGCTCCAGGTGCCGTCGTCGTTGCGGCGTAGCGCCGGGTCGGGCAGCGTCAGGCCAAGCTGCCAGACACGCGGGACATAGGTTTCGAGAAATTCCTGGCGCAACTCCTCGTTGCCACGCGTCTTGATGCGCCAGACGGTCAGGTCTTTATCTGCGTCCGGTGGGGTCGGCGGGCCGTGCATCTGCATCAGCGGCCCCCACCAGCGGTTGAGCGCGTCCTGCAGCATCTCGCGCTGCCGCGGCGTGCCGCTCGCCAGCGTCACCACGATGTCGTAGCCGTGCTTGATGTGGAAGCTCTCCTCCCAGCAGATGCGCTGCATCGTCCGCGCATAGGGCGCGTAGCTCGTGCCGAGCAGCGCCTTCTGGCTGAGGATAGCGGCGGCGTCCACCAGCCAGGCGATCACGCCCACGTCCGCCCAGCTTTTGGTCGGGTAGTGGAAGACGTTGTGGAACTTGGTGCGCCCGGCCAGCAGGTCGTCCATCATCTGCTCGCGGCTCTTGCCCAGGTCCTCCACCAGGCGGTAGAGCAACTGCGCGTGGCCGACCTCGTCCTGGACCTTGGCCGTCAACGCCAGCTTGCGCTGGAGGGTCGGCGCGCGCAGGATCCACTCGCGCTCCGGCAGCACGCCCATCAGCTCGCTGTTGGCGTGCATCTCGATGAAGCGAATGAGCGCCTGGCGGTAGTCTTCCGGCATCCAGTCGGTCGCCTCGACCTTGCCGCCCGCGGCGAGGTGCACCATGAAGGCTTCCAGCCGGTCGGTGTCGGGTACGGTCGTCATCGCGCCACCCCCTTGTGACAGTTCTGCGGGTAACGTGAAACATGGAGCATTCAGGGAGCCGCCCCTCAAGACGCTGCACGCATCCCGCGCATCACCTGCTCGAAAAAGGCGTCGGCCAGGTCGTCCGCGGCAAGCGGGCCGGCGGGGTCGTACCATTGGTAGGTCCAGTTCAGCAGCGACAGAACGTGCCAGGCGGCCAGCCGCGCATCGCCGGGGCGGAACTCGCCCGCGGCCATGCCATCGGCGATGATCCGGCGCAGCGCCGCCTCGTACTCGTCCCGCGCGCGGCGGATGACCGCCTGGCGCTCGGGATCGAGATGCCGCCACTCATGAAAATACACCGCGGCACGGTCGGCGCTCTCCGCGATGATCGCCATGTGCCGGCGCATGAACGCCCGCAGCCGGGCCGCGGCAGGGCCGCCTTCCTGCGCGACGGCGCGGGCGGCGGCGAGAAACTGCTCGCTGGCCCGGCGCACGATCTCGAACAGGATGTCCTGCTTGCCGGCGATATGGCTGTACAGGCTGCCGCCCTCGATCTGCAGCGCCCCGGCCAGCTCGCGCATCGTCGCCGCATGGTAGCCGCGTTGGCTGAACAGCCGCTCGGCAGCACGGAACAACTGGTCTTTCCGGGTCGGCGTCGCATCTCCCATCGAAGCGCCCTTCCAAACTAACGCTTGTTAGGGTATAATGGTAGCGCGGCCGGGATCGGATGTCAAGCCGCCCGTTCACAACGATGTGACAGGAGGATGCGCATGGCCCCTCGCGAAGCACCATCGCGCCACAACGGCGCGCCCCTTTTCGCCTCAGGCGGCCCGGCGCCTGCCGTTGCAGGCACGGTGGACTGGCGCGCCGCCGCACGGCTGCTGCTGACCTCGCGCGCGCTGGATGACCTGGAGGAGCGCGAGCTTGTGCCGGCGGGCCGGGTGCGCTACCAGTTCTCGGCGCGCGGCCATGAGCTCGGGCAGATCCTGTTGGGCCTGGAGCTGACCCATCCGCACGACGCGGCGGCGATCTACTACCGCTCGCGCCCGCTGATGCTGGCGCTCGGCCTGACGCCGGAGGAGGCGCTGGCCGGATCGCTGGCGCGATCCGGCAGCGTGAGCGGCGGGCGCGACATCGGCGTGGTCTTCAACATGCCCTCGCGCGGCGGGGCGACCGTCCTGCCGATGACCGGCGATGTCGGCGGGCAGTACAGCCCGGCGGCCGGCTGGGCGCAGGCCATCCGTTACCGCCAGCGCGCCCTGCGCGACCCGGCCTGGGATAGCGCGATCGCCGTGGCGGCGGGCGGGGACGGCTCGGTCGCCACGCCGGGCTTCTGGGCGGCGCTGAACGCCGCGACGACACAACACCTGCCGCTGCTGTTCCTGATCGAGGACAACGGCTACGCGATCTCGGTGCCGTCCGGCGTGCAGGTGCCAGGCGGCGACATCGCGGCCAACCTGGCTTCGTACCAGGGGCTGCTGCTGCTCAGCGGGGACGGAACCGACCCGGCGACGGCGAGCGAGCTGCTGCATCGGGCGCTCGATCACGTGCGTGGCGGCAGCGGGCCGGCGCTGGTGCGGCTACACGTGCCCCGGCTGAACGGCCACTCGTTCAACGACAACCAAGCGTACAAGAGCGCGGCGCAGCAGGCCGCCGAATGGGAGCGCGACCCGCTGGCCCGCCTGCGGGACTTCCTGGCGGAAGAGGGCTGGTCGCCCGACGAGTGGGACGGCCTGGCCGCCGAAGCCGAGCGGGAGGTGCGCGCGGCGCTGGAGCGGGCGCTGGCCCAGCCGGAGCCGGAGCTCGCCAGCGCGACGCGGTTCGTGTTCTGCGAGGCGGCGGACGATGGGCGGCGTGCAGTGGAAGGGGCATCAGCGGCCAGCGGCCAGCGGCCAACGACCGGCGCCCGCGATCATCAGGCTCGAACGCAGCAGGCTGAACGCAGCACGCTGACCTCCTCGGCTGGCCCGCGCATCAACATGGTCGATGCCATCCGCATGACGCTGGCGAGCGAGCTGAGGCGCAACCCGCTGCTGCTGGTGTTCGGCGAGGATGTCGGGCAGAAGGGCGGCGTGCACGGCGCGACGCGCGACCTGCAGGCCGAATTCGGGCCGGAGCGGGTGTTCGATACCGCGCTGAACGAAGAGAGCATCATCGGGCGAGCGGTCGGCATGGCGCTGAACGGGCTGCGCCCTGTGCCGGAGATCCAGTTCCGCAAATATGCCGACCCGGCAATGGAGCAGATCGTGGACTGCGGCGCGCTGCGCTGGCGCACCAACAACCACTTCGCCGCGCCGGTCGTCGTGCGCATGCCGGTCGGCTTCAGCAAGATCACCGGCGACCCGTGGCATAGCGTCTGCGGCGAAGCGATCTACGCCCACACCCCCGGCTGGCGCATCGCTATGCCGGCGGATGCTGCGGACGCGGTCGGGCTGCTGCGGGCGGCGCTGCGCGGCGACGATCCGGTCTTCTTTCTGGAGCACCGCGCGCTGCTCGACACGCCCGAGGGGCGCCGGCCCTACCCCGGCGACGACTACGTGCTGCCGTTCGGCCAGGCGGCGCTGCGCCAGGCGGGCGACGCGCTGACGGTCGTCACCTGGGGGGCGATGGTCCCCCGCTGCATCGAAGCGGCGGCCGGCCTGGCGGGTGTGGAGATTCTCGACCTGCGGACGCTCATCCCCTGGGATCGCGAGGCGGTGCTCGGATCGGTGCGGAAGACCGGGCGTTGCCTGGTTGTGCACGAGGATACCTGGACGTGCGGTTTCGGCGCGGAGATCGCGGCGACGGTGGCGCAGGAGGGGTTCGCCTGGCTGGACGCTCCGGTCACGCGGGTGGCCGCGCCGGACTGCCCGGTGCCGTACAACAACGCGCTCGTCGCCGCGATCGTGCCGACCGTCGCGCGCATCCGCGGGGCGATGGAGCACATCCTGCAATTCTAGCCGACGGTCAATGGGCATCGCGGGCGCGCGGGCCGGCCTCACGCCGCGCATGCATCTTGACAAAACCCGCGCGCTGGCCTATAGTCTCTCCGACCCGAACGGACAACGACGTATCCTGCTCTGCTCGACCCTGCTCCGGGCGAGCGCCGGCTGCCACGGCGTGCAGCTTCAGCCGGGCCGCGGCGCACCGCCGTGGCTGGTGGGTTGGAGGCGCCCTGGTGAACGACGACCTGGCCCTTCAAGCTGGCGAGCCAACAGCGGCGGAAGCGCCCGAGCCCGCGCGCCGACGCTGGCTGCCGCCGGTGCTGCTCGTCTTGGCGTTACTGGCCGCCTGGGAGCTGCTGAAGGCGCTGTTCCGCATCCCGGACTACAAGCTGCCCCACGTCTGGGACGTCCTGGCGCAATTCGGCGTGCGGACGCAAGGGGGAAGCGGCCCGCCGTGGGGCGTGATCATGCTGCGCAACGCGGCGATCACCTTCGGCGAAGCGCTGACCGGCTTCGCCCTCGGCGGGATGCTCGGCGTGCTGCTCGCGGTGCTCTTCGCGTCCTCGCGGCTGCTGGAGCGCGGCTGCCTGCCGTTCGTCGTCGGCTCGCAACTCGTGCCGATCCTCGCCATCGCACCGATGGTCGTGATCGGCCTGGGGGTGCTCCATGTCTCCGCCTGGTTTTCGATCGCGACGATCGCGGCGTATCTGACCTTCTTTCCGGTGACGATCGGCATGCTGCGCGGCCTGCGCTCCGTCCCGCCGGACGCGCTGGCGCTCATGCGCTCGTACGCAGCGACGGGCGGGCAGATCTTCTGGAAGCTGCGCGTGCCGGCAGCGCTGCCCTATCTGTTCACCTCGCTCAAGATCGCGGCGACGGCCAGTGTGATCGGTGCGATCGTCGGCGAGCTGCCGAGCGGCACCCCGAACGGCATCGGCCCGATGATCGTGAACGCGGCGCAGTATTACAACTCCTCCCCGACGAACCTGTGGGCCACCGTGCTGGCCGCCAGCCTGATCGGCCTGCTGTTCTACGGTCTGGTCGCTCTGGCGGAGCGGTTGGCGGTGCGCGGGCGCGAGGCGTGAGCAGGTGATGGCACGACGGTTGAAGAGGGAGCATTATGGATGAGGCTGGCTGAAAAGCGCTCAGAAGCTGCCTGAAACAGGGAGGTTTGGGGAGCTGCGTCCTCCGAGACCCCCGATATTCCCCCGCGTGGTAGGGCGGGGTTCTTCTGAGGGACGGCGGCCCCCAACGCCCCCGCTGGGAGCGTTTCGGATAGCCTCTCAGGCCAGGCGCCATCTTGCGTCTTCGACTTTGAACTCTGCCCTTTGAACTCTCATGAACGCGCCCATCATCGCCATCGAGAACCTGAACAAAGTCTATCAGAGCGGCGCGGGGCCGGTGACGGCGCTCTCGAATGTGTCGCTGACGGTCGCGCCGGGCGAGTTCGTCTCGCTGATCGGGCCGAGCGGCTGCGGCAAGAGCACGTTGATGCGGCTGATCGGCGACCTGACCGAGCCGTCGAGCGGGCAGATTCGCGTGAAAGGCAAGACGCCGGAGCAGGCGCGGCGCGACCGCGACTACGGCATCGTATTTCAGGCCCCGGTGCTCTACGAGTGGCGCACGGTGCAGCGGAACGTTGAGTTGCCGCTGGAGGTGATGGGCGCGCCCAAGGCCGAGCGCGCCGACCGGGCCGCCGAGATGCTTCGGCTCGTCGGCCTGCGCGACTTCGCCCGCGCCTACCCCTGGCAACTCTCCGGCGGGATGCAGCAGCGTGTCGCGATCGCCCGCGCGCTGGTGTTCGCGCCGTCCATCCTGCTGATGGACGAGCCCTTCGGCGCGCTGGACGAGATCACCCGCGAGCGGATGCAGCAAGAGCTGCTGCAGATCTGGGCGCGCACCAGCGCCACCGTTATTTTCGTGACGCACTCGATCCCGGAGGCGGTTTTCCTGTCGGATCGCGTGGTGATTATGTCCCCCCGGCCCGGCCGGATCGACTCGATCGTCGCGATCGACCTGCCGCGCCCGCGCGATGTCGCGACGCGCGAGTCGCCACGTTTTTTCGAACTGGCGACCGCGGTGCGGGAGAAGCTGAGGCATTAGCCGCGGCCACGCAGGCCTGCATCCGGGCTGATCGCCGCCGCCGCGTCGGTCGGGCTTTGCCGGAACCACCGATGAGCCTCACGCAACACAGCATGCTGCCGAACAGCCCCGCCGGGCGGACGCGGACCTTCGCCGCGCGCTGGGGGCCGGCCGTCGCCGTGTTCATGCTGGGTATCGCGCTATGGGAGGCGCTGGTGCGCGGCTTCAACATCGGGACGTTCCTGCTGCCTGCGCCGAGCCAGATCGCCGCCGCGCTGGCGGAGAACGGAGCGTTCCTGCTACGGATCGCGCTGTATACCTTCCAGGAGGCGCTGTTCGGCTTCATCATCGGCTGCGCGCTCGGGGCCGCGGTGGCCGTGCTGAGCGTGCGCTGGCCCTGGGCGGCCGATAGCCTCCTGCCCTTCGCCGTGGCCTCGAACGCCATTCCGATCATCGCCCTCGCGCCACTGGTCGGTGTCTGGCTCGGCTCCACGTCGCGGGCGTCGAAGATCGCGATCGTCGCGATCATGTGCTTCTTTCCGACGCTGATCAACGTCTATCGCGGGCTGGTCTCGCCGGAGCCGGCGGCGCTGGAATTGATGCGCTCGTACGCGGCGACCCCGGCGCAGGTCTTCGCCAAGCTGCGCGCGCCGGCGGCGCTGCCGTACCTGTTCAACGCGCTGCGCATCAGCGCGACCCTCAGCATCATCGGCGCGGTGGTGAGCGAGTATTTCGGCGGGCCGCTCAATTCGCTCGGCGTCTACATTTTGCAGCAGGCGAGCGTCGGCCGCTACACCGATGCCTGGGCGGCGATCGTCGTGGCGTGCGCTCTGGGCATCGCCTTCTACCTGGTGATCGTCGCCGCCGAGCGCCTGGCGATGCGGTGGCACGTGTCGGCGCGCGAATGACCGCGGACGGAAGCGGGTGGCCTGGACGAAGGGGCAACGACGGGCGCAGGCCAGGCTGTTTCGCCATGGTTCCAAACAGGCACAGCCGGCATCCGCCCTTCGCCCTCCGTCCTTCGTCATTCATCGCAGGTGTTCTCGTCTAGCAAAGGAGACTCCCATGCAGCGACAGAAGCTCCCGTTCCTCGCGCTGGCGGCGCTCGTGCTGGCGGCGCTGCTGGCAGCCTGCGGCGGCGCCGCCCCGGCGGCCCCGGCAGCGACCAGCGCCCCGGCGACGGGCGGCGGCGCGGCGGCGACCGCGGCTCCCGCGGCGGGCGGCGCGAAGGACAAGGTCACGCTCCAGCTCAAATGGGTGGCGCAGGCGCAGTTCGCCGGCTACTACGCCGCGAAGGAAAAAGGCTTCTACGATGCCGAAGGGCTGGACGTGACCATCCGCCCCGGCGGGCCGGACATCAACCCGGCGCAGGTCGTCGCCGGCGGGCAGGCGCAGTTCGGATTGGACTGGCTGCCCTCGACCCTCGCCAACCGCGAGCAAGGCGTGCCGCTGGTCAACATCGCCCAGATCTACCAGCGCAGCGGCATGCGCGAAATCTCGTGGAAGGAATCGAATATCAACAGCCCGGCCGACCTGAAGGGCAAGAAGGTCGCCGTCTGGCTCGGCGGCAACGAACTGCAACTCCTCGCCACCCTGGCGAAATATAACATCGACAAGGACAAGGACGTCACCATCGTCAAGCAGCCGTTCGACATGAACCTGCTGCTGAATAAAGAGGTGGACGCCGCCGCGGCGATGACCTACAACGAACTCTACCAGGTGCTCTCCGCCGGCCATACCATCGACCAGCTCAACATCATCGACTTCAACAATGAGGGCACGGCGATGCTGGAAGACGGCATCTTCACCACCGAGGCGTTTCTCAAGGACCCGAAGAACAAGGAGATCGCAGCGCGCTTTTTGCGCGCCTCGGTCAAGGGGTGGGAGTATTGCCGCGACAACGCTGCCGACTGTGTGCAGATCGTGCTGAAGAACGACGCCAGCGGCGTGATGAAGCCCGATGCGCAGAAGTGGCAGATGGACGAGGTCAACAAGCTGATCTTCCCGCTCGCCGACTGTGCCAGGGACAAGGGCCTCGGCTACATGTGCGCCGATGCCTTCAAACAGACCGCCGAGATCGCGCAGAAGTACGGCGTTCTCAAGAAGGCCCCCGACCAGGGCGCGTACACGACCGAGATTTTCGAGATGGCGATGAAGAAGTAGGGGCCAAGAGCCACACGTCAGACGGTCAGACAGTCAGCAAGTCGCTGCCCAGCTGTGCTGGTCGTGAGTGCAGATTGTCTGACCGTCTGACATCTGCCCATCTGTCCGTTTGGCTTCTCTTTCGCCGCAAGGCCTGGTAAGATACCCCTACACACGGACGCGGCTCCATCGGCCGGCTCCTGGCTTTGGGCCGTTTTGTGATTGCAGATTGTCTGACTCCTGACGGCCTGCCTGTCTGGCTTCTGACGGTCTGCCCGTCTGGCTTCTGTCTCCTGAACCCCGGAGGCCGCCATGGATTTCGGCATCACGCTCAAACTTGACATGACGCCGGCCCGCGCCGTGGCGCTGGCGCGGCAGGCGGAGGCTGCCGGATTCGGCTACGGCTGGGTGTTCGACTCGCACGTGCTCTGGCTGGAGCCGTATCCGATCCTCACGCTGATGGCGGAGGCCACAGAACGGATGCGCCTCGGCACCTGCGTGACCAACCCGGCCACCCGCGACCCGACGGTGACGGCCAGCGCGCTGGCGACGCTCAACCTGATCTCCGGCGGGCGGATGGATCTCGGCATCGGGCGGGGCGACAGCGCGCGGCGGGTGCTCGGCAAGCAGCCGACCACGCTGGCAGACCTGGAGGCGGCGACGCAACTGATCCGCGCCCTGGTCGAGGGGCGGCAGGCCCGCTACGGCGACGACACCATCGAACTGACCTGGGCCGCACCCGGCAGCCGCCTGCCAGTCTGGATCGCGGCCTATGGCCCCAAGGCGCTGCACCTGACCGGGCGGATCGCGGATGGCGTCATTCTGCAGTTCGCCGACCCGCACCTGATCCGCTGGTGCCTCGGCTTCGTGCGCGAGGGAGCGCTGGCCGCCGGGCGCGATCCGGAGCGCATCAAGGTGATGGCCGCCGCCGCGATGTATGTCGCGGACGACCTGCAGAAGTGCCGCGAGCAGGTGCGCTGGTTCCCGGCGCTGGTGTCGAACCACGTGGTCGACCTGATCGAGCGCTACGGCACGGATACCCTGCCGCCGGAGCTGACGCGCTATGTGCGTGAGCGTCAGGGCTACGACTACCGTCACCACGCCGAGGTCGGCAGCGCCAACGCCGGCTTCGTCGCGGACGATGTGGTGGACCGCTTCTGTATCGTCGGCCCGGCCGAGGAGCATCGCCGCCGTCTACGAGAGCTGGCCGAAGCCGGCGTCGATCAGTTCAACATTTACCTGATGTGCGGCGATGAAGAGCAGATGCTGGAGATCTACGGGCGGGAGATCGTGCCGGCTCTCGCCGAGCGATCAGAAGTCAAACCGCAGAAGCCAGAGTGAACATCGCCAATGCACGCTCTCTCCCATCTTCTGAACCCTGAACCCAGATCCCTGCCATGCGCCTTCAGATCAACCAATCCATCATCGAACTCGTGCGCGGCGACATCGTCCAGCAAGACGTTGACGCGATCGTGAACGCCGCGAATACGACGCTGCTCGGCGGCGGCGGGGTGGACGGCGCGATCCACCGGGCCGCCGGGCCGGAGCTGCTGGCGGAGTGCCGCACCCTCGGTGGCTGCCCGACCGGCGAGGCGCGGATCACCCGCGGCTACCGCCTGAAAGCCCGCTACATCATCCACGCGGTCGGGCCGATCTACCGCGGCCAGCCGCACGACGCTGAACTGCTCGCCAGCGCCTACCGCGCCAGCCTGGAGCTGGCGGCACAGCATGGGCTGGAGAGCGTCGCCTTTCCGGCGATCAGCACCGGCATCTACGGCTACCCACTCGACGAGGCCGCGCCGATCGCGCTCGACACGGTGCGCGGGTTTCTCCAGCAGAACACGAGCGTACGGCTGGTGCGGTTCGTGCTGTTCGATGAGCGGGCCTACACCGCCTTCGAGCGCGCCGCACATGAGATGATGGCACGCTGACACGATGACACGGTGACGCGATGTGTCATTGATCATTCTTCGTAGTTCATGCTTCCTGCATCACTTGTCCTTCGTCCTTTGTCCTTTGTCCACGATCCTGAGAGGAGAACGAAGCCTACATGTCCGCCGTAACCGAAACGTACCGTACCCTCGGCAAGCCGCGCAAGCTGATCGAGGGGCGCGAGAAAGTGAGTGGTCGGGCGCTCTATGCCGGCGACATCCGCCTGCCAGGGATGCTGCACGCCCGCCCGGTCTGGAGCCCCTACGCCCACGCTGAGATCACCCGCATCGACGGTGAAGCCGCCCGCCGGGTGCCGGGGGTCGTCGCTGTTCTCACAGCGGGCGACCTGCCGACGCGCGATCGGGCGATCAACTCGCGCCATAGCGCCGTCCTGGCGCGTGGGCGCGTCCTGTTCGCCGGGCAGCCGGTCGTGCTGGTCGTCGCGGAGAGCGAGGCGGCGGCGCGCGATGGCGCGGATGCCGTGGTCGTGGAGTACGCGCCGCTGCCGGCGGTGGTCGATCCCCTCGCGGCACGCGCGCCGGACTCGCCGGTGATCTGGCCGAACGGCCTGCCGAAGGAAGGCATGGATCTGACCGCCGCGCACGCCGCCGTTGACAAAGGCGTTGAAGAGGGAGCGCGCGGCGCGTCGAACATCCACGAAGAACACCACTACGCCCGTGGCGACGTGGCCGCCGGCTTCGCCGCGGCAGATGTGACCGTCGAACGGACCTACCGCACCCCGATCGTCCACCAGGGGTACCTGGAGCCGTGCGCCGCAGTCGCCGCGCCGGACCGACTCGGCGGGACGATCACCGTCTACGCCAGCACCCAGGGGCAGTTCGGCCTGCGCGGCGAAATCGCCCGGCTGCTCGGCCTGCCGAAGCGCGCCGTCCGCGTCGTGCCGCAGACGGTCGGCGGCGGGTTCGGCGCCAAGTACGGCATCATCGACGCGCTCGTGGCGGCGGCGGCCTGGGCGCTCGACCGGCCGGTGCGGCTGGTGCTGACGCGCTCGGAGGATTTCCGCACAAGCACCCCCTCGCCCGCCACGATCATCAGGCTGAAGCTCGGCGCACGGCGCGACGGCACGCTCACCGCGCTCCAGGCCGATCTCACCATGGACAACGGCGTCTTTCCGTTCGCGATCGGTGGCATCGTCGCCATTCTGCTCGGCGGCTACTACAAGTGCCCGAACGTGAAGATCGACGTGGCAGAAGTGTTTACCCACAAGCCGCAGACCGGCGCGTACCGCGCCCCCGGCGCCCCGTCGGCGACGTTCGCGCTCGAAAGCTCGATGGACGACCTGGCCCACGAGCTCGGCATCGACCCGCTGGAGCTACGGGCGCTGAACGCCGCCGAAACCGGCGACCCGATGGGCAACGGCGACCCGTGGCCGCATATCGGCCTGCGGGCGGTGATCGAGCGGATGCGCGCGCACCCGGCCTGGCAGCGGAGGCGCGAGGATCGCGGATCGCCGCCCGCGGCGCGCACAGCCGCGCAGCCGGGCGGCGATGCTCAATCCTCCATCCGTGATCCCCTCGCTCCAGGCCACTGGCGCGAGGGGGTCGGCATCGCCGTGGGCGGCTGGCTGTGCGGCATGTCGCCGGCGGCCTCGGTCTGCCGGGTGGATAGCGACGGCACGGTGCGCATCCACGTCGGCTCGGTGGACATCTCGGGCGTCAACAGCACCTTTGCGCTGGTGGCCGCCGAGGTGCTCGGCGTCTCGCCAGACCAGGTGGAGATCATCCAGGGCGACACGACCGATGGTCCGTTCGCCGGGCCGAGCGGTGGCAGCCAGACGACCTACAGCGTCAGCGGGGCGGTGGCGGCGGCGGCCCGGCAGGCGCGCCGGCGGCTGGTCGAGCTGGCGGCGAACGAGTTCGAGGCTGCACCGGAGGATATCGAGATCGTGGATGGCAAGGCGCAGGTGCGCGGCGTCCCGGACAAGGCGATGCCGATCGGCCGGCTGGCGGCGAAGGCCGAGCGCACCGCCGGCGGCGAGGGGCCGATCATCGGCGAGGGGCGCGCGGCCGTGGAGGAAAACGCCCCCGGCTTCGTCGTGCACCTCGCCCGCGTCGCGGTGGACAGCGAGACCGGACAGGTGCGGCTGCAGCAGTACGTCGCGGTGCAGGACGTCGGCTTCGCGCTCAACCCGCTGCTGGTGGAAGGGCAGATCCACGGCGGCGCGGCGCAGGGGATCGGTTGGGCGCTGCATGAGGCGATGGTCTACGACGAGCACGGCAATCTGCTGACCGGAACGTTCATGGACTACGACCTGCCGCGTGCGGACACGCTCCCGCCGATCGATGCGGTGCTGGTTGAGAACCCGGCACCCCACGGGCCGTTCGGGGCGCGCGGCGTCGGCGAGCCGCCGATCACCGCCGGGGCCGCCGCGATCGCCAACGCCATCCGCGATGCTGTGGGCGTGCGGATCACCGAAACGCCCATCCGCGCCGAGGCGGTGTGGTGTGCGCTTCACGCCACGACGGCCCGCTGACGCGGTGAGCTGATACCGGCTCGATTCAGCGCGCCGGCGGGCCATCGTGCCATCGCATCAGCACAAGGAGGGCAGGCTATGACCACAGTCATCAAAGGCGGGACGGTCGTCACCGCCGGCGATTCCTTCCAGGGCGATGTCCTGATCGACGGCGAGCAGATCGTCGCCATCGGCCGCGATCTGCACGGGGATCGGACGATCGACGCCGGCGGCATGTATGTCATCCCCGGCGGGATCGACGTGCATACGCATCTCGACATGCCGTTCGGCGGCACGGTTTCATCGGACGATTTCTTCACCGGGCACCAGGGCGCGGCCTTCGGCGGGACGACCATGCACATCGATTTCGCCATCCAGCCGAAGGGCGCGACGCTGCGCGAGACGCTCGACATGTGGCATGCGAAGGCCGAAGGCAAGGCGGCGATCGACTATGGCTTTCACGTGGCGATCACCGACCTGCCGGACAGCGTGATGGCCGAGATCCCGCGGTGCGTCGAGTACGGCGTGACGAGCCTCAAGCTCTTCATGGCTTACAAGGGCGCGCTGCAGGTGGACGACACCACCCTGTTCCGCGCGATGCAGCAGGCCGCTGCGAACGACCTGCTGATCATGGTCCATGCCGAGAACGGCGACGCGATCGACATCCTGGTGCGCGAGGCCGTCGCGGCCGGCAACCTCGCGCCGAAATACCACGCGCTCACGCGCCCGCCGGAGCTGGAGGCCGAAGCGACCTACCGGGCCATCCGTCTGGCCGAGGTCGCCGGCGCGCCGCTGTATGTTGTCCACCTGACGAACGAGGGCGCGCTCGAGGCGGTGCGGCAGGCGCGGGCGCGCGGCAGCATGAACATTCACGCCGAGACGTGCGTGCAATACTTCTTCTTCACCAAGGACGACCTAGCGCGGCCCGGCTTCGAAGGTGCGAAGTGGGTCTGCTCGCCGCCGTACCGCGAGACGAGCGACCAGGAGGCCCTCTGGCGCGGCGTTGCGGACAACAGCCTCCAGGTGATCTCGACCGACCATTGCCCGTTCTGGTTCGAGGGCGGCAAGGATGGGCGGCCGGTCGGCAAGGAGCTGGGGCGCGACAATTTCGCGAAGATCCCGAACGGCTGCCCGGGGATCGAAGACCGGATGCTGGTGCTGTACACCCACGGCGTGCGCGGCGGGCGCTTCTCGCTCAATCGCTGGGTCGAGCTGTGCTGCACCAACCCGGCCAAGCTGTTCGGCTGCTACCCGCAGAAGGGCGTGATCGCGCCCGGCAGCGACGCCGACATCGTCATCTGGGACCCGGAGAAGACCCACACCATCCGCGCGGCGACGCAGCACCAGCGCACCGATTACAATCTATACGAGGGGATGGAGGTCACCGGCGTGCCGGTCGTCGTGATGTCGCGCGGGCGGGTGCTGGTGGAGAACGGCGAGTGGAAGGGTGAGGCCGGTGCAGGACGCTTCGTGCACCGGCGGCCGTTCGGGCGATAAGTATCGGAACGCAAGGGTGCAAGGGACGGCCAGCCTCCTCCCTTGCACCCTTCCCATGCCTTATGGAGTCGCGCCGTCGACGCGCCCGCCCACGCGGCGCCAGGCGTACTCCAGCATCCGCTCGGTCGTCTCCCAGCCGACGCAGGCATCGGTGATCGACACGCCGTAGCGGAGCTGCGACAGGTCGTCGGGGATCGGCTGCTTGCCCTCGAACAGGTTGCTCTCGGCCATCAACCCAACCAGCGCGTCGCCGGTGGCCAGATGCCGGTCGATCACCTCGCGCCAGATGCCCTCCTGCCGGGTGTGGTCGGAGCGTGAGTTGGCGTGGCTGCAATCGACGATCACCGCGGGCGGCAGCCCGGCCTCGCGCAGCAGCGCCGCTGCCTGCGCCATGCTCGCCGCGTCGTAATTCGGGCCGGTGCGGCTGCCGCGCAGAATGATCGCCCCATCCGGGTTGCCGGTGGTCGTCACGACGACACACGCGCCGTTCGGGTCGATCCCCAGGAAGCTGTGGCGGTGGGTCGCCGCGATATAGGCCTGCGCCGCGATCTGGATGCTGCCATCGGTCGTATTCTTGTAACCGACCGGCATGGAAAGGCCGCTGGCCAGCGCGCGGTGTGTCTGCGATTCGACCGTGCGCGCGCCGAGCGCGCCGAAGCAGACGACATCATCGATGTATTGCGGGCTGATCGGATCGAGCATCTCAGCGGCGGTGGGCACGCCAAGCGCCAGGATGCGGATGAGCAGCTCGCGGGCGATCCGCAGGCCCGCGCCCATGTCGAACGAGCCGTCGATGTGCGGGTCGTTGATCAGGCCCCGCCAGCCGACCGTCGTGCGCGGCTTCTCCAGGTAGGTCCGCATCACGATAAAGAGCCGGTCGCGCAGGGCGGCGCCGGCCTCGGCCAGGCGGCGGGCGTACTCCAACGCAGCCTCGGGGTCATGGATCGAGCATGGCCCGACGATCACCAGCAGGCGCGGGTCGTCGCGGCGAATAATGCGCTTGATCGTCTCGCGGGCGGCGTACACCCGCTCGTTGGCGTCTGGCGGCAGCGGAAGCTGCTCTTTGAGCACGCGCGGGGCGACAAGCGGGGTATACGCCCGGACGTGCAGATCGTCAACAACGCGCACAGGCACTCCTTGTCAGACACAACGCAGCCGCCAGCCCAGGCGCGCCCCGTCGCGCGTGCGGTCGCTCGTTGACCAGCCGGCAGGCTCTGTGACCGATAGCTGTAGCCGCAGAGAGCGCAGAGGAGACAGAGATGTTCGCCTGTGCACTGCTCGCGGCATATGCTGCATCCCGGATGGCGGTTGTCGCCGATGGAGCATCGGCGCGGGCGGCGGCACCCGATCGCGGCTGCGAGCGCGACAGGCCGATGGTCCGTCACGCCTGCGGCGCGAAACCGTACTTCTAGTATAGCATACCGCGCCTGCTACCCGGCGCGGCGCGAAAGGAGCGCATATGGGCCTGTTGACCGTGCTGTTTCTCATCGTCGGCGCGCTGCTGAGCGTCCTGGCGCTGCCGCTCATCTGGCGGCGCGTGCCGCCGAACCCGTGGTACGGCTTCCGCGTCCGGCGCACCCTGGAGAACCGGGATGTCTGGTACGCGGCGAACGCTTATGCCGGCCGCGGACTGCTCTGGTCGGGGATCGCGACGATCGCTGCCGCGCTGCTCTTGAGGCTTCTGCCGGGCCTCAGCACAGACGCCTATGCCCTGGCCTGCACGGCGGTGATGGGCGTCGCGCTCGCGCTGTCGGTCGGGCTGTCGTTCCGCTACCTGGGCAGGCTGGCGAAATGAGGCGCAAGGCGAACGGCGACCGACAAAGGCGAGCAGAGGCGGTCGATATCGGCCGACGTTCGCCCGTCCCCCTTCGTCTCTGGTTATAGGACGCCCGCCGCCCGCAGCGCGGCCACCTCCTCCGGCCCACGCCCTAGCGCCGCCAGCACCTCGGCGGTGTGCTCGCCGAGCGCCGGGGCCGGGCGGGCCACCGCCGTGCCGAACAGCCCGCCGATCTGCCGCAGCCGCCCCTCGCCCGGCTGGTCGAGCGTGATCAGCCGCGCGCCGTGCAGCGCCAGCCCCTCTGGCAGGGTCAGCACCGGGCCGACGCACACATCCGCCCCGGCAAGCAGCTCCATCCAGGCGTCGAGCGGACGCTGGCGGAAGAGCGCATCCAGCTCGGCGAACAGGCGCGCCTGCTCCGGCCATGGCGCATATTGCAGCGGAATGAACGCCTCGCGCCCAAGCGCCCGGCACAGGTTCGCCCAGAAGTGCGGCTCGACCGCGGCGACCGTCAGGGCGCGGTCGTCGGCGGTGGCGTAGACGCTGTAGCAGGCGTAGCCGCCGGAGAGCGGTCCGCGCCCGCCGGCCGGGGCCTCGCCGGTGGCCCAGAACTCGGCCGCGGCCAGCGCCAGCCAGTGCAGCACGCCGCCGGTCATCGAGATGTCCAGCACCTGCCCCGCACCGGTGCGCTGCCGTTCCAGCAGCGCGGCCAGGATGCCGAGCGCCGCCGCCAGCGCGCCCCCGCCGATGTCGGCAAGCTGTATCCCCGGCACGATCGGCGGGCCGCCGCCACGCGGCGCGAACAGCCCGAGCGCTCCGGCGTAGCCCAGGTAGTTCAGGTCATGCCCGGCGCGCCCGGCGAGCGGGCCGTGCTGGCCGTAGCCGGTGATCGCGCACATGATCAGCTGCGGATTGGCGGCGCGCAGCGCCTCGTGCGGTAGCCCCAGCCGCGCCAACACGCCAGGCCGGTAGCCGTCGATAAGGACATCTGCGCCGCGCGCCAGCTCCAGCAGCAGCCCACATCCCTCCGGGCTTTTTAGGTTGAGCGTCAGGCTACGCTTGCCGCGATTCAACGCAGTGAAGAGCGCGCTCTGGGTGTGGCCCAGCGGCGGCATGAAGCGCAGGTAATCGCCGCGCCCCGGCTCCTCGATCTTGATCACGTCCGCGCCGAGATCGGCCAGGACCAGCGTGCAGAAGCCGCCCGGCAACAGGCGGGTCAGGTCGAGGACCGTGATGCCGGTGAGTGGTTGCATAGGCGATTCCCGTTCTGAGTTGAGCGCGGAGAGTTCTACGAGGCTGTCTGAAACGCGCCCAGCGGGGGGCGGGGGCCGCCGGCCCCCAGCCCCGCCGCGCGGGCGGCTCAGCCGCCGCTCGCGCGGCAGAACATGAGAGTCTTGGCGGGCTGCGCCCGTCACACCTCCCCGTTGCAGAAGCTTCTGAATATTGAACTTTGAGCGTTGAACTGTACCCTCTGAACTCTGAACTGTTACCGCCTCCACCCCACACCCACAGTGTATGGTACTATCATGCAGCGGGCCAAGGCAAGGGCAGGAGGCGCGGATGAAGCTGCAGGGGCGGGTTGCGATCATCACCGGCGCGTCGAGCGGCGTGGGCTACGAGACGGCGCGCGTACTGGCGCGCGAAGGCGCGGTCGTGGTCGGAGCAGCACGGCGGCGCGACCGGCTGGAGTGGCTGGTCGGCGAGATCGCCGGCGAGGGCGGGCGGGCGATCGCCATTCCGACCGACGTCACCGCATCGCAGCAGGTGGACCGGCTGGTCGAGAGCGCGTACAACCTCTTCGGACGGATCGATATCCTGGTCAACAGCGCCGGGATCGCGCTCAAGGTCGCATCGCTCGAACAGTTCAGCGATGCCGAGTTCCGCACGGTGATCGACACGAACCTGACCGGCAGCTTCTACTCGGCACGCGCCGTGATCCCACACATGAAACGCCAGAGGAGCGGCAGGATCGTCAACATCGGCTCGCGCGTCGGCAAGGTTGGCGTGGCGAATATCGCGCCGTTCTGCGCGGCGAAATTCGGCCTCGCCGGGCTATCGCAGGCCCTGGCTCAGGAGCTGCGCCCGCTTAACATCTATGTGACGATGCTGATCGCCGGGCTGATCAACACCGATATCCATCCGCTCAACCCGAGCGAAGAGTTCCGTCGCCAGCTCATGTCGGCGCACGACGTGGCCCAGGCGATCCTCTGGCTCTGTACGCTGCCGCCGTCGCTGCGGGTGGATGAGCTGCCGGTGATGCCGAAACAGGTGGACCTTTAGAGTGCAGCGTGGAACGTGTAGCGTTGGGGGCAGCGGCTCACGATGCACGCTGCACTTCGACCCTTGAGCATTGCACGTTGCATTGTGCGCTCTGCACGTAGCAGCGCCCTGAAACAGGGCGGTTTGGCGGGCGGCGCCGGTTTCGTTTGGTGGCCTACGGCCCCAACACCTCCGCCGGGAGCGTTTCAGACAGCCTCTTCGAGTCTTAGCGGCTCGAATGTCGTCTGGTCGGGCAGGCCGGCGGCGAGGTACATCACCCGCGCGCGGGTGTCCATCACCGCGCCGAACACCGACTCCACCCGATCGGCGGGGGGAACCGCCGGGTCGGGGTGGCGGCAGATGCAGTCCGGCGCGCCGGCCCGATCGCGCAGCACGGCGATCAGGGCATCGCGGTCGAGCCGGCCGTGCCGCGCCGCCAGCAGCTCGCGGGCGCGCTCGAAGCGCGGGATGCTGCTGGAGATCGGCGGGAGCGGGCATTCGCCGGCGCGCGCCGCTGCGGTGACGCAGTGGTTCGTATGGACCAGCAGGCCGCGCTCTGGCCGAAGCACGCCGATGCCGCCGGGGGTGATCTCCAGGCTCGCCGCGCGGCCGGCGGCGTCGGCCACGGTCACGCACGACGACGCCCCGGCCCGCGCCTGCCCGGCGATCTCGACCGCCTCGTCGACGCTATGCGCCGCCAGCAGCCACCGCAGCAGCACATGCACCGGCATCCCCGGCTCGCGGCCATCGTCCAGCGATGCGAGGATGTTCAGGCTCAGCGCCAGCCCAGCGCTGTTCAGCCCGATCTTGGCGACGATCCCGGCCTCGGTGACGGTCAGCGCCTCCGGCTGGCCGGGCGCGCGCAGCCGCAGCACGACGCAGGCCGCCCGCTGATCGCCTGTCCAGTCCCAGGTTTGCGCCAGCAGCGTTTCTCCCGCGGCGGTGGCCTCCGGCAGCGCCGCGACGGTGGTGCATTCGCCATGCTCCGGCACGCCCGCCGCGCGGTTCGCCCCGACGGCCGCGGCGTAGCCCGGGTGCGCCGGGCCGTGGCGCGCGCCGGCGAGCAGCTCGGTGCGGGCGTTCAGCGCCAGGATCTCGTCCAGCTCGCGCCCACTGCCCGCGGCGATGCCACGCAGTTCCTCCAGCACCTCCGGTGCGTACTCGCCCAGCACCGGCCCATAGGCGCGAGCTGCGGCGCAGACCTCCGCCCAGGCCATGCCGCGCTGCCAGGCGAACAGCCGGGCGTAGCTGGCGATGCTGTGGCGGATCAGCGGGGCCGCGCCGCGCCCGTAGGCCAGACCGCGCGCCCGCGCCGCGCCGGAAAGCGTGAGCGTGGGAAACATGGAGCACTCCCCTGGATGATCCCGCAGCGGAGGAAACGGGTCCGCAGGCCCTCCAAACTTCCCCAGCGGGGGCGGAACCCTCACTTCACGACCTTGATGTGCAACTCCCTGAGCTGCCGCTCGTCCACCGGCGACGGCGCGTTGGTCATCAGGTCCACCGCCTGCTGCGTCTTCGGGAAGGCCATCACCTCGCGGATGGTCTCCTCGTCCGCCAGCAGCATCACCAGCCGGTCGATGCCGGGGGCGATGCCGCCGTGGGGCGGCGCGCCGTACTCGAAGGCCTCCAGCATATGGCCGAACTGCGCCTGCGCCGTCTCGCGGCTGATGCCGAGCAGATCGAACATCTTTTGCTGAATATCGCGCCGATGGATGCGGATCGAGCCGCCGCCGGCCTCGTAGCCGTTCAGGATGATGTCGTACGCCTTGGCGCGCACCCGGCCCGGGTCGGTGTCGAGCAGCGGCAGGTCGGCGTCTTGCGGCGCGGTGAACGGATGGTGCACCGCGTCCCAGCGCCCTTCGTCCGCGTTCCACTCGACCAGCGGGAAATCGAGCACCCAGGCGAACGCCAGCACGTCCGGGTCGGCCAGGCCGAGCCGCGCGCCGAACTCGCGGCGCAGCCGGTCGAGCGCCTGCGCGACGACCTTCGGCGTCCCGGCGACGATCAGCAGCAGGTCGTCCGGCTGGCCACCCATCCGCGCGATGATCGCCGCCATCTCCTCCGGCGACACCTGCCTGCCGAAGCTAGAGCGCACCTGCTCTGGCGCGGCGCCGCCCTGGAGCGCGGCCCACAGCAGCCCCTTCGCACCCATCTGCCGGGCGATCTCGGTCAATTCATCGAGCTGTTTGCGCGAGTAACCACCGGCCCCCGGCACACGGATGCCCTTCACCTGGCCGCCGGCCGCCAGCGCCTCGCGAAAGACCGCAAACTGACTTTCGGCGACGACATCGCCCAGGTTGACCAGCTCCAGCCCGTAGCGCAGGTCCGGCTTGTCGGTGCCGTAGCGCGCCAGCGCCTCGGCGTAGGTCAGGCGCGGGAAGGGGGTGATCAGGCGCTTGTGCGGCGTCACCTCCCGCGCCAGCTCGGTAAACAGCCGCTCGATCAGCGCCAGCACGTCCTCCTGATCGACAAAACTCAGCTCCATATCGAGCTGCGTGAACTCCGGCTGGCGATCGGCGCGCAGGTCCTCGTCGCGAAAGCAGCGGGCGATCTGGAAATACTTGTCGTATCCGGCCACCATCAGGAGCTGCTTGAGCTGCTGCGGGCTCTGCGGCAGGGCGTAAAACGCGCCGGGATGGATGCGGCTCGGCACCAGATAGTCCCGCGCACCCTCCGGCGTCGATTTGATCAGAATCGGCGTCTCGATCTCGAGGAAGCCTTCGCGGTCGAGAAAATCGCGGATAAACTTGATCACGCGGTGGCGCAGGATCATATTGCGCTGCATCCGTTCGCGTCGCAGATCGAGGTAGCGATACTTCAGACGTAGTGCCTCGTCCTCGCCACCTT
This sequence comes from Roseiflexaceae bacterium, assembly GCA_042408595.1. Classification (GTDB taxonomy): domain Bacteria; phylum Chloroflexota; class Chloroflexia; order Chloroflexales; family Roseiflexaceae; genus JBHOQX01. The sequence continues at coordinate 55,149 of JBHOQX010000017.1, read as the reverse complement.
CTTTGTTGATGTAGATCGGCGGGTTCCTGGATGGGTTCAGCACCGTAGCAGCGACGGCCAGCACCTCGATCGCGCCGGTCGGCAGGTTCGGGTTGACCGCCTCGGACGGGCGGTGGCGCACCAGCCCGCGCACCTGCAGCACATACTCGGCCCGCACATCGCCGGCGACGGCGTGGGCCTCGGGCGCGGCGGCCGAGTCGAAGACGACCTGCGTCAGCCCATAGCGGTCGCGCAGGTCGAGAAAGATCAGCGGCCCGTGGTCGCGCCGCCGGTGAACCCACCCGGCGAGTACGACCTCCTGCCCGGCGTGCTCCGGGCGCAACTCGCCGCAGGTGTGTGTCCGATACATTGTGCGTCCTCGGCAAAAAGGCAGCGGATGGGCCGCGGCCCACCCCCGGTGGCGTGAGCCAAGCCATTATACCAGACTGCTCCGCCGAACCGACACTATTTCGCCAACGAAACGCCGCCCAACCGCATCTCTGCTGGCGCATCCGCCATGCTATGCTCGCCGCAGACGTACCGCAGCCGTGCGCCATCCGGGAGAGCGCCATGACAACCACCACGCCAACGCACACCAACGGACACACGCCGGCCGGCGGGGTAGCAGCCCTGCGCGCGCTGCTTGACACCAAACGCGACGTGCTCCTCGCTGGCGCGGAGGCCGACATCCGTGCCGGTACCGCGCAGTCGGCGCCGGCGAATCTGCGTACGACCCTTGAAGCCGCCCTCGACGCCGTGCTCGCCGCGCTGGACGACCCCACCACCGCCGCCGCATGGGCCGTGGCGCAGGCTGGCACCCCCATGACGTTGAGCCCGGAGGCGCGATCACTGGTTGACTGGCTGATTGTGGTGCGCCGGCACTGCCTGGCGAGCGTCTCCGATGCTATCGAGCAGGGCGCGCTTGCGCTGGTCCCGACGCTCCGGCCGTTGCTTGCGGCGTTCGACGGCGCCATCGGCGGACTCTCGGCAGTGTTCAATCAGCGCCGCCGGATCTTCGAAGCACTGGTCGAGCAATCGGTCGATGGGGTCATCGTCAGCGATATGCAGACGCGGGTGATCTACACCAACCCGGCCATGGCGCGCCTGACCGGTCGCGACCAGCGCGAGTCGATCGGCACCACGCCGGACAGATATTACCCCCCGGACGAACTAGCGCGGATCGCGCACGAGATCGTACCAGCCATTATGCGCGACGGCGTCTGGTCCGGCGACATTCGCGCCCGCCGCGCCGATGGGGTCGAATACACCGCGTATCACTCGGCGGTCATGCTGAAGGATGCCACCGGACAGCCGATCGCCATGGCGGGCTACATCCGCGACGTGAGCGATGCGCGCGCCGTCACGGAGCGCCACGATCGCCTCGTCGAGGAGCTACGTGCCTCGAACGATCGCTTCGAGCAGAGCTTCTGCGCCACGCCGCTGGCGACGATCGAATGGGATAGCGACGGGATCGTTCGTCGCTGGAACCCGAGCGCCGAGCAGATCTTCGGCTGGCGCGCCGACGAAGCGATCGGCCAGAATATCATCCAACTGCTGGTGCCGAACGTCGCGCTGGAGCATGTGCAGGGCGTCGTGGCGGCGCTGCTGCGTGGCGAGGCGGCCAACAGTCGCAACGAAAATGTCACCAAGGACGGACGGATCATCGTCTGCCAGTGGTACAACGCCATGCTGCGCGACGCCGACGGGCGGGTGATCGGCGTCCTATCGCAGACGGAGGACATCACCGAGCGCGTGCGCAACGAGGAGCAGTTGCGCATCTTCCAGGCGCTGGTCGAGAACGCGCCGGACGGCATCGCGGTAACCACAATGGACGGGACGATCACCTATGCCAATCAGGCGTTCCGCGAGATGTACCAACGCGACGATCTGTTGGGCACGCGCTTTCAGGAATTGACGACGCCCGAGGAGCGACAGCGCGGAGTGGCGGCATCCCGCGGCCTTGCCCCGGAGGAGAGCTGGCGTGATATTGTGCAGTACGCGCGCCCGGACGGCTCGAGCTTCCCGGGCGCGGTCGCCGGTTTTCGCATTCTGGACACGGCTGGCCGGCCACAGGCGATTGGCGCGATCGTGCGCGACATCAGCGAGCAAGTACGCGACGAGCAGGAGCGGCTGGCGCTGCGCGAGCAGGTGATCGCGGCGCAGCAGGCGGCGCTGCGCGAGCTCTCCACGCCGCTGATCCCGCTCGCCCGCGGCGTGGTGGCGATGCCGCTGATCGGCAGCATCGACAGCCAGCGGGCGCAGCAGGTCATCCAGGAGCTGCTGGCGGGCGTGGCCGAGCACCGCGCGCGCACGGCGATCCTGGACATCACCGGCGTGCCGGTTGTGGACACCCAAGTCGCGAATGCGCTCTTGCGCGCGGCGCAGGCCGTCAAGCTGCTGGGGGCGCAGGTTATCCTCACCGGCATCCGCCCGGAGGTGGCGCAGACACTGGTCGGCCTGGGGCTGGATATGACCGGCCTGACGACCCACAGCACCCTGCAGTCGGGTATCGCTGCAGCGCTGGCGGGCGCGCAGGCGCGTGGGGCGCCCGGGGCCTAAGGGCGCCATCCGCTATCGGTCTACGCCGGGCCGGGTAGGCCCATGGCGAGCACCAGCGCGATCAGCACCAGCGCCATCAGGGCGATCGCCACGTATAGGACGATCCGCTCGACATCGTAGAGCACCACGTCGCCGCGCACCTCGTCCTTGAAGCCGACCAGCGAGAGCGTGCGCGGCTTGTCGCGGTAGCGGTAGTCCACCTCCGTCACCGGCACGCCGCGGATCGTCAGCTCGGCGAGCAGCAGCCGTGTGTGCTCGCCGGCGCCCTTCATCGCCTCTTCCATCAGCTCGCGCAGCGGCGCGACCTGGTACCAGCGCGGCTCCTGCGGGTCGATCCGCGCATGAAAGACAAGGTGATCCTGCGCCTGGGCGGTGATCGTCGGCTTGTGCAGGCCGCTGAGATCGTCCTCGTTGTAGTAAATCCGCCCATAGCGCGACCAGGTGAAGAACTTCTCTTCGAGCATCTGGCCGCTTCCTTCGCAACGCGCGCAGGTCACCTTGCCATAGCCGCGGCAGGTCGGGCAATCCTGGATATAGCTCTCTTCGCGCGCCTGGCCGTCCGCGCCTTTCACCCGCCGCCGGCGCTCGATGCTGCGCTTGCCGCCGCACGTCTCACACGTCACCTGCGTCGCACCATTGCACGCTGTGCACGGGATGACGCGCTCTGAGCCGGTGACAACGATCGTCTCCGCTGGGGCCGCAGTGAACGGCTCGGTCTCGGGGACGGCCACCTCCCACAGGTCCATCTCGCGGGCGAAGGGGCTGATCGCATCGCCCGCGAGCGGGCGCTCGCGAACCTGGGGCGGCGTGCGGGTCTCGTAATAAACGCGCAGTTCGTAGAGATAGATGTTGTAGCTGACGATCTGTTCGGGCTGGACGAGCTGGCCGAGCGCGGGCCGGCGCAGCATCCCCTGGCGGCTCCAGCGGTCGAGCTGGCGACGTAGCGCCCCGACACGGTGCAGGCCGTCGGCGCGGGCGCGGCTGCGGCTGATGAACTCATGGTCGAGCGAATCGCCCAACACCAGCTCCAGTGGGTTATCGAGCCACTCGGCCACCGGCTCCCAACGCGATTCGGTCATGTCCTCGGTCGAGTCGTCGATCTGCTTGCGCAGCGCCTGGCGCAGCGCGGCAGCCGCCTGGGCGGCGCTCTCGTAGCGCTGGGCCGGGTCGGGCGACATGAGCCGGCGGATGACACGGTCCACAGCGGCCATCTCCGGCGTGTCCTCGGCCAGGGCGCGCAGCGGCTCGCCGGGCACGGGCGGCTCGCCGGCCAGCATGTGGTAGAGCGTCGCGCCGAGGCCGTAGCGGTCCTGCGCCGGGCCGCCGCCGCCCGGCTTCAGGCTCTCCTCCGGCGCGGCATAAGGCGACAGCACGTCCGCCGCGTCGAGCTCGGACAGGTCGGGCATGTCGGGCGCGTCGGCCAGGCTCAGGTTCGTCAGAAAGGCGCTGCCCTGCGGCGTGATGATGATGTTGGCCGGCTGGACATCGCGGTGGATGATCCCCTCGCTATGCAGGTAATCCAACGCTGCGCCGATCTGGGCGAAGTAGCGCAGCGCGGTGACGGCATCCAGCGGGCCGCCCAGCAGCACCTCGCTCAGCGGGCGCCCCTCGATCCGCGGCGTCACCAGATAGTCACCGTAGCGCGGGTCGCGCCCGGCGTCGATCACCGGCAGGATGTTCGGGTGTTGCAGGCGGGCCGCGAGCCGCCCGGCGTGCTGAAAGCGGCTGGCCGAGATCCAGTCCGTCCGCCGCAGGATATGGATCTCGACCGGGCGGTCGAGCGTCTGATGCGTGGCGCGGTACACGTTCGCCAGCTCATCCTCGCCCAGGCGCTCGAGCAGGCGGTAGTTCGAGAGCTCCCTGGTTTCGGCGGCCGGCGCGGGTGCAGTTCCCGGCGCCGTGCGGGCGTTTGACACAGACATGGCCACCTTCCCCTTCGACGGTCCACGACGCGGCACAGTATAGCGGTGGGCGCGGCCGGGCGCAACATGGCGGCATGACACAGGGGCAGGACGTGTTCCATTGTAGCACATTTGTTCGCAAAGATCAACACGCGGAACGCGACGAGCCGTGTTCCACCTGTCCTACGTCGGGCCGGCGCTGAGCGGCACAATCCTGCGCAACGTCGTAGGCAGCCGCAGCGATGGACAGCACCGCGTCTCGGCGCGGCGGACGCTACCCGTCACCGCCCCCGATGTTCACCTTATATGACTTCTCTATGAAGAGAGTGCATTGAATGGCATCGACGAGATAGGCATAGCCAGTGAGCGATTGGACGGTTTGGGCGGTATAGCCGCACATTGCCTCGGCGACGGCCTGCTGCTGGCTGGGCACGTCACTGAACTGCTGCCAGGCGAACTGGTCGTTCACGTCACGCCAGAGGCGCTCGATCGGATTGAGCTCGGGGCAGTAGGGCGGCAAGAACACCAGCCGCACATGCTCGGGCAGTCGCAGGCGCTTGGTGGTATGGCTGCCACTGCGATCGAGCAGCAGGATATTGAGGCTGTCACCAAACGCCTGCGTCACGCCGTCGATACATCACTGAAAAGTGTCAGCCGTCAGCGTCGGCCATTCGCGAAAGCAGCGCTCACCGCTGGTTGGCGCAACCACCCCATAGACGTAGAACCAGTCGTAGACCTGCTGAATGATACCGACTGGTTGGACACCACGCGCGGTCGGCCGCCGCCGTCGGATGGTCAGCATGCCAAAGCGGCTCTCATCCTGGGCCAAGACCCGTACGGGTCGCCGATTGTCGCTGGGAATGGCGGCCTGCACGTGCTGCTGGCAGGCGGCCTGGAAGGCGGCGACCGCATCAGGCTTTTTTCTAGGCTGGCAAAGGCTGCTTGAGGAAATCGGCCTCGAGTTGGGCGAGATAGGCTTTCGGGTCGCGCCGGAAGCGCTGACCTTGTGCTCGAAGCGCGAACCGACGGCGAATGGACTGGCGCAGCGCGCGCCACGCCGACAGGTCACACGGTGCGAGGTCTGCCGCCGTGTACCGACGGAGCCGGGTCGCGACTGCTACCACCCATCGTGCACTGCCGTGCAAGACGGCGTTTGGTGACCCTCGCTGTCGACCAGTGGCCCGCCGTTCGTGCAGACGGTGCTGCCCGAAGCAGTGCTCCAGGTCGTGATTAGTGCGCGGGATGGCCGGGTCGTCATAGCAGTGGAACAGGCCCGCACGGTAGCTACGGGTGACCTGCAGGAAGTGTGTCAATGCCGCTTCGCGTGCTCCACAGTGCCGTTTGGTCACGCCAATCGAGCGCAGCACCCGCACGTCGGCCTGCTCGACGGCCGCGCGCTCCTGCCCATCGCGGTTGGCCAGCACGTGAGCGGCGGCATGGACCCAACGATAGGCGCGCGCGATTGGCTCCCACCGCTCCGCTGTCGCCGCCAAGGCCGTCGTCAGCACCTGCTTCAGTCGTCGCACGCCGACGATGGCCCCCCTTTTCCTCGATACGCTCCACGCTGGCCACGATCTGGGTCAGCCGCGCGCGCAGGCGCAGTCCCGGCGCATCGAGTGGTGCCAGCCCATCATCGGTCAGGGCACTTCGGACCGCAATCGCGTAGCCACGGACCAGGTCGGCGGCCGCATCATCACGCTGCTCGACAGCTCGCTCGAGTGGGCGAATGCCACGCACGTACTTCTTGAGCTCCTTCTTGGCGTGCCGGTCAGCTTCGAAGATCGGTGTGGCAGCTTCGCGCAGCTAGTGGAACTGACACAGCTGATGCGGGATGTCACCAAAGACCGCGGCAACGGCCTTGCGGATCGACTGCTGGCCGTCGGAGACGACGGCGGCAACAGGCACCTCCAGCGCGTCACGAACCTCGCGCAGCAGCTTGGCCAGATCGGCCTGGTCGAGGACAGTAGGCGCCGCACCAGCAGGATCTCACGCGAGAGCACATCGCGCAGCAGCCACAAGACCTCGTGGCCGACGTCAGGCTGCATGCCGTCGAGCGCCAGGATGACCCGCTGGTGCGGTGTGGTCAGGCGCCGGAGGCGGGCGATGTCGAGCACGGTGAGGGCCAGCAGTTCATCGTAGCGGTCGAGCAGGTTGGTGACGGTACGCTCACTGATCGAGATCTGGCGCTGGTGCAGCAGCTGATGCATTTCGGGGACAGAACGGTGGTCCTGGTAGCGCCAGGCGCCGATCTGGGCGACGACGTCGAGACCGAACTCGTGGTGCGGCAAGGCGAAGCGGCCTTCGGCTTCGGGACGATAGGGGTGGTGGTAGCAGGGGCAGTCGGGGTTCTGGCAGCGCCGGACACGCAGGACGCGTTCCACGATGCCATCAAGCGTGACGAGGCGACGACGATTGCGCTACTGCAGTCAGGTGCGGCCGCCACAGTGCGAACAGGTCGACTGGAGGCAGTCCAAGGTCTCGGTGCGAACTGGCGCCGGCCGATTGAGGCGTTTCATCACAACCCTCCTCCGACCATCGCGGTCCGCTCCACTCTACTCCCGACCCTCGTGCCCGTCAATCAGGGTTTGCCGGTCAAGAAAAAAATCGGAAGCCTGTTTCACGTAATCGTTCGTCGCGTCGAAATCTCCGCCGTGCCGCTGATAGTGATCGTCAAGCGTATCAGGATGCCCCAAAGAGTCCTCAGTCGTAAGATCCAGGTTTTCCGCTGCCCCCGCCGCCCCCCGCCCCCGTCGCCGCCACAACCGTATCAACCCACTCCACCGGCTCCCACGGCTCAGTCAGCGCCAACCGGCGCCTGAGGGCCGCTGGCGGTCATTGCGGGAGCGGCGCAGCCGCGCGCCTACGCGCTCAGCGGCGCTGAACTGGTCATCGGTCGCAGTGAGGAGTGCCAGATCGTGCTGATCGGCGATGGCAGCGTCTCTCGTCGGCACGCCATCATTCGCAATAATGGACGCCAGGTGACGGTGGAAGATGCGGGCAGCAGTCATGGCACCTACCTCAACGGCGCGCGCATCATCCAGCCAACGCCGGTGCGTCGCGGTGATGTGGTGCAAGTCGGGCAGACACAGTTGAGGTTTGGATGACATTGACCACAAACAGTCTTCACTCAGCCGCACCGTGGGGGCAAGGGTTGCAATTGAGCAGGCGAAGGCAATACCTTTGCCTGCTCCCTACACGACATACTTCCTTCAAGGGCAGACCGCGCGCATGCGCATCGCGGGCATGCATGGCAGTGGGATACGTCGTTTTGTCCTCACCCCCCGCCCCTCTCCCGCGCTGCGGGAGAGGGGCGACCGGCGCCGCGCACGGCTGCTGTCCTGGTAGGTTGGCTGTCGCAAAGGCCACGAACGCCCGGGAAGGACGGCGCCGCGCGCGGTTCCGTCCCTCTGTGGGAATGCCGATGTTCGCTCGAGAGTTCGGTCCGCCCTTAAACACGACATACACAGAGGCGCCCCTGAGTCGAAGATGTAACCTTGGTTCTGTAGATTCGGGGGAAGGGTCCGCATGAGGAAGCGGGCTCGGGTGTATCCTTGGCGTTGTCAGTCGTCGCCGTATACTACCCACATGTCGTCGGCAATCGCGCACAATCGTCGGCAATGCTGCACCGCCGGAGATCGTCGGCAGTGCTGCACACGGCCCCAGCCTCCCCCGGATCATCGTCTATCCTTCCTGCAGCACTCGTGTGTAGGCGGGAGGATCTATGGCTGGGAGGAGTATTCCCTTGCACGACCTTCGTGAGCTCCTGCGACATCTGCAGGCCACCCCCAATGACAGCGCCGTCCAGCGCGCCACCGGGCTCAACCGGCGCACCATCGCCCGCTATCGCGCCTGGGCCCAGGCGCACGCGCTCCTGACCGGGCCGCTCCCGCCACTCGAGGACCTCCAGCGGCTCGTTACCACGACCTTGACCATCCCGCCCCCGCCCCAGACCGTCTCGTCGGTCGAGCCGTTCCATGACCTGGTGCTCCAGCTCCACGCGCAGGGCGTCGAGGCCACCGCCATCCGCCTCCGCTTGGCTGAGCAGCACGGCTTCACCGGCTCGCTCTCCGCGCTCTACCGCTTCCTCAAACGGGGTGCCCCATCCGACCCCGATGTTCCCATGCGCATCGAGCGGGACGCCGGGACCGAAGCCCAGGTCGACTTCGGCGCTGCCGGTCGCATGGTTGACCCTGCGACCGGCCACCTCCGCAAGGCCTGGGCGTTCGTCATGACCCTGGCCTACAGCCGCCACCAGTACGTCGAGTTCGTGTTCGACCAGACCCTCCCGACCTGGATTGCGCTCCACGACCGGGCGTTTCGCTTCTTCGGCGGCGTCCCGCACCGCGTCGTCCTCGACAACCTCAAGGCCGGCATCACCAAAGCCTGCTTCGACGACCCGCAGGTGCAGGCCACCTACCGCGAGTGTGCTGAGCATTACGGCTTTCTGGTCGCGCCCTGTGCGCCGGCCACCCCCCAGCACAAGGGCAAAGTCGAACGGGGCGTGCGCTACGTGCGCACCAACTTCCTCGGCGGCCGTCCCCAGACCACGCTCGCCCAGGCGAACGCCGACGTCCGCGCCTGGTGCCGGACGACCGCTGGGCTACGCACCCACGGAACCACCAAGGCTCAACCGCTCGTCCGCTTCCAGACCCACGAACAGGCGGCCATGCACCCGCTTCCCACGGTACCCTACCACCTGGCGGTCTGGACGCGGGTCCGGCTGCACCGCGACAGCTACGTCGTGTTCGAGCAGAGCTTCTATTCGGCGCCCTGCCGGCTGGTCGGGCAGCACCTGCGGGTACGGGGCGGCAGCAGCACGGTGCGGATCTACACCGACGACTACGCCCTGGTGGCGACCCATCCCCGGGCCCAGCAGCCGGGCGAGCGCCTGACGCATCCTGACCACCTGCCGCCGGAGAAGCTGCCCGGTGCGACCTGGACCCGCGCCACCTGCGCCACGCTCGCGGCCGAGGTGGGGCCGGCCACCACCGCGGTCGTCGCGCGGCTCCTCGACGACGCAGTCGTTGACCGCCACCAGCGGGTCATCCGCATCCTGAAGCTGCGGACGACGGTCGGGGACGCACGGCTGGAGGCCGCATGCACCCGCGCACTGCGGTTTGACGACCTAACCTACGCCACGCTCAAGCGCATCCTCGACCGTGGGCTCGATCAGGAGCCTGCCCCCGCTCCCGCCGCCCCGGCACCCGCGCACACGTTCCTGCGCACAGCGAGTGAGCTGCTCGGGCATCTGTTTGGGAGGACCACATGGAACTGAGCCACCACCTGACCCCCAAGCTCAAGCAGCTGCGACTCTCGGGGATGCTGGCGACGCTGGAGGCGCGCCAGCGGCAGGCAATTGCGGGCCAGTGGACGTTTGTCGAGTTCCTGGAGCGCCTGCTGGAGGACGAGGTCGAGCGGCGGGCGCAGAAGCAGCTGCAACTCCGGGTGCGGCGGGCGGCGCTCACAACGACCAAGACGCTTGACGCCTTCGACTGGAGCTTCAACCCGACCCTCAACCGCCAGCAGGTACTGCAGCTGGCCAGCGGGGACTACATCCGGCGCAAGCACAACGTGCTGATCTGCGGCCCGAGTGGGGTTGGGAAGACCCATATCGCCCAGGCGCTGGCCCACGAGGCGTGTCGACAGGGGGTTGATGTGCTGTTCATGAACACACATAAGCTGCTGCAGCACCTGCACGGGGGCCGGGCGGACGGGACATGGGAGCGGCGGCTGGCGAGCTATGTGCGGCCACACCTGCTGATCTTGGACGACTTCGGGCTCAAACCACTGACCGATCCGATGCCGTCGGACCTGTATGACGTTATTAGCGAGCGGTACGAGGTCGGCAGCATCCTGGTGACCAGCAACCGGGCGCCGGCAGAGTGGCCGGAGCTGTTCGGCAATCCGCTGCTGGCGTCCGCCGGGCTCGACCGGCTGGCGCACCACGCGGAGACGCTGGTGATTACGGGGAAGAGCTACCGCGCTCAGGGGCGGCAGAAGGGAGGTGAATCGAGCCCAACACCGGCCTAACCGAACACTTGGGAGGCAGGGGCAGGTGTGCAGCATTGCCGACGATCTGTGCCAACGCGGACGTCACCTGTGCAGGATTGCCGCCGATCCGTCTGTGTACGATTGCCGCCGTTGGATGTGCAGTCACGGCCGATGATTGACACCAGTTTCACCTGCAGCAGAACGCCCAGGCCTCTGTGCCGCGCCAGGAGCTGACGGCCGAGGTGGCGGCCGCCATTCGGACGATCTTCACCGCCCCCAATCGCGCCGACGCCGATGCACTGCTCGCACGCACCGTCCAGACCTACTTCAAGACGGCCTCCAAGCTCGCCAGCTGGCTGGAAACGGCCATCCCGGCAGGTTTTGACGGTGTTTGCCGTTCCGGGAGCCCATCGTCAGCGGCTGCGCACGGTCAATGGACGTGTGCGCCGCAACCAGGAGATCCGCCGGCGAACGCGCGTCGTTGGTGTCTTCCCAAACGAGGCCTCCTGCCTGCGACTGGTGAGCGCCTGAGCGATGGAGCCCAGTGACGAGTAGGTCGCTGGTAAGGTCTATCTCGCGCTATCCGACTGAACGTCCGTTCGTATGCCGGCGCCATGTTGGTAGACCACCTACGAATCTACAGAAACAAGGTTGACTGATCCCTGAGTCGGCAGCAAGGCTGATAACACATGCATTGCACCATACGCCTTGATCAATTACCTGTCGCCATTGCCCTCTCTTTCGCCGCCAAACGTCGCCAGCAGTCCATTGATCAGTTGCTGCCGTTCAACGGGCGAAAGATTGGCTTCGGGATGGAGCGGCAGGTAGAACCAGGGTGGCATCTCGCCGTTCTGCACCAGCTTTGCTGCATCATCTCCTTCGTTGTCCGGTCGTCCCCATTCGGAGACGTTGAACTCTGCGCGACCTTTCATGACATCACGGGTGATCAGCCACGACGCGGGAGCAATGTTGCTGTACCAGAGCCATGTTGTCTCATTGCTGTGACAATCGGCGCAGGCGCGGAAGAACAGCGCGCGTGTCTGTGGACTGTCCCACGCAGGTTCGGCAATCACCGGCGGATTGGTATGGTCACGCCCGTAGGGAATGAATTGGATGAGCAGCAAGAGACCCATCACGCCTGCCAGTGCGCCGGCAGCAATTCGTCGCGCGTCGAGTGACGTTGTTCGCTTTTGAATGGATGTCGTCATGGAAGTGCTCCTTTTCTGTCAGGTCAGGGGAGCAACCATCCCCCTGGTGACGGTGCGACCTTCTAACCTTCAACGGTTGGCGGAGTGCGGCGCTCTGCCGGGGCGCGCCGCTCCTCTACTTCAATCTGGAACGCGCGACGAGCACCCGGTAAATGGTCAGGAACAGGACGCTGCCGCCGCTCGTCCAGTAGATTGCCCGCGCCAGGTCGCTCTGGCTGTCGCTACCGCTCCAGATACCGTGTAGCAGTGCCAGCGCGAAAACGGTGAAACTGAGGAAGTGTATCAATCGCCACACCCTCCGTCCGATCCGGTCCTTGATGTAGAAACTCAAACCCACAATCGTCAGACCATAGAATCCTATCTGCCCAAGACCCACCCACCAGGGCTCATATCCACTGTATTGAAATGGCGCGAGTACCTGAAAGAGTGTCGCCTGAATGTAGCGGTCGCCAAGCAGAATCAGGGCGTGAAACAGAGCAAATGCTAGACCGAGCAGGCTGGCGTGCTGATGCAGATCGAATGCAGTCGGTCCACCGGGCCAGACACGCGCCAGTTTGTTTGTCATCAGCAACCCAAAGACCATTGAAAGCCACAGAAGGATGTATGCAACAAATGCGCTACTGCGTGAGAGATACCAGTACGCTTTGGGTTCTGCGCCGAGCAGCGATGCGCTCAAGCCGGGCAACCAGGCGGGCAGCGCAACAATTGCCGCAAATGCGCCAAGAATCACTGCGAGCACAACGCCAAGAAAGGTCTGAAACGCCATGGCCAGCGGCATGTCGGCGAATGCGTCGGGTTCGGGTGCATGCTGCGGTCGTGACGATGCATTTCGGTTGATGGAAGGCGTTTCCCCAATCACACTGCCGGATATCACGCTGCGTGGTGTTATCCCAGCGCTCGCAGACACGCCTTCGGCACTATTGGACGGTTGCACCGCCCCACCACGTTTTGCGGCATTAGCTGAGCGGATGGCAGCCAGCCGCGCGGCTTTCTCATCACTCATAGACCACCTCCACATCTTCTGGCTCATGCCAGCGGAACTGTTCAAATGTCGCGGTGTGCAAGACTTCTTGCGCATCGGTTACGATCAGACCGGCAAGCCACGGGCGGGCGGATAGCCACTCCATGCCCACTGCGCTTCCCAAAATGACGACCACTTTTGCGGCAACTTCTGCTTCGAGGAGAGACGGTGCGATGACCGTCACTGCCAGCACGTCGGTCTCAGCCGGCGTGCCGGTGCGCGGATCGATGATGTGATGCCGTTCGATGCCTCCCTGCCGCCAGCGCCGCACATCACGTCCTGATGTTGCAACGCCGCCGTCCGTCAGCAACACGATATCGAGCGGCTCATCCGGCTGAAACGGATTGGCGATGCCGATAGCCCATGGCTCTCCACCGGCGCGCGCGCCGCGTACCGCAATATCGCCGCCAGCATCGACGAGCGCCGGTCCGTGCGCCGCCAACCGCTGCGCTGCTCTGGTTGCCGCCCACCCTTTGGCGACGCCGTTCAGATCGAGGCGCATTCCCGGCGGCAATCCCACGGTGCGTCGCTGTGGGTCGAGCCGGATGGCGCGCCAGTCGCCGGACGTCGGGAGGCTCGCCGATGATTGTGCCGGAGCGCCGGCGGCGATCTGCGCAAAATCCCGGTCATAGCCAGCCGCCTCCAGCGCCGTCAACACGGTCGGCGTCACCAGACCATCGCTGAGACGCGCTGCCACAAGCGCATCGTTCAGCACATCCCACAGCGTTCGGCTGACGCGCACCCATCCCTCACCGGACCGCATGTTGAGCGCCGAGAGTTCACTGTCGCTGCGGAAGCGGCTCAGGATGCGCTCCCATTCGGCGAACCAGTGCGGAAGCGCGCGCAGCGACCTCGTTGCCGCATCGTCGTCGCCGTAAAGAAAAGCGCGCATCTGGCATCCCATAGCCCGGAAGGAAACCGATGAAACAGCGACCTCCTTTACCGCGATGACCGCGTGACAACGAACGGCGCCGGTCGCTGCGCCTGAACCGGCGGATTGACCGTCACCGGCGCAGAAACCTCGCGCAATACCGGGGGATTGGCAACAACGACCGGTGCAGGCGCCGCTGGAGCAACCGGCTGTGCGGACCCTGCTGCCGGAGCAACCGTCTGAACGTCTGCCGACTCCGGCGGTTGCGCAATCGCAATCAGCGGTGGCAGCGTCGGGAGGACCGGCGGCTCACTCAACCAGGCGGGAGGTGGCGCAACCACCGCTAGCGTCTGACTGAACGATTCGCTTGACGTCGCCGCAGGCGGGCTCTGGATCGCCAGCAGTGCCCATCCTGTCAGCGTGGCGGCTATTGATGTTGTGCTGATGATCAGTTTAAGTGTTTGTGACGGTGTGCGTGTCCTGGTCATGATTTCTTCTCCCTGGCAAGGGACAGCCGTCCTCGCCACTAAGATGCATTCTGCTGAATGGGGGATTCCCTTGTCTTTTTCACCGCGCGTCGCATAACGGCCAGCGCCGGTTAGCTCACGCGCCTGTCACTCTGCGCGCCGCGAAGTGTCTCGCCACAGATGGATCGAGGCGCTCAGTCGTCATCGCCGCGCTTCTCGTCATCGTCGCGCTTCTCCTCTTCCTTCGCCTTATCCAGTCGCGCATAGACGACTGCACCATCCGATGCGGCGACATACACTTCTGCGCCGTCGGTGAACTTCACCTCGTACACGTCAATGCCGCGCTCGCGTTCAAATTTAACTTCGCGGATCTGACCGCCGCCGCGGTAGGCGAGCGCGATTTGAGCGGCCTGTTCGGCATTCACGGGTTGCGACGCAGCGGGCTGGGCCAGCGTATTGGCGAACGCTGTACCACTCTGAGCATCGACATAGACGGCGCCGGCATCAAACACGATTTCATAGGCTGGCGCGCCCTGATAGAGCACCAGTTCTGCCGGCTTGACCAGATTAGCGCCCTGTGCCAGGTTCTGGGCAATTGCCTGTGCCTGCTCCGCCGAGACGGGGTACGTCGGTGCGCTCTGTTGCGCTGCCGCCTGTTGCTCAATCCGTCGATTTGCCTCTTCCAGCCGCTGATTCGCCTCGTTCAGCGCTTGCCGGTACGCCACCTCGCGCTGGCGGATCAATGCCTCGACCGTGGGATCGAGCGCGACGGGCGCATCAGTCGGCGCTTGGGTCGGCACCACAACCACATCAGTCGCCGACGGCACGGCGGTCTGCGTCACCCGCCCGACCAGCGCACCGATTACAACCAGCACGAATGCGGTCAAAGCCGCTGCAACCCCCAAAAGTGTTCGCTGATCCATATCATGTCCTCCCAATGTTCTGTCTGGACAGCATCATGTGCGTGTCTGATGGTGTTATACCGCTGCTTGATTGGAAGAATCTTGGAACGTCCGGCGACTTTTCCAATCTTTTTCCAATCTTTCTGCGCTATGCTAAACACAATCGAAACGAGGTGATGGAATGAAAATCTTATTGATAGAAGATGATCAACGGCTGGCGCGGCTGATTGCGCGAGTGTTGCGCGACGAACACCATCAGGTCGATGTCGTCCACGACGGCGACACCGGGCTGGAGCATGCGTTGCGCGGCATCTACGAAGTGGTGATCATCGACTGGATGCTGCCAGGGCGCGATGGTCCTTCGATCTGTCGCGCAGTGCGTGCAGCGCGGCTGCCTACCGCGCTGCTGCTCCTGACGGCGCGCGGTCAGATTGAGGACAAAATGGTCGGCTTCGACAGCGGCGCCGACGATTACCTGGTTAAGCCGTTCGCATTTGAAGAATTACTGGCGCGGGTGCGGGCGCTGGGGCGACGCTTCACCCTGCAACCAGACGACCGCGACGAACTGCGCGTTGGCGATCTGGTGCTCGACCTGCGGCATCACACGGCGCGGCGCGGCGCGCGTTCACTCGATCTTACGCCGACGGAGTGGAACCTGCTCGAATACCTGATGCGCAACGCCGGGCAGGCGCTATCGCGTCAGCAGATCCTTGATTATGTCTGGTCTTATGAGCACGACGTGCAATCGCAGATGGTCGATGTCTACATTGCCTATCTGCGGCGCAAACTGAATGCCCCTGGCGAACGCGACCCGATTGTGACGGTGCGCGGCGTTGGGTACCGATTGGAGGAAAGCCGTGTTTAGCGGGTTGCGCTTGCGACTCTCGCTGTTATATGCGCTTGCGGCGCTGATCCTCGTCGTGCTGATCGGCAGCGGCGCTTACCTGGTGGTGGCGCGCTATTTCTCGAACGTCACCGACCTGGCGCTGCGCCACAAAATGGCGCACGAGTTTCATGCGCTCGGCGCGCCGCTACCTCCCGATCTGGCAAACGCCGACCGCGACTGGTCGGTGATCCGCCGAGAGATTGCGCCGCTCCCCTTTGTTCAGTCCAACCCGCAGGTAGAGCGGCGCAAAGAGGAAGAGAAAATCAGACCAGGCGACGACGAACAAGGGGAAGCGGATCTCCCGCGCGCCCTGACAACGCCGGTCGATGCGGCGGAACTGGCAGCAATTGTTGTTCTGCCATTGGATTCGTCGGGACGATTGCTCTTCAACCCAAACAACCTCGACCTGCCGCTGGAACCCGATCAGACTGCGTTTCAGGCAGCGCTGGCGACAGGCAGCGATCTGCGCACGATCACAATGAATGACGGGCGGCGAGCGCGCCTGCTGACCTATCGCCTTACCCGCGCCGATGGACCGGCAGCGTTGCAACTGGCGCGTGAACTGAGCGATCAGGAGCAGGTGTTAAGTCAGTTGACGCTGGGGTTGATCGGTTTGGGGGCATTCAGTATGGCACTGGTCGGCGCGGCAAGTTGGCGGCTGGCGGGGCGCGCATTGCGTCCAGCACAGGAAGCATGGGAGCGACAGCAGCGCTTCATTGCCAGCGCCAGCCATGAATTGCGCGCTCCGCTCACCCTCATTCGCGCCAGCGCCGAGGTTGCGTTGCGTAACACTCCCTCGGATGCAGCAGATCAGTGCGAACTGCTGAGCGATATTCTGGCAGAAAGTGACCATATGCGCCGTCTGGTCGATGACCTGCTGACCCTTACCCGCCTCGACAGTGGGCAACTCAAATTGGTGATAGAGCCGGTTAATCTGGCAGATCTGCTGAGCAGGGTACACCGCCAGGTTGCGCGTCTGGGAGAACAACGGGGTATCACTGTCGAACTCACAACTGCTGACGGCGTCGTTCAGGCGGACGCCGAGCGTCTGCAACAGGTGCTGTTGATTGCGCTCGACAACGCGCTGCGCCACACCCCCTCCAATGGAACGATCACCCTCGCTGCGACGCCGACAGGACGCATGGTTCAGATCACCGTCACCGACACCGGTAGCGGCATTGCGCCGGAACACCTGCCGCACATCTTCGAGCGGTTCTACCGGGCGGATCCGGCGCGCGGACGGGAGAACGGCAATGCCGGGCTGGGTCTTTCCATCGCCAAGGGGCTGGTCGAGGCGATGCACGGGCGCATCACGGTGACGAGCACCCTCGGCGCCGGCACAACAGTGTCAGTTGCGCTGCCGCGCGGCGAGACGACCGTCGCCACCATCGCTCCTTGAGCGCGCATTATCTGTCGGGCTGTGCCTCCACAGTCATGCTGAACACCGTGAAACATCGCATCTTACCCGCCGAGAGACCTGACGCAGCGCACCGAGTGACAGGTCCCCGGCGGTCTCCGTCTGTGACTCACACGTCGCCAGCAGTGGACGATGTGCTGTGCACAATGCGCATAGAGATTTGACAAGCATCATTGTGTGACTCACACGTTGCCGGCAGTGGACGATGTGCTCTGGCGCATTGGACTTGAAAGTCGTTGTTTGATCAGCACGCACATTGATCATCGATTGCCTGTCCGCAGTGAGGGCAAACGTTACGATTGCGCTCACTGCGCATCCGCTCGCGCTCCTCAGAAGCTATCTAAAAATTAAGTAGCTGAAGACACAAGATTTGCTACGTAAGCGAAAGGAGGTTATGAGCAGCGAAAGGGATAAGGGATGAACAGGCAAATTGAACGAAAGCCGTACCCAAGCGATCTGAGTGATGCGGCATGGGAATGGATTGCACCGCTTCTGGCCCAGCCTTCTGGTCCAGGACGACCACGGACCGTCGATCTTCGTGAGATTGCCAATGCGATCTTCTATCTTGATAAAACGGGTTGCCAATGGGACATGTTGCCCCACGATTTTCCGGATTACCGTCACGTCAACTCCTATTACTTGAAGTGGACACGTCAGGGCATCTGGGATCACGTACTTGCAAGCTTGCGTGAATTTGCCCGTGTTGCAGCGGGCAAGCAGCCTGAGCCAAGCGCCGCTGTGATAGATAGTCATTCGGGTCAAAACTACTGGCCATGGCGAGGCGCGCGGCTACGATGCCGGTAAGCAGGTGAAAGGGCGCATGCGCCATATCGTGGTCGACACGCTTGGCCTGCTGCTTTTGGTGATAGTCACCCCCGTATCGCTGAACGATCGAGATGGGGGTGTTCAGTTGTGCGACGAAGTGCAGCAGCAGTTTGCGCGTATCAAGAAGATCTGGGCCGACAGTGCGTATTGTGGTGAACTCCTTGACTATGTGCAGGTTTGGTGTCGCTTTGTGCTGGAAATTGTCAAACGGTCAGCCGACCAGAAAGACTTTCAAGTGCAACCTAAGCGCTGGATTACCGAGCGAACACTTAGTTGGTTGAATCCATATCGCCGTTTGAGTAAAGACTACGAAGACACTACCGATCCAAGCGAGAGCATGATTAAAATCGCCCATATTCACGTCCTACTCCGTCGAGTAGTTCAAGCGCTCTATATGCTGTGAATATTTAGATATCTTCTCATAGAACGGCGCAATTTCCAGGATCTTCATGATAATCTCCGAAATTCGACCAATCGACGACGGAACGAAATCACCAGGTATGTCTTCTATGGTGCGAGCATCAATCGGCAGATCTTGAACACAAACATCCCAAATCATCGTAAACCTCCTATGAGGAATTATCAGGTTGCTGGTGGTGTGCAAACAACTCGAACACCCGTAACATTGTTGTTCTGTAGCAACGCACGTATTGCGTCAGCTGCCTCTTGTTCTGCTATATGCCATTCGATTGGCATTCCACGAGCGGCCACAATTGGGCGCTGAGCTGCAGCAACCAACGTCTGGGCACTTGCTTTGAACCAGCGCTTCGGTAGTCCGTTTTCGAAAAAGTTCGCGTAACCAGGTTCCTTCGCATCGCGAAGTGTTCCATGCCGATAGCCATCAAATTTGACGCCATTGACACGATACACCTGCCCGCTTCGACCGGTAATCTGCTGCTGGTATCCCCGCGCTCGATCAGACATCGCCTCATTTGCAGTTTCCCATTTACCAGGCCCATCACTGGTGTTGGGTGGCGGCGTCGGCAGTGGCGGATCCGCCGTTTGTCCACCCGTATCGCTCGCCGGGGCAGCCGACGGGGGCATCGGGTGCCCACCGGGCGGGTCGATCGCATTCCAGACCTGGAATCCAACCCATACCGCCGCCGTAGCGATGGCGACCAGGGCGGCGCCCTCCACCACGCAGGCATCCCAGACACAATGCCCCGTCGGATCCGTCCAGCGCAGCGGATGAGTCCGCGCGTCGGCGTAGCGGTTCAGGTCCTGCGGGTCGCCCGGCCCCCCGCCCCCCGCCGCCCACGCCGCCCGCGCGGTGGAGTCGTGCGGCGCCGCGGTCAGTGGGCCGGCCCCCGGCACCACACGGTCCGCCGAGATGAAGCGCCCCAACCCCGGGTCGTCGTAGCGGGCATGCTACTCCAACCAGCCCGTCCCGTCCAGCCGCTGGCCGGTGTCATTCAGGCTGGTCTGGCTGATGCCGCCGCTGCGGACTTTGCCCCACGGGGCGAATTCCTGTTGGCTGAGCAGCGCGCCGGTGGCGGTGATCGCCAGACGCACACTGCTAAGGGGATGCAAGCTCACCCTCTAGCCCGTGGAAGCGGGCTTCGTCCTGCGCGCCGCGAGCTGCACCCCGCGGTGGCTCGGCCAGCCGTTGGCCGGAGCCACTGACCGGAGGCGTCAGCATGCGCTGGGAGAGGTTCCGGCTGCTGCGGTGGGGCCACTCGCACGCTGCCCACCTATGCCCTGCGCGGAGCGCAGGGTGGTCGCCGTGCAGCGCGGGCATGGCGGTGGCGGCGTGCCACCCTCACCACTACCCCTTGGTCCTGGAACGAGGAGGTGGCTTGGGCCGCTCCGCCAGCGGTCCCCGCCTTCAGGTCTTCCAGCGAGCGCGGCGACAGCCTGCTGCATCCCCCAAGCCGCGCCAGCAGCCGCAGCCGCATGCTCGCCCTCTACGAATGCCACGAGCAGCGCATCACCACCAAATGCAAGCAGATCGCCGCCTTGATCGAGTGCGATCGGAACTGTCGCCGTAAAGAAGCGGTTGATCGCCTCAGTCATGCGATGCGCTCGTTCCCGCCACGTCCCTGTCTCTGGAGGCGGGCTGTGAGCGCTGTGAACCCTGCCAGATCAGCGTAGAGGAGCATGCCATCGACGCTATGTGCCTGCTGAGCGCCTGGTGTCGCGATCATGTCGACGACCCAGCGCGGCACCATTGCGCTCATGGCACACCACAATCGCCGGAGGTGGATATGAATCACCTGATGTTGGGGCGCCGAGAGGTCGTCGGCAACGCTCAGCAGGCCACGCAACTCCAGCGGCAGGAGTTGCGCCAATCGGACAGATAACTCAGGATTGAGCGAGATCTGAGCCAACGACTCGGCAACGGAGAGCATAAGCGCCTCCGCTACGCAGACGATACACCGCATCTCAGCCGTACTCGACGAACCCCTGGAGCGCAATGGCCGTAGAGTACCGTCCAGCCAAAAATTGCCCGACTTCTGCGCCGCTTATCGTCCCGAGTTGTGTTGCCGTGGGGATAGTGCTAGCATAGCAGACAGGAGTATCGGTGTCTAGTGTTCTTCCGATTTGCCACACAGGTTCGCCAATGACAACCCTCGAAGCCGCCCTGGCCCGCATCGACGCCTTTGCCGCCGCGCGCATGGCCGACGCAAACACGCCCGGCGCGGCGCTGGCGCTCACCGACCGCGAGCGGACGCTGGCGGTGCGCTGCTACGGCTACGCCGACCTGGCCGCGCGCGCGCCGCTCACGCCCGAGCACCTGCTGGAGATCGGCTCGATCGGCAAGCTGTTCACCGCGATCGCGCTGGTGCAGGAGGCCGAGGCCGGGCGGCTCGACCTGCACCGACCGCTGCACGAGCTGCTGCCCTGGTTCGCCCTGCCATCGGACTTCGCGCCCGTCACGCCGCACCACCTGCTGTGCCACACCGCTGGCATCCCAGCCGGGCCGGACCACACGCCCGAGGCGCGCTACCAGGTGTGGGCGCTGCGCGAGCGGCGGGCCGCCACGGCGCCGGGAACGCGCTTCCACTACTCGAACCTGGGCTACAAAGCGCTTGGGCTGCTGCTGGAGCGCCTCGCGGGCATGCCCTACCCCAAGATCATCGGCGAACGTATCCTGAACATCCTCAGGATGTACGACACTGAGCCCGCGATCACGGCTGCGATCCGGCCGCGCATGGCCGTCGGCTACGCCGCGCTGTACGACGACCGGCCGTGGCACCCGTCCCGCCCGCTGGCGCCGGCGCCGTTCGTCGAGACCGCCACCGGCGACGGGAGCATCGCCGCCACTCCCGGTGACATGGCCGCCTTCGCGCGCGTGCTGCTCGGCCGCGGGCAATCGGTTGACGGCGGGCTGCTCACCCGCGAGGGGTTCCGGCTGCTCACCGCCGGCGGCCACCGCTTCAACGCGGATCACCGCTACGCCTACGGGGTAAACGTCCAGCAGGTGGAGGGCCACACGCTGCTGTGGCACCACGGCGGCATGCCTGGCTTCGCCGCCCACCTGCGCTGCGACCTGGACGACGGGCTGGGGGCGGTGGCGCTGCTCAACGGCCCCGGCAGTCCCACGGCGATCGCCACCTTCGCGCTGGCCTGCCTGCGTGCGTGGCGCCGCGGCGAGGCGCTGCCCGAGGTGCCGCCGCCGTCGCAGCGCACGCGGGTGGAAGATGCCGAACAGTACGCCGGCGTCTACGTCTGGGGCTCGGGCGGCGAGGATGATGCGGGGCTGCTGACGCTCGCCGCCGAAGGTGAGCGGCTACTGCTGATCTACGACGACGAGCGCGTCGCGCTTGTGCCGCGCGGCGGCGACGCCTTCTTCGTGCCGCACCCGGATCTGGACGACTTTCTGCTGCGGTTCGGGCGCGACGAGCGCGGGCGGGTCGTGGAGGCGACGCACGGCCCGGCCTGGTACACCGGCGCGGGGTACGGTGGCCCAACCCAGTTCGCGCACCTGCCCGAGTGGGCGGCCTATCCCGGCCGCTATCGGGCACATAACCCCTGGGTGCCGGGCGTGGCCGTGGCGCTGCGCAAGGGCCGGCTATTCCTGCTCTGGACCAGCGACTACGACGGCGCGGGGGCGGACGAGGAGGAGCTGGTGCCGCTCCCCGACGGCAGCTTCCGCGTGGGCACGGACGAGGGCGGGCCGGAGTGGGTACGCTTCGGCGTGCTGGTGGAGAGGCGGTCGTTGGAGCTGGTGTTGAGCGGCAGCCCGCTGTACCGCGTCTGAACGGCACTCGCTCGACACGCTATGGGACAGAAGCTGCGCAGGCCCCTGCGGACGAGACGAAACCGTCGGCATCCGAACCCTCCCAGGACGAGCTGCTCGTTACACGGATCAAGCTGCTCATCGCGGAGTTCCCCACCTACGGCTATCGGCGCATCTGCGCGCGGCTGCGCAGGCGCGAGACGCTCACCGTCAACCGCAAACAGGTCTACCAGCTGATGCGGGAGCAGCGCTGGACGGTGCCGCAGCGCCAGGCCAGCCCGAAGCCACGGGTGCAGCAGGCGCGTTCGCGCACGGAGCGCTCCAACGAGCGCTGGGCGATGGACAGCTGCCACGTGTATTGCGGACGTGACGGGGGGCCACCTGGGCGCAGTGATCGACTGCACGACCGCGCGATTGTGGGCTGGGAGTTCGCGCTGCGCGGACGGGCCCAGGAAGCGGAGCGAGCGCTAGAGATGGCGTGTCGGACGCGCTTGGGGACGCTACGACCGGCAGGTGAGACGCCGGTGCTGCGCCATGACAACGGGCTGGGCTTCCTTCTTTGCCGAGGCACGACGGGCGGTGAGGGCCTGGCTGGAGTGGTCCAACAACGAGCGACCGCATCAGTCGCTGGGCTATCTGAGCCCCCACGAGTATCGCGCCAAGGGGCAGCCGCCGGTGTCCGACCCACCAAACCAGGGCTTGCGAGCGGCGTAGGGCGTACGCGAAGCGACGACCTCGCTCCTCGCAAGCCCGCGGCGGAGCCGCGCCTGCCGTCGGTCAAACAAGGCGTCCTAGTGGTTTGGCAAATGGGGGGCATTACACGCCGGCAGGTTGGCCGCATCGCCGCTCGGGTTCTCGCGGGTCGTCGGCCCGCCGGCCGGGAAGCTGACCGCCTGGCTGTATTCCAGGATGTGCGTCGATAGCCCGCGTCTCACAGGAGCATGCGGCCCGGTCAATGGGGGATTCCCCTACGTATTCACTCGGCTCCGTCCCGCCCCACCACGCTCCGCCACCAGTGCGCCGCCGCGACGCGCGCGCTCACGCCCAGCTTGTCGTAGATGGCACGGATATGCTTCTCGACCGTCTTGCCACTGATCGCCAGCGCCGCGCCGATCGCGCGCCATGCGGCCGCATCCGGGGGGGCGGCGCCGAGCGCCGCCACGACGCGCGCGCAGGGCGTGCAGGTCCGCCTGCAGCGTCGGTGGGCCGGCGTGGTCCGGCAGGGCCTGGCGGAGCGCCCGCTCTCAGGCAGCGGCCAACACCGCACACGCCGGCCTGCACGCTGAATCTGTTCGCATGCTGCCTGCCATGCTGTCACCACTGGGGAGATGAGGCGGATGCGAGCAGGTGCCTGGCCGGCCGGAGCTGACGATGTTGTCACATAGGCGGCTCGCCAGCACGCGGCCACCACGCCCCCACGGCAGCCCGCGCCGGCGACCCCGGGCGGAGCACGGGTGGGCCGCATCGCCAGCCACTATTCACGGATTCACCAGGCGCAGCACCTCATCAAGCAGCAGGCCGTTGGTGGCGATCGCCTCGCCGCCGTGGATCGTCGATCTGCCGCGCCAGTCGGTGAAGCTGCCGCCGGCCTCGGTGAGCACCGGCTCAAGCGCCGCGCAGTCC
Source organism: Roseiflexaceae bacterium (assembly GCA_042408595.1). Classification (GTDB taxonomy): domain Bacteria; phylum Chloroflexota; class Chloroflexia; order Chloroflexales; family Roseiflexaceae; genus JBHOQX01. The sequence continues at coordinate 31,319 of JBHOQX010000017.1, read as the reverse complement.
CACACGCTCATCACCGGATCGAGCATCACCTCGGCCCGCCCGGTCGCGACCAGCACGTAGCCGTAGGCGTCGCCCCAGGTACGCTGCATCGCCGTCGCCGCGGCCAGCCGGCGATAGGCCGCGGCCCGGCCATACCGCGCCATGCTTTCCGTATCGGTCGCCAGCAGCAGCGCCTCGTGCAGCGCTGCCACCGGCGAGACGCGCGCCGCCCGGCCGTTCCACAGGCACCCCTCGCCCTTCGCCGCCACCAGGAAGTCGCCCAGCGCCGGCAGATTCACCGCACCGACCACCGGCTCACCCTCGCGCTCTAGCCCGACAAGCACGGCGTACAGTGGTACGCCACGCACAAAGGTCTTCGTCCCATCGATCGGGTCGAGTATCCAGCGGAAGCTTGCGCCGGGCCGCGTCTCGCCCTCCTCCTCGCCCAGAATCGAATGCTCCGGGTAGCGCGCCGCGATCATCTGCCGCATCAGCCGCTCCGCCTCGCGGTCAGCGGCGGTCACGGGCGAGCGGTCAGCCTTCAGATCGGGCGTGAGGCCCGTCTGGAAATAGCGTAGCGTGAGCTTGCCGGCCTGCCACGCAAGCTCGGCGGCGAAATCGCGCAACGCGCGGAGGGTTTCCTGCGGCATGCCTCGCTCCGTCGAGTCAGACCTTCCGCGCCCGTGGGTCCAGCGCGTCGCGCAGGCCATCGCCCATCAACGAAAAGGCCAGCATCGTCAACGCGATCAGCAGGGTCGGAAAGAGGCCGATGTGCCAGTAGACGCGGATATAGGCCTGCGAATTGCCCACCATCTTGCCCCAACTCGGCAGCGGGTCGTTGATGCCGAGCCCGAGGAAGCTCAGCCCGGCTTCGGTGAAGATCGCCGCCGGAATGGCGAGGGTGACGGCGATAATCAGGGGCGTCAGGGCGTTCGGCAGGATGTGGCCGACAGCGATACGGGCGTCGGAGGCGCCGAGCGCGCGGGCCGCATCGACGAACTCCTTTTCACGCAGACTGAAAAGCTGGGCCCGGGTGAGCCGACAGATATCCACCCACGAGATCAGCGCAATCGCGAGGATGATATTGAACAGACCGCCGCCGAAGATCGACACCAGGAACAGCGCAAAGAGAATCTGCGGAATGGCGGTGAACACCTCCACCACCCGCATCACTGCGAAATCTACCCAGCCGCCGAGAAACCCGGCTGCCAGGCCGAGCGCCACACCGATCAGGAGCGAGATGCCGGCGACCGAGAAGCCGACGATCAACGAGATGCGCGCGCCGTAGATCAGCCGGCTGAGCATGTCACGGCCTACTTCGTCGGTGCCCAGCAGATAGCCGGGGGTTCCCGGCGGCTTGCGCGCTTGGGTCAACACGGCGAAGTCATACGGATAAGGCGCCAGCAGATCAGCGAAGATCGCCGCGCCGATCAGCAGCGCCACCACCACGAACCCTGCCATCGCCAGCCGGTTGCGCGAGAATCGGCGCGCGGCGTCGCGCCAGAGGCTCGCATAGCGCTGGCGCACGCCAACTTCGGGCACGGCGGCTTTGGCGTTGGTCTCGTTGTCGCTGGCGATCACACCCATCGTTTCGCCTCGGGGCGTGCGCTAGGTCAGCCGCACACGCGGATCGATCACCGTGTAGAGGATATCGGTTAGCAAATAGAGCACGCCCCACGTCAGCGCGACGAGCAGCATCAGCGCCATGATCATCGGATAGTCCCGCGCGGTCACGCTTGTCACGAAGAACTTCCCAAGGCCGGGGATACGAAACATCGTTTCCACGAAAATCGTGCCGGTCATCAGGTCGGGGATGCGCGGCCCGAGCACGGTGATGATCGGGATGAGCGCGTTCTTGATCGCGTGGCGCCAGATCACCAGCCGCTCACGCAGGCCTTTGGCGCGCGCTGTGCGGATGTAATCGGCGCTCATCACCTCGACGAGGCTGGCGCGGGTGTAGCGCGCAGCGATCCCCAGCGGCGCCAACCCGAGCGTGATCACCGGCAGGATCAGTTGCCGCCAGTCCGTCCCCCAGCCACCGAGCGGCAGCCAGCGCAACTGTACGGCGAACAGCAAGATGAGCCACAGGCCGATCACGAAATTCGGCAGGGTAAGGCCGAGCGTGGCGACAAACGTGATGCTGTAGTCCAGCCACGAGTTCTGGCGGATCGCCGCGATGGTGCCGAGTATGCTGCCGCCGCCGAGCGCGACGATGACCGTGATGCCGCCCAGCGCAATGCTTACGCCCCAGGTGCGGCCGATCAGGCCGATCACCGTCTCATCCGGGCTTTGATACGAGTAGCCGAAGTCGCCGCGCAGCGCGCTGCCCATGTAGCGCAGGTACTGCTCGTACAGCGGCTTGTCGAGCCCGTATTTCGCCAGGATGTTGGCCTTCGCGGCGGGCGGCAGCGGCATCTGCCCCTCGTCGAACGGCCCGCCTGGGATGGAGTGCATCAACAGGAAGGCGACGACCGAGACGAGAAAGAAAACGACAACCAGGCCGGCGATCCGCCCGGCAAGATAGCGCGCCATAGGGCACCTTCAGCGTTCGTTCGGCGGCGAGTGCACCGGGGGCCGGAACGTAAGCAGTCCAGCTACGCCCCGGCGCCACACCGCCCACCTGCGCTCAGAACCTGTGTGTCCAGCGTTCACACGGATCGGGGGCGCACGCCTGGCCGGCTCTCTTCAACCCGCCTGTTGCAGACAGCCGCACGAGCCACGCGCCTACTTCGGCGGCTCCTTGCGGAAATTCATTACCTCCTTGCCGATGTAGATCGATCCGGGCACAGTGCTCTGCGCGCTGAAATCAGGCCACTGCATCGCCGCGAAACCGGCCTTGTTCGGCTCCAGCTCGGAGCCCTTGACCCACGGCTTCAGCAGGTCGGCGCGGGTGCGGTGGACAATAAAGACGCCTGGCGCTTCCGTCACCAGCAGCTTCTCCGCCTCCTGGAACTGCTTGATGCGCCCCACCTGGTCGGTGCTGGCCGCCGCCTCGCTCACCAGCTTATCATACTCCGCGTTGTTCCAGTTGTGCCGCCCGCCGCCGAGCCAGACACCGAGCATATTCGACGGATCGACAAAATCGATGCCGTAGGAGACCATACCGAACTGGATCTGTGTCGGCTTGGCGTTCAGCGCCTCCATATAGGTATCGTATTCCTTGTTCGACACCTCGACCTCGATCCCCAGCTCCTGCTTGATCGTCGCGGCGATCGCCTGCCCGAGCGCCTGCCGTAGCTGGTTTTCGCTGCGCAGCCACAGCGTCAGCTTGGGAAAGCCCTTGCCGCCGGGGTAGCCGGCTTCGGCCAGGAGCGCCCGCGCCTTCTCCGGGTCGTAGTTCTGGATATCCTTCAGCCCTTCCGAATTGGAGGCCGGGAAGCCCGGCATCAGGAAGGAGTAGGCCGGGATCGCCTGCTGCGGCGTCAGGATGTTCTTGATCAGCGTATCGCGATCAATAATATGGCTGAACGCCTGCCGCACCTTGACATTGTTGAACGGCGGATTCTGGCAGTCGAAGAACAGATAATCCGTGCGGAAGTCGCCGGAGTTGAGGCGAAGCTGCTTCTTCAGCTCCGGATCAGCGTTGATGATCTCGTTATCGGCGGTTTGCAGCGCCTGCGAATGCACATAGTCGACTTCATTGGCCTGGTAGCCGGCGAAATGCGTTTCCGGCTTCGCGCCGATATGGATCACCTTGCGCAGGTAGGGCTTGTTGCTGCCCCGATACATCGGATTCGCCTCGTAGACGATCCGCTCGCCCTTCTTCCATTCCTTGAGAATGAACGGCCCGGACGAGACCGAGGTCGCCGGATCGTTGTTGTACAGCGGGCCGTACTTCTCCATCGCCGCCTTCTGCATCACAATGCTGTAGAGCAACTTAGCGGGCAGGAAGGGCGCGGGCGTCTCCGTCTGGAACACGAGCGTGTGCGGCCCCTTGGCGATGACGCCGAGCTGGTCGACCGGAAGCTCCCCCGCGACGACCTTGTCCCAGTTCTTGATCGCCCCGGGCGCGCCATAGTACCAGGCGAAGTCCCAGGCATGCTTGGGGTCGGCGGCATGGCGGAAGGTCGCCACGTAGTCGTCGGCGGTCAACGGCGTGCCGTCGCTCCAGATCAGGTTCGGATCGAGCTCGAAGGTCCATTCGGTCGCGTCCTGGTTCGAGGTCCACTTCAGGGCGGCCGCCGGCTGAAGCTCGAAGTCCTTGTTCAGGCGGACGAGCGGCTCGCCGAGCAGGTTGACGATCGCACCGAAGCCGCCCTGGTTGTACACGGATTCCATGTTGTCGAGCGTGGTGAAGGTCGCCGTGTTGTCGAAATAGCTGACGAACACCTGCCGCTCGGGAGGTGCAGCGTCCGGCGGCAGCGGCTTGGTAGCGCCCTCCGTTGCGGCTGTCGGTTGCACCGCCGCCGTGGGCTGCACGGCGACCGGCGCCAGCGTCGGGATCGGTGTGGCCGGGGTGGTGGTGGGGGCGGGGGCCGCCGGGGCGCTGGTCGCCGGCTGCGACGGGGCCGCCGGGGCGCCGCCGCAGGCCGCCAGCACGAGCAGCGCCAGCGGCAGGAGCAATCTGAGCGAGCCCGCACGAGCATGTGTGTGCATCCGAATCCTCCTCATGCTAGTGGAAAGCCACGGCGAGGGGCACCTCGCCGGCACGGCACGGATTTGGATGGGAAGCGTTGGCGGCAGGCTCGGCCGCGCCGCACAGGAATCGCGGTGCGGGCGACCCGCCCTCGTGGCTGCGGCGCCACGCACGGCTCAACTCTCGCCACGCGGCGGATGGAGCTTCCTGACCATCGGAGAGACTGGCTGATGATAGATCAAGTGGACCGGCTTGTCAATGGCCAGGGGTGCGCCCGGGCAGAGGGCCACATGAGGCGCAGCCACGCACGGCGGTATTCGCCAAGCCCCCCTTTACAAGCATCGGAAAAACTGCTATACTTCCCCTGCCTGAAATGAATGCCGTTGAACGGCCACCAGCAGTGCGACGACGCCTGCCCCGTGGATGGGGTAGGCGTTTGTGCATCTGGGGTGAGGAGAGATGCGATGACTATCCGCTGTGAACTCCGAACTGACTATCGCTGCCCACAGTGTGGCACGCCGCTGGTGGGGGATCGTGACCTGCTGTCGTGCACGGAGCACGGCTTCTTTTTTGCCTATGGGCCGCAGTTGCTGGTGCGGCTGCCGCGCGAGAACGGCCAGGCCACCGCGCTGCTGCCGTGGGAGCGCGAGGAGCTGCAGGCCACCCGCTAGCGCCTCGCCCGCAAGCGGCATGTCCATAACATCGTGAAGGCCAGGGCGTTTGCCCTGGCCTTCGTGCTGCCGCCTTACCAACCGCCGCCACCGCCGCCGCCGCCCCCCCAACTGCCGCCACCGCCGCCGCCCGAACCCCAGCCGCCACCGCCGCCACCACCGCCACCACCCCCCCAGCCACCGCCACCCCAGCCGCCACGGTGGCCGCCGCCCAACATCGAGCCCAGGATCATCCCGCTAAGGAAGTCCCCCGAGGAGGGGCCGCGGCGCGCCGCGTCGCGATCGCGGTTCACCTCGGCTTCATTCACGAAGATCGCCGCGGCCTGCTCCGCCGCCCTGCGCGCCTGCTCGGCAGTCGCGATCGCCTGCTGCGCCTCGGCTTCGGTCGTCACGGCCCGGATGGACCGGAGCGCCGCAACCGCATCCTGCAGCATGCTCACACCCGGCGACGCGCTGCTGACATACCCGGCGTTCGCCTGTAATGTCCGTTGCGCCTGCGCGATCGCATCCTGCGCCTGCTGCACCGCCTCGCCCACCTGCCTGCGCAGCGCATCGGCCTGCTGGAACGCGCCGTAGATCGCCTGGTACAGCGCCTCGGCCGCGTTCTCGATCCGGGTGTAGCGATCCAGCGTATCGCGTAGTTGCGTGGCGCGCGCCTCTTCCTCTTGCGAGCCGGCTGCCGTGAGGCCGGCATCGGCCGCCTGAAGCTCCGCCTGGAGCGCCTGGATGTTGCGCTCCTCGTCCGGGCCGATGATCTCGGGATGCACTTTGGCGAAGTTGACGATCTTCTGCACCTCGCCCGCCGCCACCTGGCGCGCGTTGTCCACCATGGCGCGCAGTTTGTTCATCTCTTCGACTTCGCTGCGCGCGCCAGCCAGCGCCTCGTCCGCCAGGCGATTCGCCTCGCGCGCCAGCTTCACCAGCGCCAGCCAGTCCGGCTGCTCCTTGCCCATCTCAGCGTTCGCCTGCTCGACCAGCGCCTGTGCCCGCTGCAGGGCCTGCTCCGGCTGCTTGCCGACGTCCGGGTCGTGGGCGCGTACGAACTCCCAGCCGGCGTTGATGTCCGACTCGGCGAGCGCGATCTCGTCGCGGGCGGTGTTGCGCGCGTTCTCAAGATCGCGCAGGCGCTGCACGACCGTGTCGATCAACGTCCGGCCACGCGCGATCTCCTGCGCCGCGACCTCGAGATCCTGGTGCGCGCCGTAGAAGTCCTGAACCTCCATCGTGTTGCGCTCAGTCGCCCGTTGGATGGCCTGCCGCGCCCGCGCGGCGCTGGCCTCGGCCTCGCTGCCGTTGCCGCGGATGTCGCTCCAGGCGCTCTCGGCGAAGCCGCGCACCGTCTCGAACGTGGTTTTGCCCTGGGCGATGTAGGCATCGAGCTGGTTGAGCTGCTCTGTGAGCTGCGGGATGCGCGCGGCGTTCTGCTGCTGGAGCTGCGGCATCCCGCCGCCGCGCGCCACAGCCTCCGCGAGCTGCGCCTCGGCGGTGTCGAGCAGCGGCGCGGCCGCCTGCACCCCACCCGACTCCAACGCCGCCGCCGCCTGGCGCAACGTCGCCGCTGCATTGTCGAAGGCCGCCATACCCGGCGCGACCTTGTAGCCCTGAATCGCGACCTGCTGCGCAGCGGTGCGCCCCGCGGCGATCCCCTGCCGAATCCGGGCGTAGCGCTCGATCGCGGCCCGCAGCTCGCCGACCGCGGCGATGGCCTGCCGCGCCGCATTGATCGCCTCGCTGCCGCGCCCCTCCTGGAACAGCGCGTCGGCCTGCGCCACGAGCCGCTGCGCCGGGCCGGTCACCGCGTCCGGCTGGCCGAAGTCCTCGGCAACGACGTTGATCTGCTCGCCAACGGCGGCCAGGGCCTGCTTCGCCTTGTCCAGCTCGCCTGGCACAGCGGCGTTCACCTTGTCCAACTCGGCGCGCATCTGCTGAGCCTGCGCCAGCAGCGGGCGGGCGGCCTCGATCTCCTTCAGCACGTCGTCGTAGGCCACGGCAGCCTGCTGGTAGTCGCTGTCGCCCGGCGGGGTCTTCATCTGGTCGAGCTGATCACCGATCGCCTTGTAGCGCTCCTGGGCGCGAGCGAAATACTCTTCGGCCTGCCCCTGCAACCGGGCGAGTTGCTGCACCTGCTCCGGTGCGTACGACACCTTGTCGAATTTGGCTTTCTCGCGCGCCTCGGCCAGCTCGCGGCCGAAGTCGGTGATCGCCACGCCAGCCCGGCTGCGGGCCTCCTCGAACGCCTGCCGCGCGGTCGCGGCGGCTTTGGCGGTCGCCTGGGTCTTACTGCGTGCACGCCAGACAAAGACGCCAGCGACAACCGCCAGGATCGCGCCGCAGAAGAGCAACGGCCCGAGGAAGCCGGTTCCTCCGGCTGTCCCCGGTACGGTCGCGCCGCCGCCGGTCCCGCCGCTCGTACCGCCTGCGCCGATCGCGCTTCCGAGCGACCCCAGCGCGCTGGTGAAGGCGGCGGTGTAGTCGCCTCGGCGCAGGTTCGGCACGATCTGATCGTCGATGATCCGTTGGTAGCGGCTGTTCAGTGCGCGGCTCCAGTTATCGCCGAAGCGGATGTAGACCAGGTTCGGGCCGGTCGAGACATAGATGCCGATCAGCTCGTTGCGCACCTGGCCGTCCGGCCGCGCCAGGCCATCGTTGAGCAGCCGCTGGCGAAAGTCGTCCTGGCTGCCGCCGTTGACGTTGTAGATCGCTACCCGCGCGCCGCGGCTGACGAGCGGCTGGGCGGCGTTGGAGACGGCGTTGCGGTCGAGGTTGCCGCGTTCGTCGGTGAACGTCAGGCTACCCTGCGCCAAAGCGGGCGTCGCCAGCAGTAGCAGGAGCAGCAGCGGAATAAACCACCGAATGCCGTAGCGCATTCCAAGGCCTCCATCTCTATCGCACGCGGCGATGCCGGCAAGAGTCTACAAGCAATACGTATTCCGCGGCAGGCGGGTTGCGGCGCAGGCGGCAGGCGGTGTCCGCCGCCGCCCATCGTCTAGATCGCCACGCCAAGCGCGTCCGCGACCGTGAAAATGTCTTTGTCGCCGCGGCCGGAGAGGTTGACGAGGATGATCTGATCGGGGCGGAGCGCCGGCGCTAGCTTGATCGCCTCAGCGACGGCGTGGGCGCTCTCCAGCGCTGGAATGATCCCTTCCAGCTCGGAAAGGGTCTGGAACGCCGCGAGCGCCTCCTCGTCCGAGGCCGACGTGTAGAACGCGCGCTCGTCGTCGTGCAGATGGGCGTGCTCCGGGCCGACGGCGGCATAATCCAGCCCGGCGGAGATGCTGTGCGTCAGCGCGATCTGGCCGTCGTCGTCCTGCAGCACGTAGGTGAATGCCCCCTGGAACACACCCGGCCGCCCACCACTGAAGCGGGCGGCGTGCTCGCCCAGGCCGCGCCCACGCCCGCCGGCCTCGACGCCGCGCAGCTCTACCTGCTCGTCGGCGATGAACTCGCTGAAGATCCCGATCGCGTTCGAACCGCCGCCGACGCAGGCGATCACCACGTCCGGCAGCCGCCCGGCGAGCTCCAGCATCTGGGCGCGCGCCTCGCGCCCGATCACACGCTGGAACTCGCGCACCATCGCTGGGTACGGGTGCGGCCCGAGCGCCGAGCCGAGTAGGTAATACGAGTCCGGGTTCGTCACCCAGTCGCGCATCGCTTCGTTGACCGCGTCCTTCAGCGTGCGCGAGCCGCTCTCCACGCCGCGCACCTCCGCGCCGAGCAGCCGCATGCGGAACACATTCGGCCGCTGGCGGGCCATGTCGTCGGTGCCCATATAGACGACGCACGCCATCCCCAGCAGCGCGCAGACGGTGGCGGTCGCCACGCCGTGCTGGCCCGCCCCTGTCTCGGCGATGATTCGGGTCTTGCCCATGCGCCGGGCGAGCAGCCCCTGGCCGAGGGCGTTGTTGATCTTGTGCGCGCCGGTATGAGCCAGGTCTTCGCGCTTGAGGTAGATCTGCGCGCCGCCGCAGCGCTCGCTCAGCCGGCGGGCATAGGTGATCGGGGTGGGCCGGCCGACGAATGTGCGCTGCAGGTGGTCGAACTCCGCCCAGAAGGCCGGGTCGGCGCGGGCCGCCTCGAAGGCGGCCGCAAGCGCGGCGATCGCCGGGGCGAGCGTTTCGGGGATAAAACTGCCGCCGTATGGGCCATAGCGGCCCGGCCGGGCGGGAGAGGAAGTCGTCATGAAGGATTCTCCGCAGGTCTTGCGCTGCAATCATTATAGCGCGGAGTCAGACGTTCGCTTCCCGCCTGGCTGATCAAATCCGGACCAAGAGATATGACGGCGGTACTTCCCAGGGAGGGACGGCCATCCCTCCAACCATCCCTGCGCGATATCATTGATCGCTCGAACGCGGAAAACCCTACCGCCACCCGCGCTGGTGCGCCAGGTCCGCGCCAAGCCGCCCGAGCAGCACGTCGTAGGGGGCCTGGTTCTCTGGGTGGAGTTCAAGGCGGTTGCGCTCGAAGCGCTGCACCTGGAACGGCTGGCCCTCGATCAGCGCTTCCTGCTGCGGGCCGATCGGAAATCCGAAGACCGGCAGGCCGCCGTTGCGCCCCCAGAACTGGCGGATGGGCCGTCGATGCAGTAGCCGGTTTCGGGGAAGCAGCGCTTGGCCGTCTGGGCGAGCGCGCTGCCGGTAGGGGCCGCGGCAAGCAACAGTGTTGCGAGCAGCAGGCTGGAGAGGGCGATCCGATACTACACGCGAGACATCAGAAAGATTTTTTCAGGAGCGGGGCGCGCCAACATCGGCACGCTGGCGACTGCAAAGAGGCAACGTTGGGTGATCGTATCATAGCCAGTGGCATCCGTCTACGGCCAACCGCGCCGTCGCACGTGGCCGATACCGCGCCAGCCATACCTCACGGATGCGGCGTCACGTCCAGCCGGTCCCCGACCGACGTACCGGTGGCGCGGATCACCCCCGCCGGCAGCTCCACCACGTAGCGGCCGCGCCACGGCGCGACCCCGGCGAACGGATGCCAGGGCGGCAGCGACTCGCGCAGCGCGATCACCCGGTCCTCGCGGTCGACAAACAGGACATCGATCGGGATGTGCATAAAGAACATATGGATGCTCGACTCAGGGAAGATGATCAGCGCATAGCCCTCCGGCAGCGAGCGGCGTCCTATCAGGCCACGGCCACGGGCGAAGAAGCTGCGCGCCAGCTCGGCCCGGTCGGCGATCAGGCGGCCGCGGCTGGCGTTGACGATCCGGATCGGCGTCTGGACGGGCATCGGTCTTCATACAAACGGCGCCGCGGCCGCAAAGCCGCCGCGCCGTCCATCGCTCGAGAGGCATCTCGCCGAACGGCACGCTACCATTTCCGCAGCGGCAGCCCACAACCCGCTACAACCCACTGAGCGCGGACATAAGGCGCGGGACCGCCGGCCCAAGGATCACGATAAACAGCGCCGGGAAGATCAGGAACACCATCGGGATCAGCATCTTGATCGGCGCCTTGTGGGCCTCCTCCTCGGCGCGCTGGCGGCGGCGGATGCGCATCTGGTCGGCCTGGATGCGCAGGATCTTGCCGATCGACACACCAAGCTGCTCGGCCTGAATGATCGCCGCAACGAATGTCTGGACATCATCCACGCCAGTGCGCGCCGCCATATCGCGCAGCGCATCGCGCCGCGCCCGCCCGAGGCGCGTGTCCGCCAGCGCCCGGCGGAACTCCATCGAAAGCTCGTTGTCCCACTTATCGGCCACGCGCTGCAGCGCCAGGTCAAAGCCGAGGCCGGCCTCCACGCTGATGCAGAGCAGGTCGAGCGCGTCCGGAAGCGCCTTGAGTATGTTCTTCTTGCGCTTCTTGATCTGGCGATCCAGCCAGATGCCGGGCAGGATATACCCGATACCGCCGCCGACCGCCGTGTACATCAGCGCGCGCAGGAAGGGCATAGACGGAAAGGTGACCAGGCCGAAGATCGCAAACAGCAGCACCGCCAGGCCGATGCGGATGCCCGAAAACATCGCCGGCGTCAGCCGCCCGGGGTTGCCCGCCAGCGCCAGGTTGCGCTGCAGCCGCTCGGCGCTCTGCTTCGGCCCATACTTCCCGAGCGTCGCCAGGATGGCACGGACCGCCGGCAGCACGACGCGCTCGCTGAACGGCTGCTGCAATTCCAGCTCGGTCAGCGAGAGCGGCCGCTCGGTGAACTGGTTGAGGCGATCGGCGATGGTGTTCGGCTGCGACGAGCGGCGCAACCCCACCGCGATGGCGATCAGCGCCACGCCGAAGACCATCGCAAACCCGATGAGCACTGCGAGATTCATCGGCGCACCTCTACACCTCGATGTTCACGATCTTCATAATCACCAGGAAGCCGATCACAATCATGACCACGCCGGCGACCGGCAGGCAGCACCACGCCTGGGGCGGCAGGCCGAGTTTGAACATCGGGGCCATGTAGTCAGGGTTGATGAGCGTGATGAAAATCGCCAGGCCGATCGGGAGCGCGGTGATCACATAGGCCGAGATGCGCCCCTGCGCGGTGAGCACGGCGATCTCGCCCTTGATACGGACGCGCTCACGGATGGTGTGCCCGATTGTATCCAGAATCTGGGCCAGGTTGCCGCCGACCTCCATCTGGATGTTGACGGCGGTGATCAGCAGATCGAGGTCATCCGACGGCACGCGCTTCAGCAGATTCGCCAGCGCCTGCTCGGTCGAAAGCCCAAGGCCGACTTCCTGCACCACGCGGCGGAACTCCTGCGACGTCGGCGCGGGCGCCTCGCGCGACACCAGCTCCAGCGACTGGAGGAAGCTGTAGCCGCTGCGCAGCGAGTTCGCCATCATCGTGATCGAGTCGCCGAGCTGGTTGTTGAACGCTTTCACCCGCCGCCGCGCCGCAAAGGCGACGTACAGGTCTGGCACGAACGAGAGCAGAATGCCGCCGACCAGCGCCGAGAGCAGCATCGCCAGCGAGTTGGCACGCCCGATGAGCGCGCCCAGCCCGACCCCGAGCAGCGCCGCCAGGATCTTCACACCGATAAACTCGGTGACTGTCAGCTTGATATCGGCCCGCGCCAGGTTGCGCGCGATCTGGCTGCCCTGCTTCCCCCGCGCCACCGCCGCATCGATCCGGGAGAGGGCCTTCGTCTCCTCCCGCTCCACCCGCAGGCCCTGGCGGCCCGCGTACTGGCTCAGCCGGCTGCCCACGTCCGGGCCGCTCGCCGTACGGCGGGTCAGCATGAACAGGAGAGCTACCAAGAGGAGGCTTACCAGCCCGATCGCAGCGTAAATCAAGATATTCGGCGGTAGATTCATCGTATCGCCCCCCGGCCTAGAAGAACCGCTCGCCACCGTAGCCGAAGATGTTCGGCGGCAGGTAGATGTTCTGCGACTCGAACTGCTCGACAAACTTGGGCCGGATGCCGGTCGGCTTCAGTTGGCCGACGATCTTGCCGCGCTCGTCGATCCCGGTCTGCTCGAAGACGAAGATATCCTGTAGCACGACCACGTCGCCTTCCATGCCCTGCACTTCGGTGATATTGACAATCTTGCGCGAACCGTCCTTCAGGCGCGCCTGCTGGACGATCAGATTCACCGCCGAGGCGATCTGCTCGCGGATGGCGCGCACCGGCAGATCCATGCCGGACATGAGGCACATCGTCTCCGTGCGGGCGATCGCGTCGCGCGGGCTGTTGGCGTGGAGCGTCGTCATGGAGCCGTCGTGGCCGGTGTTCATCGCCTGGAGCATCTCAAGGGTCTCACCGCCGCGGCATTCGCCGACGACGATCCGCTCCGGACGCATACGCAGGCAGTTGATCACCAGGTCGCGGATCGTGATCTCGCCCTTCCCCTCGATGTTCGGCGGGCGCGACTCGAGCGGAACGACATGCTCCTGGCGCAGTTGCAGCTCCGCGGCGTTCTCGACGGTGATGATCCGCTCGTCCTCCGGAATGAACGATGACAGCACATTCAACGTGGTTGTCTTGCCGGAGCCGGTGCCCCCGGCCACAATGATATTCAGCCGGGCCCGGACACAGGCTGAAAGGAACTCCGCCATCTCGCGGGTAAGCGTACCGAAGCGCACCAGGTCGTCGATCGTCAACCCTTCCTTGCGGAACTTGCGGATCGAGATCACCGGGCCGAGCAGCGAGATCGGGCGAATGACCGCATTGACGCGGCTGCCGTCCGGCAGGCGGGCGTCCACCATCGGCGAGGACTCGTCGATACGGCGGCCAAGCGGCGCGACGATCCGGTCGATCACGCGCATCACGTGGTCCTCGTTGTTGAAAACGACCTCGGTCTTCTGGAGCTTCCCACGGCGCTCTACGTAAATCTGGCGCGGCCCATTGACCATGATTTCATTGATCTCCGGGTCGTTCAACAGCGGCTCAAGCGGCCCGAAACCGAGGATATCGGCGGCGATGCTCTCGAACATGCGGGCGCGCTCAGCGCGACTCAGCACGATGTTCTCGCTGTCGAGGATCGTGTTGAAAATCTCCTCCACCTGCCGCCGCACCCGTACGGCGTTCGAGAGATCGAGCTTCGGGTCAAGTTCGCCGATCAGGCGCTCCTGGACACGAATTTTGAGCTCCTGCTGCTGCGCGTCCTCGCGGGACGGGGCGACGGCCGCCCGGCTAGCCGCGATCGCCGCCGGGCCCGCGGGCGCCGGATGCGCGCTACCGTCCCCGGGCGCGGTTCCGCCGATGCGTTTCAGGAGAGACATAGCTGCACCTCTTCCTCTCTAGGGCCATGGCGGGTGGCAGATCGCAGATCGAAGGAACAGCGAGCAGCCAGTATGCCGCCCGTCATCCATTGGCGCCATGCCGCCTGACTCGGCACTGGCGCGGTGCCAGGGACTATGCTCAGCACAGACCCACAGGTGACACGCGCCGGACGCTCGCTCCACGCCCCTGCCCCTCAGCCCGGCGCGCAGCGCACACTAGCGCTTCGTCAGCAACCGCGAGAACAGCCCGCGGTTCTCCGCTCCCTTCGCGGCGGCTTTCTCGCCTCCCGCCGGCACCTTGGCTGCAGCTCGCGCGGCGCTCAGCAGCGCAGCGAGCGCGAAGATGTCCTTCGACGTCTGATGGCCGCGTTTCTCGATCACCATCGGCACGCCCTGGTTGATCGAAAGGGTCATCTCGTGCTGGGCGTTCGCGATCTGGAGCGCCACCTTGTGCCGGATGTTCTCCTCGACATTTTCGACCCGAATGCCCAGCCGATTATCCGCCTTGTTCAGCACCAGCACGATCTTCTCGCTCGGGTATTCGAGCAGTTCGGCCACTTCGAGAAACTGCTTAATATTCTTGATACAGGTCATCTCCAGCGTCATCAGCACCAAGATGCGATCTGCCAGATCGAGTACGGCGAGGGCACGGTCCTGGAACGACGACTGTGTATCGACCACGATATAGTCGAACTCCTTGCGCAGCAACTCCAGGATCGAGCGGAGGTGATCCGCAGTGACCAACTCGCCGGTCTGCGGGTTGGGCGGCGCGAGCAGCACCTTCACCTGCGAGGTATGGGTCGTCATCACATCGGCGAGAAGATCGCGATCCAGTTCGTTGATCCGGTTGGCCAGGTCGGCGATCGTCTTGTTCGCAACAAGGTTCATGATGACGCCGAGGTCGCCCAGGATCAGGTTGCCATCCACCAGGGCGACCTTCTTGCTCGTCGTCTGGCGCAGGGCGACCGCCAGGTTCGCGGCGATCGCGGACGTGCCCGCGCCCCCCTTGGGGCTGAAGACGGCGATGATCTGCCCCTGCTGCTGCGCCGCCCCCGCCTCGGCCGCCCCCTCGGCCCCGACCGGCACATAGCGGCGCTGCGTCGTCCGCAGCCGGTAGACGTGGCGGATAGCGGCGTAGAGGTCCTCCGCGCTGATCGGCTTGATCAGGAACTCGCGCGCCCCGGCGAGCATGGAGCGGCGCAGGTAGTCCTGCTCGCCCTGTACGCTCATCATGATAACCTGAACGTTCGGCGCCTGGGTGAGCACCGCTTCCGTCGCCGCGATGCCGTCCATGTCCGGCATATTGATATCCATCAGCACCACGTCGGGCTGATGCTGTTTGGCCATTGCGATCGCTTCGCGCCCGGTGCCGGCCTTGGCGACGACTTCGATGTCTTTCTCGAAGAACAGCAGCTTCTCGAGGTTGTCGCGCGTCTCGGCAATGTCATCAACGATCAGGACGCGAATCTTCTGAGGCTCGGACATTGCGAAATCTCCTGCTGCGCTTACGGCGTGACCGTCGGCGGCACTGCGGTCGCGGCCGGCGGGTTCACCGCATTCGGCGGCGCGACGGCCGGCCCGACCGGCACCGGGACCGGCAGGCCGTAGCGGGCGATCAGCGCGTCCAGCGTGATACCCAGGGTCGTCTCGGGCGCGGTATCGCCGCGCGCCCGCAGCGCGAGCGTGATCGCCGTCCCCTTCTCCACGGCGTAGCGCATGACCTCCGCCTGCTGGTCGGTCACAGCGAGAATGAGAATCCATTTAGCGTCCGCCGTGAAGCTGTTCGGGCTGCCCCCCTGCTCCCGCGGCCCGGGGGTGCCTGCCGGGCCGCCCTGGCCCTGGGTCTCGGCCGGCGCCGGCTGGCTCTCCGGCCCCGGCGTGCCAGAAGGTGGCACCGCTGGCTTGAGAATCTTCAGCACCCGCACGTTTTGCAGCAGGGTCTTGGTGGACTGGCTGGTCACTTCGGACTGGTTGTATGCCGGTGGGGCGCCCGGCTGCGCGGGCGGGGCCGGCTGGAAGTACGAGCGGCCCACGTCGAACGACGCGATTACGTCAACGAAATCGCCCGGCTGGATCTGGTCGGCCACGCCCCGCAGATTATCAACCTCGAACGGGATGGCCTTCGGGCGCGGCTGACCGGGCTGCGCCGGCGGGATCTGGAACGAAAGGCCGGTATCCACCACCGCCGAGCGGACGACCTTCTCCAGCGCCGGCACATCGCGAATCGTCACTTTGTTCAGCAGCTCGCTCGGGCTGGTGAAGTATTGTCCGGGGTCGCGGTTGTAGTCCGTCTCGGGGATCTCTTCGGTGGTGAGGAACTGCTCGAGGGCGCCGGTGTCGGTCAGCACCGTGCCGCTTGGGATGTCGATCTTGGCGGTGACCACCTGAACCTTGGGGATGGCGGTGGGCGGCACCACCGGCCCGCCCTGCTGGGTGGCCTGGCCGCCGCTCTGCTGAAGATAGTAGATCAGGCCGAACAGCACCAGAACCAGGACGATGACGCCGAGCAGCAGAAAGATTCGGCCTCCACGCCTCATGGGGCATACCCTTTCTTTCACTGGCGGCCGGGATACCTCACGCGCTCGCGGGCATTATAGCATGGGGCGGCGTGCATCCCGCCATACCCCGGCGCGCAGCATCCGGCCGAGAGACGTCTACTATGGAAACGCAGCGAAGCTCTGCATCGATACGCTCCCATACACGACGGCGCACGACCATCCGGCGGCGAACGCCACCAGGACACCAAGATACCAGAAGACGGGCGCGCCATTCATTGAAACTTGGTGTCCTGATGGTGTCAAAATCGCTGCGATCGCCGATAGTGGCCGGCGCTATGGCCGGCTCGTGATCGGCAGGTTGACCGTGCGCACGATGCTGTTCGGCGCGACCTGGAACTGGAAGCCCTTCACGTTGTTCTGCTCGCCGCGCAGCTCGTCGCCATCGCTTTCGTCCACCCCCACGCAGCGTTCATAATCGCGGCAGTCGGTCGAATCGACCACCACGAAGACCGTGTACCAGCCCGGCCCCTGCTGCTGCAGGAAGGTCAGCGGGTCGAACGGCGTGCACGTGGTCGCCGCGCTCTGGACACACCAGTTGCGGATGGCATAGATCGCGTTCGGCCCCAGGCTGGCCTTGGGCACAATCGCGTAGGCCCGGTTCTCCGGCGGCGGCGTGGCCGGCACGGGGATGGTCGGCGCGGGCGGCAGGGGCGGCTTTGTCGCCGAGGGGCCGTAGATGTAGAGATCGACATAGAAATCCCCGCCGCCGTCGATGTCCGCGCCGAAGGTGATCGGCGTGCCGGGCGGCGAGAAAAGGTTCTGGTTCGTGATCGTCACATTGATCCCGGTCAGGCGCCCGCGTGGGTCACGCTGGTCGACCTGCGTATCCATCTGCCAGAGGTCCGGACTGCCCGGGATGCGCAGCTTGATGCCGACGTTCAGCAGCAGCGGCGTCTGGTTCTTGTCCGCACCGCGCACCAAACGGGCGCGGTACTGGAAGCAGCGCGAGCCGGTCTGCGGCGCGCTGATGGACACAACGTTCGGGCCGTCCGTGGAGCGGTTCGGGCTGGTCGGGTCGCCGTCCAGTTGCCCGGACTCCCACGGCGTCCAGGTCGGGTTGGTGCAGTCGTTCTGGGAGGTGCGGTAGTCGATGCCGATGTCCAGCCCCAGGCCGCCGGTGATGATCGTGCTCCAGCGGATCTCGCGCACCTCGGCCTGGAGGAAGTTCAGCGGGGTCGGCTCGCCGTAGAACCAGCCGTCCGGCGCGTAGCCGTCGGCGCGGGTCTCGCTCTCGCCAAGCGTGGCGTAGATCACCGTATCGGTGCCATTCTTCTCGTCCGGCTTGGAGCCGCCGCCGCCGATCATATACACAAAGGCTTTGGTCGAGTTCGGGCTGGGCCGCACCAGCACCAGCCCGTGCCCGCTGCGCGGGTAGTCGCTCAGCGCGCCGGTGTTCTCCAGGAAGTTCTGGATGCCGCTCGAGCTATCGTCAACATCCGGCAGCGTCAGATCGTCTGCCACATAGCTGGTGAGCACCATGCCGTCCGGCATCGTCGAGGTGCCGGGCACCCCGCCAACGACATAGATATTGCCACGGAAGGTGACTCCCCCCAGCGCATAGCGTGGTTGCGGCATCACCGCCGGCGCCGCGTCGTTGAACCAGGTGACCGCGCCATCGCCGGCGACCTGCGCCCGGTAGACCACGGCGCTGTACACCGGTGTCTGGCGGATCTGCCCGCCGATCAGGTAGATCGCGTAGGCGCCGGTGCCGTTCAGCGCCGCCGGGAAGAAATCGGCGACCGCCGTGGCCGACCAGATGCCGACATCCGCGCCGCTCAGCGTGACCGGCACGCTTCTGGTCTCGGCCCAGCCCTCCGTGCTGGTGCCGGGTTTGTAGAGCTTGCCGCCCGCGCCGACCTCGGCGTAGAGCACGCGCTTCTCACCGACGCGCTCGACCACGGATCCTGATCGATAGCTCTCCAGCCCGCCGATCAGATAGACAAAGGTACGACCGCCGATCTTCAGGCTCAGCGCCGACGCGGCGTAGACTCCGGGCTGAAACGAGAGAAAGGTCGAATCGGGCGGGGGGATCTTGGCGCCTGCTAATTCCTGCCACTGGCCCACGATCCGGCCATCCGCACCGACCTGGGCGTAGCGCACGGCGCGGCTCGACAGGCTGTTGAACGATACCCGGCCGCCAAGCACGTAGATATACCCGCCGACGCCGGGAGTGAAGACCGAGGTGACCGCCGCCTGGCTGATCGGCGCGGCCGCCGCGACACCGGTCTGCGGCACGACCGGGTTCAGGGGCGGCTCGGCCTGCCAGTCGCCGAGGAGCGCACCGTTGTTGAGATCGACCTGGAGCGACCAGACCTTGTCCTGCATCTCCGAGCCTAAGCCGAGCGGCTTCTCGCCGCCGATCACATACAGTCGGTCGCCGACGGCGGTGACCCCATGGTTGATCAGCGCGTTTGGAAGATTGTAAGCCGAGTTGGACGTCCAGCGGGCGAGCGTGCCGCGCAGGCCGAGCTGCACTGCGCCGACCTGGTCGGTCGGGCGGCTGCCGTTCACCCGCAGGGCGTTGTTGAGCGCTGCGCGCTGGAACTGGCCGCGGGAGAACTCCGCCACGGTATTGTCGATCGCGATGGTTGGTGTGGCGGCCTGCACGGGCGCGGGCGGCGCCGCGCTGAAGATCAGCAGGCACAGCGCGGCCAGGAGAAGCCCGTGAATCGGGCGGATCAGGCGGTTGCGGGCGATCATGCGAAACTCCTGGTTGCTGGTAGGAGGGAGGCGCGGGCGGTGCGGCTGCGCCCGGCGGCAGGTGGCACAGCCCGGGGCCGGGCCAGGGAGCGGGCGCTCGCCTGACCCGGCCCCGAGGTTAGCGGGACAGCGGATACCCCAGCACCATCAGTTCTTGCAGACCTTGGTGTTGGACGGCAGCCCAAGGAAGAGCGTCGGCACGGTCTGCACACTCCCGAGCATCTCCGAGGGGGTCACCCGGTAGTTGTAGGTATTCGTCTTGGCAGGAAGCAGGTTCTTTTCGTTATCGACCGCGAAGAACGCATTGTAGACACGCGTCACCCCGTCCTGCCCCTTGTAGGCCACCCACGCCTTGATGCGATACTCGCCCGGCTTGAGGCCGGCATCGGCCGGGATCGAGTAGGTCAGTCGCCCGGTGTACGGCGAATGCCTGATCGGGGCCTTGCCCTTGCCGTCCGGCAGCGGGTTGCCGGCGCTGTCCTCGATCGTCACATAGCCATAGGCGTCCGACGGCAGCGCTTCGGGCAGATAGGCCGGGTCGGGGGTGTTATCCCCATCGACTTTGTAGACCGTGTTCCCCATCTGCTCGACGCACGGCCCCTCGATCTGGGCACGGATCTGCGCGAAGATCGCATCTACCGCGCCCGGATCGGCCGCCTGGAAGAAGTAGTTATCGCCGTTCGCCACGAGCGCCAGGCCGTCCGGCGGCACCGGGCCGACCGCCAGGGCATAGATCGCCGTCGAGTCGTCCAAATTCCGGATCTTCTGCGCTTGCGAGATCATGGCCGTGATCGGTCGCTCCACACCGTTGGACATCACGCCGATCTGGCAGTAGGGCGTGTTCCTGGCCTGGTTGGGCGACATGTTGCCGCAGATATCGCGCGCATCGTTGACATTGCCATCGAGGAAGATGTTCGCGACACCGTCCGTCAGGTAGATCACCACCCGCTTGTAGGTCCGGCCGTCGGGGGCCTTCTTCGGCATGCTACTTGACTGCAGCAGGCTGAGCGCACCCTTGACGCCGTTCGCGCCCGGCGTACCACCGCTGGTGCGGTACATATCGTTGTTATACTTGCCGATGTTATCGACCGCCGCCTTCATCTGCGCCTTATCGGTCACCCACGAGGACGGCGCGACGCTGGTGTACCGGGCTGGTCCGCCGCTCATATCGCTGCTGAAGGCCACGATCCGCATGGTATCGCCGGTGTCCATCGTATCGATGAAGCGCTTGATCGCCGTCTTGGAAACCGCGATGCGCCGCTCAGCCACCTTGCGCCACGGGTCGCCCGGGCCGCCGCTGCATGTGCTGCGGTAGGGCAGCGAGGACTTGTTACCGGGGTTCTCGCACTCGTAGTCGGTGCCGCCGGTGCTATCGGCCTGGTAGTTGATCGTGCCGCCCACCGTGCCCTCGCCGAGGAAGTTCCAGCTCATCGAGCCGGACACGTCCAGGATGAAGGTGAAGGCGATCGGGTCGTTGCCGACCGTGCGCTGGCCCCACTGCGGCAGGAGGCCGATCGTGCCGTTCAGGCCGATGCTGTTGGTATTGATCGCCGGCGGCGTCACGCCCGGCGGCACTTTGGTGATCTCCTCCAGGTTGGTGGTGAGACAGGCCTGCTGGCTCGCATCGCCCAGGTACACCAGGTCGAACCAGGCGTTGTTGCCCCCCTGCTGGCTATAGCCGCGCAGGTAGAAGGTGCCGATCCGCTGGATGTAGAAGAACTCATCGCCGCCGACCTTGGTCCACTTCGAGATGATCGGCAGGTTCATCTTCGTCCGGTTGTCGACGTGGTACTGGAGCGCGGCCTTGATGTCGTTGCTCCAGCTCAAGCCGGAGTTGCCGTAGACCCAGTCACCCGGATCGAGCATGCCCCGATTGTACGGGTAGCTGGCCGGCGCGGGCTCCTTGTCGTACGGCCAGACCGACCTGTTCTGCTGAGGGTCCCACCTGCCCTCGACAAACCCTTTGTTCAGGTTGCCGTCGCGCTCGAGCATGGCCTGCAGGCCGTTTGCGTTGGTGTAGCTGGCCTCCGGCTTCCACGTCAGGAAGCTGAAGCTACCAGGCACCGGGGCACCAGCTTCTTGGTTCTTGATATAGATCCGCCGCTGTGTCTTGCCGCGCGGATAGTCAGCGTCCTTGTAGATGCCGTAGTACTGCATCTGGTTGGGGTCGTCCGGTGGGACGAAGCCGTTCTCGTCCGGCACGGCGCTGGCCCAGATCCCGATCGGATAGACGTTCTTCGTCGGGGCGCAGCGGGCGGCGAAGGCGCGGGCGTTCACCGGCAGCGCCTTCGTGCCGACAACGCGGGCGAAGTAGGTGTCCACCTGGCCGTCCACGTTGAGTTGGATGTAGGTGGTGCCCTGCGGCGGCAGGCCCTGGCCGTTCGCCGAGGCGCAATCGCCGATGAAGCAATCGCCGAGGCGATCGCCGTTCACGTCCAGGTAGAGCCCCCGGACGCGCCGCTCGCCTGGCTGGAGCGGAACGGTTGGATCGACCTGCACCTTGAGGCCGTTCGAGGCGAACGACCCCTGGATGGCGCGCGCGATGTCCTGGTCGGTGCCATTCGCCAGCAGCTTGTCCATGCCAGCCAGCGCGGCGGCGTTGGCGGCGCGCACCGTCTTGCGCTGCTCGGCATAAGTGTTGCCGACGTCGACCGCCAGGCCGACCATGCCGATCAGCACGACGATCATGAGCGCGATCAGGATGGCGCTCTGTCCTCGCGCTTTTCGGCGCCAAAGACGACCTTTCATTGCCCCCTCCATTGTGTAGTGATTGTAGTGCTGCAACGCTTTATGCACGAGTATCGACCCGGTGCGCCCACACTCGCCGCTACGGGCACGTCACGCTGCCGTTGCTGATGCCTGCCGACGCGGAACCGCTCCCCGATCCGCTTGTCGCCGAGATCGTCACCGAGTTCGGCGGGTTGTTGAACCCACACGCCGAGTAGTAACCGTTGCCGTTCTCCGTGAGCGTCCCCACCCCTGCCGCCGAGACTGTTGCGCCGGTGGCCGGGCTGTTGTTCGGCAGCTGCACCAGCACCTTGAGATACCCTTTGTTGGACACCTTCCGGTAGTACTGCACCGTAACCTTGAGCGTGAACGGAGTCGGCGACGGCGTCGCGGTCGGTGACGGGGTCGGCGTCGCGGTCTGGAAAACCGGCTGCTGGCCGCTCGGCGGGGCGCCGCCCTGCTGCTGGTTCGACCGCAGGCGCATGTAGTAGGTCGAGGTGAGCTGCACGCCCTTGCCGATCGCCGGGGCGAGCGGGAAGACCGGCTTGTAGTCGCTCTTGATCGTCACTTTGACATAGCAGGGCGCGAGCGGGTTGTTCAGCGCTGCCGAGGGGCAGTCGAGGTCCTCCGGAACACCGTCGCCGTCGGTATCCATCTTCAGGCCGACTTGAATATAGTCCTCGAAGACACAAGCGCCGCTCGGCAGCTTGTCGCAACTGGCCTTGCCGGCGCGGTAATCCGCCACCGTTGCGTCCTGGTCGATCTTGCCGTCACCATCGGTGTCCTTGCCGACATCGAGGCTCTGATTGTTGTTCAGATCGAGCAGGTTGGCGAAGCCGATTCCGCCCCGAGTACCGCCCTCGTGGCGCGTCCGGTCGCGGATGCCATCGACATCGAGCGAGATGACGCCGCTCGGGCTGGTGATCAGCCAGCGGCTGCCGTAGGTCGCGCCCTCCTGGGCGGCGTTGTGCAGACCCTGGAGGGTAAAGAAGATCAGGCCCAGATCGACCGTGGCCGTCAGCATAAAGAAGATCAGCGTCGCGGCAAGCGCGAACTCGACGATCGCCTGGCCGGTTGTGCGGGTGGTGCGTCGCATGGCGTGATGCATGGCTGGCTCTTACGGCTGGCAGACGACGCCGTTCGGGCCTTGCGGGCTATTCCCCAAGGACTCGATCGAGCGCCGGGCGATGGTCGTGACGGTCATCCGGCCGTTGTTGCCGAAGTTCACGAAGCGGAACAGTGGCGTGAGCGGCTCGATCGGATAGATGATTTTGACCTCGATCGGCTGCGACAGCTCGCGGATGGGCTTGCCGCTCGCGTCTTCATTGGGGTACGTGATTCGCACGTAATCACCTGTCGCCAGATCAGGGAAAAGGGTCGCATCTTCGCCCAGGTTCTCCATGATCTGCTGCACGCAGGTATCGTTCCAGTCCGGCTTGCCGACGTTGCCCGTGCCGTACCCGAGCTTGCTCGGGTACGGCGGGAAGAGCGACGCCTTCTCGGCCGCATTGCGCGCCGACTGGTAGATCGTCGCGTAGCCGTAGACGTACCAGCCGAGATCGATGATGCCGAACAGGATCAGCACCAGAAGCGGAAAGAGCAGCGCTAGCTCGACAAGTGACTGGCCACGGGAACGACGGCGCATGGGAGAGCCTCCAAGCCACTTCGACTTAGTCCGATTATAGGCCGTAGAGCGGGCATCAACAATAGTCCGAAGGTACTGAGAAGCTGTCTGAAACGGGGAGGTTTGGCGGGCTGCGCCCTCCAAGATGCCTGATGGTGCGCCGCGCGGTCGGTCTTCTGGGGGCCTGCGGCCCGCAACACCCCCGCTGGGAGCGTCTCAGACAGCCTCGGAGCGTGGGCGCAGGGGATCCAGCGTGCAGCGTGCAGAACGCAGAGTTCGGAGGGCCGAGTTCAGAGCGGGGTTAGCGGCTGTCTGAAACGTGCTGGGCAGGGAGAGTGGGGTCCATCGGCCCGGCAAGAAACGCTGCGGCGCCGCTGAGCATGCGGCGGAACAAAGAATCTTGGAGGGCTATGCCCTCCAAACCTCCCCACCGTGTAGGTTCTACCTTTGTACTTCGCACGCTGCACTTTGCACTACTCCACGCTGAGGCCGCCGAACTGCACGCCGAGGGCGCGCCGGTCGTGCTGGGCCGGGTCGGCCGCGGCGGGCACCCACGGCTCGCTGGTGAGCCGCAGGAGCAGGGCGCCGGTCGGGGGGGCGGGCTGGCCACGCCCGTCGATCTCGTAGACGATCTCGCGCATGTCGGGGCCGAGGGCGTAGCAGCGGGGCGCCGAAAAGGCGGCGGCGGGGTTTTCGGCCCAGAAGTCGCCTTCCGGCCGGTAGGAGAGGCAGACAGTAGCCGGTCCGAGGCTGGATGGGCGAGTCGCGCCGCCGGACAGCGCCAGCCGCAGCCGCATGCGGCCGTCCGCCGGCCAGGGCAGGCGCAGCGCCGCGTCGCCGTCGGTCCAGGTGACCTCGCGGCCGGCGATCCGCTCGGCGCGGTAGAAGCCGCCGACCTGCGCGGCGTAGTCATGCGGTGTCAGGGCGGTCGGAAGCGGCGCGGCGGGCGCGGCGCGGTAGAGCATGTAGTCCATCTCCAGCGTGCGCACATTCGCCGGCTTCTGGTCGGTCAGGGCCTCGAACTCCGGCGCCTGGAACTGGAAGCGTCCCACCGGCTCCAGGCCGATGCCCGGCAGCCCGACCGCGCCGCTTGCTCCGAGCGCCAGGTAGACCTGGCGGCCCTGCTCCTGCCAGCGGCGGATGTAGCGTGCCAGATCGGCGGCGTAGCGGCCCGGCTCCTTGCTCTTGATCACCAGCGCATCGCGCCCGAACGCATAGCTGAACGGCGTGACGAGCAGGTCCGGCAGGTCGCGCGCGGCGGCGTAGACATGGTCACCGCCGCGCCACAGGACGACATCACGCGGGCCGAAGCGGGCCGCCAGCGCCTCGACCTGAGCCAGCGCGCCGCGATACTCGACGTGCGCGTACAGGCGGCGGTTGGTGACGGCCTCGAAGGCGATGAGCGCGACCGCCAGCGCGACCGCCAGCCCCTGGCGAGCGCGCGGCACTCGCGGGGCGCCCGGGCGTGGCCCCAGCACGCCGGCCAGCGCGGCAAGCGCATAGGCGATCGCCAGGCAGAACGCCGGGTAGACGACCGGCATGTAGCGCCGCAGGATGTAGATGTAGGTCTGGTCGCTCGTGCCGTAGGTGATACGGATGAAGAACACCGCGCTGGCGAGCGCGACGGCCAGGAACAGCCACGAGTCGGCGCGCAGGCCGCGCCGCCACCAGCGGGCGCAGCCGGCCAGCCCGAGCAGCACGCCGGGCGGCGAGAGATACCAGCCGATCCGCACCAGGTTGGCCTGTGCGTTCGCGATCAGGTCGCGCAGCTGCAGCCTGCGGCAGGCGCGCGCCAGGGCGTCGTCGCCGGGCCGGGCCGCAGCGCAGGCCGCCGGCGTGGGGGGGGCAGGCTGCCCACGCAGCCGGGCGGCGAGCGCCTGGAGCCGGTAGACGACCGCGTTCGGGTAGAGCGGCGGGGCGATCGGCGCGCCGATATAGCCCTGCAGCGCCAGGCACGGCCCTTCCGGCGCGCGGGCCTGCGCCGGGGCCAGGCAGCCCGGCAGCGCCACGAGCCGCTCCGCCGTCAGAATCTGCGGGCGAACCAGGTAGGCATACAGCCCGAGCAGCACGATCCCCGCCGCGGACAGCCGCAGCAGCCAGGGAGCGGCACGGCGCACCGCCCGCTCGCCGGCGGCGAGCAGCCCCTGGCCCCGCCGGCGCAGCGTCCAGAGCGTCAGCAGCAGCAGGACGACGAGCGCGATCTCCAGCGCGATCCGCTGCCAGTTCCAGAGATACTGGGCCGGGCCGAGCCGGATGCCGATCGCGCTGTCCGCCCGCGACAGGAAGTAGACTCGCATCGTCGGCGTAATAAATGGCAGCGACACGAGCGCCGTGAGCGCGAAATCCTGCAGCCGGGCGTAGGCCGTATCGAAGAAGTAGGCACGGGCGATGAAGGTGACATGCAGCGCGGCCTGGGCGAGCATCGCGCCGAGGCCGGCCAGCAGGGCGGCATGCGCGCCGCCCCAGCGCCGCGTCACCCAGATGTACAGCAGATACAGCGCCAGCGGCCCGACGATCAGGAAGAAATCGATCCGCGTCAGCGCCCACTGCCCCGCCGCAAGCCCGCAGAGCAGCCCGTAGAGCCAGGACGGGGGACGGTGGACGATCGACAGCGGGCGATCGGCGGATGGGAGGTCGCTCTGAACTTTGAACGCTGAACGCTGCATGTTGGCAAAGGCGTAGAGCGCCGCGAAACAGAGGAACTGCACGCTTGCCTCGGAGGTCGAGTAGCGGCTGAACCAGACCTGCACGCCGTTCAGCGCCAGCAGCAGCGCCGCCAGCACGCCGACAAGCGGCCCAGCCAGGCGCCGGCCGAGCATGCCGACGCTCCAAACCCCGAGCAGCCCGAGCAGTCCGGTGGCGAGCAGGCCGCCTTGCAGCCCGAGCAAGCCGGCCAGCAGGGCGATCCAGGCCGGGTAGAGATGGAAGAACTGCGGCACGATCCGGCCGGCGGGGAGATCGCCTTCGTTGATCATAAAGCCGGCGACATGGAGACGGGTGGCGATGTTGCGCTCGCGCTTCTGCACGCCGAGGAAGTTCGTTTCGGCCTGCTCGGCCGCGGCGCGCAGCTCCGGATCGGATGATGCCTGATCGGCCGCGATGCTGGCGATCAGCGGGTTGTGCTGCACAATCGCGCCGGTGCGGGCGATGGCGAAGCCGGTGTTGGCGTACACCCCGGCGTCCCGCGCGCCGAGGATGACCTCGAACGGGCGGGCGACGAGCGCGGCGAACAGCAAGCCGATGACGAGAAACGCGAGCGCGTCCCAATGGGCGCGGAGCCACGCCGCCGCCGCCGGACGGGCGGCCGGGCGCGCCGTGGCGACGATGCCGGGCGGCCGGGACGGCAGACGCAGCCCGCCGCGCCGCCAGGCGACCGTGCCGGCCAGCGTGCTGATTGCCGCGATGAGCGCCAGGTGCAGCCAGGCGGCGAAAAGGCCGAACCCCGCCAGCGTCAGCGCCAGCCAGCCGTTCAGCAGCGCGCCGGCAAGCGCCCGCTCGAAGTGGCGCTCCAGGGGATCGGGGGGCTGTGCGGGGCCGGCCAGCGCACCAAGCAGCAGCGAGCCGGGAATGTAGAGCAGCGGAGCGAGAACGAGAGCGGCAGCCAGGGCCAGCACGCGGCGGTTCCTCCTGTATGATCGGGCGGATTATAGCACACCGGCAGCTGCATACCGCGCCTTGACTCTGACCGATCATCTGGTATAACGGCAGTATTTCGACAACGACAAAGGGCGCTCTCATGACCGACGCTGACCCATCCACCACGATTCTGGCGATCTACCGCCAGGCGCTCGCCCTGAAGCTGCTGCCGCGCACCGGCTGGCTCCAGCGCGGCGTCGCACCCGCCGAGAGCGTCGCCGCGCACATCTTCGGCGTGGCAGCGCTGGCGCTGCTCGCCGGCGACGCCATCGGCAGCCTCGACCGGGGCCGGCTACTGGCCATGGCCCTGCTGCACGACCTGGCCGAGGCGGCGTTGGGCGACCTGCCGGCCTCGGCGACGCGGGCCTTCGGCCAGGCGGCGAAGCACGCCGCCGAGCGCCGGGCGCTGGCGGCGCTGCTGGCCGGGCACCCGGCGCGCGATGCATACCTGGCGCTATGGGAGGATTACGAGGCGGGCGCCAGCCCGGAGGCGCGTTTGGTCAAGGGGCTCGACCGGATCGAGCTGCTGGCCCAGGCGCTGGCCTACGAGCAGGCCGGCAGCCGCACTCTCGACAAGTTCTGGGACGGCGCCGCGGACAACTGGGGCGAGGAGTTCCCGCTGCTGCGCGCACTGGCGGAGAGGCTGGTACGGGCGCGGGAGAACGACTAGGCGATAGCGCAGGGAGACCGGGAGCCGGGGAGATCGACCCAATCATCCCGGTCTCCCGGTCTCCCCGCCTCCCTGCGGATGATCCGCGCGGCTGCGCCGGGCCGGCTACGGCACGATCACCGCCCGCCCGACGAAGCGGCGGTGCTTGAAGTCATCCAAGGCGCGGTTGATCTCGTCGAGCCTGTAGCGCTGGGCATGCAGCCGCACACGCCCCTCGGCATTCAGTTCCATCAGTTCGACCAGCTCCAGGTAGTTGCCCACCAGACTGCCTTCGATCGCGATCTCGTTGATGATCATATGCACCGTCGGCACCCGCAGCTCGCCGCCGTAGCCGATCACATAGTGGGTGCCGCCCGGCCGCAGCATCTGCCACGAGACCTGCTCGGCTCCCAGCTCGCCGACGAAGTCGAGCACGGCGTGCGCGCCGCCCCTGGTTAGCTCCTTCACCTCCTCGACCACCTGCTCGCCGCCGTCGAGCACGTGGTGGGCGCCGAGCTCTCGGGCCAGCGCGCGGGCCGCCTCCGAGCGGTCCACCGCGATCGTGCGCGCGCCGCACAGCTCGTGCAGCGATTGCAGCGCGATATGCCCCAGCCCGCCGACCCCCAGCACCACGCAGTACTGGCCAGGCGTCAGCTTCTTGGCCGCCTTCTTCGCGGCGCGGTAGGCGGTGATCCCGGCATCGGCTAGCGGCGCGACATCCACCGGGGCGACGTTCGGGTTCAGCTTGATCAGCGCCCGTTCGTTCGTCAGCAGGTAGTCGGCGAAGCCGCCGTCGCAGTTGAGGCCGGGGAATTTGCCCCGCTCGCAGTACATGTCCTCGCCGCGCCGGCAGCCGGGGCACACGCCGCAGGTGCGCAGCGGGTGGCAGATCACCGCGTCGCCGACCTTGACCGATGTCACCCCCGGCCCGACCTCCTCCACCCAGCCGGCGTTCTCGTGGCCGAGGATGTAGGGGAGCAGGGTGCGATCCGGGTCCTGAATGTCCTTCCAGACCCCTTCGATGATGTGCAGGTCGGTGCGGCAGAGGCCGGCTGCGCCGACGCGGACGATCACCTCGCCCGGTTGGGTGATCACCGGCTCGGGGAGCGTCTCGAGCTTGAGTTCGACGTTCATCGCCGGGTCGTATTCGTAGAGGCGGGCGGCTTTCATGGGTGCGTTCCTCCTGGGGGGTTCAACACCATTGTTTCACCGTGGGGATGTCCAGCAACTGGTCGCCGAGGCTGGTGTGCTGATTGACGCGCTCGGGCTGGTAGCGGGTGCGCAGCAGCCCCTCGCACAGCGAGGTGTTGAAGGCCAGGCTGACGCGCACGGTGCGCGAGCGCCGCAGGTAGTCGGCCAGCGTCGCCAGTTCCAGCGGCGCGCCCTCCAGCGTGGTGAACAGCAGGGCATCCTCGCCGCACA
Organism: Roseiflexaceae bacterium; assembly: GCA_042408595.1. Taxonomy (GTDB): domain Bacteria; phylum Chloroflexota; class Chloroflexia; order Chloroflexales; family Roseiflexaceae; genus JBHOQX01. The sequence goes on along the minus strand of JBHOQX010000017.1, from coordinate 2,107 downwards.
GGAGGCCGAGCGCGGCGCGCTTGCGAAGATATTTCTCCATATCGCCGGCCGCCAGCCGCACCCGCACCGCGCCGAGATAGAGATCGTCGCCGCGCGGCTGGAGCTCGCCACAGCGCAAAGCCAGGATTCGGGCGTCGTCCAGGCCCGCAGTGCGCAGCCGCCGGAGTAGTTGCTCCTGGCGCGCCAGAAATGATTTGCGCAGAAACGTACGCCGCAGCTCATCGAGGTCGTCCAGCGCCTCCTGCGGGAACGCCTCGCGGAAGGCGCTGCCGGCGTTAACGCCGGCGTTGATCGCCGCGCTGTCGCAGTGGTCGCGCAGGACGACCTGCACCGACTCGACCCCTGGCACCTGCGCGACCTGCGCCCGAATATCGGCCGACATCATATAGGCGAAATTCGGCGCGCACCAGTAGGTCGGCAGTTTGTATGTCACCGTGACCGCCACGCCGTCGATCTGCAGGTCGTCGATGAATCCGAGCCGGACGATCGACTCGTCTAGCTCGGGGTCGTACACGGCGTCGAGCCGGCGCATAATCTCGTCACGACAAGGACATTCTGTGGTCATCGCGCTGATCCCCTCAGCCGCGCGGCGGAGCGACCCGGGGCCGCCCTGCCGCGCCGGCACCTATCCCTCGGTCGGCTCCAGGCGGGCCGGCTCGGCCGGCTCGGCGTCGGTGACGACATGTCCGTTGCCGTGACCGTTCATCCGCGCTAGGGGCCTGGCCTTGAGTTCGGCGATCTTGGCCTCGACATCGATACCATAGAGCCGCGCCGCGTTGAGCCCTAAAATCTTAGCCTTGGTCTCGAGCGTCAGATCGACGCCATACTCAGCTTTCAGGTCCTCGGGCAGCTCATAGGCCATGAACTTGTCGATCAGCCAGCGCGGCGTCCAGAGCGCGTAATCGCTGGCGAAGGTCAACTTGTCGGGGCCGAGCCAGTAGAGCAGGTTGGCCATGATCTCGCCGAAGTAGCGCGGGCGACCGTGGATAAACGGCAGCGCCACCGCCAGCCCACCCCAGACGTTGGTCTCCTGCGTGGCGATCCAGCAGAAATCCTCCAGGCGCGGCAGGCCGACGTGCTCGACGATAAATGTCAGCCCCTGGAACTCGCTCGCCACCTCGTCGATATCGGCCACGTCGAAGGCATCGCGGTTCAGCGGGTAGATCGTCGGGCCTTTGTGGACGTGAATGTTGGTGATGCCCAGGCGCTCGCACTCGGCCAGGTAGCGCTTGGCCTCCGGGTCGGTCAGCTTGTAGCCGCGCGACGCGCCGAACCATTCGGCGGTGTAGAGTTTGACGCCCTGGATATCCCACTCCGCTTTGGCGCGACGCAGCGCGTTCAGCCCGAGCCGCCCGTCGTCGCCGTGGCGCGGGTCGAACGAGCCGTTGAGGATCACGCGCTCCGGGTGGGCCAGTTTCAACTGCGCGTTGCGCTCGATCGGGTTGAAGCCGGTGCGGTAGAAGTCGAACAGGTTGGTGGTTTGCAGGATGCACATGTCCACGTAGCCGTCCACGAACAGATCGTTGGTCATGTCGGCGACGGAGTACTTCTGGTAGTGCTCCAACGTCCAGACAGCCTCGGGCGGCGACAGATTCTTGTGGTAGGCGTAGAAGCAGTCGATCCAGCCGCGCCCATTGTCGTTGAGCTGATTTTCGGGGCTCGCATCCCAGAGGTGGGTGTGCGCATCGATCACGAAAATCTCGTCGCCGCTTGCAGTCCGATACATGGCTTTTCCTCCTGTTCGTCGTTGACTCAGGCAGTGCAGCAATACCACCAACCCGGCGGCGCCGGGGGCGTTCCGGCGCGGGCGGCGCGGCGGGCAGCGAGTGCGTCGGGATGGGGTTAGAACATATCGTAGCAAGCCTGGCGGCGCGCGGCAACCGGCGGGCGGTGAAAACCGGGTGAAATTCTGGGGCCGGCGCTGGACGGGCCGCCGCGCGCGTGCTATAACCATGGCTTCCACATCTCATACCAAATTCGGGTGTATACTGATAATATGAGACGACTGAAACTAGCCGACCACCTGACGATTGATGCGTTGGAGCAGCGGTATCGTCAGGCGACCGATCCTGTGGGACGCAGTCATTGGCAGATGCTCTGGTTACTG
>JBHOQX010000036.1:0-3528 GCA_042408595.1 Roseiflexaceae bacterium | reverse complement strand
CCAGTCGGCTTGGGTGGGTCGTACTCGGCCAAAATCGGAATGATTTGCTCCCACAGATCATCTGGCACGCGCCAGATGGTGGGCAGTTCCTTTGGTTGCTTTCGGGTACGTGGCAGTGCGTGCGCTCCTTCCTCATTTCTGCTGCACGGGATGGTACCATATACCCCAATGTTTTGAGATAGTTTCTAAGGAGCAGACCATGCGAGAGGCTGTGATCGTGTCTGCGGCGCGGACCGCGGTCGGCAAGGCGCCGCGCGGCGCGCTGAAGGCCGCCCATCCGGTGGACCTCGGCGCGGCGGCGGTGCGCGCGGCGGTGGAGCGCGCCCCCGGGCTTGACCCGAAAGAGATCGAAGATGTGATCCTCGGCTGTGCCATGCCGGAGGGGGCGCAGGGGCTGAACATGGCCCGCGCTGTCGCCCTGCGCGCCGGTCTACCGGTTGACGTGCCGGGGCAGACGGTCAACCGTTTCTGCTCGTCCGGCCTGCAGACCATCGCCTTGGCGGCACAACAGATCATGAGCGGCATGGGGGACGTGATCGTCGCCGGTGGGGCCGAGAGCATGAGCAGCGTGCCGATGATCGGCTTCCACTTCGATCCCGCTCCGGAACTTATCGAACTGACGCCCGATTTGTACCTCGGTATGGGGCTGACGGCCGAGAACGTCGCCCGGAAGTACGGGGTGAGCCGCGAGGACCAGGACGCTTTCGCGCTTCGCTCGCACCAGCGGGCGATCGCGGCGCAGGACGCCGGCACGTTCCGCGACGAGATCACGCCGGTGGAGGTCGAGACGGTCTGGTTCGATAAGGGCAAGCAACAGCGCGCGACGGCCACATTCGACACGGACGAAGGGCCGCGGCGTGACACCAGCTTGCAGGCGCTGGCGAAGCTCAAGCCGGTCTTCGCCGCGCAGGGCACCGTGACCGCCGGCAATGCCTCGCAGACGAGCGACGGCGCAGCGGCGGTGGTGGTGATGAGCCGCGAGAAGGCCGACGCGCTCGGCATCAAGCCACTGGCGCGATTTCTGTCGTTCGCCGTGGCCGGCGTGCCGCCGGAGATCATGGGCATCGGCCCGGTGGCGGCGGTGCCGAAGGCGCTGCGGCTGGCCGGCCTGACGCTCGACGACATCGACCTGATCGAGTTGAACGAGGCGTTCGCGGCGCAGGCGATCGCCGTCATCCGGCAGCTCGAGCTGGACGAGGAGAAGGTGAACGTCAACGGCGGGGCGATCGCGCTCGGGCACCCGCTCGGCGCGAGCGGCGCCAAGCTGACGGTGCAGATCATTCACGAGCTGCGGCGGCGCGGCGGGCGCTTCGGCCTGGTGACGATGTGCGTCGGCGGCGGGCAGGGCGCGGCGGGGGTACTCGAGGTGCTTTAGCCCATCCGCAGGGTGCGCTCGGCGGCGCGGATAGCCGGGGTGATCGCGCGTTTCGCCTTGAGGTATTCGGCTGAGCAGCGCAGCCCGGCCTGGCGAAGCCACTCGCGCTCCGAGCGGCGCATGCTGCGGAGCGCCCGTCGGAGCGCCAGATGCGTGCGGCGCAACGCCCGGTCGCGCCGGCCTAGCAGCAGGATCGCCGGGATGATGAACGGCCAGCCGGGGATGATCGGCAGCGCAAAGCCCAACAACGCCACGGCCAGCAGGGCGAACCCGACCGGACGGCGGAGCGCCGCGGCTGCTCGGATCATGCTGTTTGTGCCATGCACGTCCCCTCCCTGCCCTCGCTCGCAGAACCGCCGATCGGCGCAGGCTGTACTATAGCAGCGCGCGGCGGGCACTGGAAGGGGAATTTTCCCCGAACGAGCTTATGGACGCCTGATGAGCGAATGACAGCGGCCTCACTCGGGTCGAGATGGGGCTGCTACATGTGCCCAACCGCTCGCTCGGCGGCGCGGATGGCTGGGCGTAGCGCTTGCCTGGTTCGCACATACTGTGCCGACCACTGCTGCCCACGCCGTCGAACCCACGCGATCCGCGAGCGGCGCATGCGCCGGAGGATGCGACGCACCAGCAGGTGCGGATAGCGCAGGAATGGATCGCGCCGGCCCAGCAGCACCACCGCCGGGACTATAAATGGCCAACCGGGAATGATCGGCAGGACGAAGCCGAGTGCGGCGATCGCCAGAAAGAACAGGCCGAGCGGGCGCCGAAAGCGGCGGCCCGCCCAGAGGATGCGTGCCCACGGGCTCATGGGCGCCCCGCTGCGCATGTTTCGCGTCTCTCGGTCCATCAGATACAGCGTGGAAGGCGTGCGACCCTCTACGCCTCCCGCGGTGCGGGCGACCGCGGAAGTCCTGTCGCTCACACTATACCACGCGCCGCCGGCCATGTGCAGCCCGCTCCTGCCGTTCGTGGTATGCTAGTGCGATTGTAGCTTGCAGATCGCAGATCGTGGGCAGGGCGTTCGGAGGCCCTGGGCGCGGGCCACGCCGAAACCCCCTGCCTGGACCTGCGCGAATGGGCGATGACGCACCAGTTTCGTCGCAACTTGCTGGTCTGGAGCGCCGCTGCCGGGGTCGCTGTCGCGACGCTCATCGCCTACCGTGCGGTTCTGCCCCGGCCCTTCGCCGCGGATGACTACCAGTGGCTGATTGCGGTGCGTGGGCTGTCGGGTGACGCGGTGCTGCGCGCCGCCTTCGATACCGGGCAGAGCCACTTCTACCGCCCGCTGGTCTGGCTGCTGTTCTGGGCCGAGGAGCGCGCCTTCGGGCTCGATCCGCGCGGCTACCACGCCGTCAGCCTCGGGCTGCACCTGCTGTGTGCCGCGTTGCTCGGCGGGCTGGCGTGGCGCCTGGCCCCCCGCGGGCGTGCGGTCGCGGCGGTCGTCGCCGGGGCGATCGTCGCGTTGCATCCCGCCACCTTCGAGGCGGTCGTCTGGGTCGCGGCGCAGAGCGAGGTCTTGGCGGCGGCGCTGCTGCTGGCGGCGCTGCTGCTCTGGTGTGCGGCGCTGCGGGCGACACCGCGTTCGGGCGGCGCGCCGCGCGCCTGGGCGCTGGCGGCCTGCCTGGCGCTCGGGCTGGCGCTGCTGGCGAAGGAGAGCGCCGCCGCCGGCTTGCCCCTGCTGGCGCTGCTGACGTGGGCCGCCCGGCCCGCCGGCGCGCCGCGCCAGCGCGCCTGGGCATTGCTGGCGCTCCCGCTGCTGCTGACGTTCGGGTACCTGACGCTGGCGCTGGGGGTCGAGCGGCGCAACTATCTGGTCGAAACCGGCGGCTACGGCGTTGGCCCGCAGCTCGTGCGCAACCCGCTGATCGGTCTGGGGCTGATCGTGGCGCCGCTTCCAGGCACCCAGCACGCCGATGCGGCGTGGCTGCCGTGGGCCGGCACGGCGGTCGGGCTCGGCCTGCTGGCCCTGCTGGCGCGCGGCGGGCGCGGGGCGCGGGCGGGCGTGCTGGCGCTGCTCGTCACCCTCCTGCCGACCGCGCCGTTCGCCTCGCTGCCCGACTCGCGCTACCTGTACCTGCCGGTGGCTGCGGCCGCGCTGCTCGCCGGCCTGGGGGCGGGGCGGCTGGCGGCGCGGCGGCCGCGTGGTCGGG
>JBHOQX010000035.1:0-39220 GCA_042408595.1 Roseiflexaceae bacterium | reverse complement strand
CCAGTCGGCTTGGGTGGGTCGTACTCGGCCAAAATCGGAATGATTTGCTCCCACAGATCATCTGGCACGCGCCAGATGGTGGGCAGTTCCTTTGGTTGCTTTCGGGTACGTGGCAGTGCGTGCGCTCCTTCCTCATTTCTGTTGCACGGGATGGTACCATATACCCCAACGTTTTGAGATAGTTTCTTAGTGCTCGCGCCGGACGGACGTGTGCAGTGGGCGACGCCTGCGGCAGAATCCTGGCTCAATGTTCTACAGGATGCCGGGATATCGGCGGAGCGCCAGCTGCCGAGCGTTATCTAGGCGGTTGTTGCAGGGGTGCGTGCTGGTGAGGAGCGCCGCGGGCTGGCGAGCATTGCCGTGCCGACGCCCAGAGGGGTATTGCGCATTCAGGCGTCGCCGGCCAGCGCGGATGGAACCGTTGCTGTGGTGTTCGCGCCACAGTTTCAGCCAAAGCCGCCGTCGATCCCCGCGCGCTGGGGACTGACCCCGCAGGAGTGTAACGTGGTCGAGCAGGTTGTGCGTGGGTTGAGTAACCGGCAGGTCGCCCGGGCGTTGGTGATCACCGAGGACACGGTCGAGGCGCATCTCAGGCGCATCTATGCCAAGCTCGACGTGCGGAACCGCAGCCGGCTTATAGCGCGGTATTTCGCCGAGACATACGATCTCGATTGATATTTAGTGCGGCGGCGATAAGATGGGTGCTGTGGGCGAATGCAATCTGCCCTGACGCGGCACGGAAGCGCTCATGATTGTTAGGGCACTAGATCCGGTCTCCGGCCCTCATCCCCGGCTCCCACTCCCATGGTGATCGGAGCGGGGGAGTCGCGCCCGCGGCGAGGGTGAGGCCCAGACCCGAATGAAACCGTGATCCTCATGATCGTATCCCTGCATCACCTTGTCGCTGTGCCACCTGGTCACGCTCTCACCGCACCCCCCAGAACAGCGGCATCACCACCAGCAGCGCCAGGAAACACACGACGGTCATCCACCCGCCGACGCGGACGAAATCGCGGAAGGTATAGCCGCCGGGGCTCATCACCAGCAGGTTGACCGGATGCGCCAGCGGGGTCAGGAACGCGGCGGAGCAGGCCATCGCGACCGCGACTGCCACCGCGGGCGGGTTGACGCCGGCGTGGGCCGCCGTGGCGATCGCGATCGGCCCGGCGATGAGCGCGGTGACCTGCCCGCCGATCAGTTGCGTGAGCAGCATCGCGAAGAGCCACAGGCCGGCGACCAGGGCGAGCGGGCCGAGCGGCGCGAGCAGCCCGACGAGTAGCTCGCCGGTCTGCCCGGCCAGCCCGGTGGCCTGCATGGCGGTGCTGATCGGCAGCATGCCGGCGATGATGAACAGCACGCGCCACTCGATGGTACGGTAGGCGTTCTCCATATCGACACAGCCGGCCAGCACCATCGCTACCGCGCCGGCCAGCATCGCTTCGGGGGTAGGGATCAGGCCGCCGGCCGACACGCCGACCGCGGCGGCCGTGATCAGCGCCGCGGCGATCGCCTTGCCCCGGTCGGGCGCGATCGCCGGCGGCTGGGTGAGCAGGATGAAGCCCGGCTCCTGCGCCAGTTGGCGCACCCGCTCCGGCGGGCCGACCATCAGCAGCGCATCGCCGGCCTGCAGCGGCATGCTGCCGACATCGGTGCGGTAGGCCCGCCCACCGCGCCAGATCGCGACGGTGGTCAGGCCATATTTGCTGCGGAAGCGCAGGTCGCGCAGGGTCTGGCCGATCGCCGGCGAGCGCGGCCCGATGATCACTTCGGTCAGCTCGACCGCCTGGCGGCGCAGCGGCAGGCCGCTGCTCCCGTCACGCCCGATGAAGGCGCGCTCGGCTTCCAGGCGGCGCACGCGCTCCTCGCGCCCAAGCACAAGCAGGATGTCGCCGGCGTCGATCACGTCATATGGTGCAGGGGGGATGCGCGCTTCCGCGCCGTGCCAGATGCCCATCACCTGCACACCGAGCCGCTCGCCGATGGCGCTCTCGCGCAGCGAGCGCCCGATCAGCGACGAGGTCGGCGCGACGCGCACCTCCCACAATCGCTCGTCAAGCTGGTAAGTGGCGCGCAAATCGGCGGAGGTGGCGACGTGGTAGGGCGCCTCGCGGTCCGGCAGCAGGCGCAGGCCGATGGCGAGCATAAACGCCACGCCGGCTGCCAGCGTCATACCGCCGCTGGGGAGAAAGTCGAGCATCGTGAGCGGCCGGTATCCGGCCTGTTGCAGGTTGCTGCTGACGATAATGTTGGCGGTGGTGAAGAGTGTCGCCATGCCGCCGAGCAGCGTGCCGTGGGCCAGCGGGATGAGCACTTTCGACGGGCGCACGTCCGACTGGCGGGCGACGCGCACCGCGGCGGGGAGCAGCACGGCCCCAGCGGCGATGTTGTTCATCAACAACGAGAGGAACGCTCCGGCGAGCATAAAGACCAGGGCGATCCGTGGCGCGGTGTGGCCGCTCAGCCGCGCCAGCCGGTCGGCCAGCCAGGCGACCGCGCCGGTGCGCTCCAACCCGGCGCTGATGATATACAACGCGGCGATGGTGATCACCGCCGCGCTGCTGAAGCCGGCTAGCGCCTGCGCCGGGGTGACCACGCCGCCGAGCCCGAGCGCCAGTAGCACCAGCAACGCGACGACATCCGCCGGCAGCCGCCCGCTGACGATCAGGCCGAACGCTGTGGCGACCACTGCCATCAGGTAGATTTCCGCGCCGGTCAGTTCGGGGAGCATCGGGTGCGCAGCGGCGAGGCGAGCGGGGTCGCGGGCCCATGCAATGCACCGTCGCGGCGTGCACCGCACAGCTCGCTCGCCTTCCGCCAGCCTCTCATCTCAATGTCTCAGTCAACGTCGTCGGTTTCAGGCCCAGCTGTTCAAGCTGATCGATCCAGCCGGGCAGGTTCGCGACCGTCTCCGGGCGGCCGTGCATCAGCAGAATGCCGCCATAGCCATCCGCCGGGTTGGCGGCCACCCCCGCCAACCAGCCCGCGATCGCGGGGTCGTCCGCGCTCCAGTGGACGGCGACATAGCCCTGGCGCGCGACGATCGCGAGCACTGTTTCGGTGTAATCGCCGTAGGGAAAGCGGAAGTAGGGCCGGCTGCTCAGACCGGTCGTCTGTCTGATCAGGTCCTCTTCCTGCTGAAGCTCGGCGACGGCTCCGTCCGGGCCGATCCGCGAGAAGTACGGGTGGGTCGTCGAATGGTTGCCGAGCTCGTGGCCATCCTTCGCCGCGGCGCGCACGGCGTCCGGGTAGGTCTCGACATAGCGCCCGGGAAAGAAGAAGGTCGCCTTGATGCCGCGCGCCCGCAGTACCTCGAGAATGCCGTACAGGCTGGTGTCGTCCAGTTCGACATCGAACGTCAGCGCGACATTCGGCGTCGCCGGGTTGCCGCGCATAATCAGCGGGGCGATCGGCGCGCCGGCGGCCTCCCGGTAGACCGGGATGACCAGCGGCCGGTCCACCCGCAGCGACTCGCCCGGCGTCAAGAAGTTCAGCGCGGCGATCGCCGCCGGATCGCTGCCGGTGCGGGCGGCGACGCTCTCCAGCGTATCGCCGGCGGTCGTCAGGTAGGTGGTATAGCGCTGCGGCGGCGCGATATCGCCTGGCCGGCCGGGCGCGGGCGTCGGGCTGGGCGCGAGGATCGTCGGCACAAGGGTCGCGATGCTGACGCTGCCGAGGCCAGCCGTGGCGGCGGGTGCGGCGGTCGTGGCCGTGCCCCGGTTGAGCAGGTTGCCCGCGATGATGACCGCCAGCAGCGCCGTCGCGGCGAGCACGGCCGGCATGAGCCAGCGCGGGCGGGCCGGAGCGGCCCGGCGTGCAGTCGTGGCGGGGCGCGCGGCGGCGCGGGGGGCCGGGCTTCCGCGTGGGCGCGGGCGCGGCGCGGGGCGCTCCAGCGGTTCGGCGCGCACGGTGGCGCGGCGCGGTGGGTCGCCATCGGCGCGCACCTGCCGGATGGCCGGCGGCACCCGGCGCGGCGGCTCGGCCACCGGCGCGGCGTCGGTGCGGGCGTGGCCTTTGCGGCGCGGCAATGGCAACCAAGCGCCGCGGCCTTGGCGGAAGGTGAAGAGGTGCTCGCAGCCGGGCGCCAGGCGGAGTTGCGGCAGGCCCCAGCCGCGCTCGCCCTCCGCCAGGGCGCGGCGGCCGGCCGTCACCGCCAGGTCCACCGGCGCGCCGGCGGCCAGCGCGCGGTAACAGGCGGCGGCGAAGCGCGCGGCCGGGCGCGGCGGCAGCCCCCCGGCGAAGGCGATAGTGGCTGGCACGGTCTCGCTCAGCAGCGCCGTGGCGAGCAGCGGAATGGTGTTGGTGGCGCGGCCGGTGTCGCCGAGCGAGCCGGCCAGGACGATCAGCCGGACCTCTGGCGCGCCCTCCAGCATCGCCATCAGGTCGTAGGCTTCGAGGCCGGCGCCGAGCAGCAGGCGCGGCACGCCGCGGGTCGTCTGCGCCGCCGGCGCAGCCAGGTGCAGGATGTGCGGCCGGAAGCGGCGCAGCGCGCTCTCGAGCGACTGGGGCGTGGCGTTCCGCACGACCGCGATCTCCAGGGCCGCGGCGGGCAGCTCGTCCGCCAGCGCCGCTTCGAGCGCGTCAGCCTGCGGCTCCTCTCCGCGCGCCGCAGCGACCAGTACGCGCAGCGGGCCGGTGACCGGCAGCGGCGCGGCCTGCCCGTTGCGGCGGCTCACCCGCACCAGCGCGTAGTCGTCGCGGATGGCGGGGCGCCAGGGGGTGCTGGCCCCGAGCGAGAGCCATTCCCAGGGCAGGGCGGCAACCTCCGGCGGGGCGATCTGGAGCTGGAGTTGCAGGCGCGCGCCGCGCTGCCCGGCGTTTCTGGCCGTCGCCAGCAGCAGCTCGCGCACCGGCGGGGCGAACAGCGTTTGCCCGAGCTGCCGCCCCAGGTCGCTGGCAGCGGCGTCGGGCTGAATGCTGCGCAGCGCCTGCTCGATCAGCGCTGGCGGAAGGGCAAGCTCGGCGCGCACCTCCCGCTGCGGCGCGACCGCCCGCAACGTGTAGACGCCATCCTGCACCCGCGGGCCGACCGCGATCTGGAAGGGAACAAGCTCGTCGTGCTCGCTCATACGTGTCGCGCCTCCGCAACCATGCGTTCGTATTCGGCCAGCGTGCGCCGGGCAACGACCGGCCAGTCGAACGTGCTCCGAACGATCCGCGCGCTCTCTTCGCCCCAGGCCGGCCAGCGCTCGCGCTCGTCAAGCGCCCGAGCGATCTTCGCCGCCAGGTCGGCAGCGTCGCCCGGGCGGACCAGGTAGCCGTTCCGCCCGTCGAACACCTTGTCCGGGATGCCGCCAGCGGCCGAGGCGACCACCGGCTTGCGGTGGATCATCCCCTCGAGCGTCACCAGCGATGAGCCCTCGTAGAGCGTCGGGTGAACGACCAGATCGACCTCCTCGTACAGATTATGCAGCTCCGCGTCGCTCAGCCGCCCGACGAACAGGATATGGTCGCCCACGCCAGCGTCGACGGCCTGTGCCTCCAGCGCGGCCCGCTCGCTCCCCTGGCCGACGACCAGCCAGCGCCAGCGGGGCGGCAGCCGCTCGCGCAGCCGGGCCAGCGCCGCGATCATCGCGTGGAAGCCCTTGTTGCGCTCCAGCCGCCCGACACTCAGCAGCACCGGCGACCAGGCCCGCAGGCGGAAGCGCTCGCGCAGCTCCCGGCGCAGGCGCTCGTCAAGGTACGCCAGGCACTCCTCCACGTCGATCGCGCTGGGAATGACCGCCACGCGCAGCGGATCGACGCCGAGGTAGCGCGGCAGGTCGCCCTGGGTGCAGGCGTCGGTAGCGATGGCGATGTCGGCGGTGCGCGTGGCGTAGGCGTAGAGCAGGCGGAAGGGCAGGTAGGCGGCGCGTTTGCGCCAATCCGGCGTGCGGAACTCCTCCAGGCCGTGCGGGTTGGCGATAAACGGGAGACTGCGCAGCAGCGGGTCGCGCTTCCGAATCCAGCCATAGCCGAGGGCGCAGAGTCCCTGGGCGTGGACGACATCGAACTCGCCGCGGCGCGCGGCGGCGGCGGCCAGACGGCCAAGCCGCCACGCGTACCACGGGTAATTGATCTGGCGCCCGAGGATCGAGTTCGGCCGCAGCAGCGGCGAGGTGTAGTCGTAGCGCAGAAAGCGGACACGCTCGACGCCGGGCAGAGCTGGCGGACGGTGGATGGCGGAGGGCGGAGCACCGGACGAAGGCCGGGGCGAGGGCGACGAACGTCGGCCGTCCCCGGGATGTTCGCCGGAGCCTGGGCTGCTTTCGTCCTTCGTCGTTCGTCGCTCATCCTCGGTCGGCGGCTGCACATACAGCGTCACCCGCACGCCAAGGCGCGCCAGGTGGGTGACGAGGTGAAAGACGTGGCGCTCGATCCCGCCGAAGCCGTGCAACGGAAAGACGACACGCGCCAGCATGGCGACGCGCATGGCGGATGGATCGGGGGAGGGTTGGCGCACGGGAAACCTGCTCTGCGGGCGAACATCCGTACGGGCCGCATCATACCCGATTTTCGCCGCTTTGTAAAGAGTTTTATCGGATTGTGAGCGGTTCACAGGCCACGGAGAGGCGTCGCGGCGCCCACCCGGCTCCGACACCAAGAAGCTGTCTGCAACGAGGACTTGCCAGGCGACATCTTTGGATCGTGGCGAGAGTCCCTGGCCCCGCGGGAGACGCTCCGGTGGGGAACGTGGCGGGCCGCCGACCCCCACGAGCGATCCTGCGCTGCCCCAAGGGCCCTTCCGTCCGGCTGCCTGGCTGTCGTTCAGCCGCTGGCGGCGTGCTACAATGTGCGCGGCAGTCTGAGCGAAGGAATGGGAGCGTGGACCAACCCCCCGCTAGCGCGCCCGATCGATCCGACGACGACCACCTGGTGCGGCTGCTGCGCGAGCAGCCCGGCGCCGGGGCGGCGCTGCTCTACGACCGCTACGGCCGCACGGTTTACGCGGTCGCGCTGCGCGTGCTCGGCGACTCCGGCGCGGCCGAAGAGGTGACGCAGGACGTCTTCGTGCGCTGCTGGCGGAGCATCGACCGCTACCGCCCGGAGCGCGGCAGCCTCCAGTCGTGGCTGCTGGCGATCACGCACCACCGGGCGATCGACGAGCTGCGCGGGCGGCGCGGGCAACACCGGCGGCGCGAGGCGCCCGAAGCGCAGCTCGCGGCGCTCGCGGCGGACGAGCCAGGGCTGGACGATGCCCTGCTGCGCGGCGAGATCCGCGAATCGCTTGCGGCCCTGCCGCCAGCCCAGCGCGAGGTGATCGAGCTGATCTTCTGGGGCGGCCTGACGCGGCGCGAGGCCGCGGCGCGGCTCGGGGTGCCGCTTGGCACGGTGCATACCCGCCTGCGTCTAGGGATGGACAAGCTGCGTGGGGCGTTCGAGAAAATCGTTGGCGACGCATAGAATCGGCGCGGGTTTCCACACGTATCACGAAGTAGAAACGCACAACGTGCGGGAGTACGGCCAGCGGAGCGTATGGCAATCGATCCATCCGACAACTGCATCGACCGACAGCCCGAGCTGGCCGCCTATGCGCTCGGCGAGCCGCCGACGCCGGAGCTGGAAGCGCATCTCCGCGCCTGCCGGCGCTGCCGCGACGATCTGCGCGCCTATGCGCAGCTGGCCCGCGCCCTGCCGGCCACCGCCCCCGATGCCGTACCGCCCCCCGAACTGCGGGCGCGGGTGATCGCCGCGGTGGAGCGAGCCGCCGCACCCGTGGCGCCGCCGCACCCCCCCCGCCGGCCATGGCTCGCCCTGCCGGCGCTCGGCTTCGCCGTGGCGGCGGTGCTCCTCCTCGCCTGGGCGCTCGCGCTCCAGCAGCAGGTGCGGGCGCAGGCGGCGCAACTCGCCGCCAGCCGCGAGGGCTGGACGGCGATGATCGCGCTGCTGAACAGCGGCGATGTCCGCTGGTACCCGCTGCAGGGCGACGTGGCCAGCGGCCACTTCTGGGCGTCGCCCAGCCAGAACGTCGGCTGCCTGGTGGCCCAGGGGCTGCCGCCGCTGCCAGAGGGCCAGGCCTACCAGGTGTGGCTGCTGCGCGGCGACGAGCGCGCCAGCGGCGGCGTCTTCCAGTTGCGCGACGGCGAAGGCTGGGCGATCGTGCGCGCCGACGAGCCGCTGACCGCCTACCAGCGCGTCGAGGTCACTGCGGGGCCGGCCGCAGGCAGCGCTGCGCCCACCGGCCCACCCGTGCTGAGCGGGGAGCTGGAGCGGCAGGGGTGAGCGGAGGCGGTGGAGCGCGCCATGGACGGCGGCCGCAGGACGAATGTCGGCCATGGTCCAGGTGTTGCGCTGGCGGAGCGCTCCGTAGACGGTGGACGACGGTCGATGCGCGAATGTCGGCCACACCTAAGCCTTCTCGGTACTGTAGCGCTTCCTGTCGTCTTCCATCCACCGCCGTTCGCCGCTCCACTACCGCGCCGCAAACGGCAGATGCGTCTCCAGCACCCGATCCACGACTGTCAGTCGGACGCTCACGGTCGATGAGCCGTAGGCCGAATCGACATTCACTGTGCCGGTGTATGTGCCGTTCCCCAGCCCGCTCGGGTCGGCGCTGATCCGCAGCAGCGTCGGCGTCCCACCGCTCGCCGGGCTGATGGAGAGCCAGCTGGCATTCTCGCTCGCGCTCCAGCCGAATGCGCCGCCCGCTACATCGCTGACGCGCACCAGGAGCGAGCGTGCCCCACCGTTGCGCGCCAGCAAGAACCCGATCGCGCGTGGCGAAACGTTCAGCGCGCGCGCCGCGCCGCTGTTTAGTGGGTTGCCGCGGAACGACGGCCACGGCGCGCTGTAGGCCGGCTGGTTGCCGCTGGCTGTATTGAAGCGGGCGCCCAGGTTGGTCCAGGCGTAGACAAATGCCCGCTGGCTCGAGTCCCCCTGGTGTGTCCCCCCGATGACGATCTCCAGGTCGCCGTCGCCGTCCAGGTCGCCGATGGCCGGGGTGCTCGCCAGCGGGTGCCAGGCGAACAGCGCGACGCCTGGATTCTGGTTGCAGCCGCGGCATGTCAACTGGTTGCCGCTGGAGTCGAAGATCGTGACATCGCCATAATTGGCGGCCACGATCTCGAGCGAGCCGTTGCCGTCGATGTCGGCGATCACCGCCGAGCGCAGGTCGTTGAACAGATTCTTGTCGTTCAGCCCGGGCACCGAGTTGAGCGGCACGGTCTTGCGCTTCGGTGTCGGGTTGTCCCAGTCCCAGATCGTCAGCGTGGACTGGCCGGTCTCGCTGCCATCCACCAGCGCAGCGATCTCGGTCTTACCGTCGCCGTTCAGGTCGGCGACCGCCGGGGTCGCGTTGATGCAGCTATCGGCGTTGAGCGTCCGAATCTCGGCGCCGTTGCTGGCGTTAAGGATCTTCACCCAGTTGCCGCGCGTCCGCCGCGGCGTGAAGAAGCAGCCCGAGCCGATCACCACGTCCTGCGCGCCGTCGCGGTTCACGTCGGCGATCACCGGCGAGGAGTAGATCGTCTGGTTGTAGAAATTGCGCCAGAGGATCGTGCCATCCGTCCCACGGAACGCCGTCACGTAGCCGCCGTCGTAGGTCGGCGGGTTCAGGCGCGGGTTGGCGCTGATATCCGAGCCGATGATCATGTCGGGCAGGCCATCGCCGTTCACATCGGTGAAGGCCGGCGACGAGATGACGGTGTCGGCGTTGTGGAAGCGCCAGAGCTTGCGCCCATCGTGGCTCAGCAACAGCACGTCGCGCTCCAGGGTGCCGACGCCGACCTCCAGCTTGCCGTCGCCGTTCACATCCGCTAGCGCCGGCGACGAGAAGACGCCATGGAGCATCTCGTTGGGGTTGGTAAGAGGGTAGCGCCAGACCTCGGCGCCGTCCGTGCCGCGGTAAGCGACGATCCCGCCCGCGGTGCAGCCGGGGTAGAGATTGACCGTGCCGTAGCCGACGACAATGTACGGGACACCGTCGCCGTACAGCGGGCCGACGGCGGGCGCGGTGTTGATCATGCCGTCGGGCCAGCCGGCGGCGGGGCAGGCCGGTGCGACCTGGATGGCGCGCAGCACCTGGCCGTTCTTGCCGATCACGTACAGCCGGCCGTCTGTGCCGCCGATCACGATCTCCTTGCCGTTACCGGGGTTGCCGTCGACATCCGCGATGGTCGGCGCGCCGCGCCCGATCGCGGCGCCGGAGAGTTGGATGCCGTAGCCGGTGTCGTCCGCGCTGAGCTTCGTCGTGCGGGTGAAGCCCGGCTGGGCGGGAGGATTATCCGTGTAGCTTGCCTGGGTATTGAGCGGGAATGCCGCGAACAGGAGCAGCATGAGCAGGGCTGGAACGAAGCTGCGACGTGCCATGGGGACTCCTTGTCTGATTGCGGGTCATCGGACCCCTTCCAAACGACCGGGCGGCGCGAACACCACGGTGGCCAGGTCATCCTTCTGGTAGGTATCGATCTGACCGGCGATCCACCCCTCGCCCAAGATGTAGCATCCGTAGCCGTGGGCGCGCATCTCGAAGATCCAGCCGTCCGGCGAGTACCCTGCCACGCGCCCCAGCTGCACCGGATGCAGCTCTGACATGATGACTGGCCGGTCATCGGTGAGCAAGTTGCGTGATCCGCGCAAGGCCAGCGGTTCGGCCCCCTCAATATCCAGCTTGACGAAATCGACCGGCCGCCGGAGCGGATAGCTGTCGAGCATCCGGAGCGGCGCGGTTTCGAGCTCGTGGCCTGGCGGCCGTGGCGCGCCTGGTTGCAAGTAGAGCCCGATGTTCGCCCCCGATGTCCAGCGCGGTCTGGCCTGGCTGAACGACGCGGCGCACAAATGCACGCTCGTCCGGCTCGAAGATGCCGCGCGCGATACCGACGCCGATGAAGTGGTCCGACAGATCGAACCATAGTCGCAACCCATCTTCGATCTCCGTGAGCAGCCGCCGCCCTTTGCCGACGTTGTCGAGTGAGACGAGCAGCCATCCGAGGTTCCACTCTCGCTCGCGAAACTCGGGGCTGGTCAGGATCTCGGAGCGCAGCGCTGGCACCGTGTAGTGGCCGTTCAGCCGCGCCGCGATGACCTCGCGGTTCTCCGGCTCCCGACCGAGTAGCAGCCGGTAGGCCCAGATGACATGCTGTCGGGTCACGCGGTCTGGCTGTCGCCGCAGGCGGCGAACCAGGGGCGAATCCGCCAGCTTGCGCGCCCAAGACGGCGCGATGCGGCGCAGTCGCTCCGGTGTCATGGCTGTCGTGCTCCTGCCGGACCAGCGCCGGGAGCGGCAGGCGACGAGTAGCAACCCGGCTGCATTGTAGTATCCCGTCTGGTGCGATGGGCCCGGGAATCGTTGCGATTGAATGAGGATTCGCTCACAGCTTCGAGAACGGGCGGTGGGCGGTGGACAGCGCTACCCTGTCACCCTGTCACCATGTCATTCTGACGCCTGGTCGCCCTGCTCCCGCCGCAGTTCGGCGAGTTGCTGCTCCAGCAGGCGCACCTGGCGCTCCAGCCGCTGCTGCGCCCGGATGCTGCGTTCCAGCGCCGGCAGCAGGGTATCGAGCAGGAGTTGATTGTAGGCCTCCTGCCGGGCGATGATCGGGTCGAGGTACGGCTCGCGCAGGTGCGAGGTCAGGTTGCGCCGGATCGCTGCGATCGCCGGGCCGACCAACGGCGCGCCGGAGCGCACCTCGTACTCCGGCATGCCGACCCGCGCCGCGGCGCGCAGCGCGTCGATCTGGGGATGCGTCAGCCCCTGCGCCAGGTCGGCCTCGGCCCGGGCGACCACCTCGGCCAGGTGCTCATCGAAGCGCTCGCGCGAGAACGCCAGCGCCCGCCGCACCCCGCGCCGCGCGAGGACGGCGCGCAGCGGCTCGGGCCCGCTGAAGCACTCGATCGCTGCCAGCAGCCGCTCGATCACGGCGTCCCAGGTGTACTCGCGCAGCACATACGCCCGCCCCGCGCGGCCCATTCGTTCGCGCCCGGCGGCATCGCCGACCGCCGCGTCCAGCGCGGCGCGGAACTCCGCGTAGTCGTGGAACCACCAGCCGCCGCCGCTGCGCTCGACATGCTCGCGCGTCACCGCGCAATCGCCGTGCACCAGCGCGGGGGTCCCTTGGATCCAGGCTTCCATCAGCACGATCGAAAAGCTCTCGTTGACCGAGGGCTGGCAGAAGACGGTCGCGCCGGCGAAGGCGTCGCGCTTTTCGTTCTCGGAGACGAAGCCGATCTCGATCACATCCGGGCGGGCAAGCTGGATGACCTCCCCCTCGCCGATCAGCACCAGCGCCAGCGGGCCGGGGCGCTCGGTCTTGTAGCGGACGAAATATTCGAGCAGCAGCGGCACATTTTTGCCGCCCTCCAGCCGCCCGGCGTAGAGCACGAACTCCTCCGGCAGGCCGCGAGCGGCGCGGAAGCGTGCCCCGTCGCCGGCCGGCGTGTCCGGGTCGAAGCCATAGCCGACCACCGCGGTGTTCGGGTTGGCGACGCCGAGCGACTCGCGGGCGAATCGGCGCTCGGCCTCAACATTGAACAGAATGCCGCGCGCCGCTTCCATCAACTCGCGATAGATCGTAAAGCGGGCGAACGGCTCATCGTGCAGGCAGGGCAGCAGCAGCGCCTTCTCCGGCACAGCCCGCGCGCCGAAGTAGGTCGTGCCGAACAGGTACGGCGCGAAGATGCAGCAGCGGAACTCGTCCTGCCGCTGACGCAGCGTCTCATACAGCGCCTGGCTGTTCACGCTGTTGCGGATGAACTCAAGCTGCTCGCGGTAGGTGATCGGCTGCTGTTTGTGGGCTCGGTCGGCCACCCGGTGCACCGCGCCGATATCCACATCGTCGGTGCGGAAGCGGTGGACGGCGACACCGTTGATCTCGGTCGTCCCCGCCGGGTAGCCGTTGTTCCAGTCGTACATGTCGGTCGTACAGGTGGTCAGCACCTCGACCAGGTGGCCACGCCGGTGCAGTTGCTCGGCATAGTCGCGGACCAGGCGCTCCGCCCCGCCGGCGAAGTCCAGCCCGTAGCGCGGGGAGACGAGGGCGATTGGTTGTTCATGCGTATTGTGCATATGGTCAGCTGACATTTTTCGCTTCGCTCATCGCCACCGCCGGGCGGATTGCCGCGGCTGTCTGACACGCTCCGGCGGGGGAGCTGGGGCCGCGGGCCCCCCAAGAGCGATCCGGCTCCGCAGTGTGGCGGACCATTGGATGGCGGCGCCCTCCCTGCCACACCCTGTTGCGTTGGCCCATATCGAATACCTTAATCGACCATGCTATTGCGCCGATGCCACCGTTTCATGCGCCTCCGCGCCCTGCGCCCGCTGCGACAAGATCGCCACCACCCGCGCGGCCAGGCCCGCCGCATCTCCCGGCGCGAACGTCAACCCGGCGTCGCCGATCGTCTCCGGCAGGGCGGTGGCATGCGCCCCGACCACCGGCACGCCGGCCGCCATCGCCTCGACCGCCGGGATGCAGAACCCCTCGTGCTCGCTGGCGGTGACGAACACATCCGCCAGGCGGTAGTGATCCGGCAGTTCGGCGTCCGCGATCTGCCCGGTGAACAGCACCGCCTCGCTCACGCCGGACGCGGCGGCGATCTGGCGCACCTGCGCCGCGGTCAGCGCGTAGGCCGGCGTGCTGATGTCGCCGACCAGCAGCAGTACCGCGTCCGGCAGCGCCGCGCGGACCTCGGGCAGCGCCTGCGCCAGCAGGTCCACCCGCTTGTTGCGCGCCATCCGCCCGATGTACAGCAGCACCGGCTGCTCGGGGCGCAGGCCGTAGCGCGCAAGCAGGTAGGCCGGCTTCGGCCCCGGCCCGAAGCGCTCCAGCGGCACGGCATAGCCCATCTGGAAGACGCGCTCCGGCGCGATCGCGCCGGTCGCCAGCAGCTCGCCGCGGGTGAAGCCGCTGTGGGCGATGGCGTAGTCGGCGTAGCGCACCAGGTCGATCCGACGCGCCCCCTCCACCAGCGCCTCGCGCCCCGGCCCGTCCCACAGGTGCGGCGGGGTGACGCCGTGGTAGTCGAAGATCACCACGCCGTGATCCACCAGCCGGATCGCCTCGACCAGTGGGTAGAAGGTCGAATAGTTGAAGATGTACAGATCGGCGGTGCGGAAGTGCTGGACCGCCCGCCGGCGTTGCGGGTTGTCGGTCCCGTTGCGCAGGTCGTCGGGCGTGATGCGCGCCAGGAAGCGGCGCACCTCCGCCGGCTGGCGCGGGTCGAGGTGCTCCACCAGCGCCAGTGTCTGCCAGCCGCGCTCGCGAAAGAAGCGGATCTGGTTGACGATATGGTTGCCGAGCGCGTCGTTCACGACACAGTTGCCGTTGATGATGCAGACCTTCGGCGCGTCGCGCGGCCCTGGCGCGACCTCGATCGGCACGGTGGCGTATGGCACGCCCTGGACGGAGAACCAGCCGGCGCCTTCCTCGACCATATCGAGGGCCAGCAGGTAGCGCCCGGGGCGCGGCGGCGGCTCGACCTGCAACTCCAGCTCGACCGACTCGCCGGGGCGCAGCGGCCCGGGCATGATCGCCCGCAGCCCCTCGAAATCGACCACCTGCCCCTTCGGGTCGAGCCAGTGGTAGGAGAGGTTGACCGGGTACGCGCCGCGATTCGACCATGGCGCCCGGCCGGTATTCGTCACCCGCACCCGCAGGAGCAGCGGCAGGTCGTCCCGGGCCGGCGGAAGCTCGCCGACGAGCGTATAGGCCGCGCCGAGGCGGTTGTCGGGGTTGGGGCGAACGTCAGTCATGAATTTGCCACAGAGGTCAGCGAGGCCACAGCGGAATGGTGTTCGATCACTGGCGTGTGCTGTGCCCGCTGCGGCTGAAGAATCCGGAGCACGTGTTCCGCCAGCCCCGCCGCATCCCCCGGCGCAAAGGTCAGCCCGGCGTCGCCGATCGTCTCCGGCAGGGCGGTGGCGTCCGCTCCGACCACCGGCACGCCGGTTGCCATCGCTTCGACCACCGGGATGCAGAACCCTTCGTGGACGCTGGCGGTGACGAACACATCCGCCAGGCGGTAGTGATCCGGCAGTTCGGCGTCCGGCGCCATTCCGGCGAAGATGACCGCCGCGCTCACGCCGAGTGCCGCGGCGTGGGCGCGCACCCGCGCGGCGACCGGCGCGTAGGCCGGGGCGCGGTCGTCGCCGACGAGCAGCAGCGCGGTATCGGGCAGCGCCTGTCGCACACGGGCCAGCGCCGACACCAGGTCCTCGATCCGCTTGTTCGTGGCGAAGCGCCCGACATACAGCAGCACCGGCTGCTCCGGGCGCAGGCCGTAGCGCTCGAGCAGATAGGCCGGCTTGGGGCCGGGGTGGAAGCGCTCCAGCGGCACGGCGTAGCCCATCTGGTAGATGCGCTCCGGTGCGGCCACGCGGGCCGCGAGCAGCTCGGCGCGGGTGAAGCCGCTATGGGCGATCAGGTAGTCGGCGTGGCGGAACAGGCCCATCTGCCGGTCCACGGCCGCGTAGAAGCTGTCGTGCTCCGCGCCGTCCCACAGGTGGCGCGGGGTGACGCCGTGGTAGTCCACCAGGACGACGCCGCGCTCCACCAGGGTGATCGCCTCGAACAGCGCGTAGGGCAGCGGGAAGTGGAACACGTAGATATCGGCGGAGAAGAAGAACTCGCGGGCGCGGCGCGTCAGTTCGCTGGCCGGCGCATGGCGTAGCTCGTCGTGCGAGATGCGCAGCATGCGCCGGCGCAGTTCGCGCGGCTGGCGCGGGTCGAGATGCTCGACGAAGATCCGGGCCTGGTAGCTGCGGGCCTCGAAGAAGCGCAGGTGGTCGAGCATCACGTTGCCCACGGCGTCGTGCGGCGGGCACAGCGCCCCGATGATCGCGGCCCGCGGCGGGTTGGCCGGCCCCGGCGCGACCTCGACCGGCACGGCCAGCCAGGGGACGCCCTGCATCGAGAACCAGCCGACGCCCTCTTCCACCAGGTCGAGCGCCAGCAGGTAGCGGCCGGGGCCGGGCGGCGGCTCGATGTGCAGTTCAAGCTCCGCCGACCCGCCCGGCGGCAGCGGGTGCGGCAACGCCGTCCGCACCGCCTCCCAGACCGCCACCTGCCCGTCCGGACGAAGCCAGTGGTACGCCAGGTGGATCGGATAAGCCCCGGCGTTTGGCCAGGCCACCGTGCCGCGGTTGGTCAGCCGCACGCGCGGCAGCAGCGGCAGGTCGGCCCGCGCGCCGTCGAGCGGCTCGAGCAGTTCGTAGGTGGCGGCCAGCCGCCCGGTCGCGTTGGGGTTTGAGAAGGAAGCAGGCATGTCAGGTAGCGGCGCAGAGGTTAAGGAGAGAGGATCGCGCCCATGGCTTCGATCCTCGATCTTCGATCCTCAGTCCTCGAATCTCACCTTCTATCACTCGCGCACACGGTCCCATTCTACCATCTCGCGCCGCAACGCCAGGCAGAGCCGCCGGATGCGCCGCTCCTCCGCCGGGCCGACCGGGTAGAACGCCCGCCGCGCCGCGACCCACTCGCCGGCCCGCAGCGCGCCCTCCAGGTACGCGCGGCGCAGTGCGCGGGCCTCGGCGCCATGGCGCAGCACGGAGAGACGCAGCCGCTCCGCCGGCAGGAACGCGCCCCACAGCTGCTCCGGGGGCAGGCTCTTCACCGCGAAGCGCAGCCGGTTGCGCTCCATCAGCGCGCTGCGCGCCACCACATCCGGCAGCGAACGCGACTCAGCGTGGCGCAGCCGCGCGCGCGGCTCGTAGCGCACGGTGTAGCCGGCGCGCCTCAGCCGCCAGCACAGGTCGATGTCCTCGTAGTACGCCGGGGTGTAGCCCTCGTCCAGCAGCCCGACCGCGCGCAGCGCGCCCGCCCGCAGCGCCAGCGCCGCCCCGGTGACGGCGGGCACGTCGCGCGGCGCGTCGTACTGGCCGCGATCCGGCTCGCCGTAGCCGTCGTGGCGCGCTGTCAGTCGCCCTGGGTCGAGCCGTATCCCGGCGTGCTGCAGCGTCCGCCCGTCCGGGTACAGGATTTTGCACCCCACCGCGCCGACGCGCGCATCCTCCAGCGGCGCCAGCACCGCCCGCAGCCACCCCGGCTCGACCAGCGTGTCCTGGTTGAGCAGCACCACTGCGTCGGGCTCAGCATGCGGCGTGCTCCGTTCGGAGCCCTGCGGCACCCGGTCGGTCTCCGCGACTCCTCCTCTCCCCCGCTCCCTGTCTTCCGGCCCCCGCCCATCCGCCAGCCCCAGCAGCGCGCGCAGCCCGACGTTCATCCCCGCCGCGAAGCCCAGGTTGCGCCAGTTCTCGATCACTTCCGCGCCGGCCTGCCGCGCGACATCCGCCGAGCCGTCGGCCGAGCCGTTGTCCACCACCAGCAGGCGACAGACGGCGCCCTCCTGGGCCTGCACCGCCTCCAGGCAGGCCCGCAGCTCGGCCCCGCCGTTCCAGCTCAGCACCAGCACCGCCGCGCGCATCACGGCCCGTTCTCCGGCGGAGGGGCGGCCAGCCGCTCGGCCAGCAGCGTGTCGGCGGCGTCCAGGTCGGCCAGCCGCCCGTTCACCTCGTCGAGCCGCCGCTCGTGCGCGTCCATCCGCCGCTCGTGCGCGCCGAGTTGCCCCGCGAGCTGGTCGAGCGCGGCGTACATCTCGCTGCGGCGGCGATCGCTGCTCTCGGCCAGCGCGTCGAGCGCCTGCTGCACCGCGGCGTTGCGCGCGTTCTGCTGCTCCAGCAGCGGCGCGAGAAAGGGTCGTACGCATTGATTGAACAAGAGAGCGCGGATCCGCCCGGCCAGCCCGCCCGGCGCCGGCCCCTCGCGTACCACGGTCAGCTCGGCGGCGCGCTGGAGGGCGGCGTTGCGCGCCAGGTCGTCTGTGCGCGCCCGCGCGTCGCGCTCGGCCACCGTTGCAGCGCCAGCGGACAACCCAGGCGCCGAGACCGACTCGTGTGTTGTGCTGGACAGGCGTTCGGTGTCGGGCGCCCGGCGCGGCGCGCGGCAGAAATCGAGCAGCGGCGCGGCCACCGTGTCCCAGGTGAACCCGGCTGCCAGCGCGCGGGCGTTCGCGGCGCAGGTCTGGCGCGCCGCCGGGTCGCACAGCAGATCGATGAGCGCCGCGGCGGTCGCAGTGGCATCGCCCGGCGGCACCACCCGCCCCAGGCCATGGGACGCCACCAGCGCCGCCGCGGCGTCTCCCGCGCTCACGACGCTCGGCAGCCCGGCCCACAGGTGGTCGAGAAAACGCGAGCGCACCGCGGCGTACTCCCGTTCCAGGCTCTCGCCGTGGAGCGAGACGCCGACCTGGGCGTTCAAGAGCGCGCCCGCCCGGGCCTCGTACGGCACCCACGCATCGACGAACAGCACGGCGCGGTCGAGCAGGCCCAACCCTGCGGCCCGCTCGCGCGCCAGTGCCGGCGCGCGCATCGGGTGCGGGTTGCCGGGGTGCTGCCCGGCCAGAAAGATCAGCCGCGCCAGCGGGGCGCGTTCCAGCACCAGCGGCATGGCGTCCAGCAGCGTCAGCGGGTCCATCCAATCCCACAGTCCGCCGGTCCAGAGGATCACCTGCGCGCCCGGCTCGAGCGGCGGCCAGGGCGGCGGGGCGGGTTGTGGCGGCTCGGCGGGCAGCCCGAACGGCACCACGCGCAGCAGCCCGCGCAGAGTAGGGTCGGCGTCGGCCATGGCCGGCGTCACCCGGCCCGTGGCCAGCAGCGCGCCGAGGTACAGGTCGCGCTGGCGCTCCGTCGCGCAGAGGAAGCAGTCGCCGGCGCGCAACTGCCGCAGCAGCAGCGCCACGTCCTCCCGGCTGCGCGCCGCCCGTCCGCCGGCCTCCGTGCCGCGGAAGAGTGTTAGGTTCTCCAGCAGGGTCGGGTCGTACATGTCGAGGACGAGCGGGGCGTCGATCCCGGCGAGTTCGGGGTGCGCCGCCAG
Source organism: Roseiflexaceae bacterium (assembly GCA_042408595.1). Taxonomy (GTDB): domain Bacteria; phylum Chloroflexota; class Chloroflexia; order Chloroflexales; family Roseiflexaceae; genus JBHOQX01. The sequence continues at coordinate 20,441 of JBHOQX010000035.1, read as the reverse complement.
CACGTGCCCGTCGGCCACGACCACCTCGGCGGCGGCCAGCACCGGGCGCAGGCTCGCCGCGTCGCCGGGCCGGTAGGCGAACCCCGCCACGCCGGGCGGAAGCGCGTCCGCCGGCCGCGGCGTCGCCAGCGTCACGGCGTGCTCGCGGGCCAGCACGCGGCAAAGCTCGGCGGCGCGCACGCCCGGGCCGGCCATGCGCGTCCCGACGACATCGTGGGTGATGAAGAGCACACGGGTCATTGTGGGATTGCGGGTTGTGCGTCCGCGAGACAGGCCACGGATCGCGGGCGGCGGTGAGGCGGCACGGTCTTCCGGCCCAGCACAATCGGCTGCACGCGACGGCTCCAGGTGCCATGCTGCGCGTCGCCGGCGCTCACGGCCGTGCCGCCGCCGGCGGCGCCAGCGCCTCGTGCCGCCAGCGGGCCGGCATCTCCACCAGGCCGTAGCTCCGCTGCAGGCCGCGCGTCCGCACGACGAAGCTGTAGCGCCGGTCGTGGTAATCGTAGACGTGGAGCCCGGACGAGTCGTGGATCGCCGCGGTCAGGCGGTAGGTGCCGGGGAGCAGCAGCAACGCCGGCAGGATGTAGTCCACCGAGCCCTGGCCCTCGACCAGCTCGATCGGGCAGCCGCTGGCGTCGTTGTTCGGCCCGGCGACATGCGCGCCGCCGGCGTGGTGGATCGCCAGCCCGAACTGCGGCCGGGCGACCGGCTGATGGGCCAGATAGCGCATGCGGACCGTCAGCGGCTCGCCGGTGTAATAGACCGGCTGCGGCGCCCCATCCGGCCCGAGCAACTCCACGGCGGCGATCTCGACCTCGCGCGAGCCGCGCCGCCAGGCGGCCTCGTCGGCGCCGTGCCCGTCCGCCTGCCGCGCGCGCGCCGCGACCTCCTGGCGGTTCACGTCGTCCAGGTAGGCGTCGATCACCTCGCCGGCCGGGCCGCTGGCGCGCACAATGCCGTGGTCGAGCCACACCGCCTGGTCGCACAGCGTCCGCACCGTCTCCAGGGCATGCGAGACGAAGATGATCGTCTTGCCGAGCCGGCGGAACTCGTAAATCCGCTCCATGCACTTGCGCTGGAACGCCTCGTCGCCGACCGCCAGCACCTCGTCGGTGATCAGGATGTCCGGGTCTACCGACGTGGCGACGGCGAAAGCCAGGCGGGTGTACATGCCAGACGAATAGTGCTTGACCTCCATATCGATGAAGTCGCCGATCTCGGCGAACGCGACGATCTCCTCCAGGCTGGCCTGCATCGCCCGTCGGCCGAAGCCGAGCAGCGCGCCGTAGAGGAAGACGTTCTCGCGCCCGCTCAGGTCGGGGTGGAAGCCGCTGCCAAGCTCGAGCAGCGCCGCCACCCGCCCGTGGACGCGCACGCTGCCGCTGGTCGGCTCCAGGATGCGGGTGATCAGCTTGAGGGCCGTGCTCTTGCCCGCGCCGTTGTGCCCGACCAGCCCGAGGCTCTCGCCCTGGCGCACGCCGAAGCTCACGTCGCGCAGCGCCCAGAACTCCTCGCCGGGCGGGCGGGGGCGGAGCAGCCCGGCGATGCGCTCCTGCACGCCGCGGCGCTGCTCCTTGTGGAGCGTGAATTTTTTGCTGACGTTGGCGAATTCGATGACGGTCGACATGGCGTGGTTCTCGGCTGGCCCTCACCCGCTGCCCCCCGCTCCCAACCTGGAAGAGTGGGGCCAGGGGATGGAGCAACAGGATCGATTTCAAATCTCTTCGCCGAAGCGCCCGCTGCGCCGCTGGAAGAACCAGTAGCCGCCCGCCAGCACCACGACCGCCGTCAGCAGCACGCGCAGCACGCTGTCCAGCCCGGGCAGCCCCGGCGTCGGGATCGCTCCGACCGGGACGGCGGTGCCGTACAGCACCTCGCGGTAGAACTCGATCAGCGAGGCCATCGGGTTCAGCCAGCGGATGAGCCGCGCCTGCCACTCGCTCACCGCCAGCGCGTTCAGCGAGTAGACCACCGGCGTCAGAAAGAACCAGAACTGCACCAGGATGCCGACCAGGTGCGTCAGGTCGCGGAAGCTGACCGCCAGCGCGCTGAGGAACAGCGCCAGCCCGGCCAGAAACAGCGTCTGGATGGCGATCAGCACCGGCAGGTACAGAAACGTCCAGGAGAGGTTGAGCCGACCCAGCTCGCGCAGCGGCGGGTAGAGCGACTGCGCGATGATCATCACCAGCACCATCATCGGCAGCGACAGGATGTAGTTCACCAGCGCCGAGCAGACGCTCACCAGCGGCAGCACCTCGCGCGGGAAGAAGACCTTCTTGATCACGTTCGCGTTGTCGATCACGCTGCGTGCCCCGCCGGTCACCGCCTCGGCGCAGTAGTTCCACGGCAGCAGCGCGACGATCAGGAAGACCGAATACATCGCGATGCCGCTCGGCAGCAGCAGCGTGAAGACGATCACAAAGACCAGCATCATCAGCAGCGGCGCCAGTTGCGTCCAGAGGTAGCCGAGGACGCTCCCCTTGTAGCGCACCCGCAGGTCGCGCAGCACCAGGTTGCGGATGAGTTCGCGGTATGCCCACAGCTCCTGCGCCTTGCGCATCACCCCGGCGCTGCGGTCCACCGCGACGCCCGCCGTGCCGAAGGCCAGCCCGAGGGCGGCGGCAAGGCCGAGCAGCAGCCCGGTGCGTGGATCGACCAGCGCGCCGGGGGCGGCCCGCTGGCTGCGGTAGGCGCTCGATGCCGCGTCCGGGTCGAAGGCGGCGTTGAACGGCGGGCCGTAGAGCGTCTCCAGCGCGCTGCGGATGGCGCGCAGGCCGTCTTCCAGCCGCGCCACGTCTTTGTCGAGGCGCTCGCGGTCCACTCCAGCCGCCGCCGCGCGCGCCGCGCGCAGGGCCGGCAGCTCCTCGCGGCTCAATTCGAGGTTGCGCACCTCCAGCGCCCGTGCTAGGTCGCTCACATCCTCCGGCATGAGCTGGTCCACCGTGAACGGCGCGCGCTCGATGTCCACCGGGCGGTTGAGCGGGAAGGCCGACGTCAGCGCGATGGTGCGCAGCGCCTGCTGGAACGGATCGCGCGGCGGCGCGCCGGCGAAGGCGGCGTATTGCTCCCAGCCGGAGAGGCGGCGGAAGATCTCGCGGCCCCCGGCGGCGCGGATACTGCGCGCCAGCGCCTCGGCGGCGTCGTCGGCCAGGCGCTGCGCCTGGGCGGTGTCCGCGCCCACGGTCGCGATGGCGACCGTCCTGTCCGCCTGCGGCGTGAAGGCCACGCCCAGGGTGGGCGAGCCAAGCGCGGCGTAGAGCGGCTGCCCGGCGGCGTCGCGCTGCTGCCGCAGCAGGTTGATGGCGATCTCCCGCACCGCGGCGAAGTCCGGGTCGTTCGGCCCGCCGTTGAACAACTCGCGGTGGCGCGCCGCGTCGGTCGCGACCGCCGCGCGGCTGGTGTAGATCACCGGGCGCGACAGGATACGCGGCGCGGCCACGGCCAGCGCGCCGAGGGTGCAGCACAGCAGCCAGAGCCACTGGTAGGTGCGGAGCGGGCCGCGCTGACGGGCGAGCGCCCCGACCCAACGCGCCGGCACGGCTACGCGGGCCATGGGGCCTCCGGTGACACGATGAATGCTGACTGCTGCATAAGCAATGCGGTGCGGGCGGAGCAACGGCTTCGCGAAGGGCTTCGCCCACCAACCCCCCCGCCTCGGACGGCTCCCTCGTCTTCTACACCCTGCACGTTCTACGTTCCGTTTTTGCGCTATTTCTGCATCGCCAGCGCCGTCACCTCCAGCGTCGTTCCGGCGGGCAGGTCAAGGATGGCGGTTTGAGCATCGACAAGCGCGGCCGAACGGATGCCCGTTCCATTTACCGCCACTTGCCTGACCCGGAACGGCAGGCGCAGCGCTAGCCCATCCAGATTGTACCGGGACGGATTGCTGATGGTGAACGAAAGAAGGCTCTCGTTTCCCTGATTGCGGACTGCTTCCTGCTGAACACGGACCTTCGCTACCGCCTGCTGCCGGTCGGCGATCTCGGCCAGCGGCGCGATCCAGAGCTTGCCGGCGTCGCGCAGCGCGGCGGCGTGGGCCACCACGTCGTGCCAGGCGGCGATCTGCTCCGGCGAGGTCACCTCCTCGGTATGTGCCCACAGGTCGATCATGCCGCCCTCGCCCGCGATCCGGTCGAGCAGCAGCCGGGCCTGCGGCGCGCTGCGGGTCGTCAGGTAGAAGTCCGGACAGGCCAGGATGCGCTCGTGGCCGGGCACCGGGCGGCACTGCGCCTCGGCGGGGCTGGCGAGCTGGTACTGCGGCTGGCCCGGTTTGGTGCGCGTCACCGATGTGATGCCGGCCGCTTCCAGCGCCTGCCAGTCGGCGTCGCTCATGCCGGCGCTGCTGCTCCAGGGGAAGGCCAGTGAGCGCGCCGGCGGCACCCCCTGCCGCGCCGCGACCTCGCGCCACGCCGCCAGGTCGGCCTGCCACTCGGCGGTGCGCGCCAGCCCGCCATCCAGATGGCTGAAGGTGTGCGATTGGATGTCCTGCCCGGCGCGCCGTAACGGGGCGATCAGATCGCCAAAGTACCAGCCCGGATCGCTGGCGACCGTGCCGTATGGATCGTCGGCGAACCAGGGCCGATGCGCCCATGCGTCGTTCGGCCACTTGCCGCTGGTCGTCCGGTCGGCCCAGGCGAAGGTCGGGTTGCCCATAAACTGTTGACGTTCGGTGTTGCCGGTGAGAAAGTTATAGCCGGTCGCGTAGTATGTCGCGCGGATACTATAGGTTCGGAAGATGTCAAGGGTTGTCGTCACCCCTGCGCGCATCCGCATCGCCCGGACCAGCGGGTCTTGGGCGCTGTTCGGATCGTCCACCGAGCGCGAGTGGATCAGCCCGCCCATGGCTGTCTCCCAGTCAAAGGAGAACGACAGAGCCCCGCGCGCCCCGTTCGGCCAGGGCAAGATGACCACGGCCGGCATATCGGCTGCGCCAGCGGGCGGAGGTTCCCCGCCCCTACGTTGGGCGGCGGGCGTCCACTGCGCATGGAGCGCGTCGAGGTACACCCGGTCGTCCGACGAGGGCTGGAGCCGCACCCGCAACATAGCGGCGCCCGGCGGCGCCCGGAAGGTGGCACCGATCGGTGACCACTCCCGCGGCGGGTTCGCAGGCGTCCAGAGCGCGAGCGGTTGCCAGTCCGTCGCGTCGGCAGCCAGCGGATGGCCGGCGGCATCGAGCCAGCGGAAGGTGACGCGCAGGCGGGTCGGCGAGCCTTTGACCGAATCGGTCAGCGCGCGGGCGGAGAAACAGTAGCTGACGTTGCTGCGTACAGGGATCGGCGGTGTCTCAACATAATTGCCGATGCCGAGCAACTGAAGCGCGCGGCCGTCACCGTCGGTCTCGAAGCCCTGGTGCTCCACGGCCGGCCGGCGCAACACGACGCCGGGCGCCCCGGCGGCCCAGCCGCGCGGCAGCCCGCCCTCGCCGGGTGTGGACAGATCGGCATTCGGCAATAGTTCGCCGGCGAGAAGCGGAACGGGGCGACAGCCGGCCAGGCGCGTCCAGGTCAGCACGCCCGCGCCGATCGCCCCGACCAGCCCGGCAGCCAGCAACAGTAGCAATAGTCTCCAACGCATCAACGGCGAGTCCATCCCTTGAAAGCGGCCTATTCTAGCATACGGCCTGGTCGTTGACAATTCTCAGCCATCCGCTCGGGGCGCCGCGAAGGCACAGTTGGTGGGCGGCGCGCGCCGCCCTGGAGGGCTGGCGCTGCGGCAGGCGCCCGTAGAGGGAGACTCGCCCGATCCGTCCAGCGGCGTTGCGACGCCAGTCGGCGCTGCGCCGTTCGCCATTCCGCTCGCCGGGGCGTCGTTCGGCTTCGATTTCAACCCGACGGTGGACCGCATCCGCGTGGTGAGCGACGCTGGGCAGAATGTGCGGCAGCATCCCGATCTCGGCACGGTGGTGGATGGCGCGCTGGCGTACGATGCGACGACTGACGACGGCGACCCGGTGGACGGCAACGCAGGGCGAACGCCGGGTGTCGCGGCGCGGCCTGCACCAACCGGACAACGCCCCGGCGACCGGGACGGTCCTCTATGGCCTGGACGCGGCGCGGGATGTGCTGGTGATTCAGGCGCCGCCGAACAACGGCGTGCTGCACACCGTTGGCGGGGTGGGGGCGGATGTCGGGCGGATGGCCGGTTTCGACATCGGGCGCGCTGGCGTGGCCTACGCCGCCGTGAACCACGACTACGGCCGATCCGCCCTGGTCGCCGTCGATCTGGCGACGGGCCGGATCGCGCCGGTCGGCCTGCGCGGCGGGCCGCAGATCACCGGCCGAGCCGTTGGGCTGAACTAGGTGTGCGCCGCGCCCAGAGGTCTGGGACGGCAGGTTGGCTTCTTGCCGCTGAGGGCAGAGACTGGTTGACACATCCCGCGGCGGGGGAGACGGGGGCCGCTGGCCTTGGATCCGGAGCGATGGGCGCAACACCGAGAGGGTGTGTGCCGGTGGCGCTCCTTCGTGGCTCAGGCAGGCAGATGGTCGCCGCCCTCGGCGCCGGCTTCGAACTCGGCGAAGAGCCGTGCGCCCTCCTCAGCCTGCGCCGCCGGCACCAGCACCCGTACCGTCGCCAGGGGGCCGCCGGCGAGGCCGAAGGTGCTGGCCATCGCCTCGCCGTCCAGGAACACCGTCAGCCCGGCGCTCTCCAGGTAGCTGCGGACCAGCTCGGCGCGCAGCGGCCCGCCCACTTCCCCGATGACCACCGGCGGCGCGCCCTCGCCCCTGCCCCCGCCGGTCGCCTCGCCCGCCCACCTGAGCAAACCCCCGGCCATGGCTGTGCCTCCGTCGATGCCTCAAGAAGCGCGCGCGGCGCTCAGGCGGGCGCTGGCGCGCTGCGGCGGAACCAGCGCGCCCACTCGCGATTCTCCCAGACAACCAGCAACTGCGCGGCGTTGAAGATCGAAGAGTAAGTGCCGCTGATCAGGCCGATCAACAGGATCAGAACGAAGTGCCGGATCGACTCGCCACCGAACAACAGCAGCGCCGTCAGGGTGAAGACGGTCGTCAACTGTGTGTTGATCGAGCGCGGCAGCGTCTGGACGATGCTGTGATTCACCAGGTCGTCGAACCGCTCCCCGGGCCGGCGATTGATCAGGTTCTCGCGAATCCGGTCGAAGACGACGATCGTGTCGTGCACCGAGAAGCTGATGATCGTCAGCAGGGCGGTGAGGAACAGCGCGTCCACCTCGAGGCCGATCAGCACGCCCAGGATGGAGGCCACGCCGAGCACCAGCAACACATCGTGCAGCATCGCCAGGATGGCGCAGACGCCGTAGCGCACCGGGTGTGGTGCCTTGCGGAACGCCAGCGTCAGATAGATCAGGATGGCGACGCACGCGCCGACCACGGCGATGATCGCGCTGCGGGTCGATTCGGCGCTCACCGTCGCCCCGACAGACTGGAGCGATTCGATCTTGACCGTGCCGTACTCGGCCGCAAGCGCCTTGAGCACGCGCGCCTCGTCGGCGTTCGGGTCGGTCGCGCTGAGCGCTTTGGTGCGCACCAGGGCTTCCGGCACTTGCTTGCCGTCGACTTCCACCTGGCTGAGCTGCACGATCGCGTTATCGAAGCCGGACTGCGCGTAGATCTGCGCGATCCGGTCGGTACTGAGTTGCCCGGGCGCCTTGTCTGCGAAGCGGATATCCCACAGCGCGCCGCCGCTGAAGTCGATGCCGGGCCGCAACCCGTAGAGCGCGAGCGAGATCAGGCCCGGGACGATGACCAGCAGCGAGATGCCGAACCACCAATACCGGTGGCGAACGATCCTATCCATGCCGGGGCGACTCCTTCATCAGCGCGGGCTGGCCGGCGGTGCGGCGCAGGCCGGGCGCGTCCTCGACGGCGTAGAGCCACGGGCGCTGCACCGCGTCCAGCGGCAGAATCAGGCGAAGCAGGGTGCGCGAGACGACGATCGCCGTGAACATGCTCACCAGAATACCGAGCGCCAGCGTCAGGGCGAAGCCCTTGATGATGCTGACGCCGAAGCTGTTGCCGAACATGTAGAGAATGATGCTGGTGATCAGCGTCGAGGCGTTCGAGTCGCGGATCGCCGGCCAGGATTCGACAAAGCCGGCTTCCAGTGCCGTGCGCAACGACTTGCCGCGCCGCAGCTCTTCTTTCAGGCGGGCGAAGATCAGCACGTTCGCGTCCACCGCTAGGCCGATCGACAGGATAAACCCGGCGATGCCGGCCAGCGTCAGCGTGATCGGGATCAGGCGGTAGAGGGCGAAGGAGATCAACGTGTAGATCAGCAGGGCGATGACCGCCACCACGCCGGGCAGCCGGTAGTACAAGATCATGAAGAGCGCGACCACCACCAGCCCGACCACGCCGGCCACGATGCTCGCTTGCACGGAGTCCGCCCCGAGCGTCGCCGTGACCGTCCGGCTCGACTCGACATCGAGCGTGACGGGCAGCGCGCCGTACTTGAGCTGGTTGTAGATCCGCTCGGCGTCCTCGCGCGTGGCCGTGGTGATCTCGCCGCTGCCGCCGACCAGCGCCGCCCGGATCTCCGGGCAACTGAAGACGACGTTATCGAGCACGATGCACATCGGCTTGCCGATATTCTGGCTGCTGAATCGCGCCAGGTTCTCGGCGGACTGGCCGCGGAACGCGAAGGTCACGGCGTAGGGGTTGTTCAGGTTCGACGTACTGCCCCCGCCGAAACGCGGCTGGACGCTGGAGATATCCAGGTCTTTGCCCTGGGTGATGCTCTTGTAGATCGGGCCGCTGACCTCGGCGGGCGCGGCGGTGGGCGCGGGCGTGGGCGTCGGCTGGCCGGGCGCGGCGCCTTCGTCCCGGCGGTTCCCCGAAGGGGTCAGGCCGGGGGTGGGCTGCGGCTGCGGCGTCGGCCGCAGGGCGGCCGGGTTCGGATTGCCCTCGGTGCGCACGACCGTCCCCGCCCGGAGCGCCTGGCCGCCGGTGTCGATAAACTCCAGCCGCCCGGCGCTGCGGATGGTATCGACCGCCTGCTGCGGGTTGGTGACGCCCGGCAGCTCGACGATGATCCGATCGCTGCCGGAGCGCTGGACGACCGCCTCGCTGACGCCCAGGCCGTTGACGCGGCGCTCGATCACGCCCGCCGCCGCCGCCATCTCGTCTGCGGTGACGTTCGGGTTCTGCGCTTTCAGCAGCACCTGCGTGCCGCCGCGCAGGTCGAGCCCGAGGCGGGTCGAGACGTCGCGACCGAACACCTGGTTGTTCGGCGCGAAGCAGATCCAGGCGGAGATGCCGGTGACGATGATCGTCACGAGCAGCAGGGCGATGTCACGGTTTCGCACGGTTCTCCCTTGCCTCCAGGCCAGGCTGGCCTTGGGGTGCGCGCGTGCTGCGCGGCGTTCTGTTGAACAAACTCAGCCATTATAGGAGAGGGCTGGATGGCTGTCAATGTGCGGGTGCGCCTGTCGCGTCGGCGCCAACACGCCCCCGCGCCCGCGCGCGGGAGCACGGGCCACGCACTACCAGCCGCAACAGCAGAGACACCGACCACGCAAAGACCGGTGGTCCCCAACCTCCCGCGCTGGACGCGGATCAGGCAGCTTCCTGGCGCGACGCGCCGGCGCCCGCCTGCTGGGGGGCCGCCTGGCCGGCGCACCAGGCCCGCCAGTCCAGCAGCGCGCAGACCCAAATGCCGAGCTGAAACAGCGCCGAGACGACGCACCAAAAGCAGACTGCGCCGATCACCGCGACCTGCAGATACGTCAGGTAAGCCGAGAACAACACGCCAAGGCTGGCGGCCGCAAGCAGTAGCAGCGGCGCTGGCAGCCCGGCGACATGGTCGGTGTTCAGCGCCAGCAGCGCCAGCGCCAGCAACGCCAGATAGCCGGCCACGCCGATGAACGCCACCGGCACGCCCAGCACAGCCGCGTACGCGCTGGCCTGCACAGCCTCGCAGCCGCCGGCTCCGACCGGGCACACAAGCACCCCGCCGGTCAGGCGCTCCAGCGACAGGTAGAGTGCGTCCAGCAGGCCGAGCAGCGCCAGCACGGCCGCCACCATGCGCGGGATGGTTGAGCGTTCTGCCATCATCGGCCTGTCGTTACCGCTTTGCCGCGAGCGCGGCCTCGATGCCAGACTCGAGGTCCTGCATCGTGTACTGCTTGCCATCGATCACGAAGGTTGGCGTCGCCGGGATGCCAGCGCGGTCGGCATCGGCGCGCGCGGCCAGGATCTCGGCGCGGTGTGTACCGCTGGCCAGACACTGGTTGAATTTGGCGGTATCGAGTTTGAGCGCCGCGGCGTACTCGCCGAACTTGGCCTGCGGCTGCGCCAGGTTTTGCCACTCGTACTGCTGCTTGAACAGCAGGTCGTGCATCGGCCAGAAGGCCCCCTGGTCGGCGGCGCAGCGCGCGGCCTCGGCAGCGGGGATGGCGTTCTGATGCTGCGACAGCGGGAAGTCGTGGTAGACTAGCCGCACTTTGCCGGTGTCGATATACTTGGTGGTGAACGCCTGCTCGAGCTGGCTGGCGAAGAAGCCGCACGCCGGACACTGGAAATCCGAGTAGATCACCACCGTCACCGGGGCGTCGGCGCGGCCCTTGGCGGGGAAGCTGCTGAGCGGCAGCGGCGTCGCCTCCGCGACGCCGGCGGGCTGGGCCGGGGGCGTTGCGGCGGCCCGCGGGCGCAGAACGAAGTAGCCGATCGCGGCAGTTCCGGCGATAAAAATGACGGCGAGCAGAATGTAGAAGAGTGGCAGCGGGCGCTTGGGCCGCACAGCGCGCCCGCGCGGTGCAGCGCTTCGGGTCGGGTTGCTGCTCATGGGTCTTATCCCTTGGTTCAGTTGGCACAACCATCCGACGCGCTGTTGCGCGCCGGGCCGGTGCTGCCCGGTATTATACCGACAGCCACCGCGGCGCGTCAATCGACAGCGAACAGCGTTGCGTGAGAGTCCGGTGAGAGTATTCATACGAGCCGCAAACCTTCTTCACAACCGCTTCACACCTGGCCGCTATGCTGCCCCTGTCGGACACGAACAACCCGTATACCCTACAAGGAGGCAGCGATGTTCCGATGGCATGGAATCCGGCGGGCGGCACTTGCGGTTCTGGCGGCGCTGGGGCTGATGGGGCTGACAGCTGGTGGGGCGCTGGCGGCGCCCGCTGCGGATGTCCAGGGCACAGGGCGGATCTGGGCCAGCGGCTCGGGCTACGCCCGCCTGGCGGGCAGTGGCGAGGTCCGCATCAACCGTGGGTTCGGCGAGGTGCGCATCCGCAACGCCGAGGAGGTGATCGCGACCGGGCGCGGCCAGCGCGAGACGCTGCGCGACGGCACGGTGCGCATCTGGGGCTGGGACGGCGAGGTGACGGTGCGCGGTAAGGATATGACGGTTGAGATCCTCGGCGCGCGGATCGGGTTCACCGCTGCTGGACGCGGCACCGTACTGCTCAAGGGGCGCGGCGTATACAAGACCGCCAGCGGGCAGGGGACATGGCGCGCGGCCGGGGCGCAGGTCAGGTTCGGGCAGTAGCCTGCTCCAAAGGGGGCACAGGCACAGCGAGGGCGGCGTGATCGCGATACGCCGCCCTCGCTCCAGCTCTCCCGGCAGGCGGGCCGGCTATGACTTCGGGAACCAGGCCTGCTGCCATTGGCGCATCTGGGCGATCTCCGTCCTGGGCCGTGATGATCGCCGCCGCAAGCTCCTTGATCTCGGGATGCTCGGCGTTCTGCTGGGCGTCCTTCGCCATCGCGATCGCACCTTCGTGGTGCGGGATCATCGCCTCGATAAAGCGCTGGTCGAATGGCCGGCCGGGATCGTCGGCGATCCGCATCGCCCCCATCTCCATCTCCATCCCGCCGGTGGTAGCCAGGTTGGGATACCAGGCCGCGCGCCACGCCCGCATCTGGGCGATCTCGGCCTCCTGTGCCGTGATAATCGCTTGGGCGAGCTGGCGGATCTCGGGGCGCTGCGTCTCCTTGAGCGCCTGGTTCGCCATGTCGATCGCGCCCTGATGGTGCGCGATCATGCTGTCGATAAAGCGTGCGTCGTAGGGCGCGCCGCCTGCCGGCGTCATGCGGTGCCCGCCGTCGTGTGCCGAGGCCGTCGGGCCGGCGGTCGGGGCGGCAGTTGGGTCCGTGGTTGCGGTGGCAGGTGGCAGGGCGGTCGGGCGGCTGGCCCCGGTGGGCGATGGGGCGCTAGCCGCGCACCCCGCCAGCGCTAGCCCGACCAGGGCCAGAGCAGTTGTCAAGCCGATGCGTGGATCCATGGTGCTCCTTCCATGCTAGAGATGGTTGTGGATTCGTGCGCACCATAGCGGCCGTCCGGTGGCGCTGTCAAATCGGCTGACAGCCCCGGCGCTGGCCAGTCATGTCGGGTGCGGCACTGCTGGTTTTCCCACAGCCGCGCTCGATTTGCCGCAGCCGAGCGCTGGGGAGGGGTGCGCCCGTGCGGGGCGAGTTGACCGGCCAGGTCTGTTCGTTGGATGCACCGAGGGAGTTGGCCGGCGCCCGTGGTTGCGCCGGGCGTTGCCGGCGTGCTACGATGCAACGGGTCCAGTGAAGGTGGCTCTATGACCCTGACCGGTATCATCCGGCGCGATATCCGGCTGGGCGCGGCGCTCCGTGCGCCCGCGTTCTGGGCGATCGCCGGTGGGATTGCGCTGATCACCAGCCTGCACTACCTGACCGACATTCATTTCATCCCGTATCACTCGATCTACCGTAGCCTGTACTATCTGCCGATCGCGCTGGCGGCGGTACGCTACGGCCTGCGTGGCGGGCTCGCGGCGGCGCTGGCGATCGCCGCCGTATACCTCCCGCATGTCCTGCACGCCCTGAGCATCGTCCGGCTCGATGCCGTGAACGATCTACTGGAGACCGCGCTCTTCGTCGGCGTCGGCGCGTTGGCCGGCGCGCTGGCAGATGCCGAGCGCGCCCAGCGCCGCCGCGCGCAGCAGATGGCGGCGCTGCTGACCGAGGCGAATGCGCGCCTGCCCGGCCTGCTCGTGCAGGCGGAGCGCACCCGGGCGCGGGTCGCGTCGATCCTCGACAGCCTGGAGAGCGGCGTGGTGACGATCAGCGGCGATGGGTGCGTGGCGGTCGCCAACCGCGCTGCGGTCGATCTGCTTGCGGCGTTGGGGCCGCACGCCGATTCCGTTCTGGCGGCCCTCCCCGCCGACTCCGCTGGCTGCCCGTACCGCCGTGAACAGACGATCGCTGGCCGTGTGCTGAGTCTGCGCGCCGCGCCGCTGCGTGGTACGGACGACACGACCGTCGGGACTGTGCTGGTGCTCGACGACCTGACCGAGCTGCGGGCCCTAGAGGAGCAGGTACAGCGGGCGCAGCGGCTCGCCTCGCTCGGCCGCCTCGCGGGGGGCCTGGCGCACGAGGTGCGCAACCCGCTCGGGATCGTCCGCGCGACGGCGCAGCTGCTGCAGCAGGAGGCGGCACGATATCCCGCTCTGGCGCTGCCGACTCAGGTCATCCAGGCCGAGATCGACCGGGTAGACCGTCTGATCGAGCAATTGCTCGACTATGCCCGGCCCCAGCCCCCGCGTTCTGCGCCGCTCGACCTGGCGGCGCTGGCGCGCCACGCGGTCGCGATCACGGAGCCGCTCGCGGCGCAGCGCGGGGTCGGACTAAGCATCGAAGCGCCGGCCGCGCTCGCTCCGCTGGAGGGCGATGCCGAACGGCTGCATCAGGCGGTCATCAATCTGCTGCTGAACGCGGTGCAGGCTACGCCAGCCGGCGGTCAGGTGGCCGTGAGTCTGCGCGAGGTGTATCGCGGTTCGGATGCGCAGGTGGTGCTGACGGTGTGCGATACAGGGGCGGGGATCGCGCCGGAAGACCTGCCGCGCCTCTTCGAGCCGTTTTTCACCACACGGGATGATGGGGTCGGGCTGGGGCTGAGCCTCGTCCAGCAGATCGCGGCGGAACACGGTGGCACAGTGCGCGTCGCCAGCCGCCCGGGCGCGGGGGCTGCCTTTACCATCGAGCTGCCGCGGCGCGCTCCGGCAGGAGAGCTGCCGCGCGCCGGGCCGGGCGACGCCGGCCCTGGCCGGTGACGCCGGCGGTGGCGGGATGCCGGGGATGCGCCGTACAAGGAGACGCAATGCCGACACGCACCATTCTGGTGATCGACGACGAACCGAACATGCGCTGGGTGCTTGGCCGGGCGCTCGAGCAGGCCGGCTACACCGCCAGCGCCGCTGCCAGCGGCGCAGAGGCGCTGCGCCTGCTGGCTGAGGTGCCGATCGACCTGGCGCTGCTCGATCTCAAGCTGAAGGGCGAGGACGGGCTGACAGTGCTCCGGCGCATCCGCGAACGCGCACCGGAGGTGATCGTGCTCATGTTCACCGCCTATGGCACGGTGCCGACCGCTGTCGAAGCCATGCAGCTCGGCGCGGCAGACTTCCTCCGCAAGCCGTTCGATGTCGAGGAAGTGCTGTTCAAGATCGCCCGCGCCTTGGAACGGCGCGCCATGCAGCAGGAGTTGATCCGATTGACGGCCGTGCAACGGTGCGGCCCGGCGTTCGATGCGCTGGTCGGTGCGGCCCCGGCCTGGCAGCAGGCGCTGGCGCAGGCCCGCCAGGCCGCCGCGCCGGCGGACGATATGCTGATCACGGGCGAGCCGGGGAGCGGCCGGCGCACCCTCGCCCGGGCGATCCACGCCGCAAGTGGGCGGACGGCGGCGCCCCTGGTGGAGCACGATCCTGCGCTGCTTGTCGGCGAAGCGCAAGCCGCGGCACTGTGCGGACCAGGCGGCGCCTGGGACGCGGCAGGAAGCGGGACGTTCCTCGTCTGGGGCGTGGATACGACCCCGGCAGCTCAGGCCGCGCTCGCCGCGCGACTGCGGGGGCGGGAGTGACCAGGCGGGCCGCGGCTGCTGCTGGTCGCCGGGGACGATCCGCCGCTGGCGCCGGAGCTCTTGTCGCTGCTGCCGCTTCGGTTGCACGTCCCGCCGCTGCGCGAGCGCCCTGGGGATGCGCTGCTGTTCGCCATGGCGTGGCTGGAGGGGCGCGGGCTTGCCCCGGCGGCGCGCGCGGCGCTGGATGCCTACCGCTGGCCCGGCAACGTCCCCGAGGTGCGTGCCGCGGTGACGCGGGCGCGCCAGCTCGCCGGCGATGGCCCGATCGAGCTGGCCCACTTGCCGGTCGCCGTGCAGGGTGCGCTGGCGCACGACAGCGGCTACCTGGTGCGCCTCCCGCCGGAAGGGGTTTCGCTGGAGGTGGTTGAGCAGGATCTCATCCGGCAGGCGCTAGCGCGAACCCACGGCAACCGGAGCCGTGCGGCGGAGTTGCTCGGCCTCACACGCCATACTCTGCTCTACCGGATGGAGAAGTACGGGATCGTCGCCGCGGGCGCGGATACCCGCGAGCACCGGAGCACCGGGGCGCCTCCGGCGGGCCGCGGCGATGGGGCGGAGCGTGTCCATGGCTGTTGAGCGCCTGCCCCGGCGGTACTGCCAGTTCGATGGCTGGCGCGTGGCCTATGCCGTCCGGGGCGCGGGTCCACCGATCCTGCTGCTCCACGGCCTGAGCGGCAGCGCCGATTACTGGCAGCCCGCCGTGCAGCGACTAGCGCCGCATGCGACGGTCATCGTGCCTGACCTGCTGGGGTTCGGGTATTCCGACAAGCCGCCGGTGGAATACACGCTGGAGCAGCACATCGGTGCGCTCGCTGCCGTCGTGCGGGCGGCCGGCGCGCCGCATCTGCGGGCGGTGGTCGGCCATTCGTGCGGCGGCGTGATCGCGATGGCGGCGCTGGGGACCGTTGCGGTCGCCGCCGATCGGCTCTGCCTGGCTGCCACGCCGTTTGCGTCGCCGCGTTTCCCCCTCCGGCGCGAGTTGCTCACCCGACCGCTTGACCGGCTTATGCTGAGCTGGGCGCCAATGGCCATGGCGGTGCACGGCGCGCTGATGCTCCTGTGGCCGCTGCTGCGCCGGGCGCCCGTGCCCTCGGAGCTGCGCGGCGCCTGGGCCGGTTTCATGGACCATACCATCCACTGCTATCGGCTCACCGCCAAGCACTGCCTGTTTCAAGCGAACATCGACCCGCTCCTTCCGGCGGTGCGTTCGCTTCCTACGCTGCTGCTCTATGCGTCGCACGACCGCACGGTGCCCTTTATTCACGGGGTACGCTTCCATCGTGCGCTGCCGCAGAGCTGGCTCGTTGCCATCAGCGGCGGGCATCACGCGATTCTGCGCGCCGGGCTCGTGCCGCTGACGCGCTGGCTGGCGCCCGATGCCCTGGCAGCGGCGGATTCAGGCGGTATGCCAGGTTCGGGCGATCGATGACGACCAGCGGAAAGCTTCTTGCTGGAGCACGCGTGGTCCGAGCGCGCCGCCGCTGGACGCCAGAAGGATCCCCCCTCTCCCGTCCATGGGAACGGGGCGAAGGTGTGCGCGCCGTGAGCGCAGCACGACGCGAACAGCCGCTGGCTGCCGGTGTGTCCTGCCCGCCCTGAATCCGGTGCGCGGGGAGGGGCAGGCCCTTCCGGTCGGCTGAGCTGACGGCGAAGCCTGACTCTCCTGCTGCGGTACGATCACCTTGGAAGCATTCAGCCGGTTCGGGCCGGGGCCAGCGGTGCTGCGGCGGCTGAGGCGTCGAGCTGGCGTTCCACCCGCCGCAGCAGCACAGCGTTCACCGCCACGATGATCGACGAGAGCGACATCAGCAGCGCGGCCCACTCCGGCCGCAGCGCGATGCCGTAGACCGGATAGAGCAGACCGGCGGCGACCGGGATCGCCAGCAGGTTGTAGATCGCCGCCCAGAACAGATTTTGCCGCATCTTCCGCACCGTCGCCCGCGAGATCGTGAACGCGCGGACGATGTCGAGCGGGTCGCTCTTCATCAGCACAACATCCGCGGTCTCGATCGCCACATCGGCCCCAGCGCCGATGGCGATTCCGATATCCGCTTGGGCCAGCGCGGGCGCGTCGTTCACCCCGTCGCCGACCATGGCGACTCGCTGGCCGTCCGCCTGGAGCGCCCGGACGTGCGCGGCCTTGTCGGCCGGCAGCACCTCGGCGAAGAAGCGCTCGATGCCGAGCTGGCGCGCCACTGCCGCCGCCGTCCGCTCCGTGTCGCCGGTGATCATCACAGGCTTGATAGCCAGTTCTTTCAGGCGGCGCACCGTTTCGGCGGCGGTCGGTTTGATCGCATCGGCGATGGCCAGCAGCCCGGCGGCCTGCCCGTCGACCGCCACGAACACCGGCGTTTTGCCCTCGCCCGCCAGGGTCACCGCTCGCGCCGCCAGCGGGCTGGGATCGATCCCGGCTTCTGCCATGAGCTGTGCGTTGCCAACCAGCACCGTCCGACCATCGATCACAGCCTGGATGCCGCGGCCGGCACGCGCCTCGAAGTGTGCGGCTTCCGCCAGGGCGATGCCCCGCGCCCGCGCTTCCTGGACGATCGCCGCAGCGAGCGGGTGCTCGCTCGCCTGCTCAGCGCTCGCGACAAGCCAGAGAAGTTCGGCGTGCCGAGCGCTGAGCGCCGAGTCGTGTGGGTGCTTGTCGGCAGCGGACGCGTGGGCAGCCTGCGGTTCAAGCGCAGCACGTTGAGCGTTCAATGGTGAGCTCACAACGATATCCGTCAGCGTCGGCTTCCCTTCCGTCAGCGTCCCGGTCTTGTCGAGCACGACGGTCGTGATCCGGGCCAGCGTCTCCAGCGCCGCGGCGTCTTTGAACAGGATGTTGTGCCGCGCGCCGACGCCCGTGCCGACCGCGACGGCCGTCGGTGTCGCCAACCCCAGCGCATCCGGGCAGGCGATCACCACCGCCGCGATCGCGAAGCTCAGCGCCTGTCCAGCGATGCGCCGGCCAGCAGCCAGGCGGCGAAGGTCGCCGCTCCTGCGCCGACTGCCAGCAGCACCAGGTAGTGCGCCGCCCGGTCGGCGACGCGCTGGCCTGGCGCCTTCGAGCGCTGCGCCTGCTCCACCAGCGCGGCGATCTGGGCCACGGTGGTGTCCGCGCCGACCCGCGTCGCGCGGAAGCGAATGCTCCCGCTACGGTTGAGCGCCCCGGCGATCACCCGGTCGCCCGGCCGCTTGGCGACCGGCGTGCTCTCGCCGGTCACCAGCGCCTCGTCCATGCTCGTCTCGCCAGCGATGACCTCGCCGTCGACCGGCGCCTTGTCGCCGGGGCGGAGCAGCACTACGTCGCCGACCTGCACCTCGGCGCTGGCGACCGTCACCTCCTGCCCGTCGCGGATGACCGTCGTTTGCGGCGGGGCCAGGTCGAACAGCGCCCGGAGGGCGTCGTTCGTGCCACGGCGCGCCTTCATCTCCATCCAATGCCCGAACAGGACGAACGCTACCAGCATGGCCGCCGCGTCGAAGACGGTCTCCTGGCCGAGCGCCCATAGCGCCAGGCTGCCAAACCAGGCCGCCAACACGCCGACGGCGATCAGGACGCTCATGGTGAGCGTGCGGCGGCGCAGCGAGTGGTACGCGCCGGCGATGAACATCCAGCCGCAGTACCAGACAACAGGCGTGGTCAGCACAAGCATGATCAGATCATGGCTCAGGCCGAAGGTCGGCGGACGGATGCGGAAAACCGTGGTTCCGAGCGGTGAGTAGAGCACCGCCGGAATGGTGAGCGCGAGCGCGAGGACGAACTTGTCGCGCATGTCGCGCTCCATGGCTGCGGCCATCCCGGGCGCGGTCATGCCATGGCCCATCGCGCCGTGGTCCATGCCCGCATGCGCGGATGGGGCCGGCGCGGCTGCGGCGGGCGGATGGCGCCCATGGGCGGCGGTCGCCAGCAGTTCGTACTGCATCCGGTCGTGCTTTGTGCCCATCGTGATCGGCTGGACATCGGCGGCGTGCTGGAGAGTCGCCAACCGGGCGGCCGGCGGCCCACGATGCTCCGCATGCTCGTGTGGTGTGTCCGACTCGGCGCAGTCGCATCCGGTGGCGGCGATCAGCGCGCCGATCTCGTCCGGTGTGATCATGCCGGCGTGATAGCGGACATGGATGGTGTTCGCCGGCCAGTCGAGGGTCAGATCGATGACGTGCCGGCTGGCGCGCAGGTGCTGCTCCAGCGCGTCGGCGCAGGCAGGGCAGGGCACGTTGTCGAGCCTGAAAGCGGCGTGCGCGGTGCCTGCCAGGTGCTGGTCCATGGCGGTCTCCTTTGCAACAAGGGCGGGCGTGGGCAGCATAGCGCGCGGCCGGCTGGCGCGCAACGGCGCGGGGGATCGCGGGCCGCGCGCCGCCGGGCGGCGGGCCGGGCGCGGCATCCGGCGCAGCGGTGCGGCAGTTCCCGCACCGGCGACGGACTGGTGTGGTAGCATAGGTCGACCCACACCGTGCGAATGGGGGGAACATCATGGAGTACCGTCGCCTTGGCCGGACCGGCCTGCAAGTCTCCGCGCTGTGCCTTGGCACGATGCAATTCGGCTGGACGGCCGACGAAGCCGCGTCGTTCGCGGTGATGGACGCCTTCGCCGACGCCGGCGGCAATTTCCTCGACACGGCCGATGTCTCCTCGAACTGGCACCCCGGCAACCCCGGCGGCGTCGCCGAGGAGATCATCGGGCGCTGGATGCGCCAGCGCGGCAACCGCCGCGAGATGGTGGTCGCCACCAAGGCGCGTGGCCGGATGTGGCCCGGCCCGACCGGCGAAGGGCTCAGCCGCGCCCACCTCATGCGGGCCTGCGACGACAGCCTGCGCCGGCTCCAGACCGACTACATTGATCTTTACCAGACCCACTGGTTCGACGCGGCGACGCCGATCGAGGAGACGCTCGACGCGCTGAACGACCTGGTGCGCGCCGGCAAGGTGCGCTACATCGGCTGCTCGAACTACCCGGCCTGGCGGCTGGCGCTGGCGCTGGGGGTGAGCGAGCGGCGGGGGTATGCTCGCTACGATTCGCTCCAGCCGCATTACAACCTGGCGCACCGTGCCGAGTTCGAGCGCGAGCTGGCCGAGCTATGCCTCGATCAGGGGATCGGCATCATCCCGTACAGCCCGCTGGCCGGCGGCTTCCTGACCGGCAAATACCGGCGCGGCGAGCCGCTGTCGGGCACGCGGGCGGAGGGTATCGCCCGGCGTTACGACAATGAGCGGAGCTGGGCGCTGCTGGACGCGGTGCGCGAGGTGGCCAGCGAGCTCGGTGCGACGCCGGGGCAGGTCGCGCTGGCGTGGCTGCTGGCGCGGCCGGGGGTCGTCGCACCGATCATCGGGGCGAACACGCCGGCCGCGCCAGCAGCCGGAGCCAGACGGGCAGGCGGGCAGGCGATCGGGCAATCTATGCGATCGCCGGCTCCCTGCCTGCCGCCCGCGCCTCACGCCACCAGCTCGAGCTGCGCCGGGTGCGCCTCGAACTTGTAGCCGACGTTCGGGACGGTCACCAGGTAGCACGGGCGCGTCGCGTCGCGCTCGATCTTGCAGCGCAGCCGCCGCACATAGACCGAGACCAGGTTGCTGCTGCTCCCCTCGTCGTAGCCCCACACTTTGTCGAGAATCTGCTGCGGCTCGAGCGCCCGCCCGGCATGCTTCATCATAA
>JBHOQX010000005.1:0-127176 GCA_042408595.1 Roseiflexaceae bacterium | reverse complement strand
GAGATGGTGATGCCGGGGGACAACGTGGTGATGACGGTGGAGTTGCTGGTGCCGGTGGCGCTGGAGGAGGGGTTGCGCTTCGCCATTCGCGAGGGCGGCCGCACCGTCGGCGCCGGCGTCGTCGATAAGATTCTTGACTAGCCGCCGCGAGGACCGCCGACCTGGGGGCGAGCACCTCTCGCCCCCGCCGTTCGTTTAGAAGGACTTGATCAATGGCTCTTGCGAAGGCGAAGGAGCGTGACTCGGGCAGCGGCGAGCCGCAACACGAAAACCGGCTTGTACGAACGTTCCGCGAAGTTCGCTCGGAGATGCGCAAGGTCGTCTGGCCGACGCGCGAGGAAACGATACGCCTGACGGTTGTCGTGATCGTGCTATCCGCGGCGCTTAGCATCGTGCTCGGTCTGGCGGATTTTATCTACACCACGCTGCTGTCGCTCCTCCAGAACGCGGTGCGCTAACGCAAACGAGAGAACCACTATGAGCGAGGAGAACAAGACAACCGAGCGGCCCGAGTTGCAGGATGACGACCGCCACTGGTATGTCATCCACACCTACTCGGGGTACGAGAACAAAGTCAAGCAAAACCTCATGCATCGCATTGAATCGATGGAGATGCAGGATAAGATTTTTCGCGTGATTGTTCCGACAGCAGAAGAGATCGAAATCAAGAATGGCCAGCGCCGCACGGTGCAGAAGAAGGTCTTCCCCGGCTATGTGCTTGTTCAGATGCGCATGACCGACGATTCCTGGTACGTGGTCCGGAACACGCCGGGCGTGACAAGTTTCGTCGGCCATGGCAACCGCCCTACGCCGCTGGACGAGTCCGAGGTGAAATCCATCCTCAAGCAGATGGAGGAGGAAGCGCCGAAGGTTCGCGTCAGCTATCAGGTCGGGCAGGCGGTCAAGATCACCGATGGATCGTTCACCGACTTCGAGGGCACCGTCGAGTCGATCGACCACGAACGTGGGCGCGTGCGCGTGCTGGTGTCGTTCTTTGGCCGCGATGTGCCGATCGAGCTGGATTTCCTACAAGTAACACGCCTGGTTGACTAAGCATAGGACGCGACGAGCGCAGAGGTGCGGAAGCCGCCTGCGGATCGAAGATCGATAATGGACGGTTGCGGCGGCCGCTTGCGCGAGCCTCGCCGCTCTATCCTCTGTCTTCTACTTTGAGGCCGCTGCGGCCGCTGCGTTCGTACGGATGGATCAAGGAGTCTGAGGTGGCAAAGAAAGTTGTCGGCACTGTAACCTTGCAACTGCCGGCCGGCAAAGCGACACCGGCCCCGCCGGTCGGCCCGGCGCTCGGCGGCTACGGCATCAACATCATGCAGTTCGTCAAGGAGTATAACGAGAAGACCGCGTCGCAGGCCGGCAGCATCATCCCGGCGCAGATCACGGTCTACTCCGATCGCTCCTTTACGCTGGTGCTGAAGACGCCGCCCGCTGCCGATTTGCTCCGCAAGGCTGCCGGCGTCGAGAAGGGTTCTGGCACGCCGAATCGCACCAAGGTCGGCTCGATCAGCCGTGAACAGTTGCGCAAACTGGCTGAGCAGAAGATGGGCGACCTGAACGCCACGACGATCGAAGCGGCGGAAAAGACCCTCGCCGGCACAGCGCGTAGCATGGGGATCACCATCCGGGATTAGGTCTGAGTTCTGAGCGGCTGTCCGCAAAGGGGGGCGCGAGAGGGCGATTGGGCGCGGCAGGCTCCCAAGAGAGCTGTGTTCGTCTGGTGCGGCCCTGCTCAGACAGCTTCGTTCAGAACCCAATGCAGTGGGAGGGCCAACGGCCCGTTTGACCACACAGGAGTGACAGGGTGACCAGAAAACACGGCAAGAAGTACCTTGAGGCGGCCAAGCAGATCGAACCTGGCCGGCTGTACACCCCGGACGAGGCCGTCGCGCTGCTGAAGGAGACGGCGTACACGAACTTCGACGCGACGGTCGAGGTGCATCTGCGCCTTGGCATCGACCCACGCCATGCGGACCAAAACATCCGCAGCACCGTCGTGCTGCCGCATGGCACCGGCAAGCGCGTGCGTGTCCTGGTCTTCGCGCAGGGCGACGCGGCGGCGGCCGCGCGCGATGCCGGGGCGGACTTTGTCGGTTCGGACGATCTGATCGCGCAGATCGACAAGGAGAACTTCTTCGACTTCGATATCGCGATCGCTACGCCGGATATGATGGGCAAGGTCGGGCGCATCGGGCGCAAGCTCGGCCCGCGCGGCCTGATGCCGAACCCGAAGAGCGGCACCATCGTACCGCCTGAGGACCTGCCCCGTACGATCCGCGAGGTGCGTGGCGGGCGTGTCGAGTTCCGCAACGACAAGACCGGCCTGCTGCACGTCGCCGTCGGCAAGGTCAGCTTCAGCGAGCAGCAGATCCGCGACAACATCGCGGCGCTGATGGAAGCGGTGCGCGCCGCCAAGCCGAACGCGTCCAAAGGGGCGTTCGTGAAGAGCGTGACCTTCACCAGTACGATGGCGCCGGGCATCCCGGTCGATCCTTCCGCGGCGCAAAGCATGACGGTCGGCGCCAGAGCATAGTTGGTTGCCGTGCCGGGATGCCCGGCGCGTGCGCGTAAGTGCATACTGCCCCAGACAGCGGGTGCGCGCTTAATGGCCTTCGGGCCGCCCGCCGAGGCAGACCCCGAGCTTCCGACGGAGCGACTCCGTCTTCGGGCTGCTGTGTCTGGGCGCAGCAGCCCGATTTTTTATCGATTCGACCAGGCAGCGGGAGGGGGTGAGAGAATGCCTACACAGCAGAAGATCGAGACCGTACGGACGCTGGCCGACAAGCTGCGCCGCTCGCAGCTCGCGCTTGTCGCCGACTACCGTGGCCTGACGGTCGCCGAGATCAGCGACCTGCGCAAGCGACTGCGCGAGAGCGGTGCCGAGCTGACCGTCGCCAAGAACACGTTGGTGTCGCTGGCGGCGAAGGAGACCGGCAAGGAGGCGCTGGCTCCGCTGCTCGCTGGGCCGACGGCGTTAGCGCTGGCCTACGACGATGTCTCCAAGACGGCGAAGGCGATCAACGAATTCAACAAGGGGCCGAAGAAACTCGTCGTGCGCGGCGGGGTCCTCGGCAGCGCGGCCCTCGGGGCGGGCGCGCTGGATCAGGTCGCCAACCTGCCGACGCGCCAGGAGGTGCTGGCGCAGATCGTTGGCGGTGTCGCCGCACCGGTTGCCGGCGTGGTCGGCGTGCTCAACGCCGCGATCTCGAACGTGCTCTATGTCCTGCAGGCCCGCATCGACCAGTTGCAGGCGTCCGGCGAGCCGGCGGCGTGAGGAAGCATCCTACGGCGGACGGCGGAGGGACGGCGTTTGAATGCGCGAATCGGTGAAGAGCAGCCACGTAGAGCTTTGTTCGGCTGATCGGCGGCGCGCCCTCGGCCGGCCGGGGCGGAGAGGATGGCGGGGAGGCTGCGACTCCCCACCCCTCCGCGCCACTGAAATCCTGTCAACCATCTAGCACTGCACAGGAGGCAGTATCACCATGGCAAGCGACAAGGTTACCAGCATTATCGAGAGCATCGAGAGCCTGAACGTGCTCGAGCTGGTCGAGCTCAAGAAGGCGATGGAGGAGAAGTGGGGGGTCACCGCGGCAGCCCCGGTGTTCGCTGGCGCGGTGCCGGCGGGGGTGGCCGCCCCGGCCGCCGGCGGCGACGGTGCGGCCGCCGCGGCTCCGGCTGAGGAGAAGACTGAGTTCGATGTCATCCTGGCAGCCGCTGGCGCAAACAAGATCCAGGTGATCAAGGCGGTGCGCGAGCTGACCAGCCTGGGCCTGAAGGAGGCTAAGGACCTGGTCGAGGCCGCGCCGAAGCCGGTCAAGGAGGGGGTCAGCAAGGAGGAGGCCGAGGCGGCCAAGGCCAAGCTGGTCGAGGCCGGCGCGACGGTGGAGATCAAGTAGGGGTTCGCGCGTTGCGCGGACCGGCAACGGAGGACGAAAGGGACGGACGACGGGCGACGGACGATGGGAGCGAGGCCGCTCGGTTCTGGCAGCAAGCGGGCAGGGGATCGTTCGTTCCGGGTCGTTTGTCGCTCGTCGCCGCTTTCGTCCTTCGTCCGCTTCTCAGACGTGCACCTCCCACATATCCCCCTCACCCCACCCTACGATTTCGCCCGTTCCATCCGCTTCTGGCGGCGTTCGACCGGCGAGCTGTGCGAGCAGTGGGCCGATGGGGTCTACCGCCGCGTCATCTCCCTGGATGGCCGCGCCGCGGTCCTCTCGCTCGCGCCGGACGGCACGCGCGACGCGCCGGCGGTCGCTGTCGCGCTCGATGGCCGCCCGCCAACCGGCCCGGAGCTGGCGGCCGTCACGCCGCTGGTGCGCGAGCTGCTCGGCGACGATACGCCGCTCGGCCCGTTCTACGCGGCGTTAGCGAACGACCCGCCGATGGCCGCCCTGGCACAGCGGCTGCCGGGGCTGCGCCCGACCCGCTCGCCGCTGTGGGAGACGCTCTGTTGGACGATCTGCGGCCAGCAGATCAGTGTGGCGTTCGCCTTTGCGCTGAAACGCCGGCTGGTGGAGCGCTACGGCGAGCCGTTCACCGTGGGCGGGCGGACGCTCTACCGCTTTCCGACGCCGGAAGCGCTGGCTGTGGCCGACCCCGCCGAGCTGCGGGCGATGCAGTTCAGCGCCGGCAAGGCGAGCTTTCTCACTGGTGCGGCAGCGGCGATCGTGCGCGGCGAGCTCGACCTGGAGCGCGCCCGCGCCCTGCCGACCGAGGCGGCGGTGGCGTATCTGACGCGGTTTCGCGGCATCGGACGCTGGACAGCGGAGTTCCTGCTGTTGCGGGGGCTGGGCCGGGCGGATGCCTTCCCGGCGAACGACGCCGGGGTGCGCCAGGGGGTCGCGGCGCGGTACGGGGAGCGCCTTCGCGAGCCGGAGTTACGGGCTTTCGCCGATCGCTGGGGGCCGTGGCGCGGCCTGGCGGCGTTGTACCTGCTGGCGTCGCTGCGCCCAGATGACTAGAAGCGCCTGGAGATCGGAAGGGACAACGTCCGACTCCGATCTCCACCCCATGCCTACGCGCTGAACGCCTGCCGGATGCGCTCGACCAGCGACTCGGCGGCGCTGCGCATGTCCTCGAGGTTCTCGCGCACCTGCACCTGCGGGTCGGCAGTCACCGAGTCGGCCGCCGGCACCAGCAGCCAGAGCACGAAGTAGAGCAACAGGCCGAAGCCGTTCAGCAGCGCCAGGACGACGAAGACGATCCGAACGATCGTCGGGTCGATATTCAGGTACTCGCCCAGGCCGCCGGCTACCCCGCCGAGCATCCGGTCGGTGCGGCTGCGGCGCAGTCGTCGCGTTTCCATCGTATCACCTCTCTCGCGGGGTTCCCGCGCCTCGATCTCGTGTCTGCCCTGTACGACGTGACGGGGACAGCCAAGGTTGCACGGCGCGCCGCCCGCGATCTCGTCCTTTTGGCGTATTCCCGCCCTCGTCCGAAGCGACACCGCAAGATACCGCCAGGTGACCATCCGTGCGTGGCGTTCGCCCGCTATAGTGGAGCTGCACACGAAAGGAGATACAACCATGTGCCAGACACACCGGCGGGACGTGCAGGCTGCGTTCGAACGGGAGCGCTACGAGGGCGAGGCGGTCCGGCTTGATGCGGCGCACGTCGGCGCGCGGCCCGGCCACCGCGGCGGGGCGTGGTGGTGGTGGGCGCCGTGGATGATCTGGCCGGCGTTGCTGCTGATCAAATCGCTGGCGCCTGCAGCCAGCGGCGCCGCCACGCTGCTGCTCGGCTGGTGGGCGCTGCTCGCCGGGCCGGCGCAGGCCGCCACCGCGGTGGCGCTGATCGTGCTGGGGGCTGCGCTGCTGTGGCGCGGCCGGGCATCCACGGAGCAGGAGAGGGAGCGATGAGCCGCCGCGTCCAGCCAGGCCGGTTCACGGCCGCCGCCGATGGGCCGTTCGTCGTCTTTCTGATCGGCATGCGCGTCAACCGGCTGCTGGCGGTGCGCAAGTGGCTGCCGACTTTCCTGGCGATGGGGCCGATGCTCACCACGCTCTACAGGCACCCGGAGAAGGGCTTCCGTGGCGGCGAGACGTTTCTCTACTGGCGTGGCGTCGCGCTGGTGACCTACTGGCGCTCGTTCGACGACCTGGACCGCTTCGCCCGCAGCCGCGACGAACCCCATCTGGCGGCCTGGAAACGCTTCAACCAGGCGATCGGCGGCGACGGCAGCGTCGGGATCTGGCACGAGACCTACCTGGTCGCGTCGGAGCGCTACGAGGCGGTCTATGTCAACATGCCGCCGTTCGGGCTGGCCGCCGCGTCGCGGCATGTTTCGGCGACCGGCCGGCGCGAGACCGCCCGGCTGCGGCTGGAGTATGGCGGCCGCGAAGATGCGGTATAGTGATCGCGGCTCAGAGCGGCGGCCCGAAATCCGCCGCACGGGGGAATGGGGGCCCCTGGGCCTCTCAACGAGCAGACGCCCCGCCGCGCCATCAGCGGCTGAGCCCCACCGGCGGCGGGCGCCGCCCGCCAGGCCGCGACTCCAGAGGGCTGCTAGCGGAAGACGGAGGGCGCACGAACGCCGATGCGGACCGCAACGGACAACCTGGCCGACACGCGCACCGCCGCGCCCGATGTCGGTGGCGGGCTGGCCTGGACGGGCCTGCTCGCCACGCTGGTGGCCTGCGGCGTCCCGCTGATCGCCGGGCTCGCCCGCGGCCGCCCGCCCGCGTGGCTGCTCGCCTACGGGGCGCTGGCGCTGCTGGCCGCCGGGCTGTCGCAGGCGTACCGCCTCCCCTGGCCCCCCGCGCGCCGGCTGGCGGCGCGGCCAGCGGCCCACCTGCTGCTGTTCGGGCTGGCCGGGTGCGCGCTCCAGGCGCTCAGCGGCAACCCGTTCATCCAGCCGGTCGTTTTTACCGTGCCGCTCGTCTCGGCGGTGCTGTGCTACCCGCCGCGACGTGCGGCGCTGACCGGGGCGCTGCTGCTCGGGCTGATGGCGCTCGGGCTGTGGCTCGGCGGCGCACGGCAGCCCATGGCCCTGCTCGTGCCGCTGGCCACCTACGGCCTGCTGATGCTCGTGCTGGGGGTCTTCACGCGCCAGGCCGTCGAGCAGGCGGCGGCCCGGCGGCGCGCGGCCGAGCTGGCCGCCGCGCTGGCGCACGAGCGCGACGAGCTGGCGCGGCTGCTGCGCGAAAACGCCCGCCTGCTCGATGAGGCCGGCAAGGCGGCGGCGCTGGCCGAGCGCAACCGGCTGGCCCGCGAACTGCACGATACCATCGCGCAGGGGCTGACGGCGGTGACGATGCATTTGGAGGCCGCGCAACGGAGCTTCGGGCGCGACCCGGCGCGCGCCCGCGCCCGCCTGGTGCGGGCCGCCGAGTTGGCCCGGGCGACGCTGGCCGATGTGCGTCGCAGCGTCTGGGCGCTCGCCGAGCCCGCGGTCGACGCCTGCGGCCTGCCGGACGCGCTGGCCGAACTGGCTCGTGGCTTTACCGGGCGCACCGGGGTGCCGGCGCGGTATGCGCATCGCGGCGCGCCGCCGATGATCGACCCGGCGGCGGCCACCCAGGTCGTGCGCATCGTCCAGGAGGCGCTGCACAACATCGAAAAGCACGCCGGCACAGCGCATGTCAGCATTGAAACGAGCAGCCAGGGCGGCGGCCTGCGCCTGCTCGTCTGTGACGACGGGGCCGGCTTCAACCCTGGCGCGCTCCCCGCCGAGGGCGGCGGCTTCGGTCTGCGCAGCATGCGCGAACGGGCGCGGCTGGCCGGCGGGACGCTGCGGGTGGAGAGCGCGCCCGGCAGCGGTACGCGCGTGGTGCTGGAGATCGGTGCGGCGGGCGGGGCGTAGTCCCGCCCACCGTCCATCGTCCATGAGGCAGCTATGCCCATCCGAATCCTGATCGCCGAAGACCAGCGGATCGTGCGCGAGGGGTTGATCGCGCTGCTGGAGGACGAGCCGGAGGTCGAGATCGTCGGCGAAGCGGCCGACGGCGCGCAGGCGCTTGCATTGTACGAGCGCTTGCGGCCGGATGTCGTGCTGATGGATTTGCAGATGCCTCAGCTCGACGGTGCGGAGGCGACCCGTCGCATCCGCGGCGCCTATCCGGAGGCGCGGATCCTGGTGCTGACGACTTACGCGACCGATGAGTTTATCTTCACGGCGCTGCGGGCCGGGGCGCGTGGCTACCTGCTCAAGGACGCTTCCGCCGACGAACTGCTCGCCGCGATCCGCGCGGTGCAGCAGGGGCGCACCTGGCTTGCCCCTGCGGTCGCCGAGCGCCTGGTCTCCGGGGTGAGCGAGGGCACGCCGGAGTCGCTCACGCCGCGCGAGCTGGAGGTGCTGCGGCTGATGGGCGAGGGGCGCAGCAACAACGAGATCGCCGCGCTGCTGACGATCGCGCCGCGCACGGCGAAGGTGCATGTCCAGAACATCCTGCAGAAACTCGGCGCGACCAACCGGACGGAGGCGGTCAGCATCGCCGTGCGGCGGAAGCTGATCACGCTCTGACGCGCTCCGGTTGACAAGCGGCCGCCGGGCCCGTATCATACGGCCCCGGGCCACTATTCCAGTGCGCACAAAGGCCCGGCCGCATGGCTACCGATCCTCGTCGTTCCTCAACCCTCGCGTGGCGGGTGTTGCTTGCCGCCGTGCTGCTGAGTCTTGCCGGCAGCGGCGCGCTCGCCGCGCTTGCCTGGCTCGCCGCCGGCACGCCCGACCCGGCCCAGCCGTGGCAGACCTGGGCCCCGCTCGCGGGCGCGAACCTGGCGGCGCGCTGGCCGATCGCGCTTGGGCTGGTAGCCGTGCTCGCCGTTGTCGCCTGGCTCCTGGCGCGTTGGGCGGTGCGCCCGGTGCGCCGCCTGGCGCAGACCCTGGCCGGCGACCCTGTGGATGCCCAGCGGCTGCCGGCCCACGCCCGCGACGAGACCGGCCAGATCGCCTGCGCGTATCAGGCCCAGGCCGAGGCGCTGCGCCGCGCCAGCCAGGCGCTGGAGCAGCACGCGCGCGCGTCCGCCGCGCAGCTTGCCCGGCTGGAGGCGCTGCTGCGGCTTGGCGAGGAGCTGAACCACGCGCCCGACAGCGAGCGGCTGCTGCGGCTGGCGGCCGGCGCGCTGCTGGCGCAGTTCCCGTGCGAGCGGGCCGAAGCCTGCCTGATCGACGGCGCGGCGCTGGTGTGCTACCCCGGCGAGCGCCGCGCCCGCGATGGATACGACCCGCCGATCCGCGAGCGGCTGGACGCCCAGGCGCTCGCGGCGCTGGCCGCCGGCGAAGGTGTCTGCCGGCTGGACGACCTGGCGACCGCGGAGCGCCCCCCATTCGTGCCGGCGGCCCCGGGCATGCGCGCCGCGCTGGCCGCCGTGGTCGTCAGCGGTGGGCAGCCGGTGGCGCTGCTGCGGCTATGGAGCGGCCACCCGGCGGCTTTCGGCCCGGCGGACGAGCGGCCGGCGCGCATCGTCGCCGGGCAGCTCGGCGCGGCGCTCGGCAGCCTGGCCCGGCTGCGCGGCGAGCAGTCGCGCCGCCGCCTGGCCGAAGCGATCGCCCGCGTGGCGCAGACGCTTGACAACGCGCTCCCCCTGGACGGGATGCACGCCACCATTCTCAACCAGCTCGCCCAGGCGTTGCCGCACGACCGGAGCGCCCTGCTGCGGCTGGAGGGCGACCGGCTGGAGATCGCGGCGGTGCGCGGGATGGACGGCCCCCCGCCCCGCGCACGCCTGCCGCTGGCCGAGGCGCCGCTGCTGGCCGCGCTGGCGGCGGAGGAGCGCCCCGCCGCCGTGAGCGACACCGCTGCCGAGCCGCGCTATCGCCCGCTGCTTGGCCGGCCGGCCGGGAGCTGGCTCGGCGCGCCGCTGCTGCGCCATGGCCGCGTGACCGGGGCGCTGGTGCTGGAGTGCGACACCGCCGGGCGCTTCGGCCCGGATGACCTGCCGGCGGTAGGCGCGATCGCCGCGCAGGCCGCCGTGGTGCTCGAGAACGCCCGCCTCTCCGCCGCAGCCGAGGAGCTGACGCGCCAGCTCGAAGTGGTCACGAACGTCACCCAATTGGTGAACTCGCGCGATGTCAGCCGCGAGCTGCCCGGGCTGCTGCGGACGATCATCCACCAGATCCGCCTGGTCGTGCCGTGCGATCTGGCGGCCGTGGCGCTGGCGAACGATGGCGCGGACAGCTTTACGGTCGAGACAGTCTACGATTACGCGGTGCGCGACCCGACGGAGCTGCCGCCGGCGGCGCAGGTCCCCGCCGAGGGCACGCCCTGGCAGACGGCCTGCCGCACCGGCAGCCCGCTGGTCCAGCGGGACCTGGCGGCGAGCGGCTTCGCCGAGGACCGGGATCTGGCGGCGCGCGGGCTCTCGGCTGGCGTCGTGGTGCCGATCAGCGGCGGCAACCGGACGATGGGCGCGCTACGGTTCGCCTGCCGGCAGCCGGAGGTCTATCGGGAGCCGCAGGTAGCGACGCTGCTGGAGATCGCGCGGCAGGTCGGCACAATGCTGCACAAGGAGCGGCTGGCGCGCGAACGCGAGGAGGCCGCCAGCGAGCTGGCCCGCTCGCGCGAGCACCTGAACATGGTGGACAAAGTGCGGCTGGTGGGCCAGCTGGCGTCGGGCGTGGCGCACGATTTCAACAACCTGCTGGCCGGCATCCTGGGCAACGCGCAACTGCTGCTGCTGGAGATCGAGGATGCCGAGCAGCGCGAGATGCTGCGGGTGATCGAACGGGCGGCCAAGGACGGCACAGAGACGGTACGGCGGCTTCAGGGCTTCGCGCGGATGCAGCCGGACGAGCAGATGACCGACGTCTGGCTCGACGCGCTGGCGCGCGACGCGATCGACCTGACGCGCCCGCGCTGGCGGGATGTGGCGCAGCGCCGCGGGGCGCGGATCGAGATCAAGCGGGAGATCGCGCCGACGCCGGCGATCCTCGGGCGGCCCGGCGAGCTGCGCGAGGTGCTATCGAACCTGATCATCAACGCTGCGGACGCCATCCCGCGCAGCGGCGTGATCACCGTCTGTACCGCCGAGGAGACCGATGCCGATGGCGGGCGCTGGGTGGTAGCCACGGTGGCGGATACTGGAACGGGCATCCCGCCGGAGGTGCAGGCCCGGATTTTCGACCCGTTCTTCACCACCAAGGGCGAGCAGGGCACCGGGCTGGGCCTGGCGGTCTCGCTCGGCATCGTGCAGAGCCATGGCGGGCGGATCGATGTCGCCAGCGAGCCGGGTGTCGGGACGCGCTTCAGCGTGCGGCTGCCGGTGCGGGCGGCGGGCCAGCCGCCGGTGGCCACGCCCGCGCCGCGCCGCAATCTGCCGATGCGGCCGGGGCACGTGCTGCTGGCCGAGAGCGAGCTGATGCTGCGCGCCCCGACGGCGCGCCTGCTGCGGCGCTGGGGCCACCGTGTCACCGAGGCGGCGGACGGCGCGGCGGCGCTGGCGGCCTTCGCCCCGGGCGAGTTCGACCTGGTGATCAGCGACCTGGGGATGCCGGATATGAGCGGCTTCGACCTGCTGGCCGAGATCCGCCGGCGCGACCCGGCCGTGCCGACGGTCTTGCTGAGCGGGTGGGGCCGAGCCGATCCGGACGATGGGCGTGAGACCGTCGCCGACGCCGTGCTGGAGAAGCCGTTCGACCAGGACGAACTGCGGGCGGTGGTGGCCGGGGTGTTGGCGCGGCGGTGAGATGTTCGCCCGGCTACCGCATCTGGCGGCGATACGCGCCGGGGCTGAGGTGGAAGCGCTGTCGAAAGGCGCGGCTGAAATGCTGCGCATTGGCAAACCCGGTTTCCTGGGCAATCTGTGAGATTGGCTGTGTGGAGTGCAGGAGCCGCTGAGCTGCAGCCTCGAGGCGCACACGCTGGACGTACTGCGCCGGACTCAGGCCGGATGCCGCGCGAAACGAGCGGCTGAAATGACTGCGGCTCATGCCGTGGTGGTGCGCCAGCTCCATCACGCTGATCGGGCGACTGATCGCACTAAGGACATACTGGCGCACCTCGTCGAGCAGCCGTTCGTACCGCGACTGGGCGAAGCGATGCGCGCGGATGCGCTCGGCGGCGCGCTCATACTCCCAGAGAAACCCGAACAGCTGCTCTTCGTGTGTGATGGGATCATAGTAGGCACCGCGCACCTCCTCTTCAAACAGCTCAATGGCGCGCAGCAGCAGCGGGTGTCCCGGTTCGAGCGTCAAGAGCGGGCCGCATTCCCTCTGCCGCCGGCTGACCCGCTGCACGATGTACGGATGGTGGAGCACCAGCCAGAGCACCAGCCAGCGTGACGACGCCGGTGGGCGGTAGTAGCGGTGATCGGACGGCACAATGGCTGTGAACGCCGTGCACGGCTTGATCGGATAGCGCCCGCTGGCATCTTCATAGTACCCCCAGCCCTCGAGCGTGTACTGAAAGACAATAAACGGGTGGGCTGCGTCGGCTTTGCGCTTGCGCCCGTCCCAAGAGTAGGTCGGAGCAGTGTCTTCGACGCCGGCATAGATCTGCAAATCGGGATCGAACTGCCGGAAATGGGACGACCGCGTATTCATCGTCCGCTGCAGATGGATAATCAGGGCTTCCATAGCCTGCCCTCCTCGCCCTCGGTGCCGAGAGCAGTGAGCACAAAGAGATCAAAGATCACCGATGCAGATCATTGTACCTCATACTGTCGGCCTATATACTACGATCACTCTGGAGCGATGACAGTTCACCTTTGCACGACGGCCGCGATGATCATTGTTGGGATGTCTCTGCGAGGCGGCCAGCATCGCCGGAGACGCAGGGCGATTCCACGAGCGATGGAGTCCTGGGAGCGCCTGCTATGGACGAAACCTACTCATCTAGTCCTGCGCGCAGCCGGCTGGCGACTTCTCCGCGCGCGGTGCGGCGTGCGTCGTTCTGGTGTGATGTCCGGCGCGACCGCCTGATCTACCTGTTCCTGCTTCCTGGTGTGCTCTATTTTCTCGTCTTCCACTATCTCCCGCTGCTTGGCAATATCATCGCCTTCCAGAATTATTCACCGTTTCTCGGATTCACACGCAGCCCCTGGGTTGGATTGGCGAATTTCCAGCGACTCTTTACCGATCCGGATTTTGCGGTGGCGTTGCGCAATACGCTGATCCTGAGTATACTGCAGCTAGTCTTTTTCTTTCCGCTGCCGATCGCCCTGGCGCTGCTGCTAAACAGCATTTTATTCCAGTCGATTAAGCGTATGCTACAAAGCATTCTGTATTTGCCACATTTTATCTCATGGGTGGTGATCATAGCGTTGTGGCAGCGCATCCTTGGCGGTGATGGGTTGCTGAACCAGTATCTGCGTGAGTTTGGGCAGCCGACAGTCAATATCATGAACAACCCGGATATGTTCAAGCCGCTGGCAGTGGTGCAGTTGATCTGGAAAGAGACGGGCTGGGGAACGATTATCTTCCTGGCGGCGTTGACGAAGATCGATCCGACGCTGTATGAGGCGGCGGTGGTGGACGGCGCCAATAGCCGCGCGCGGTTGTGGCATATCACGCTGCCCGGCATTCGCAGCGTGGTCGTCCTGGTGCTGATCCTGCAGTTGGGCAATATCCTCACGACCGGCTTCGAGCAGTTCTACCTTCAGCGCAACGCGGTCGGCGCCGATGCCGCGGAAGTGCTGGATACATTTACGTACTTTCGCGGCATCCAGGGCGGCGATTGGGGGTTTAGCACCGCCGTCGGCCTGGTCAAGGGGGTTGTCGGCACGGCGCTGGTGCTGGGCGCCAACCTGATCGCCAGGCGGCTGGGCGAGGAAGGAGTCTTCTGATGCAGCGGGTTGAGCGGCCAGTCTGGATGGAGCCGCCCGGGTTGCTGGCGCGCGCCGGGAGGTTCGTGCTCCTCGCACTGCTGGCCCTGGTCGTGATCGTGCCGTTCATCTATGTGCTGGCGGTCAGCTTCTCTTCAGCCGCGGATGCGGCGCGCGGCGGGGTAATCCTGATTCCGCGCACGCCAAGCCTCGAAGCGTACCAGGCGATCTTTACGAACGGGATCGTCGTGCGGTCGCTGATGGTGAGTGTTGGCATTACCATCGTTGGCACGCTGCTCAATATGGCCCTGACGGTGCTGATGGCGTATGGACTCAGCCGGCCCAGAGTCCGCGGGCGGCGGGCGATCCTGGTCATGCTGCTGCTGACCATGCTGTTCTGGCCGGGGATCATCCCGTCGTTCCTGGTGGTGCGCTCGCTTGGAATGCTGAACTCTTACGCCGCGCTGATCATCCCGAACGCGATCTCAGCCTTCAATGTCATCATCCTGCGCAACTTTTTCATGAGCCTGCCGCAGGAGTTGATCGATAGCGCCCGGATCGATGGCGCGAACGAGTGGCAGGTGCTGCGTGATGTGGTGCTGCCGCTTTCCACGGCGGCGCTGGCGGTCGTTGCCCTGTTCTATGGCGTCGGCCATTGGAACGAGTTCTTCGCGGCGGTGCTCTACCTGAGCGATCCAGGCAAGTGGCCGGTGCAGCTCGTGCTGCGCCAGTATGTGCTGATGGCGGCGCCGATCGCCGAGACGGCCATAAACCCGGTACGCCCGCCGCCGCCGGCGCAGTCGATCCAGATGGCAGTGCTGGTGATCGCCACCGTACCGATCCTGGTGGTGTACCCGTTCCTGCAGAAATACTTCACCCAGGGCGTGCTGAGCGGGGCGATCAAGGGATAAACGCAGCACGCCGGTCGGTCAGATCAGACGCAGTTCGAGCCGCAGACGTCGAGCATGGGTGGTCCGCAGCAGGTAGGGACGGCATGGGCCGCACCCCTGGCATCCTGTTGCCTGCGTATAGCAAAGGAGCTGACAGATGTCGACCAGACAACCGATCAACCGGCGCGCCTTCCTGCGAACGGTGATGATTGGCGCTGGCGCCGGGCTGCTGGCGGCCTGCGGCGGCGCGCCGACCGCCCCGGCGCCAACGAGCGGCCCGGCTGTCGAGCCAACGACGGCGGCGCCGGCCCAACCCGTCGCGACGACGGCGGCGACGGCCGCGCCCGCGGCGACGGCCGCACCCGTCACCGATGCGGCGGCCGGCTACATGCCGTCTCCGATAGATGGTGTTCCGCCGGCCTACAAGGCCTTCCCAAAGGTGTTCGTCAAAACGGTCGAAAGCCCGCCGGGAAGCGGCGGTGTGATGCGCACATTGCAGTTCGTCTACCAGCCGCCGGTGTTGCCCCACGACCAGAACACCTACTGGCAGGGGCTGGAAAAACGGCTCAACCAACGGGTGGATGCCGACCTGACACCGGCCGATACCTTTACGGAGAAGCTGGCCACCGTGCTTGCCAGCGGGTCCCTGCCGGACGTGATCACGATCAATCCGCATTATGAAAACGCCCATTTGAAAGCGGTCAAAGACGGCGCGTTCACCGACCTGACGCCATACCTGACCGGCGATGCCCTCAAGGAATACCCCAACTTGGCATCGTTTCCGCCCTATCTCTGGGAAAATGTCAAGATCGACGGCAAAATC
This sequence comes from Roseiflexaceae bacterium, assembly GCA_042408595.1. Classification (GTDB taxonomy): domain Bacteria; phylum Chloroflexota; class Chloroflexia; order Chloroflexales; family Roseiflexaceae; genus JBHOQX01. Next base: position 111,750 of record JBHOQX010000005.1, on the reverse strand, counting down.
TACGGTTTGCCGCGTGAGACCGGCCGCGTCTCCTCGATCCTAATCTTCCGCCAGGATTGGGCCGAGAAGATCGGGAATCCCAACCCGAAGAACGCGCAGGAGTTTTTCGACCTCATGGTCGCCTTCTCGAAGAACGACCCCGACGGCGACGGATCGTCGGACACGTACGGCCTGGCCGGATACCAGTACGCCGCGCCATGGCTCAAATTCATGTTTCGGGTGCCGAACGTCTGGCGGCTGAACAAGGATGGCACGCTGACCCACGAGATCGAGACTGATGAGTACAAGCTCATGCTCGAATGGCAGCGCAAGCTGTTCGAGGCTGGCGGCTACCACCCGGACGCCGCCGCGCCGACGTTCAACGGCAAGGAGCAGTTCGCCAGTGGCAAGATCGGTGCGTACAACGATGGCATCGGCGCGCTGCCGGGCTCAACCGGCGTCCGCTTCCGCACCAGGGCCGCGAATCCCAAGGCCAACGTGATGGGGTTCGTGCCGGTCGGGTATGACGGTGGCAAAGCCGTGGCCCACAACGGGCGCGGCTATTGGGGCATGGCCTCCATCTCAGCCACGGCCGGCGCCGACCCGCAGCGCGTCAAGGAGTTGTTGCGGATCATGAATTACTACGCGGCGCCATTCGGCAGCGAAGAGTGGTTGTACATGCGCTACGGCGCCGAAGGCGTCGAACATACGGTGAACCCCGACGGCACGCGCACACTGACGGAAAAGGGCAAACAGGAGATCGGCGACCTGAATTATCTGGCATTCCCGCCGATCGTGCTGAGCTACGATGTACCGGGCGATGCCGAAGACCAGCAGGCGCTGTTCAAGGCGTATGTCGAAATCGGTATTGACAACCCGGTGGCCGCTTTCGCCTCGCCGACCGAGGCCGCCAAGGGCAGTGAGCTGGGTACGCTGCTGAACGATAGCCTGAATGACATCGTCGCCGGGCGCAAGCCGCTCAGCAGCCACGATCAGACAGTCGCCGCCTGGCGAAGCCGCGGCGGCGATCAGATCCGCGCTGAGTACCAGGAGCAGCTCGCAAAGAAAGCCTAGGGCGCGTGCGCCGGGTAGCCGCCTGCCCGCCAGACCGCCCGGTGCAGGCTGGGTGGGCAGGGCGTGGCTACTCCTGCGCGGCGCGTGCCTGGCTCAATGGCCAGACATGTGCGGTGGGGGAGGCTGGCGGGACGAAGCTCCTCCAAAACCCTTCCGTAGGCGCGAACACGAGACCGTGGCGGGCTTAGGCCCGCCATCCTCCCGCGCTGCGAACGACCGCGTAGGACCTGCGAATGAGGCCAGATGGCCCGATCGACCGCCTCAACCTTGTCGAGATCTCGGAAGCCAGTATTGCCATGACATCCATTGCTATCATCGGCGCGGGTGGGGTGGTCTTCCCGCTGACGCTGATCCGCGACATCCTGTCGTTTCCGGCCCTGCGCGGGGCGCGGCTGGCGCTCATGGATATTGACCCGGACCGCCTGACGCATACGGTGGCTGGGGTGCGCGCGCTGGTCGAGCGCCATCAGCTACCGGCCGATGTGATCGCTACGACGGACCGGCGCACGGCGCTGCGTGGCGCCGACTATGTCATCATCACCTTCCAGGTCGGCGGGCTTGAGGCCTACCGGCTCGATGTCGAAATTCCGCGCCGCTACGGGCTGGACCAGTGCGTCGGCGACACGCTTGGGCCGGGGGGCGTCTTCCGGGCGCTGCGTACCATCCCGGTGCTGCTCGATATCGCCCGTGACATGGCCGACCTGTGCCCCGACGCGCTGCTGCTGCAGTATGCCAACCCGATGGCCATGAACTGCTGGGCGCTGAACACAACTGGGATCAGGACTGTTGGCCTGTGCCATAGTGTCCAGAATACCTCGTCCATGCTGGCGCGCCAGATCGGCGTGCCGTACCGCGAGATCCGCTTCCGCGCGGCGGGGATCAATCACCAGGCATGGTTTCTGGAGTTCCGGCGGGGCGAAGAAGATCTCTATCCGCGCATCCGCGCGGTGATGAGCCGCGGCCACCGGCCGCGTGCAGCCCTGGCCAACCTGGCCGCCGACGATGGCGACCATAGCCAGATTGTCGCCGACTCGGTCTACGAGGGCGGTGTGGAGGTGGTACGCACCGCGATCATGGAGATGTTCGGCTACTTCCATACAGAGTCGAGCCATCACGCCTCGGAATACGTGCCGTATTTCCGTAAGGATCCGGAAACCGTCGCCGCGTATGTCCCGCAGCGCTGGGACTACTACGAACTCTGCCTGGCCCACCAGCCACCCGATACTGCTGCGCTGCTGGAACGCGGCCTGGCGCCATCCTACGAGTACGGCGCATGGATCATCGACAGTATCGAGAGCGGCACGCCGCGTGTGATCTATGGCAATGTCGCCAATCGCGGCCTGATCAGCAACCTGCCGGATGGCAGTTGTGTCGAGGTACCCTGCCTGGTGGACGCTAACGGCATCCAGCCAACGGCGATCGGCGCGCTGCCGCCGCAACTGGCCGCGCTGAATCGCAATTGCATCAATGTGCAAGAACTGGCCGTCTATGCCGCCATGCACGGTGACCGCGCGGCCGTGTACCAGGCGGTCGCGCTCGATCCGCTGACAGGCGCGCTGCTGACGCTCGACCAGATTCAGGCCATGACAGACGAGTTGCTCGCCGCTGAAGCACGCTGGCTGCCGGCGTTGCGCTGAGGCTGCGGCAGTCGGCGTGTTTCTACGTGCCAAGGAGGAATGCATTGAAGCGCCAACCATTGTCGGCCCTCCGTGCGTGTGTCTCGTGCGCGATCGTTCTCGGTGTGCTTCTGGCGGCCAGCATGCTGCCCGGGCCACATCTGGCGCAGGCGGCGTTTCCGACCAGCCGCGATCCGCAGCAGTGGCCGTTTGCCTGGAACTCGATCTGGAACATGCCGATCGGCAGTGGCGCGCAGTATGTGTCTGCCGGGATCGGCAGGGCAACGCAGATGGGGATGACGACCGACGAAGACGTGCTGATCCTGCGACCGACCGCGCCGCTGAAGAGTGTCGCGCTGAATGACGCCGGCTGGGATCCATCAAGAACCCGCTGCGGCTCGATCCTTGCCGGGCAGGTCGTGTTTTCCCAGCAGGTGCCGGTGCCGAACGATTTCCGCACCGACCCCGGCTATCTCGGCAATACCCCGAACATGAGCGGCGCCATTCTGATGCCCGACGGCGTCACCATCAAGCAGACCCAGCCGCTGCACGTCTGCGGCTATGGCGGGACGGTCACGAGCCAGTACGCTTTTCCCGACGATAACATCAAAACCGGCGACGGTATCCGCGGGGCGCACGGTGGGAGCGGCATGTCAAGCATGGGCGGAACGTTGCGATTGGGCGAGTTGGTGCCGGGCGGCGTGATCCGCCACGCGCTGAAGCTCAATATCGACGGCCGCTATATCGCCTACAACAACGATGGCACGCCCGGCTACCGTTGGCCAGCCGTGGCCGCCGATTCCTGCGCCAGCTCGTGCTATACCGGCAGTGTGCCAGCGCTGGAGATGGGCGCGCTGCTGGCGCTCAGGCCAGACTTTAATGTCAGCGGCCTGCGTACCGATGCCGCCAAGATCCTCGCGCAGGCCTTCCTCGATTACGGGGGCTATCTGGTGGATAATACCGGTTGGGATGTCTACGCGATCGAGGCCGAGTGGGGGCCGAATGGCCGGGTGATCGACGAGTTCCGCAATCGCTGGGGGTTCGACTTCGAGACCGGGACGCTCGCGACCTGCACCAACACCAGCGCCAATGACTGCAAGTGGGCCAAGGACATCGCCGACATTTTTACCAACCTGGCCGTGGTCAATAACAACAGCGCGAGCAGCATCGGCGGCGGCGGCGCGCTGCGCCAGCCGTGCGCGCCGGCGTTCACCGACGGCAGCGGCGCGCCGCCGAGCGGAGCGCCCTGTAACAGCGCGCCCGCGCCAACCTCGACTCCACCATCCGGAGCGAAGCTGACGGGCGCCGTGATCGGCACCCCCGGCTCCTGGAACAACTCGGGCAACACCCGCGACAAGTGTTTCGATGGCAACACCAGCACCTTCTTCGATGCGCCTGCCGCGGATGGCGGCTGGTGCGGGCTCGACCTGGGCAGCGGGGTGGCGAAGCGGATCGGCACGATTCGCTACTGGCCGCGCGACAGTTTCGCCAGCCGCATGGTCAATGGGAGGTTCCAGGGCTCGAACACGGCCGACTTCTCGAGCGGAGTCGTCGATCTGTATACCATCACCAGCACACCGCCGCAGGGGGCCTGGTCCTCGGCCAGCGTCACGAACGCCAACACCTTCCGCTACCTGCGCTACCTGGCCCCCAACGGCGGCTATGGCAATGTGGGGGAAGTCGAGTTCTATGAGGCTAGCGGCGCCGCGCCAACCAGCACGCCGACCGTGGCGCCAACCAGCACGCCAACACCGACCCCTGGCGGCGGAACGAACCTGGCCCAAAACCCGGGCTTCGAGAACGACTTCAACGGCTGGCCCAATGCGGCCGGAACGACCAGCATCGTGGCCGACCCGCGCAGCGGCGCCAAAGCCGCCCGTCTGGGGGATGGCACGAATGTCCAGGGTGAGCGCCAGCAGAATGTGCAACTGACGAGCGGCCAGCGCTACACCGTCTCGGCCTACTTCAAATCGCAAGGGAGCGCGTGGTGCTCGGTGGGAGTGAAGGGCAGCGCCAATGGCCAGTGGTTCGATTATCACGCCGAGGCTAGCGGCAGTGCGTATACGCAGGCGTCCACCACCTTCGTCGCTCCGGGCGGTATCAGCTTCGCGCTCCTGTACGTCTGGAAAACGACCAGCACGGGCACCTGCACGGTTGACGATGTGGCGCTGACAGCTAACTAACGAAGCCGCGGCATCCCGGACGGACGGCATCAGCATGGGCGGCAATGGCAAGGGGAGGCTTGCCATTGCCGCCGTCCCATCCGCGCGCAGCCGCGGCGAGACGTGACAGAACCGCAAGCCTTCCCGCGACTGAACTGAAAGGGGGCAGCTGATGCCAGCAGGCGCCATCCGCGTTGGCGTGGTCGGCTGCGGCGTGGTCGCCGCGGCGTACTATCTGCCCTATTTGCGCCGCCAGCCGGATGTTGCGTTGGTGGCGGTGTGCGATACCAACCCAACCCGCGCCGCCGCATGCGCCCGGCTGTTTGGCGCGCGGACATACTACACCGACTACCAGGCGATGCTCGACGGTGCCGATCTCGACGCCGTGTTCATTCTTACCGGCCCCACATCCCATGCCCGCTTCACCCTGGCCGCCGTCTCAGCCGGCAAACATGTGCTGCTGCAGAAGCCGATGGCGCTGACGATGGACGACGCCCATGCGATCGTCGCCGCTGTGCGCCGCACGGGGGTCCGGGTGCTGGTCGAGCCAAGCGCAGCCTCGCCGCTCGAAGCGCCGCTCTATCCACGCCTGCGCGACTTGGTGCGCCAGGGTGCGATCGGACGGCCCCTCTGGTTTACCTGGATGCCGGCGATCGCCACCAGCTATCATCCGTCGCTCGGCGGCAATCCGTATGGCGCCGCCGCTTTCTATGCCCGCGATAGCGGCGGGATGCTACTGGACTTTCCTTACGCACCAACACAGATTGCCACGATCCTCGGCTCGTGCCGGCGTGTCACCGGCCTGGGCGCGATTTCGGTCCCCAACCGATACATCGTTCCTGATGCCGAGTATGACCGCTTTCTGTCCGGTGCGACTGACCCGGACCTTGCCAATTACTGGAAGGTGGTGGTGAATCTGCCGCGTACGCAGCCGGTCAGGATGGAGGCCGAAGATACGGTCTTCAGCCTTTATGAGATGGACTGCGGCGCCATCGGTGTCTTCCATATCGCCCGCGCCCTGCACCCTATGCCGCCAGGCGTGGCGGCCGGCGGCTTCCATGTGTTTGGCGACAGAGGCAACCTGGTGATCGGCGGCACAGGCCATGGCGCCTCCCTGCTGACCACCCGCGCTGATCTGGCCCTTACGGCCGACGTGGATGGCTGGTGTCACCTGGACGATGGGCGCATCCACGGGCCGAGCCAATGGCCGATTCCGGCGCCGGGCAGTTTCAATTATTACCACGAGTCGACGCGCCATCTGCTCGATTGTATCCTCGAAGACCGCGATCCGCTACTGAATGTCGAATGGGGCCGGCACATCACCGAGATGCTGCTCGGCGCGCTGGAGTCGTCTCGTACCGGGCAGCGCTACGAGATGACGACCACGCTCGATGGGCTGCGCCCGTGATGGGGACGATCCCGGGTGCGTGTTTCCATCCGCTTCGTCGATTCGCCCTTTCGCGTTAGCGTCGCCATGTCAGGGCCTGGTGAACGTTGGGGAGCACGAGGGGCTTCGCCTCTCATCGCCCTCATGGGCTTGCCGTGCCAGCGGCGGAAACGGGGATGAAGTCTTCGCCTCCCCAACCCCACCACCAGCCGACGTTGACTGGCCCTGCCGCCGGGCATGGGGCGCTTGTCACGCTGCGCCTGGTGTGGTATAATCCGAGCCGCCGGTTTAGTGTCATCTGGACACAAGTCAGCGCCCCGTCTTTCAACACCCAGAAGGAGGCATCCATGGCGCCCACGCAACGCGGTGGATTGAACAGCACGGCGCTCGCCCTCATCCCGCTCGCCATCGCGATCAACATCGTCATCGGCCAGCTCGTGACGGGGCTGCCGATCTACCTGGACAGCATCGGCACGGTGCTGGTGGGTGCGCTGCTCGGGCCATGGCTCGGCCTGCTCACCGGGGTGCTCTCGAACGTGCTCTGGACGCTGCTGCTGGGCAACCCGGTGCCGATCTGGTTCGCCTATGTCGCCGGGGCGATCGGCCTGCTGGCCGGCTTCGCCGGGCGCGCGGGGGCGTTCCAGCGCCCGTCGCCGCGCTGGCTGTCGGCGGTCATCGTTGGCGTCTTCGTCTTCGCGCTGGCGCTGTTCGTGTTGATGTTCGTCTATGCGACACCCAGCCCGAACGGTCCGGTGCTGCCGAACGCTGCCGACCTGATCTTCGGCAACGCGGCGAGCGGCATCCCGGCGCTCTGGTGGGTCTTCCTGTTGGCGTTTGCGGCGGGCGCGGCGCTCGGCTATGCGGTGCTGCAGAACGCCGGCTGGGCCGGCCTGGCCGGGCTGGTCACTGGCGTGATCGCCGCCATCCTCTCCGCGCCGATGGCGGCCTACTACTTCGGCGGTGTGACCGGCTCCGGAACCGACGCGCTGGTCGCGGCGTTCCGAGCCAGCGGCGCCGGCATCCTGGCTTCGACCCTGGCGCAGGGCACGGTCTCCGATCCGTTCGACAAGATGACCTCCTACATGCTCGTCTGGCTGATTATCCAGGCGCTGCCGCGGCGGCTCCTGCTGCGCTTCCCCGTCTCGCGCCGCTTCGCCGAGTCGCCGGAGCCGTTGCCGGCCGGCCAGTCGCTGCGGGTCTAATTCCAGCGACAACGGGCGAAGGATGAGTGATGAGTGGCGCGTGACGGGCATCAGTGCGGCACGAGCAAGCGTGCCTGTCCTCTGAGGTATCCGGCCCTCTGTCCGCGCGGTTGGCGGCTCAACCGCCGGCCGCGCGGCGGAAACAACAAATCCTGGAGGGCGGCACCCGCCAAACCGCCCCGTTGCCGACCGTTTCTCAGTGCTGCGTTCCTCAGCCCTCATCACCCTTATGAAGCCGCTCTACGCCCCCGGCGACAGCCTGCTGCATCGCCTGAACCCGCTCACCAAGCTGGCGGGCTTCGTCTTGCTGCTCATGGCTGCCTACACCCTGCCGTCGCCGTGGGGGGCGCTGGGGGTCTCCGGGCTGCTGTTGGCCCTGGCGGCGAGCGCCGGCGTGCTCGGAGCGCTGCTGCGGGGGGTGCTGCTGGTGCTTGCGCCGCTGCTGTTTTCGCTCCTGGTGATCCAGGGGCTGCTCTTTCCGCCGGCCCGCACGATTCCGCTGCTGCACCTGGGATTCGTTACGCTCTGGGCCGATGGCTTCCTGTTCGCGCTCGATATCTCCACCGGGCTGCTCGCGATGGCGCTCAACGTCGTCCTGCTGGTGACGACGACGCACCCGGCCGATCTGGTCTTCAGCCTCACGGGAGCCGGCCTGCCGCGCTCGATCGGCTACATCCTGCTGGTAGCGCTCCAGCTCGTGCCGGACATGAGCGCCCGTGCCACTGCCATCCAGGAGGCGCAACGCTCGCGTGGCCTGGAGACCAGCGGCCTGCTCAACCGGCTGCGCGCCCTGCCGCCGCTCGTCAGCCCGCTGATCGTCGGCGCGCTGCTGGATGTGGAGGAGCGGGCGATGGCGCTTGAGTCGCGCGCCTTCACCGCCAGCGGCCCGAAGACCTCGCTGCGCGAGTTGCACGACTCGTGGGCGCAGCGCGCCGCCCGCTGGCTGATGCTTGCCCTCGCCGCGTTGCTGTTTGTTGGTGGGTTCACCTTCCTGCGGGGCGTGTCGTGAACGCCATCGATCTGCGCGATATCACCTTCACCTACGTCGGCGGGGCGCGCCCGGCGCTGCGTGAGCTGACGCTCCTCGTGCCGGATAACCAGATCGTCGGCGTGGTCGGGCGGGCCGGCGCCGGGAAGAGCACCCTCTGTGCGCTGACCGCCGGCTTCGTGCCGAACTTCTACGATGGCCGCCTGGCCGGCACGGCGATTGTCGACGGCCAGGACGTGATCGCGCAGCCGGTCGCCGAGCTTGTGCGCCACGTCGGGCTGCTCGGCAGCAACGCCTTCAGCCAGATCTCGGGCGCGGCGTTCACGGTGTTCGAAGAGGTGGCGTTCGGGCTGGAGAACCTCGGCGTGCCGCGGCCGGAGATCGTCGAGCGGGTTGAGTGGGCGCTCGCCGCGATGCGCCTGACCGATCTGCGCGACCGCTCGCCCTATGCGCTCTCCGGCGGGCAGCAGCAGCGCATGGTGCTGGCCGCCATCCTGGCGCTGCGCCCGCCGGTGCTGGTGCTGGACGAGCCGACTGCCGGGCTCGATCCGCCCTCGACCGAACAGCTTGCCGATCTCTTGCGCGATCTCGCCCGCCAGGGCACGACGATCCTGTTCGCCGAGCATCGGCTGGAATGGGCCGCCGCCGTCGCGGCGCGGATCGTCGCGCTCGATGCCGGCCAGATCATCGCCGATGGGCCGGCTGCGCAGGTGCTGACCGACCCGCTGCTGCTGGAGCGCGGCATCGGCTGGCCGCTGCCGGCGCGCATGGCCGCGCGGGCCCGTGAGGAGGGACGCTGGCCGGCGGAGCGCCCGCTGCCGGTGACGGCTGAGGAGTTGATGGCTGGGTTGCGGGGCGTGGAAGGCGGGAGCCAGGCGGCAGGTGGCGGGAGCCAGAGTGCGGCGGTCAACCGCCGGAGCCTGGCAACTGGCGAACCAGATAGGGAGACACGCAGACAAGGAGCGGGGGCGCCGGAGGGCGGGCGCCCGAACGCGGATGGCAACCCGCCAGCCGCCAGCCTCCCGCCTCCGGCCTCCGGCCTCCGGCCTCCCTCCCCGAGGCTGGTCGAGCTGCGCGAGCTGCGCTTTACCTACCCGAGCGGCGTCGAGGCGCTCAAGGGGGCGTCGCTCGCCGTGGGGCGCGGGGAGCGGATGGCGCTGCTCGGGCGTAACGGCGCCGGCAAGAGCACGCTCGTGCGGCATCTGAACGGCCTGCTGCGGCCGACGTCTGGCGTGGCGCTGGTGGACGGCACGGACACGCGCAAGCTGACGGTGGCCCGCTGCGCGCGGCGGGTCGGGATCGTATTTCAGGATGTGCGCAACCAACTCTTCGCCCGCACGGTGCGCGACGAGTTGCGCTTCGGGCCGCGCAACCTGGGCTACCCGCCGGCGCGCATGGAGGCGTTGGTGGACGGTGCGCTCGACGCCCTTGGGCTGCGCGAGGTCGCCGGCGAGCACCCGTACGATCTACCGACCGCCACCCGGCGGTTGGTGGCCGTCGCGGCGGTGCTGGCGATGGACACCGACCTGCTGGTGTTGGACGAGCCAACCAGCGGGCTGGACGCCACAGCCATTGGCCGCCTGGCGGCGCTGGCGGGCGAGCTGGCGGCGCGCGGCAAGAGCGTGATCGTCGTCAGCCACGATCTCGACTTCTGCTACGAGGCGCTGGAGCGGGTCGTGCTGATGCGCGACGGGCGGATCGCGCTTGACAGCGGCTGGGACGCGCTCGACATGGCGGCCCGCGCCGACCTACGCGCCGAGGTCGGTCTGCCGATCGCGCTTCAGGTGGCGGAGGAGATGGCCGTACCGGCCGGGAGGTGATGCCATGGGTCGCGCAGGGGCAGGCGGCATGGCGCCATGCCAGCGCCTCGCGGCGGCGGCTGTCCGTACACGTCGCAATCGGCAATCGCACGAAGGGCGAGAGGCGACCGGCTTGCCTCCGCTTCCAAGTCACAAATCTGTCATCCCCGGCCGTTCACCGGCAGCGAAAAAACTGCTATCCTAAAGCCAGGTGTGCCGCCGGCATGATCTACCGGAGTTTCCGCGAGGACTCACTGGCCCTGCCGCATGCGCCGCGGCTCCGACCCGCACTCCAGCAGCATTTCAGGCGATCTGCGATCTGCAATCCGTTCTAGAAATCCGGAGCCTGTGCCATGACGTCGCCGTCCGCATCCACCCTCGCCCCCGTCCCTCAGACGGGCCGCCAGCCCTCGCCGGAGATCGAGCCTGCCGACCGCAGCCTCTGGGCGCAGCTCCTCGCGGTTGTGCGCGATCTGAGCGGCGCGTTCGACGCGCTGGCGAGCGACCCAGACCCGGAGATTCGCACACTTGGGCGGCGCGCGGCCCAACGCCGCCCGCCTAATCCGAACGACTACCTGGCGCTCGGTGACCGCTGCGCCCGCCGATCGCTGCGCGATAACACCCTCGACAGCGGCTATGCCGCTAAGACGATCGCCGCCTATACCCGCGCCGCCGCAGCCGCCCCCCACGCCGCCCGCGCCGCGTTGCTCGATTACGCCGGCTGGATCGCGCATGCCGGGCGGGCGCTCGGCGGCTACGAGGCGCTCAGCGCCGCGCGGCTAGTGTGCGAGCGCGTCGCCCAGCTCGACCTGGTGGGATCGGATAGTCTGGAGCAGCGCCGCCTGCTGGCAGACGCCGGCGAGCTGCGCGAGCGCCTGGAGCGACTGTTCGAGGATGGCGCGGGCGGAGTCGTGGCCGAGCTGGTCATCGCGGAGCGGCAGAGCCGCCTGCACTGTGACGAGGGCCAGATGCAGCTCCGGCAGAGCCGGCCGGATGCCGCGCTCGCCGCCTTCGACCGGGCGCTCGCCGCCGACGAGCAAAACCAACGCGCCTGGCTCTGGCGCGCGCTGGCGCTGACCGACCTGGGCCGCTTCGACGAGGCGCTGGCGAGCTACGACCGTGCGCTCGCGCTCGATCCGAACAGCGCCGGCGGCTGGAACAGCAAGGGTGCGCTGCTGCTCGAGCTTGGCCGCCTCGCGCCAGCGCTCGACTGCTTCGAGCGTGCGCTGGTGCTCTCGCCGGATGTCTCGACGGTCAAGGCGGTCTACTGGCTGAACGCCGGGAAGGCGCTCTACATGCTTGGCCGGTACCAACAGGCGCGCGAGGCGCTGGCCGAGTCGCACCGCCTGGAGCCGACGGCCGAGAGCGCCGCCGGGCTGGCGGCGTGCGACGAGCAGCTCGCGCTGGCGGCAAAGGGCGGAGAGTAGGCGATCCCGGCGCGGCGGCCAAGGCGCGGGCGAATGCATTCGCCTGCGCCTCACATGGTCGCCGTATCAGGTCTCAAGCCCTTCCCACCTCGCCGGGCCGAGGTTCGCATACCCGGCGGAGGCGGTCTCCCCCAGCAGCGCCGTGGAGACCAGCAGGTCGTGGGTGGTGAGTGTGTTGCGGATGCGGGCGACGCGGACTGCGCCGGTGTCCGGGCGGGCGCAACAGTGCAGCGCGGCGGCGATCGCGTCCCCGGCGGTCGGCAGGATGATCGGCAGGGCGCTGCGTTGCAGCCCGCCCAGGCCGGAGGTCAGCCCGTTGATGTAGGTCGCGCCGATGTCGATCTTGCGCGCCAGCCGCGCGGTGATCAGGTCGGCCAGGCCGACCCCCGCGGCGTTGCCGTGGCTCTCCGGCGTCATGTCGAGTGCGACGACGACGCGAATATGGGGCGGGGCGTCCGGCTCGCCAGGGATGCGCATCCGGCCCAGCACGTTCGTGTCCATGCCGCAGCCGCTGATGTTCTTGCCGAGTTCGTCCACCACCAGGATGTCGAGCTGCTCGAACGGGAGGCGGCCCATCAATCCGCGCGCCCGTTCGAGCAGCGCGGCTTCGCCCGCCCCGCCGATCTCGCCTGGCGGAAGCGCCACGACCGCGGCGGTGCGCTCGGTGGCGTCTTCCAGCAGCGCCAGCCCGCCCAGCACCGTGCCGCGCGCCACGGCCAGCCGCGCCGCCAGCGGCACACGCTCGCGCAGGCCATCCGGTCCGAAGCGGTGGATCAGCTCCGCCCCGCGCCGCTTGCCCAGGCCGATCGCAACCATCTTCGCCAGGCCGCTCTCGATCGGGCCGTGGAAGTCGGTGTGCGGTTTCACCCGACCGACGACCAGGATGCCGTCGGCGGCGGCGGCGTAGGCGTCCATCGGCACCGGCGCGCCGTCCGGGAGCCGCCCGATCTCGACCGTCTCCATCGTCGCGCGGATCGGGCAGCCGAGCGCGGCTTCGGTCACGCCCAGCTCGGCCAACAGCTCGACCTGTCCGGCGGCCGTCGCCCCGCCGTGGCTGCCCATGGCCGGGACGATAAACGGCGCGGCGCCGGCCTCCTGCAGCCAGCCGACGGCTGCCCGCAGGACTGTCGCAATATCGTGGATGCCGCGGCTTCCGGCCGTCAGCGCGACCGACATGCCGGGGCGGATGCGGGCGCGCAGGCCGAGCGCCTCTAGTTGCTCGCGCACCGCGGCGGCCACATCCGGCACCGCGGGCGGCCCCGGCGCGCGCCGCACGCGCCAGAGCGGCGGCAGCTCCGCTTCGAAATGGAACGCCTCGATCGGGATAGTGAGCTGCATCGCGGCCTCCTGTAGCGCGACGAAGGACGATGGACCGTGGACGCACGCAGGCCGTACCTGAGCCGCAGGTACAGCCATACAGCGCCCGCCGCCCGTTCGGGGCAGTGTTTTGGCGATTGCCGGGCGCCAGTACGGCCGCATCCCCTGGCGACTCTCCGCACATCGGGGAGGGTCACGGGCGGCTGGCGCCGCTCGCAGAAAGATCTACCCCAAAGCCTGCGGCCCCCACCTCTCTCGCTGGGAGCGTTTCAGACAGTTTCTTGCGGCCCTCCGCCCCCCACCGGGATCACCAGGTCCTTCGGAAACGGCGTCAGGCTCTCGAATGTGCCGTCTGGACGCAAATAGAATGTGTCTTCGATCCGCACGCCCAGGCCACGCTCCGGGTAGTACAGGCCCGGCTCGACGGTGAAGACTGCGCCCGGCACGAGCGTATCGCCGCGGTCCTGGAGCGCGGGGAAGCCGAAGTCCTCGTGCACCTCCAGGCCGATGCCGTGGCCGAGCGAGTGGATGTAGCCCGCCTCGATCGGGTATTTGCTGCCGATGGTTTCGTGGCCGCGCGCCTCGAAGTAGGCGCAGGTCATGTCTTGATAGACTTTGGTCGGCGCGCCCGGCTCGAACTCGGCGACGACGTGCTCGAACGCGCCGCGCACATCATCGTAGAGCCGTTGCAGCTCCGGCGGCGCGTAGCCGATGGCGAAGGTGCGGGTCATGTCGTGATAATAGCCGCCGCCGGCGGCGCGCGGGTAGAAGTCGAACACGATCGCCGCGCCGAGGCGCAGCGGCTCGGAAGGATCGCCATGGGCGTGCGGCAGGCCCGCGTCGCGCCCCTGCGCGAAAATGAAGCCCTGCGGGTTCTCCAGCCCCTGCGCCGCGCTCTCGCGCCGGATGAGCGCATGGACATCGCCGAGCGTCATCGGGCGGCCATCGGCATCCGTCAGCCCGCCGTCCGCCGGGCGGCCCGTCTTGAGGTAGTCGACGACCGCCTGCACCACGGCGGCGGCCTTCCGCCCGACATCGCGCAGCAGCTCGACCTCCTCCGGGTCTTTGGTCAGCAGGGCCTGCGAGATGACATCCTTCTCGTGCTCGGCGACGATCTCCAGGCCCGGCATGCGCTGGGCCAGGGCCGTCATCAGCGCGAAGTGCGGCCCGGCGCTGACCGTGCCGTAGATCCCGACCCGGCCGCCCACGCCCAGGTCGGCGAAGATCTGGCGGCGGTACTCGACCAGGCCGTCGAAGCGGCTCGGTGCGGCGTTGAGGATGTCGCGCAGATTCCAGCGGCTGAATGGGATCAGATCCAGACCGGTCTCGCGGGCCTGGTTCTCCTCCCAGGCGCTGTGCAGCAGGATCGCCGGCGCGCCGCGGCGCTTCAGCACCAGGCCGGTCAGTTGCTGCCCGCGCACGAACCAGTTGAAATAGGGGTTGGCGCTGCCCAGGCCGTCCGGCCCCTCGACGACGATCCAATCGAGGTTGCGCTCGCCCATCAGGCGGTCAAGGTCGCTCTTCACGTATCGCTCCTTCCGGTGGCAGGTTGGGGTCACGGGGTATGGTACCACAGGCGAGGCGGGCAGGCGGGCAGACGGTCAGACAGACAGACGGGCGGATGGGCAGATGGGCAGACGGGCGGATGGCAGACGGTAGGAAATCGACGCCCTGTCACCCTGTCACCCTGTCATTGTGTCATCGTGTCACGCCACCCCCGCCGACCAGCCCGCGCAGCCTGGCCAGGTTGGCGATATCCTCGGCCAGGTCGTCGCCCTTGGGGGTTTCGAGGATCATCGGCGCGCCGGCGAAGCGCGGGTCGTTGACCAGCAGGCGAAACCCCTCCAGCCCGACGAAGCCCTCGCCGATGTGGGCGTGCCGATCCACCCGCGCGCCGAGGTCGCGCTGCGAGTCGTTGAGGTGGAAGACCTTGACGCGGTCGAGGCCGACCAGCCGGTCGAGCTCGCCGAAGGTCGCGGCATAGGTCTCGGGCGTGCGGAAGTCGTAGCCGGCGGCCAGCAGGTGGCAGGTGTCGATGCAGATGCCCAGGCGCTCCGGGAAGGCCGACAGTTCGAGCAGGCGGGCCAGGTGCGCGAAGCTCGCGCCGAGCGAGCTGCCCTGGCCGGCGGTATTTTCGAGCAGCACGGTCACGCCGGCGCCCGCGCCCGCCGCGAACAACCGGTTCAGCGCCGCGGCGACGCGCCGCAGGCCGGCCTCCTCGCCGGCGCCCATGTGCGCGCCGGGGTGGGTCACGAGGAACGGGCAGCCGAGCGCGGCGGCGCGCTCCAGCTCTTCCGCGAAAGCGGCGACCGACTTCTCCCAGAGCGCGTCGTCCGGCGAGGCCAGGTTGATCAGGTAGGAATCGTGGACGACGACCGGGCGGATACCGGTGCGCGCCTGCTCGGCCTGGAACTGCGCGATCTCCTCGGCGGCGAGCGGGCGGGCGCGCCACTGCTGCTGGTTCTTGCTGAAGATCTGGAGCGTGTCGCAGCCGGCCCGCTCGCCGTGGGCGAAGGCCCGGTGCAACCCGCCAGCGATCGACATGTGCGCGCCGAATTTCATGGCCCCTTCCTTCGTCCGGCGGAATCGGAGGGCATTATACCCGAGAACTCGGCCTAACGACCGATTGACGCCGCGTGGGCGGCATGGTATCCTATCGGCACGACTCGATTGGCCGGCTGGAGCCTGAGCAACGATGATCAACCTGCGCGACATGATGATGGTGCTGCGGCCCCGCGCGATGCGCGTGCGGGCCATGCGCCGCATCATGCCCACTGCGGAGGTGTCGCCAGGGTAGGCTCGACCGACACGCGATTCCTCAGGCCGTGGGTGACACCGCTCACGGCCTTTCTGTTCGCCACGGGCCGCGAGCGGCCGCCGCAGGAGCGACGCTCACGTCGGCTGGCGCCCCGATGCAGGGCGAGCGATCCGAAGGGCTTGCGGCCCTCCGGGAAACCGACGCGCTCCCTGGATCGGGCGCGAACGAAGGAGGGATCGCCATGGCGAAGAAAGGCACATCCGGGCAGGGCGGCAAGTTCGTCTCCAAGGCGCAGTTCGCCGCCAAACAGAGCACCGTGGTGCGGCGGCAGCCGCGCCACCAGGGGCGCTAGCCAGGCGATGCGTGACGAGTGACAGGCGCCAGGGGCGTTCGCCGCTCGTCACCATCTCCATTCACCGCATGGTTGATCGCATGACCGACTTCTGCAACAACCGGCCGCTTCCCGCATGGCGCTGGGCCGGGCTGCTCCTCAACCCCCGCGGCTTCATGGCGGCCTAGGCCGCCACGCATCTTCTCTCCGCGATAGCCGCCCGCGTGCGCACACTGAAGCGTTCGGCGATGTTCCCAAGCCCTTCGGGCTGCCACGCCCGGCCGGGCGCCCTTTGCGGCACGCCGGATGGCGACGGCCCGAGGTGACCGGACGCCTTTTGCACGTTCGGGGCGCTTGCGCTATGCTGTAGCCAGCCATCTACCTGAGGAGAGCTACCGTGCCTGAGAATATTCTGATCGGGGTCGCCTGGCCCTACGCCAACGGCCCGTTTCATGTCGGCCATATCGCCGGGGCCTACCTGCCCGCCGATATCTTCGCTCGCTACCAGCGCCTGAAGGGCAACAACGTCCTGATGGTCTCCGGCTCCGATTGCCACGGGACACCGATCACCCTGGCCGCCGAGAAGGAGGGCGTCACGCCGCAGGAGGTCATCCGGCGCTACCACCCGACCTTCCTGCGTACCTTCCAGGCGCTCGGCATCACGTTCGACCTCTTCACACAGACCTACACCGACAATCACTACGCCGTGACGACCGACTTCTTTCTGACGCTTCAGCGCCACGGCTACATCTACCGGGAGACGATGATCGGCTCGTACTCCGAGACGCTCGGCCGCTTCCTGCCGGACCGTTTCGTCGAGGGGACCTGCCCGCACTGCGGCTTTCCGCGCGCCCGCGGCGACCAATGCGACAACTGTGGCAAGCTGCTCGACCCGCAGCAGCTGATCGCCCCGCGCGCCACGCTCGACGGCGCGCCGGTGACCTTCCGCGATACCGAGCACTTCTTTCTCGACCTGGCGAAGCTGGAGCCGCAGCTCCGCGCCTGGCTCGACAGCGTCGACCGCTCGTACTGGCGGCCCAACACCGTGCAGTTCACCCAGAACTGGCTGCGCGAGGGGCTGCGCGGCCGGGCGATCACCCGCGACCTGGAGTGGGGCGTGCCGGTGCCGACCGACGACTCGGCGTTCCGCGACAAACGCATCTACGTCTGGTTCGACGCGGTGATCGGCTACGTCTCGGCGTCGGTCGAGTGGGCGCAGCGCGCCGGCCGGCCGGATGCCTGGCGGGAGTGGTGGGCGCTGCGCCCGGATGGCAGCGCGCCGGCCAAACTGTACCAGTTCATCGGCAAGGACAACATCCCGTTCCACACGATCATCTGGCCGGCGATGCTGCTCGGCTATGGCGGGCTGACGCTGCCATACGACGTGCCGGCGAACGAGTTCATGAACCTGGAGGGCGACAAGATCAGCACCAGCCGCAACTGGGCGATCTGGATGCCGGATGTCGAGACGCGCTACCAGCCGGATCAGCTCCGCTACTACCTGGCGGCGAACGCGCCGGAGGGGCGCGACACGAACTGGTCGTGGGCCGAGTTCGTGCGGCGCAACAACGACGAGTTGGTGGCGACCTGGGGCAACCTGGCGAACCGTGTGCTGAACATCGCCCACCGCACCTTCGGCGCGGTGCCGGCGCCGGGCGACCTATTGCCGGGCGACCGCGCGCTGCTGGCCGCCGCCGAGGAAGCGTTCACCGCTGTGGGTGGGCTGCTGGACGCGGTGAAGCTGAAGCAGGGGCTCCAGGAGGTGCTGGTGCTGGCGCAACGCGCCAACCAGTATATCAGCGAGCAGGAGCCGTGGAAGCTGGTGAAGACCGACCCCGAGCGGGCGGCGACGGTGATCTTCGTCGGGCTACGAGTGGTGGACAGCCTGAAAACGCTGTTCCTGCCGTTTCTGCCGCACAGCAGCCAGGAGCTGCACCGGCTGCTCGGCTACGCCGGCGAGATCGCGGCCCAGCCGGTGATCGACGAGGCGACCGCGCCGGACGGCACGGTGCGGCTGGTGCTCACCGGTGCGTATCCGGGGGGCGGCTGGTCGCCGAGCCGGCTGCCGATCGGACAACCGCTCCACGGGCCCGTACCGCTCTTCCGCAAGCTGGATGAGCGCGTGGTGGACGAGGAGCTGGCGCGCCTGCGGTCGTGACACGATGACACAATGACACGATGATAGGATGAACATCGCTCAGAAAACGCCGTAGGCAGATCATTAGTCTGATGTTATCCATCAGGCCATCGTAGCATCGTGTCAAAGACAGGATTTCCGTGGTCGTCCGCGCCGTGGGAGGCGTGGAGGGCCTGCGCTCCTCCACGCCTCCCCACCGCGTCAGTCGTGTCAAAGAACGAAGGCGACCGATGAATCACGATCTGCTCCGCGCCGCGGCGGCGCTGCTGCTGGCCGGGCTGCTGGCGTGGCAGGCGCGCGCCGCCGCGGGGCCGAACCGCCGCCGGGCGTTCGGGGCGGCGGCCGGCGGGCTGCTCGCGTTCGGCGGGTACAGCGCCTACGCCGCGACCGGCGCGCCCCCCGGCGTCGTGCAGTGGCTGCTGCTCGGCGCGGGGGCGCTGTTGCTCCTGGCAGCGGCGTACCTCCTTGTCTTGGCGTTGATCGCCGGCGAGTTTCGCCGTGGCCGCGCCGCGTTCGACGCCGAGATGCGGGCGTGGCGCGACCGGCGGGAACGGCACGAGGAATGAGCACCGAGGATGGGACAGAGGCGCTTGAGAAGCGCTGTATCATCGCTCCATCGCTTGTCCCCGCTCTGTGATCGTCCAGATATCGGTCACCGCACGGAATCCCGCCCTTTGGCCGTTACCCGCTCACCCGCCCGGCGCGGCCCCTGAACCCGGCGCTCGCCGGGGCGTGTCGCACCAGCACGCCGGGCACCTCCGGCGGCGGGCCCTCGCCCAGAAACAGCCACACGATGGTGCGGCCCGCCTCGCGCAGCCGCAGCAGGGCGGCGCGTGTCGCCTCGGCGGGTACGGCGCTGATCAGCAGGATGGTCGCGCCCCACGGCACATCCCCGGCGCTGGCCTGCAGCACCCGCGCGATCGATGTCACCGAGTACGGCGTCAGCCGCGCCAGCATCTCCATGATTCGGTCGAGCTGGGCGGCGCTGCGGGCCGGCGGCAGCCGCGCGATCTGCTCGTACTCGGCTGGCGCGCCGTTGGCATACAGCCCGACGGCGTAGCCCTCCTCCGCGCCGGCCTGCGCCACCGCCGCCGCCGCGCTGATCAGCCGCTCGACCAGATCCTCGTCGATGCCGTGCCAGTAGTGCTCGAAACTGTCGAGGTCGAGAAAGATCGCCACGTCTAGCGCGGTAGTCGTCTCGTACACCCTGGTCTGGAGCGTGCCGACGCGCGCTGTCGCGGTCCAGTGCACATCCTTCAGCGGGTCGTCTGGGTGGTAGTCGCGCACGCCGACGGTGCGCAACGGGTCGCGGATGAGCTGGCGCGCCCGCAGGTCGCCGAGCGGGTGGCGCGGGCGTAGCCCGAGCGCCTCGAGCGGCAGCGGGCGCGGGTAGACGAGCAGGCTGCTCTGGGCCGGCACACGGAGCGTCGTGCTGTAGAAACCGAACGGGTCGCCGGCCTCGAGCTGCACCGGACCGAGGCGGTACGCCCCGCGTTTGAGCGGGCGCACCCGGTAGCGCCAGACGACCGCCTCGTACCAGCGCATGCTGGTGGTGCGGCGCAGCGTGAGCCGGCCGTTCATATCCGGCTGGAGCCGCTCGCCGATGACCTCCAGCCCCGGCGGCACGGTCTCGCGCACTTCCAGCGCGACGAGCGGCAGCGGCTTGCGGTTCGCCACGCGCAGCACCAGCGCGATCTCATCGCCGGGAAAGGCGCGCCGCCGGTCGAGCTCGCGCTCGTACGTCACCCGCGCGAGCGCCCAGCGGTTCCAGAGCCAGGCGATCCCGGCGCTCAACAGCAGCACCGCGCAGATCAGCGCCAGCGGGTACAGCCCGAAGAGCAGCGCGCATAGCAGGATGGTCGACAGGCCATAGATGGTGTTCGGGCGAAGCATGGCGAGTGGAGAGCGCAAAGCGCGAAGGCCAGAGCTCTGGCGTAGATCGATTGTGTACAATCACATCAAGCGCGGCGGGTCGAGGCGATCGCCACACCATCGCGCATCTCCGACCGCCGCGCCTCAACACTGCGTGTCGAACGCCGAGCCTCGAGCTTACTCGACGGGTACGGCCACCCTGGCCACCAGCCCGCGGACGACCTCGGCCGCGGAGCGGCCGCGCAGGCGCGACTCGGCATGCAGGATCAGGCGGTGCGCCAGCACCGGCGCGGCCAGCCCCTTTACATCGTCCGGGGCGACATAGTCGCGGCCGCGCAGGGCGGCCAGCGCCTGCGCGCCGCGCTGCAGCGCCAGCGAGGCCCGCGGCGACGCACCGAGCTGCACATCGTCGCTGGCGCGGGTGGCGCGCACCAGCTCGACGATATAGCGCCGCACCTCCGGCGCGACATGCACGCTGCGCACGGCCTGCTGCATCGCCAGCACATCCGCCGCCGTGGCGACCGACGCCAGATCCGCCAGCGGCTCGTCGCGCTCGTAGCGGTCGAGGATCGCCACTTCCTCATCGAGCGCCGGGTAGCCGACCTCGAGGCGGAGCATGAAGCGATCAAGCTGGGCCTCCGGGAGCGGAAAGGTGCCTTCAAGCTCCACCGGGTTCTGCGTCGCCAGCACAAGAAACGGGCGCGGCAGCGGGCGGGTTTCGCCGTCCAGCGTGACGGTGCGCTCCTGCATGGCCTCAAGCAGCGCGCTCTGGGTGCGGGGCGTGGCGCGGTTGATCTCGTCGGCCAGCAACACGCTGGTGAAGATCGGGCCGGGGCGGAACCGGAACGCGCCGGCCTGTTGGTTGTAGAACGTCAGCCCGGTGACATCGGTCGGCAGCAGGTCGGGGGTGAACTGGATGCGGTGGAACGGCACGTCGAGCGAGCGGGCCAGCGCGCGGGCGAGGGTCGTCTTGCCGGTGCCGGGCACATCTTCAAGCAGCACATGCCCCTCGCACAGCAGCGCAACGAGCAGCAGTTCGACGGTCTGCTCCTTGCCGACGATCACCCGTCCGACGTTCGCGGCGATGCGCCCGGCTAGCTCCTGCACCGCGCTGGTAGTGGGTATGGTGGACAACTGATGCTCCCCACCTCAGAACAGCCCCAACTGCTCGGACCGATCTCCCTCGTCGCGCGGCGGGAGCGTGCGGCAGCCGTGGGCCGCGGCCCACTCCGCCGCCGGCCCGGGCCAGCGGTGGCGTACCAGGATCGCCCGGCCGGCGGCGTCGAAGGCCACCCCCTCCGCCTCCAGCAGCTCGCGCTGGCGCAGGCCCCGCGTGCTGATCGTCCCGTCGCGGCTGAGCACCCGCTGCCACGGCAGATCGCTGCCGGCGGGCAGCTCTCGCAGGGCGTTGCCGACCTCGCGCGCGTCCTCGAGCCCAACGATCGCTGCGATGTCGCCGTAGGTGGCGACCATCCCCGGCGGGATGCGCGCGACCACCGCGTAGATCCGCTGGCGAACGGCGTGTGCTGTGTCCGGTGTCACGGCGTGTCTCCTCCTTCGCATGATACCATGCCCACCGGCATGGCGGGGCAGGCTGGCTGATGACTGCATGGTCCTGGCTGCATCAGAAGCGACGGCTTCGCTGAGCAACGTATTTCGGAAAAGCGCCCAGCCGAGGATGCGGGGGCCGGCCCTTCCGGGGGTGGGGGCCTACCGGTAGCCAGCAAGCGCAGAAAGCCCCCCGCTGCGCGGGCAGGCGGCGCCGCGCCCGGTGTGGTACAATGCCCGGCACAGATGTGTCCGTGTGGGGCGGGAGCGGCCCATGCCGATTCGCGTGCTGGAACCGACGGTCGCGGCCCAGATCGCCGCCGGCGAGGTGGTCGAGCGCCCAGCGTCGGTCGTCAAGGAGTTGCTCGAAAACGCGCTCGACGCCGGGGCGCGCCGCATCGCGGTCGAAGTGCGTGGTGGCGGCCTGCGCGAGCTGAAGGTCAGCGATGACGGCTGCGGCATCCCGGCCGATGAGGTCGAGCTGGCCTTCGAGCGCCACGCCACCTCCAAGTTGCGCACGGCGGACGACCTGTGGGCGATCGGGACGCTCGGCTTCCGCGGCGAGGCGCTGCCGTCGATCGCCGCTGTTGCCCAGGTGGTCTGCGTCACCCGGGCCCAGGGCGAGGCCCTCGGCACCGAGCTGCGGATCGCCGGAGGCGAGCTGCAGGCTCGCACCGCGGTCGGCGGCCCGCGCGGCACGAGCTTCAGCGTCCGCAACCTGTTCTACAACGTCCCGGTGCGGCGTGAGTTCCTCCGCTCGGAGGCAACTGAGGCGGCGGCGGTGGCGGCGGTGGTCACCCAGTACGCGCTGGCCTTCCCCGAGGTCCGGATAACGCTCATAAACGACGGGCGGCTGGCGCTCCAGACCAGCGGCAGCGGCGATCTGCGCACCGCCCTGGTCGAGCTGTACGGGATCGAGACGGCCCGCCATCTCCTGGCAGTCGAGGCGACGAGCGGCGCCGGGCGCGAGGCGATCAGCATCCGCGGGATGGTCTCGCCGCCGGGGGTGACCCGCAGCTCGCGCGGGTATCTCCATCTGTTCGTCAACCGGCGCGCGATCGCGCCGCGCGGCCCGATCGTCTATGTGATCGAAGAGGCCTACCATACCCTGCTGATGAAAGGGCGGCACCCGATCGCGGTGCTGAACCTCGCGCTCGACCCAGCGGCAGTCGATGTGAACATCCACCCAACCAAGAGCGAGGTGAAGTTTCGCGACACGCCGCGGGTGCATGGCACGCTGATACGGGCGGTGCGCGACGCGCTGCTGGCCGGCGGGGTGCGCCCGTGGGTGGAAGGCGAGGTGCCGCCGCCGCCCGACGAAGCCGTCCAGCGCCGGTTCGAGCTGCGCCGCCTCGGCGCAGCGCGCGACGGCTGGACCCTGCCGAGCGGCTGGGAGTCCGGCCTGCGGGGCGAGCAGGCCGGATGGGCGTTCGAGCGGGAGCGCGAGATCATGCCCCCCGCCGAGGAGGGCGAGCAGTCTGTCGGGGAGCCGGCGTTGGTGGAGGCAGCCGCGCCGATCGCCTCCGCGCCCCCGCGACCAGCCTCCCCCGTGCGCCTCCCGCCGCTGCGGGTCGTTGGGCAGGTCGGCAACACCTACATCATCGCCGAGTCGCCGGACGGCATGTTCCTGATCGACCAGCATGCCGCCCACGAGCGGATCACCTACGAGCGGCTGATGGCGCAGCGCGGCCGCGGCCCGATCGAGCGCCAGGGCCTGCTCATGCCGCAGACGGTCGATCTGCCGCTGGCCGCCCGGCAGACCCTGCTGGAGCACGCCGCGGCGCTGGCCGAGTGGGGGTTCGAGATCGAGGACTTCGGCATCGGGCTGCGGGTGCGCGCGGTGCCGGCCGGCATGCGCGAGAACGACCTGACGGCGGCGCTGCTGGAGATCGCCGACCACCTGGCCGGGCGGCGCGGCAGCACCCCCGATGGCTGGCGCGAGGCGATGCTGACAACCCTCGCCTGCCATTCGTCGATCCGGGCCGGCCAGGCGCTCACTCCGCTCGAGATGCGCGATCTGCTGGAGCAACTCGGCCACTGCATAGCACCGCGCACCTGCCCCCACGGCCGCCCGACGATGATCCTCCTGACCACCGCGCAGCTCGAACGGCAGTTCGGGCGGATCACATGAGCGGATGAAGGACGGACCTACCCCTTGGTAGGGCTGGACGTGTGCCCCCGGTGGGAGCGCGTTCGTCCACCGTCCGGCGCCCAACGCCTCACACCGGCTCGGCCCAAATCACCGCGGCCATCTGCGGCGAGAGGGTGATCGTGCGCCCGTTCTGCCGCAGGGTGACGCCGAAGGCCGGCGAGTTGCCGGCGACCTCGAAACGGCCGCCCGGCACCAGGCCGTTCTCCTGGAAATGGCGCATCAGCTCGGAGTCCTCCTCCGCCTCTTCGACGATGCGCTTGAGCTCCAGGTGCTGGCCCGGGGCGGCATCCGCCAGGCGGATGCTCCCCAGATAGATCGCGCCGCTGCCGGGGATCGGGTTGCCATGCGGGCAGGTGGCTGAGTTCCCGACCAGCGCCTCGATCCGCGCCTCCAGCGTCGGCGAGAGGGCGTGCTCCAGCCGCACCGCCTCCTCGTGGATCTGGTGCCAGGGAACGCCCATCACATCGACCAGGAAGCGCTCCAGCACCCGGTGGCGCTTGACCATCGCCTCGGCCAGAGCGAATCCTTCGTCCGTGAGCGAGATCTCGCCCCGCCCGTCGCGCGTGATATAGCCGCGCTCCTGCATCTTGCCGACGATGTCGCTCACCGTCGGCGCGGTGACGTGCATCCACTCGGCCAGGCGCGCCGCGATCACCGGCTCGCCGCGCGCGGCCAGGTAGTAGATCACCTCGAGATACTCGCGCATCTTTTCGGTCGGGCCGGCCTGGTCTTGCCGGCGGCGGACGCTTGTCTCTGTCATGGGCGCCCCTGCTTCCTGCCGACCTGCTCGTCCCGGCGCTGCACCATGGGCTGCGCGCCGTGGGCCTGCGGCCCTTCAGACCTGCCCGCCGGGGGTGAGCGTCCATCGGCGAATTAAAAAAGCGAAAAGTTGACAAAGGCCGCATGTTAGACTATACTAACACCTGGCCTATGGGTAGATTCATCCAGCTCGTTCAGATAGTCAAACGTCTGTGTCGGTATAGCGCCATTATACCCCGGCTGGCGTGCGTGTGCAAGGCAGCCGCGCGCCGGCCCAAGGAGGAGAGGACCATGCTGCGCCTCCGTTGGCTTCTCGTCCCGTTGGCCGCCGCTGTGCTCGCCGCCTGCGGCGCCACTGCTGCCTCCGCGCCGACGGCCGCCCCCGCCCTGACGAGCGCGCCCGCCCCGACGGCCGCCCCCGCCCCCGCCGGCGCCGACCTGAGCGGCATCAAAGCCTACCTGCTCACCAAGACCGCCGCGCTCAAGGAGGCCACCGCCAGGCTGCGGGCCGCAAGCGATCGCTACTACGAGCTCGCGAAGGGCGCGCATTTCGACTACGCCGCACTCTGGGCCGGCAAGCGGCCGGAGGTCACGGCCGTGGTGCAGGAGCTGCGCGCGGCCTGGAAGACCGCCAGCCCGCTCTACGAGCAGATGGAAGGGATCGTCGCCGGGACGCCGGCGCTCGCCCAGTTCGATGTCGATCTCGACGCCGGCGCGTCCGGGGCCGAGGGCGGCGACAATGTCGTCTCCTTCGACCTGACGCTGCCGGACGGGCGGAGGCTGCCGAAGCCGGGCAATCTGTTCGGCGTCACCGAGAGCACGATCTTCGCCAGCTACCCCGACTACACGGCGAAGGGAGTGGCCGCCGACTACGACGGCGACGGCCAGGCCGGCTTCGGCGAGGCGCTGCCGGATGCGAACGTGCTCAAGGGCGGGGTGGATGCGCTGGCCGCCAAAGCGGCCGACCTGGACACCGCCGCCCAGGCCTGGCAGCCGACCGAGGCGGACGCCTTCACCGCGCTGGTGGTGATGGTGCCGACGATGAGCGAGTATTTCGACTCCTGGAAGAACTCGCGCTTCGTCGCGGGGGACAAGAGCACGCAGCGCGATTTCGTCGCGATCTCGCGCCTGGCAGATATTCAGGACATCCTTTCGAGCCTCGAAGTGGTGCACCAGAACGTCAGCCCGTTGATCCGCCAGGTGAGCGCCGACGAGGACGCGCGCATCGGCCAGGGGCTGCGCGACCTCAAGGCGTTTGTGGCGGATGTCTATGCGAAGGAGCGGTCGGGCAAGCGCTTCACCGCGGAAGAGGCCGACCTGCTCGGCGCGGAGGCCCAGAACCGCGCGACCGCGATCACCGGGCAGATCTCGCAGGCGGCGGCCAGGCTGAATATCAAGATCGAGCAGTAATCATATGCCAGCCATCTCTCTGCTGTTACGCCGGACGGCCATCGGGTTCGCCCTGTTCGCCGCGCTGGTCGCGCTGGCGCCGCTCGGGGCGCGGGCGCAGGTCGTGTCGCCTGGCACGGCGGGCGAGCACATCCGCGCCGCGCTGACCCAGGCGCAACTGGCGCTCGCCGCCGACCCTGCCAGGGCGGAACGCCTGCTCCAGGAGGCGGAGCAGGCGTACGCCGGGCTGCACGAGCGCCTGACCGCGGCGGCTCCGGAGCCGGCCGGCCGCGCCCGCGACGGGTTCGCGGCCGCCAGGCAGGCCCTCGCGGCGGGCGAGGCCGT
Organism: Roseiflexaceae bacterium; assembly: GCA_042408595.1. Taxonomy (GTDB): domain Bacteria; phylum Chloroflexota; class Chloroflexia; order Chloroflexales; family Roseiflexaceae; genus JBHOQX01. The sequence goes on along the minus strand of JBHOQX010000005.1, from coordinate 85,508 downwards.
GGCGTTCGCCGCGGCCCGCGCCCGGATCTGGACGGCCCTGCTCGATGGCGCCTTCCGCGCCGCGCAGGCGGCGGTCGCCCGCGGCGACGCGCGGGCCGCCGGGGAGTGGCTGCAACTGCGCGAATTCCGCCAGGCCACCCGTTTCTCCCGCCCGAACGCCGACGCGACGCTGGCGGTCGCCGGGCTGGCCGCCGGGACGACCAGCCCGGACGCCGCCGTGCAGGCGCTGCAGGCCGACCTGCTGGACACCTACCAGGCGCGGCTGGTGCGCGCGCTGAACGATGTGCAGATCGCCGACGGGCAGGGGTTCGCCGTCCGGCGCGCCGAGGCGGCGGCGCTGGCCGAGGGCTATTTCGCCATCCTCGCGCCGGCCTACGGCGCGCAGCGCGACGCCCAGGCCCTGGAGTCGGCCACAGCCGCCTGTGCCGCGCTGCGCGCGGCCGCCGTGGCGCGGCAGCCGGTCGCTCAGCGGCTGGAGGCCGTCACGGCGGCGCTGCGGGGCTTCCGCGCCGCGCCGCTCAGCCCGGCGGAGCAGGCCCGCCGCGCCGGGCAGATGCTGCGCTTCCTGGCGCTGGTGCCGGTCGAATACGGGCGTGGCGTCAGCGCCGGGCGCGTCACCAAAGACCTGGAGATCCGCGAGGCGACCACCTTCCGCGACGGCGCGGCGGCGGCGTTCGCCGACCTGCAAGGTGCGCTGGAGGCCCGCGACCCGGCCCGCGCGGCGCAGGCGGCGGCGCTGTTTGCCACGCTCCAGCGCCAGCTCGCCGAGGCCAGCGCCGGCACGCGCGTCGCGCCGCCGGAGGAGGTGCAGGCCGCGGCCGAGCAGCTCGACGCGACGCTGCGCGCCGCCATGCCGCCCGAGTGGCAGCGCCGCGACAGCGGCGCCGACTTCGACGTGATCGCCACGGCGCTCGATCAGATGGAAGCGGCGGTCAGCGCCGGCCAGTACGACCTCGCCGAGTCGGCCCGTCTGGAAGCCTACGCTATCCTCGAATCCGGCCCGGAGGCCAAGCTGATCGTCTTCGCACCGCAGATGAAGCCGGTGATCGAGGGGCTGTTCTGGTACGGCGAGGGCGGCGGCAAGGGGCTGGCGCAGTTGATCGGAGCGCGGGCGCCGGCCGCCGAGGTCAAGGCGACTCGCAAGGCGCTCGACGCCGAGCTGGCGGCGGCGGAGAAGGCGCTGGCCGGCAACACCGCGCCGGTCGCCGTGGCCTCGAACGCGGCGATCATCGTCTTCCGCGAGGGGCTGGAGGCGGTGCTGATCCTCGCCTCGCTGATGGGCAGCCTGAAGTTCGGCGAGCAGCGCCGCTACCGCACGCCGCTCTGGATCGGTGCGGCGCTGGCTTTCGCCGTCACCGTGCTGACCTGGCTCGTCGCGCGCGGAGCGCTGGTCGCGCTGGCGCGCTACGGCGAGAAGCTCGAAGCGGTCGTCTCGCTGATCGCGATCGGCGTGCTACTGCTGATCACCAACTGGTTCTTTCACAAGGTGTACTGGACGGGCTGGATCGCCAACTTCCACGCAAAGAAGAAGCTGTTGCTCGGCGGCGCGATCGGGCAGATGATCGGGCTGGTGCTGCTCGGCTTCACCAGCATCTACCGCGAGGGGTTCGAGACCGTCCTGTTCCTGCAGGCGCTGGTGCTGGAGGGCGGCTCGGCGGTGGTGCTCGGCGGCGTGGCGCTCGGCCTGGCGGGCACACTGCTGGTCGGGCTGGTGGTCTTCGCGCTCCAGGCCAAGCTGCCCTACAAGAAGATGCTGATCGTCACCGGGGTGATGATCGGCGCGGTGCTGCTGCAGATGGTCGGCAACACGGCCCACGTGATGCAGGTCGTCGGCTGGCTGCCGATCCACCCGATCCGCTGGCTGGCGCTGCCGTACTGGAGTGGCATGTGGTTCGGCGTGTACGCGACGTGGGAGGGGATCCTGCTGCAGGCCGCCGCCGCGACCTTCGTGATCGGCAGCTACTACCTGGCGGAGCGCCAGCAGAAGCGCCGGATCGCCGCAGTGTCGGCCCCGCGCCTCCAGCGGGCGGCGCGTTGAGGCCGGGTTCATCCACCAACGGATCGAGCCGCGCCTAAGGCGCGGCTCGATCCGTTGGTGGATGGCGCTGGCTAGCGGGTCAGGCCACTGTTGATCTGGCTGAAGACCGTCGAGACCCGGCCGCCGAGCAGTGTCAGGATGCCGATCACGACGATCGCGATCAGCACCAGGATCAGCGCGTACTCGACCAGGCCCTGCCCCTCTTCCCGGGTGAAAAAGTTGCGAAGCATGAAACGACCTCCTTGAACTACTGCGGGAAACAATACGCCCTGAGTATATGCAAGGTGGTCCTGGTGAGCAATAGTCAAAAAGTCCTAACCAGGCTCGTACGGGCTAACAATATTGTCATCTACGGCAGCGGCACGACGGCCGCCACGCGCGTCCCGCGCCCGATGGCGCTCTCGATGCCGAACTCGCCGCGCAGCAGCGACTCGACCTGCTGGCGCATCATGGCGATCCCCATGTTGCGCAGCCCGCTATCGTCCGCCAGCACCTCGCTCACATGGAAGCCGCTGCCGTCGTCTTCGATGGAGACGTGCAGGGTGCCGCCGCTGGCGTCCAGCATCACGCGGGCCTGGCTGGCGTTGGCATGCTTGGCGACGTTGTTGAGCGCCTCCTGGATGAAACGGAAGATCGCCACTTCATAGTGCTGGGGCAGGCGCGCGTCCATGTTCGGCGCCACGAGATGGACCTCCAGCTTGTGCTTGTCGCTGAACTGCTGCACGTAGCGCCGCAGCGTCGGGGCCAACCCCAGGTCGTCCAGGATCATCGGGCGCAGATCGAAGATGAAGCGCCGCACGTCTTGCAATGTGCTGTTGATCGCGCTCTTGAGGCCGGCGAGCTCGGCGCGTGCCAGCTCCGGGTCGCGGTCGAACATCTTCTGGCAGATCTCGGCGCGCAGCACCAAGTTGCTCATCGACTGCGCCGGGCCGTCGTGCATCTGCAGCGAGATGCGCAGGCGCTCCTTCTCCTGGGCCTGGATGATCCCCGCCAGCATGTCGTCGCCGTCGTCGGCACGGCCGCCCCCCCCGCCGAGATTGCCGAGCTCCTCCAGCGTGCGCACCAGCTCGAACATCTGGCTCTGGCGGTTCTTCAGCACCTGCTGGCGGAACTGGAGCTGCTCCAGCTGGCTGCGCATCATCAGCAGGCGCATCTGCACTTCCTGCGCGGAGGTGTAGAAGTTCTTGATGTCGGCCTTGGTGTATTTGTCGATGTTGACTTCCAGGTCGCGCAGACGGTTGGCGACGGTCAGCTCGCGCTGCGCCAGCTTCTCCACTTCGGCGCTCGTCTGCCGCAGCAGGGTCTCGACTTCGGCGAGCTCGCGCCGGGCGCGCTCCTGCTCCGCGCTTGCGTTGGTGCGAATTTCATCGATCTTGGCCTGAGTGTCGCTCACCGTCACGGTGGCCCCCCTTTGTGAAGTGCTGCGTGCTGAGGTGTAAGCTGTGCGTATCTGCCTGCAACGGGAAGGTGTGGCGGGCACTGCCCCTTCGACTCCATGTGCCTGGCCGGGGCCTTTTCAGACCGCCGCTGCCTTCCAACCCTGAGGTGATGGAGTGCAGGGGGTCTCCGCCTCCCTGGAAACTTCTCCTGACGCTTGCGCCGGGCAGGGCGCGGGCCTATAATCGGCCTGAGGCGCTACCGCCCGAACCGTAGCTTCCAGACGGTCAGCAGCGCCTCGAGCACGATCCGGCGCGACATTTTCGACTGCCCGACCCGCCGGTCGGGGAAGATGATCGGCACTTCGCCGACGCGAAAACCGGCCCGCAGCGTGCGGTGGACCATCTCGATCTGAAACGAGTACCCGTTCGAGTGAATGCTGTCGAGATCGATCGTTTCCAGCACGGCGCGCCGGTAACAGCGGAAGCCGCCGGTCGCGTCGGCCACGGGCAGCCCCAGGATGAGCCCGGCATACAGGTTGCCACCACGGCTGATCAGCTTGCGCCCAAGCCCCCAGTCGGTCGTGCCACCGCCCGCGACATAGCGCGAGCCCAGTGCCAGGTCGTAGCGCGTCTCGGCGGCGTGCAGCAGCGCTGGCAGGTAGGCCGGGTCGTGCGAGAAGTCGGCGTCCATCTCGCAGACGAACTGTGCGCCCTCGGCCAGCGCCCGGCGAAACCCGGCGATGTAGGCCGTGCCCAGACCCTGCTTGCCCGGCCGCGCCAGCAGCCCGACCCGCGGCTCGCCCCGCGCGACCCGGGCCACCAGCGCGCCGGTGCCGTCCGGCGAAGCGTCATCGACGACCAGCACGCGGAAGCGCGGCATGGCGAGGATGCGGTCGAGCAGCGGCTCGATGTTCTCTCGCTCGTTGTAGGTCGGAATGACGACCGTACAGTCGGCGACCGCGCGCAGGGTGGCGACGGCAGTGGGCTGGGCCAGGTCATGGTCGATCATCAGGAATCCTCGCGCCGATCGCGCTCTTGCGGGAACAGGCCGCCGCTGGCGGCGATGTTCCGCGATCCTCGCTCCACCATCTCCGATCCGCAACCGACAACCCGCGATCTGCAACAATACTGATCACTCGATCTGCATCCCCCGCCATTATACTCAGTTTGGGGCGCACTGTCGTAAACCATTGTGTAGCGGTATCATGGCACACGTGACATCGTCCGCGCCGCCGGCAGCCCGCACCCTGCCGGCCCTCCGCCTGGATCATCTCTACCCGCTGGTCGCGCTGGCGGCCTTCGCTGGCTTTGTCGCGCTGGTGCCGACGCCGCCGAACGATTTCTGGTGGCACCTGCGGGCCGGCCAGATCGTCGCCGAGCGTGGCATTCCGACGACGAATCTGTTCGCCTGGACTCTGCCGGCCGACACGCCGTACGTCTACGCGACCTGGCTCGGCGAGTGGCTGTTCTACGCGCTCTACCGCCTCGGCGGGCTGGGGCTGATCGTGGCCGCGCGCAATCTGCTGGCGGTTGCCGGCTTCGCCCTGGTGGCGCTCGACGCCCGCCGGCGCAGCGGCTCGTGGCGGCTGGCGGCGCTGGCGCTGGCGCTGGCCTGCGCGATGTCGATCAACAACCTGATCATCCGCACCCAGAACTGGTCGTGGCTGCCGTTCGGGCTGTTTCTGGTGATCCTCGGCGCGTACGTCGACGGGCGGCTGCGGCCGCGGGCGCTGCTGGCGCTCCCGCCGCTTATGACCTTTTGGGTGAACGCCCACGGCGCGTTCGTCATCGGGCTGGCGATGCTCGCGATCTATGCCGCGGGCGAGACGCTGCGCCGCATGCTGAGGCAGCCGCGCGCGCTGCCGTGGGAGCGGCTGCGCTGGCTGTACCTGGCGCTGGCCGGCGCGCTCGCCGCGGCGCTGCTGAACCCGCAGGGGCCGGGTATTTTTGGCTACGTCGTCAAGTTGCTGACCGATGCGCCGAGCCAGGGGCTGATCAACGAGTGGCAGCCGCCGACCACGCGCTCGCCGGCGGGGATGGTCTTCTTCGCCTCGGTGCTGCTGCTGATGGCCGCGCTGGCCTTCGCCCGCCGCAAGCCGAGCATCACCGACCTGCTGCTGGTCGCGGCCTTCCTCTGGCTGGCCTGGAGCGGGCAGCGCTATGTCGGCTGGTACGGCATGGTCGCCATGCCGGTACTGGCGCAGAGCCTGGCCGCGCCGCGCTCGCCGCTGGCGCGCCCGGCGGGACGCGCCGGGGCCGCCGCGCTCAACTGGCTGCTGGCCGGGCTGCTGGCGCTGCTGGTGCTGCTGGTGCAGCCGCCGCTGAAGGGCGCGCTGCCCTGGCCGCCGTGGTACCGCGCGCTCTTCGCCGAGCTGCCCGGCGCGCCGCTGGCCTTCTCCGCCGCCACGCCGGTCGCGGCCACCGAGTGGCTGCGGGCGCACCAGCCGGGCGCGGGCCGGCTGTTCAACGAGATGGGCTACGGCTCATACCTCGACTGGGCCCTCTACCCCCAGGCGCAGGTCTTCATCGATCCGCGGGTCGAACTCTACCCGCTGGCGCTGTGGGACGATTACGTGGCGATCAGCGAGGGGCGCGACACCATCAGGCTGCTCGAGCGCTACGGAGTCACCCGGGTGCTGCTCGATCGCGGGCTGCAACCGAAGCTCAGCGCGGCGCTCGCCGCCGGGCCGGGGTGGCGGCGGGAGTACCAGGATGGGCAGAGCGAGGTGTGGCGGAAGGTGTAAGTTCTGAGTTCAACGTTCAAGGTTCTGAGTTGATCAGGATGGAGGAGGTGGGGAGATGGGGAGTGCGAAGCCCATCCACGGCCCCGCCTCGGGCGGGCGGGCGCCATGGCCATCTGGCCTTCTGGCATAGCTCGCAGGGCTGTGCATCGCCGCCGCGGGCTGTAGCCCGAATGCGCCGGCATCATGAATCCATTGCAGAAGGCGTCATGCGCCATCCCGCCTGACGATCCATCGTCCCCGTCTACCGCCCATCATCGAACAGGGTAACCCATGGCCTCGCACAACTCCGCTCTTCAACGCAACGCACAGCGCGCAACGCGCAACACGCTCACGCTCGACACGGTCTGGATCGGCGCGGCGCTGGCGCTGCTGGCGCTCCGCCCGCTGCTCACCCCCCTGCCGCCGCACGACCTGTGGTGGCACCTGGCGATGGGGCGCGATATCCTGGCCCAGGGCGCGATCCCGACCGTGGACGCCTATTCGTTCACGCAGGCCGGCGCCCCGTTCTACGACCAGAGCTGGCTGGCACAGGTGCTGATGGTCTCGCTCGACCGCCTCGGCGGGGTGGAGCTGCTGATCGCCGCGCAGGCGCTGGTAATCGCGCTGGCCTACGGGCTGCTGCTGCGCCTCTGCATCCGCCGCAGCGGGCGGGTGCGCCTGAGCGTGGCGCTGCTGCTGCTGGCGACGCTGCCGCTCTCGTTCGACAACTGGCTCGTCCGGCCACAGAGCTACGCCATCCCGCTGTTCGTCGGCTTTTTGTACGTCCTGACCGCCTGGCGGCTCGGCTGGAACAACCGCCTCTGGCTGCTGCCGCTGGTGATGGTGCTGTGGGTCAATGTCCATGGCACGTTCGTTCTCGGGCTGGCGCTGGTCGCAGTGGTGTTCGTGGGTGAGGCGCTGAAGCGGATGTGGCGGCCAGGGGCCAGGGGTCAGGGGCCTCAATCCGCAAGCGCCACCCCCCCACCCCTCAGCCTCCGGCCCCTGGCGATCTGGGGCGGGCTGGCGGCGCTGGCGACCCTAGCGAACCCGCGCGGCTGGGGGGTGCTCGGGTATGTGCGCAACCTGGTGGGCAGCAGCGCCGTGACCTCGCTCGTGACCGAGTGGGCCCCGCCGACGGTGCGCGAGCCCGGCGGAGCGATCTTTTTCCTGTTCGTCCTCGGGTTGGTCGCGGTGCTGGTCTACGCCCGCCGCCGGCCCGACCTGACCGACCTGCTGTTGGCCGGGGCGTTCTTCTGGCTGGCGCTCGGCGCGGGGCGCAGCATCATCTGGTTCGGCATCGCTGCGACGCCGCTGCTGGTGGTGCAGGCCGGCACGCTCCTGCCGCCGCCGCGCCCGGCGGCGCCCGGCGCCCCGGCGATTAACGCCGCGCTGTTTGGTCTGCTCAGCATACTGCTGGCGATCTGCCTGCCGTGGGTCAAGCCGTACCTGATCCCGCCGCCGCAGGGGGCGCTGCTGTCGGACGACACGCCGGTGGCGGCGGTCGAGGCGCTGCGGGCGCTGCCGGATCGGCCGGGGCGGCTGTTCCATGCCATGGGCTATGGCTCGTACCTGATGTGGGCCGCGCCGGAGCAGCCGGTCTTCGCCGATCCGCGGATCGAGTTGTATCCCTATGCCCAGTGGGTGGACTATATCAACCTGGGGCAGGCCAACAACGTGGAGGCGCGGCTGGCGCGCTACCGGATCGACGGGCTGCTGCTCGACAAAAAAGAGCAGCAGCCGTTGGTCGCGTGGGCGCGGCAGGCGCCGGGCTGGCGGTTGCGCTACGAGGATGCGCGCGCGGTGCTCTTCACGCATCAGCGCTGACGGCCCCGTTGAACCACGCGGGCCACGAAGCGCACCAAGGCCGATTGGCGCGCTTCGTGGCTAATTCACGCCGCGTGTGGCGCGCAGCAGGTCGCGGAGCGGGCGGTAGCCGATCAGCTGGATGCCCATCGCGCGCACGGCGTCGCGCAGCTCGCGGCTCAAGAACGCCTGGTAGTCCGCCACGCGGCTGCGCCAGTCCGGCGCGATCGCCCGCAGCTCCGGCGTATCGATCGCCGGATGGAGGATGACATGCGTCACGCCCGCCGGCAGCGCGGCGAACAGGCGGCGCGCCACCGCCACCCGGTCGTCGTGGCTGTCGAGCGGCATCATGCCGATGCCGTCCAGCAGCGGCACGCCGGCGGCTTCCAGCTCGCGGCCGGCCGCCGCAGCAAAGGCGGCTGCCTCGGCGTCGAGGCCCATCGCGCGCCAGCCGGCCTCGTCGTGCCGGATGACCATCGGCGGCAGGCCGTAGCGCCGCGCCGTCTCAAGATAGGCCGGGATGAGCCGCGGGTGGTTGACCGCGCCCATGTGGGTGTCCACGTGTGTCACGTCGATCCCGGCGGCCAGCGCCCGCGCCACCTGGGCCTCCAGTTCGCGGGCGGCGGCCTCGGGGTCGGCGGCCTGGGCCGCGGCGGTGGTGCGCGGGAAGTAGCCCTCCGCGTCGAGCAGGCCGCTGGCCGGGTCGCGCGTCGAGAGCGGCCCCCAGCGGTAGGCATCCCATTCGCTCGTCAGCGTCAGATGCACGCCGATGTCGGCGGCGGGGTGGGCGCGCGCCCAGGCCGCGGCGGCGGGCGCCCAGCCGCAGGGCATCATCACCGCGCCGGAGGTGACCAGGCCGGCGTCGGCCAGCTCGGCGAAGGCGGCGACGCTGGCCTGGCACATGCCGATGTCGTCGGCGTGGACGATCGCCACGCGGTCGGTCTCGGCGAAGCCCAGGGCGCGCAGCAGCGGGTTGGGGTCCATGGGTGCTCTCCAGGTGCAATACGTGGCCGCTTTTCGACATATCATGACGAACGGACGCCGGCCTGCGGTGGGACGAAGGGCGGGCGACGAGGAAGGTAGGCAGATCGTACAGAACGGTATGACCAAGATCGCGGTCGAGCTTACCGTTGTCCACCGTCCGTGCATCCGCCGACGGTTGTCCGTCCTCCGCCGTCCAATGGTATCATAGCGCGAAACGTTTCAGTTCAGGATCAGGCCCGGCAATGCTGGAGCGATTCTTTCGCAAGCGCGTGGGTGGCAGGCGTAAGGCCCCGCTTGGGCGCGAGTTCGCCGTGGGCGATGTGGTCGAGCAGCGCTTCGACATCGAGCAGGTGCGCCGCGGCTACATGGGGATTGTGTACCTGGCCTACGACCGCCACCGCCGCCAGCGTGTCGCGATCAAGACCTTCCAGAACAAATTTCTGTGGGACAGCGCCGCGATCAGCCGGTTCAACGCCGAAGCCGAGCTGTGGATGCGCCTCGGCAGCCACCCGAACATCGTGCGCGCCCTCGATCTGCGCACCTTTGTCGGCAAGCCGCACGTAGTCGCTGAATACGTGCACGGTGGCCCGCTGCGCGCGTTGATTGGCCATCTTTCGCTGCAGGAAGCGCTCGACTACGCCATTCAGATCTGCTGGGGGATGCGCTACGCCAACGAGCGCTATGCGCTGCTGCACGGCGACCTGAAACCGGATAATGTGCTGGTCGGGCTCGACGGGCGGGCGAAGATCACCGACTTCGGCCTGGCGCGGGTGCTCCCGCGCTGGCAATGGTCGGACGAGCTGCTGAGCCGGCGCGGCCCGGCGCCTCGCCGCGCCGGTGCCGACGTGCTCGGTGGCACACTTCCGTACATGGCCCCCGAGCTGCTGGAGCAGTCGCCGAACATTGGCGCCTGGACGGACGTGTACGCCTTCGGCGTGACGCTCTACGAGCTGCTCACCGGGCGCATGCCGTTCGATGCGGCGCGCGACGAGTCGCTCATCCGCCTGCATCTGCACGCACCGCCGCCCGACCCGCGCGAGCTGAAGCCGCAACTCCCGCCGGAGCTGGCGGCGGTCGTGCTCACCTGCCTGGCCAAGCGCCCGGCCGACCGGTACCAGCAGTTCGCCGATCTGGAAGCCGATCTGCAACAAGCGCGGGCCACGCTCGCCGGCACGCCGCTCGTCGCCGAGAGCCAGGGCGCGGACGAAGTACAGTGGCGCGAGCGGGGGCTAGCACACCTGGATCTGGGCGAATACCGCGAGGCGCTCAGTTGCTTCCTGGAGGTTGTCCGACTCGACCCGGCGGCGGCCGGCGGCTGGCTGCACCTGGCGCGCGCCCGGCTCAAGCTCTGGCAGTACGACGAGGCGCTGCGCGCGCTCGACGAGGGACTGGCCCGCGCCCAAAGCCGCAATGAATACGGCCAGCTCTACCAGGTGCGCGGTGAGGTGTTCGCCTCCATGCTCCACCCGCGCGCCGCCGTCGAGATGTTCGATCGGGGGCTGTCGTACACGCCGAACGCGCCGGGGTTGTGGCGCGAAAAGGGTGCGCTGCTGCTACGGGTCGGCATGGCGCGCGAGGCGATCGCCTGCCTGGAGACGGCAGTGCGCTACGATAAGTTCGACTCGCTCGCCTGGCGGCTGCTTGGCGATGCCGAGATGGCGCAGGGCAGGCTGCGCCAGGCGGCCCACGCCTACGCTGAGGCGGTGCACCTCGACCCGCGCGCCGCCCTCGCCTGGGCGCACTATGGCCGCTGCCAGCTGCGGCTTGGACGGGTGAAAGAGGCAGGCCGCTCGTTCGAGATGGCCCTCGCGCTTGACCCCGAGCTGCAAGAGGCGCTGGAAGGCGTCCGGCAGGCGCGGGGAGAAAGGGGCGCGCGGTGAAGAGGTGGTATAATGCCGCTCGATGAAACGGTCAGCTCTCTCTGGTAAGGAGCAAGCGGCGCATGCAGCGGCGTGTTGTTGTGACTGGCATGGGCGCGGTCAGCCCGCTCGGTCTCGATGTTCCATCCCTGCTCGAAGGGATTCGTGCGGGGCGCAGCGGCGTCGGGCCGGTGACGCTCTGCCCAAGCGACGACCTTGAATCGCGGATCGCCGGCGAAGTCAAGGGGTTCGACCCGCAGAACTACATGGACCGCAAGGATGTGCGGCGCTACGACCGCTTCATCCACTTCGCCATGGCGGCCGCTGCCGAGGCGCTGCGCTCCGCCGATCTCCGGATCACGCCGGCGAACGCCGAGGAGATCGGCGCGATCATCGGCAGCGGCATCGGCGGGATCGAGGTGCTCGGCGAGGGCTTCTACACGCTGCGCGACAAAGGCCCAGGGCGCGTCAGCCCGTTCGTTATCCCCGGCATGATCACCAACATGGCCGCCGGGATGGTCTCGATGCGCTACGGGCTGAAGGGGCCGAATTACTGCACCACCTCCGCCTGCACCACCAGCGCCCACGCGATCGGCGAGGCCGCCGAGACCATCCGGCGCGGCTGGGCTAAAGCGATGATTGCCGGCGGAGCCGAGGCGCCGATTACCCGCATCGGTCTGGCGGCCTTCGCGAGTTGCAAGGCCGTCTCGACGCGCAACGACGAGCCGGAGACGGCCTCGCGCCCGTTCGACGCGACGCGCGACGGCTTTGTGCTCGCCGAGGGCGGGGCACTGCTGGTGCTGGAGGACCTGGAGTTCGCCCTGGCACGGGGTGCGCGAATCCTGGCTGAATTACCGGGCTATGGCCTCTCCGCCGATGCCTATCATATCACGCAGCCGGCCCCAGGCGGCGAAGGCGCGCTGCGCGGGATGCGGATGGCGCTGCGGAACGCCGGCCTGACGCCTGCGGATGTGGACTATATTAACGCCCACGCCACCAGTACGCCCGCCGGCGATATCGCCGAGACGCAGGCGATCAAGAGCCTGCTCGGCGAGCGCGCCGCCCGCGTGCCGGTCAGCGCCAGCAAGTCGCAGTTCGGCCACCTGGTCGGCGCGGCCGGGGCGATCGAGGCGGTGGTCACTATTCTGGCCATCCAGCACGACCTGCTGCCGCCAACGATCAACTTGCGCACGCCCGACCCACAGTGCGACCTGGATTATGTGCCGAACGCCGCGCGCCCCGGCCGGGTGCACGTCGCGCTGAGCAACTCGTTCGGCTTCGGCGGGCATAACGCCACGCTGGTGTTGATGCGCTACGTCGGATAGAACCGGGAGACAGGGGGAGGAGAGAATCCTGCGTTGCCCTGTCATCATATCACTTTGCCACACGCATGCCCTCGCTCGACACCCTGATCGCGCGTCTGGGGCTGCCGTTCAATGACCGGCGGCTGCTGGAGAGCGCGCTGACCCACCGCTCGCTGCGCCATGAACGCCCCGAACGCGCGATCGGCCTGCTCGATGAGGAGCGGCTCGAGTTTCTCGGCGACTCGATCCTGAACTACCTCGTGGCCGATCTGGTCTATGCCCGCTTTCCGGAGTACACCGAAGGCCAGCTTACCCGTCTGCGCGCCGCGCTGGTGAAGACGTCGACCCTCGCCACCCTGGCCCGCGCGCTCGATCTCGGCGCGTATCTGCGGCTGGCGAAGGGCGAAGCCAGTAGCGGGGCGCGCACCCGCGACTCGCTGCTGGCCGACACCTTTGAGGCGCTGGTCGCGGCGATCTATCTCGACCAGGGGCTGGAGGCGGCACGCGCCTTTGTGCTGCGCATGCTGGTGCCCGAGCTCGCCCGGGTGGAGGCGGAGGGCCTGCCGCAGGACTACAAAAGCCGGTTGCAGGAGTTCGTGCAGGCGGCGCGCAACGTCACGCCGCGCTATGTCGTGCTCGCCGTGGAAGGGCGGGACCCGCACCGCGAGTACACAATCGAGGTGCGCATCGGCGATGAGCCCGCCGGCCTGGGCCGGGGGCGCAGCAAGCAGGTGGCAGCCCAAGCCGCGGCCCGTGCGGCGCTGGAACGGCTCGAAGATCAGCTCGGCGCCCAGAGTTCGCAGTGCTGAGTCGAGGCTACCTGCCCAAGCAACGACGGTTCACTCCAGGCGATGGACGATCGACAAAACACGAAAGACGGTGGGGCGAAAGAGCGCCCGGCCACCATCAACGTTGTATCGTACCGCACGAGCTGCATTCGTCCGTCGTTCCGGCTCGGGCCGGGGTGCATCTGCCGTTGTTCGTCGTGACGATGAGCTACAGACGATGCCTCGGCTGTTGATCACCGGCGGCACCGGCTACCTCGGCGGCGCGTTGGTGCGGCTGGCGGTGGCCGATCCGGCGTGGTCCGTCGCTGCCACGTACTGCACTCAGCTGCCCGCCTGGAAGGGCGCGCGCGCCGAGCGGCTTGACCTGCGCGACCCGGCCATGATCGCAGCGCTGTTCGACCGCCTGCGGCCGGAGGTCGTCATCCATACGGCCTATGTCCAAGATGGCCCGGACCTCGACGCGATCACCGCGGTGGGCGCAGGCCTGGTGGCGCAGGCGGCGCGGGCGCACGGCGCGCGGCTCATCCATCTGTCAAGCGATGCGCTCTTCGCCGGCGACCGGCGCACGCCCTATACCGAGGACGACGACCCGAGCCCGATCACGCCCTACGGTGCGGCGAAGGCCGCCGCCGAACGGCTGGTCGCCGTGGCGCACCCGGGCGCGCTGATCGTGCGCACCTCGCTGATCTATGGTGACGTGGCGCCGAGCAAGCACGAGGCGCTTGTGCTCGACGCGGCGGACGGGCGGCGCGCTGCCGCCTTCTTCACCGACGAGATCCGCTGCCCGGTGCAGGTAGGCGACCTGGCGCGGGCGCTGCTCGAGGTAGCGCGCATGGAGATCGCCGGGCGGCTGCACCTGGGCGGGGCCGATGCGGTGAGTCGCTACGAGTTCGCCTGCCTGATCGCCGCGGCGCACGGCCGCCCGACGAACCTTCTGCGCCCGGCGCTGAGCGCGGCGAGCGGCATGGTGCGCCCGCGGGCCTGCGCACTGGACAGCACCCGCGCGGCGCGCCTGCTCGCCACCCGGCTGCGCGGTGTGCGCGAAGTTCTGGGCGGTGGCACATGACGGCTTTACGAAGCCGCCGCTTTCTGCTATAATCCCCGCCAAGTTCCAACGTTTCGTGTAATATCGATACCGTCCGGCGCGTCATAACAGAGTGACGTGAATGCGCAGTGTAGCGATATCCGGCCCACGGAGGGGCGCCGCGCACCGCCTTGCCGCCGCGCGCAGCGAACGCCGCACCGGCCGGCGCCGGACAGCCGCCTGCCCCGCCTGAGCGAAGGAGGTGATTTCGAAGGAGCCAGACGTCGGTACGCGCTCTGATGACAGACTCCCCGGCTTGCAACAAATGGAGGTTCGTTCCATGCGGTTTGCGTCAACCAAGCTGCTCCGCAGCTTCGCCATCGCGCTGTTCGCCGCGCTGCTCATCCCGCTGATCGCGGCCTGCGGCGGCGCGCCGGCCGCCCAGCCGACGGCCGTCCCGGCCCAGCCGACCAGCGCCCCGGCAGCCACCAGCGCGCCCGCCCAGCCGACAGCCGCCCCGGCCGAGCCGACCAAGGCGCCCGAGGCGACAGCTGCGCCCGCCCAGCCGACGGCCGCGCCCCAGGCCAAAGGCGGGATTCTCAAGATCCTCTACTGGCAGGCCCCGACGATCCTCAACCCGCACCAAGCCCAGGGCACCAAGGACCTCGACGCTGCGACGGTCGTGCTCGAATCGCTCGGCAGTTGGGATGAGAAGGGCAACCCGGTGCCGGTCCTGGCGGAGGAGATCCCAACCAGGGACAACGGTGGGATCGCTGCCGACGGTACTACCGTGACCTAGAAGTTGAAGAAGGGGGTTAAGTGGTCGGACGGCAGCGACTTCACCGCCGACGATGTTGTCTTCACCTGGCAGTACTGCGCCGATCCGAAGACCGCCTGCACGGACGCGTCGAACTTTGACCCGATCAAGACCGTCGAGGCGGTGGACCCGAACACCATCAAGATCACCTGGAAGGAGCCGAATCCCAACTCGTACATCTCGTTCATGGGGATCAGCGGGCGCATCCTGCAGAAAAAGCAGTTCGCGAACTGCATCGGCGAGAATGCGATCAAGGACTCGGCCTGCCAGGCGGCCAACAACAACCCGATCGGCACCGGCCCGTACAAGGTCAAAGAGTTCAAGCCGGGCGACGTGGTGACCTACGAGAAGAACCCGAACTTCCGCGATGCCGACAAGGTCTTCTTTGACGGGGTCGAGATCAAGGGCGGTGGCGATGCGACCACCGCGGCCCGCGCCGTCTGCGAGACCGGCGAAGTGGATTACGCCTGGAACCTGCAGGTGCAGAAGGCGGTCATCGAGCAGATCAGCAAGGGCGGCAAGTGCGACCTGATCACCAGCGGCTCGACCGGTATCGAGCGCCTGGTGATCAACTTCGCCGACCCGGACCCGGCGCTCCCGCCGGAGAAGCGCGCCGAGCCGACCACCAAGCACCCGATCCTCAGCGACCTGAAGGTGCGCCAGGCCCTGGCGCTGGCGATCAACAAGAAGCAGATCGCCGACCAGGTCTATGGCATCACCGGCAAGGCGACCTGCAACATCCTGACGCAGCCGGCCGAGTTGAACTCGCCCAATACCAAGTGTGACCAGGACGTGGCGCAGGCGGAGAAGCTGCTGGATGAGGCCGGCTGGACGAAGGACGCCGATGGCAATCGTGTCAAAGACCAAAAGAAACTGGTCATCACCTACGTGACGACGATCAACCCGGTGCGTCAGAACGAGCAGGCGCTGGTCAAGGCCGACTGGGCCAAGATCGGCGTGACGGCCCAACTCAAGGCAGTGGATGCCGGCGTGTTCTTCTCAACCGACCCGGCTAACCCGGACACGTTCGGGAAGTTCTACAGCGACATCCAGATGTACACCAACTCCAACGACTCGCCGGATCCGACATCGTACTTCGATGGCTTCTCCTGCGAGAATGTCGCCTCGCGCGAGAACAACTGGCAGAAGCCGAACAACGGCCGCTACTGCAACAAGGAGTACGACGCGGTGCTCGCGCAGGTCAAGAAGGAGTTCGACCCGGCGAAGCGCAAGGAGTTGTTCATCAAGCTGAACGATATCCTGGTGAACGATGTAGCGGTCATTCCGCTGATCGACCGCTCGACGCCGGAGGGCAAGTCCAAGGATCTGAAGGGGCCGACCGGCACGACGTTCGACTCGGTGCTGTGGAATATCGCCACCTGGTCGAAGTAGGATCGTGACAGAAGCGGTAGGGGCGCAACACCCGCGCCCCTACGGCGCATCTCCTGGCTGGCGGCGTCGGGGCGCGGCATCCGCTGCCCCGGCGCGCCATTCCATCACCTTCGGGAGAACGTCCATGGGCCAGTACATTCTGCGCCGTATCCTGATCGCCATCCCAACCCTGCTGGTGATCAGCTTCGTGATCTTCGCCATCCTGGCGCTCGCCCCCGGCGACCCGATGGCGCAGTTCGCCGCGAACCCGGCTGTTCCAGCCGCGGTGCGCGAGCGGATCAGGGCGCAGCTGGGGCTTGACCAGCCCTGGCCGGTACGCTACGTCAAGTGGCTCGGCGCGCTGGCGCAGGGCGATCTGGGCTTCTCCTACTCGGCAAAGATCCCGGTCACGACGCTTCTGGCCCAACGAATCCCGCAAACCATCAAAGTTGTCGGCCTGGCGTATCTTATCGCCGTCCTGGTCGCCATTCCGATCGGGATCATCTCGGCGGTGAAGCAATACTCCCTCTTCGACCAAGTGGCGACAACTTTTTCCTTTATCGGCTTTTCGGTGCCGTCATTCTTTACGGGCGTCGTCTTTATATTAATCTTTGCAATCAAGCTGCGTTGGTTCCCGATCATCTACAGCTCGACGCTTGTTGTGCAAGATTGGGCGACATTCTGGCAGCAGGTGCGCCAGATGGTCCTGCCGGTGTCGGTGCTCGCCGTGCAGCAGTCGGCCGACCTGACACGCTTCATGCGCTCCTCCATGCTCGATAACCTGCCGCAAGACTATGTGCGCACGGCCCGCGCCA
Source organism: Roseiflexaceae bacterium (assembly GCA_042408595.1). GTDB lineage: Bacteria > Chloroflexota > Chloroflexia > Chloroflexales > Roseiflexaceae > JBHOQX01. The sequence goes on along the minus strand of JBHOQX010000005.1, from coordinate 68,603 downwards.
AGGGGCTGAGCGAGCGCGCGGTGGTCACCCGCCACGTCGTCTCGAATAGCCTGATCCCGGTCGTCACGCTGGTGGCGCTCGGCATCCCAACCATCTTCGGCGGGGCGATCATTACCGAGAACCTGTTTCGCGTCAATGGCATCGGCGCGCTGCTGATCACCTCGATCAACAGCTCGGATACGCCAGTCGTGATGGCGATCACCTTTATCTTCGCTGTGCTGGTGGTTGCTTTCAACCTGATCGCCGACGTACTGTACGGCGTGCTTGACCCGCGCGTGCGCTACAGCTAGATCGTGAAGCGAGGTCCGTATGTCGGAAGCCAATCAGGTCATTGACACAAACGCGACCACCGAGCCAGCGCGGGCCATCACGCAGGTCGGCGCACATGTCGCGTCCAGGCAGCGTACATTGCTGGGTGATGCATGGCGTCGCTTCCGCCGGCACCGGCTCGCGATGATCGGAGCGCTGATTCTGCTGGTCTTCGTCGTGATCGTGATCGTTGGCCCGCTGTTGTGGCGGATCTCCCCCGAAGACCTGGACTTTGACTCGATTCAGGTCGGTCCGTCGATCAAACATCCGTTCGGGACAGACGAGTTGGGCCGCGATCTCTTCGCGCGCAGCCTCTACGGCGGGCGGATCTCGCTCTCCGTCGGCGTCGTGGCGATGCTCGTCGCCCTGTCCCTTGGCTCGCTGATCGGGGCCGTCGCTGGCTTCTTCGGCGGCATGGTCGATCAGGCGCTGATGCGCCTGACCGACCTGTTCCTCTCGCTGCCGATCCTGCCGCTGCTGCTGCTGACGGTCTATCTCTTCCGCGATCCGGTCACGCGCGCCTTCGGCCAGGTCAATGGCATCTTCCTGATCGTCGTGCTGATGATCGGGGGGCTCACCTGGATGGGGACGGCCCGGGTAGTCCGCGCCTCGTTTCTCTCACTAAAACACAAAGAGTTCGTCGAGGCGGCGAAGAGCCTGGGCGTGTCGCAGGCCGCGATTATGTTCCGGCACATCCTGCCGAACGCTATGAGCCCGATCATCGTCTCCGCAACGCTCGGTGTCGGCGTGGCCATTATCACCGAGTCGACCCTGTCGTTCCTGGGCGTCGGCTTCCCGCCCGATACACCAACCTGGGGTCGGCTGGTCACCGATGGCGTCAACTATCTGCAGGTGGCACCCTGGCTGGCGATCGTCCCCGGTCTGCTGATCTTTCTGACGGTGCTGAGCATCAACTTCCTCGGCGATGGCCTGCGCGATGCGCTCGATCCGCGCTCGCGACTGTAGGTGCCAGCGGGGCTGGGGGCGTTGGAGACCGCAGACTTCCCAACCGCGCCGCCCCGCGCGGCGAACGATCAGGGGCGTTGCCCGCCAACCCTGCCCGCCTCAGGCAGGTTCGGAGGGCCGAATATCGACTGTACGCCAACGGCGCGACGGCACCATCGGCAAAGCTGCATGTTCGTCCTGCGGCCTTCGTGGTTGGTCAGATATACTCGAGCTGACTCACCCGTCGCCGCCACTCGTGCTTCACCCGCACCTGGTCGGTGAGGTCGCTGGCGAGGAAATCGGTCAGCGCCCGGTTGAAGACGTTCGGCTGGTCGAGAAACGGGAAGTGGCTCGATTTCGGCAGGCAGAGCGGCTGCTGGAAGGTCGGGTGGTCCTCGCGCAGCAGCGCGGCCTGCTCCGGCCCGACGATCATGTCGCGCTGGCCGTAGATCCCGAGCAGCGGCACGCGTAGCCGCCCCAGGTCTTCGCGCAGATCCGCCTGCATGATCGCCGCCCCCACCTGCTCCACGACCGCCTCGCTCAGGCCATCCGTGTCCTCGATGATCTCGCGGTGGATCTGGTGGTCGTCGATCTTCATATCGCGCGCCAGCCGGGCCCAGGCGTTGGTCGGGTTCGGCCGGCCCAACAGCCGTGAGAGCCCGCCGCCGCGGAAGGCCGCCTGCACCTGCGCGCCATAGAGCGGTGTGGTGACGATCGTCAGCCGTGGAAAGAGATCCGGACGCTGGCCAGCGGCCCGCACCGCCACCATCCCGCCCAGGCCGTGCCCCACCAGGTTCACCCGGCTCAGCCCGAGGGTCTCGATGAATTGCAGCAACATGGCGACGAAGCCATCCAGCGAGTACTCGCTGCCGCGGCGGTCCGACTCGCCGAAGCCCCAGAAATCGAGCGCGTAGGTGCGGTAACGGTCGGACAGATGCTCCATTGTCGGCAGCCAGTAGCGCCACGAGCCGAGCCAGCTGTGGAGGAAGATGATCGGCTGGCCGCGCCGCCCGACGATCTCGTAATGCGCCAGCCGGTTGTCAAGATGGATCGCGCTCACGACTCATGCCCGTCCTGCTGCGGCTGCGTCAGCGGCAGAATAAAGCTGAAGGTGCTTCCCTTGCCAAGCTCGCTGCGTACCCACATCTCGCCGCCATGCAGCTCGACAAACGATTTAGCGATCGCCAGGCCCAGCCCGGTGCCGCCAGCCTGGTCGCGCAGCGGGTTGTCCACCCGGTAGAAGCGGCGGAACAGCCGTTGCTGATCCTCAGACGAGATGCCGACGCCAGTGTCCTCGATATCTACCTGGAGCATGCCAGCGGGGTTCAGCCTGGCGCGGGCGCTGATCCGGCCTTCGTCGAAGGTGTACTTCACCGCGTTCGAGACCAGGTTCAGAATCACCTGCCGCAGCCGTCGTCGGTCGGCGGTGACAAGCGGCAGGCCCTCGGCAACGTCCATCGTCGCCGTCATCCGCTTGCGCTCGATCTGGGTTTGGAGCGTCTGGAACACATCGCGTAGGACGGCAGCGACGTCCACCTGCTCCAGGTTGAGCTCGATCCGGTTGGCGTCGATCCGGTCGATCTCCAGGATATCGTTCACCAGCTCGACCAGCTGGTTGGCGTTGTTCTGCACTGTGCTGAGGAACATCAACTGGCTTTCGTTGAAGGCGCCGGCCGTGCCGAGCATCATCACATCCACATAGCCCTTGATCGATGTGAGCGGTGTGCGCAGCTCGTGCGACACGGTCGAGATGAACTCGCGCTTCGCCCGCTCGGATTCGATCTCGCGCGTGATGTCGCGCAGCACGACCACGCTGCCGTAGCTGGCGCTCGGCCCGATGACCCGGGCGAAGTTCAGCGCGATCGTCTGCTCCACCGGGTCGCCCAGGTCGAGGATGCGGCTGTGGTTCTGCCCCTGCTCGCCGACCAGCCGCAGCCCTTCGTCGAGGCTGGCGTAGATCGCCGCGGCCCGCTGCCGCGCCGCGTCGCTGTCGCCGTAGTCGCGCAGCGCCGCAAGCGGCTGACGGAGCGCCGCCGCCGCCGGGATACGCAGCATCTGCTCGGCGGCCGGGTTGAACAGCATCACCTGCTGCTGTTCGTCGAGCACGATCACGCCCTCGCCGAGGCTCTGCAGGATCGCCTGGTTCTTGCTGGTCTCTTCGCGCTGCTGCTCCAGCAGGTCTGAGAGGCGCATCGCCAGGTCGTTGATGAACGAATAGAGCTCGGCGTTGTGGATAAAGACGGCGATCTCGTTCGCGATCGTCGCCAGGAGCTGGAGCTGCTCCTGGGTGAAGAAATCCACCACCGGGCTGGTGAGGATGAGCGCGCCCAGCGGGCCGTTCTGCACCAGCAGCGGCACGGCGGCCACCGAACGCACATCATCGGCGCGCCCCGGCTCGTGCAGCCAGCGCGGGTCGTCGCGCACATCGGCGATGCGGATCGGCTCCTGGTGCTGCATCACCCAGCCGGCCAGCCCCGGCCCATCCTCGAAGCGGATGGGGATGCGTTGCGCCTCTGCGACGCCATCCGCACCGAGCACCGCCCGGCAGATGAGTTGGCGCGTCTCGTGGTCCTGCAACATGATCGAGCCACGCCGCACGCCGACCGTCCGCGAGGCCAGTTCCAGCGTGCGGGTCAGCGCCTCGTCCAGGTTCATGCTCGCGGTGAGCTGGAGGGTGATGGCGTGGATGGCCTGCAACCGCTCCTTCTCCGCTTCCAGCTCGGCGGTGCGCTCGCGTACGCGCGCCTCCAGTTCCTCGCGGGCGCGCTGGACCTGCTCGTACAACCGGGCGTTGTTCAGCGCCTGGGCCGCCTGGCTCGCCAGCGCGAAGACCAGTTGGGCGTCCTCCTCGGTGTAGGCGCCGACCTGGCTGCTGTCGGCCGTCAGCAGGCCGATCACCTGGTCGTCCACCAGGAGCGGCGCGCCGACCCAGCCGCGGATCGGCGTTTGCCCTTCGATCGGGATGTAATCGGGCCCGGCCGCCGCATCCTCGACAACCACCGGGCGGCGGGTTTCGACGATCCGGCGCATGTTGGCGTCTTCGTCGAGGTTGAAGCGCAGCGTCTCCACCTGCTGGCGCATGGCCTCGTCGAAGCCGCGGGTCGCTGCCATGTACAGCATGTTGCCGTCGCGCAACATGAGCGAGGCGGTCTCATAGGGCACCATATGGCCAAGCTGCACCAGGATGAGGTCCATCATCTGGTCCGGCGGCATCAGCCGGGTGAAGCTCTGCGTTGTCTCGCGCAGCGTATCGGCGACGCGGCGGCGGGTTTGCTCGCTCTGGAACAGCCGGGCGCTTTCGATCGCCTGGGCGGCGAGCGTGGCGAGCAGCGAGAGCAGCGACACCTCGCGGCTGCGCCAGTCGCGCGGCTGGCGCGTGGCGGCCAGGATCGCGCCAAGCGGCTGTTCGCGCGGGCCGATCAACACCGCGACGGCGCTCCGATAACCAAGCTGCACAGCCGGCGCATCCGCCGGCAGCAACGCGCGGATATTGGGCGCGACCAACGGCCGATCGCGCTCGCGTAGAAAGCTGATCGTCGCGCTGGTCTCGAGGCCGAACTGCCGGCTATCCAGCGCAGGATTGTCCGGATCAATCACCAGCAGGCGGCTCGGCTGCTGGCGCTCGTCGAACAGCGCCACGGCGCACAACTGCGCGCCGAGCAGGCTGAGCGCGTTGCCCGCCACCAGTTCGAGCACCTCGTCGGCGTCGAGCGTGCCGGCGAGCCCCACGCCCGCGTCGTAGAGCGACTCCAGCTCGCGCAGGTTAGCGCGGGTCTCGCCCAGTAGCCGGGCGTTCTCCAGCGCTGTCGCGCCCCAGGCGGCGATCGTGGCCAGCAACCGCACATCGTCCTGCGAGAAGGCGTCGTCGCGCTCGTAATCGATGATCCCGATCACGCCGACGGCGCGATCCGCAGCGATCATCGGTACGCCGAGCCACGAGCGTGGCCGTGGCCCGTCGCCCGCCGGGCGGATGCCCCGGGCCTCGACCTCGCGCTCGAACGCCTCGCCGAGCAGCAGCAGCGGCGCGCGCGTCCGCACAACATAGGCTGTCAGGCTGTCGATAGCGCGCAACGGACCGACGCTGACGCGCTGGCCGCGCTCGTAGAACAGCGGGAACGACATCTCGCCACGCGTCGGGTCGTGCAGTGCGATGTAGAAGTTCTCGGTGTTAAGCAGACGGCTCGTCTGTCGGTAGAGCAGATCGATCAACTCGTCCTGGCGGGTGACGGCGCTCAGCTCCTGGCCGATCTGATTGAACGTCTCCAACTCCTCGATCGTCCGCCCGCGCTCCTGGAACAGCCGCGCGTTCGCGATCGCCACCGCCGCCTGGCTGGCGACGGTCGTGACGAATCGCAGGTCGTCGTCGGAGAAGGCATAGCGCTCGTAGCTTTGGATATTGATCACCCCAAGCACCTGATCGCCCAGCAGGATGGGCGCGACCAGGAACGACTCCTCGATCGCGTCGTGTCGGCCCTGGCGCGTGGTGCGCGGATCGGCGGCGGAGAAGCGGCCAAGCTCCTCAGCGCTGCGGATGAGCGCCGGCCGGCGGTTGGCGATTACCCAGGCGTTGAGCCCCTCGTCGCCGAGTCTGAGCGGGGCCAGCTCGATCGGCGTGCCGCAGTCGTAGGCGATCGGGTAGCTCAATTCGTTGCGCGCCGGGTCGTACAGCCCGATGAACGAGGTGCTGACATCGACGATCTTACCCAGCTCCCGGTGCAGCCGCTCGAGCACATCGTGCAGCTCCAGCGTCGAGGAGACCGCCGCGCCGATATCCTTCAACGCGGTCACCTCGCGGAGCCGCCGCTCGCGCTCGCCGAAGAGTTGGGCGTTGGCCAGCGCCGTCGCCGCCTGGCTGGCCACCGTTTCGAGAAAGCGCAGATCGTCGTGATCGAAGCGGTGCGGCTCGTAACTCTGGACGTTGATCATGCCGAAGACGTTGTCGCCGAGGGTGATCGGCACACCGAGCCACGAGGCGATCTGCCGCTCGCCGGGGAGCGCCGGCGAGGTCGAGATCGCATCCACCTCGGCCGGGGTCCGCAGCAACAGCGCCTGCCGCCGGGCGATCACGCGGCAGACCAACCCCTCGTCAGTGTCGACGATCACCACCTCATCGTCCTGGATGCGCCGGCCGTCCTGCATCGAGATCGGGAAGGTCAGGTGGCGGCTGGACGCGTCGTACAGCGCGATGTACGACTCGGATGTATCGAGGATTTCGCTGATGCCAGCATGGAGCGCTTCCAGCAACTGATCGACCTGGAGCGTCGCGTTCACCGTCTGGCCGATCCGGTTGATCGTCTGCAGCTCGCGGATGCGGCGCTCGCGCTCGTCGAAGAGGCGCGCGTTCTGCAGCGCGATGGCGGCCTGGTCGGCCATGCCGGCGAGCAACTCGATTTCGTCCGGGGTGAATGTGCGCCGTTCGGCGGTCATCACGCTCAGGACGCCGACGACCTCCTCCTGGTAGACAACCGGCACGCCCATGAACGAGGTCAGCCCGCCAGCGCCCTGCACATCGCGGAACAGCGTGCCACCGTGCGCTTCGACATCGTCGACGACCAGCGGCTGCCCGCGGTGCGCGACGGCGCCGGTCAGACCCTGGCCAGGCGGCACGCGCAACTGGCGGGCCACCTCCCAATCGATGCCGCGCACCGCCTCCGGCGAGAGCATCCCATCATCGTCGTAGGTCCAGAGCGCGACGGTGCTGACGCCGAGCTGCCGGCCCACGACCTCGACCAGGGTGTCGAGCACATGGCCCGGCTCCAGTGTCGAGCTGAGCACCCGGCCGGCTTCGATCAGCGTCTCCAGCGCGCCGACCTTGCGCGCCAGCGCCTCGGAGCTGGCCTGCGCCGCCTCGAACAGCCGGGCGCGCTCCAGCGCATTGGCCGCCTGGCCGGCGATCGTCTGGCACAGCTCGATCTCCTGTGCGCTGAAGCGCTGCTGCCGCCCGACGAAATCCAGCCCGATCGTCCCGATCACCCGGTCGGCCACGACCAGCGGGATGAGCGCCACTGAGCCGATAGCGAGCGTGCGGAATAAGTCATGCGACTGCGCCAGAATCGGGTCGTGCTGCGCATCGTACACGACCAGCGGGCGGCGGTTGGCCTCCAGCCAGGCGATCTGCGGATTGTCGCGCAAGGGGATGGTGCTCGTCGGGCCGATGTCGGTCGGGCGGTACTCCAGCGCGATGCGCGCCACCCCCGCCTCGCGGTCGAAGATCGCCAGCCGCGCCTGGTCCACCCGGGTGATGTGCGCCATCGAATCGACCGCCACCTGCAACATTTCGTTCGGGTCGAGCGCCGTCGCCGCGACGGACGACACCCGGTTGAGCAGCGCGAGTTGATCGACCTGCTCCTGGGCGCGGGCGAAGAGGGCGACGTTCTGGATACCGAGTGAGAGCTGTGCGGCCACGCTGGCGAGCAGGCTTTCGTCCCGCAGTTTGAAGACATCCGGGCGCGAACTGTGGGCCACCAGCGCGCCGAACGGCTCGCCGGCATGGTCGAAAAGCGGCATCCCGATGCACGAGCGCAGCCGGGCGTCGCGCCGCGCCAGCCCGGCCAGCCGTGGATCGGCCGGCTCGTGGTCGTTGTCACCCAACCGCAGCGCCGCGCCGTGCTGCAGAATCCAGCCGGCTGGCGTGTCGTCCAGCAATTCCGCCGGCAGGTCGGCCTCGGTGTCCTGCGCCAGCGCGCCGCCCTCGGTTGCGAGTGTGCGGATGATGCCGTGCTGGCGATCCAGCAGTGTCAATGCGATCCCTTCCGCTCCCAGCACCTCGCGGATCACCGCGTCTACGCCCTCGATCATCGGGCGCAGCTCGAGCGTCAGGCCGGTGACACGCCCGACGCGCCCGAGTGCATCGAGCTCGCGGATCTGGCGCTCGCGCTCGGCGAAGAGGCGCGCGTTCTGCACGCCTAGCGCCACCTGGCTGGCGACCGTAGTGAGGAACGCCAGCTCGCGCTGACCGTACAGGTGTGGCGTGTAGCTCTGAATCGAAAGTACGCCGAGCACCTCGCCCTCACCGACCAGCAGCGGCACGCCCAGCCACGAGCGCGACAGCCGCTCCTCGTTGCCGAAGCGCGTCGGCCGCAGCGTCGGGTCGGTGTTCTCCACCTGCAAGTCGCCGAAGAGCAGCGGCTGGCGCGTCCGGATGATGCGGTCGGTCAGGCCGCCCGGCGTCGGGCCGCCCTGCAGCCACTCGAAACTACGGACGCCCTCGTCCACCTGGAACGACAGGCTCGGCTCGTTGCGGGCCACCTGGTAGATGAAGATGTAGCACGAATCGACCGGCAGGAAATCCGCCAGGCAGTCATAGATCTGGCCGGCCATCTGTTGCAGGTCGAGTGTCGAGCTGGTGATGCTGCCGATCCGGTTGATGACATCCAGCTCGCGGATGCGGTGTTCGCGCTCGCGGAACAGGCGCACGTTCTCCAGCGAGACGGCGAGCTGGTTCGCCAGGGTCGTCAGGAATTGGATGTGCCGGTCGTGGAAGGCGTACGGCTGGAAGCTCTGCACCGAGAGCACGCCGATCACCTGGTTCTGCCGCCGCAGCGGGATGCCGACCCACGAACGCACCGGCTTGCCGAGTTGGATGGGCGCCGCCGGCACCTGTGCCTGCTCCACCAGGAAGTCGCGGATGTGGAGTGGCTCGCCGGTGTCCACGATCCAGCCGGTCAGGCCCTGTTTGGCGAACGTGCTGCCGTGGTGCGTTGGCAGAATCGCTCCTTCTTCCTTGAACAGCTCGAAGCGCAATGTTTCGCGAGTGGCATCGTACGAGGCGATGTAGAGAAACGACGGGGTGCCCATGTACGCGACAATCTCGCGGTACACGCGCTCCAGCAGGTCGCCCAGGTCGAGCGTGGAGACAGCGGCGGCGCTCACGCCGTAGAGCGCCGCCATCTGCTCGGTCTGCGAGCGCGCCTCGGCGAGCAGGCGGGCATTCTCGATCGCCAGGGCCGCCTGGTCGGCGAAGATCTCCAGCGGCTCGACCGAACGTACCGTCGGGCGCTGCCGGTCATATGGGTCGTCCACCGACATCAGGCCGATCAACTGGCCGCTGGTGCTGTAGAGCGGCACGAACAGGGCATCCTCGGCCTGCCACTCGCCCTCGGCGCGGGCGTCGGCGATGGTTATGCCGCTGAACTCGCTGGGATCGGTGTCGACCGCCATCAGCAGGGCTTGCATCTCCTCCGCCGGAACGAAATAGCAGCGGCCCACGCGGTAGCGTGGCTCGAGGAAGCTATGCACCAGCGCCATCGGCAGCTTGCCGGCGCGCACGCGCTCCAGCTCGGCCAGCGGCAGGCCGGCCCCGGCGACGACCCGCATCACCTGCGGCTCGTCCGGATCGACGAGATTGAAGACAACTGCGCGGAAGTTGGCCGCCTCCGTGATGCTGAAGGCGACATCCTCCAGCACCTCTGGCAGCGAGCGGTCGGCGCGTAGCGTTTGGCCGCTACGCAGCACCTCGCTCAGCAGGTTGACGCGCTGCTGGAGCTGGCGGCGCTGGCGGCGCTGCTCATCGTACCGTTGGGCGTTGCTGATCGCCAGGGCGGCCTGGTCGGCCAGTGCTCGGGTGAACTCGACGGCGTCATGGTCGAAGGCGTGGGGGATCTGGCTATACAGATTGATCACACCGACGATATGGTCTTCATAAAAAATAGGCATCGCCAGCGCCGCGGCGGCCGTCGCGCCCCCTTCGGTCAGGGTCGCATCCGGCGTGAATTCGTCTGCCACCGCCTGCCGGCCGTGGGCTAGTGCCTCGCGCGCGATGGTGGCGTGCTCTGGCAGCGCCTCGCCGATCAGGCGGGCGTAGTCTTCGTCGTTGTAGCCGGCGCTCGCCAGGATGCGGAAGGTATCGCGTTCACCCCCTTCGTAGAGCGCCACATAGCCGCGCACGATGCCGGTGCGCGCGTCGATCACCTGCAGGTCGTCCTCGTTGCCTTCGCGCAGGGCGATATAGCCGCGCGTTGCCGGTGTAGCGCGCAGCGTCTCATCCAATGCCGAGCTGAGGATGCTGTCGAGCGAGAGCGTCGCGGTGAGCTGCCGGCTGATGCGCTGCAGGGCGGTGAGCTGATTGAGGCGGCGCTTCAGGCTCTCATCGGTGCGGGCGTGCAGTTGCGTATCGCGGATGGCGCGTGCGGCGGAGCCGGCCACGATCATCAGCAGCCGCTCGTCGTCGGCGGAGAAGCCGTCGGTGCGGCCAGCGAACAGTTCCAGCACGCCGACCGGCTTGTCGCCGGCCAGCAGCGGCAAGCCGAGGTAACTACGGGCTGGGTGGCCGTTCTCCAGTGTCGGTGGGCGGGCCTTCACCGGTGGGCGGCGGAAGTCGCCCAGCCGCAACGGGCGGCGGTAGCGTGCGACATAGTCGGCCAATCCCTCCGAGAGCGGCTGTGCCGCGCCGCCGGCGGCCGCGGCCAGGCCGCGGGCCAGCGCCGGCCGTAGGACCTGCTCGGTTTCGTCGTAGAGCGCAATGTGCGCGGCAGCAAACGGCGCCAGCGACCGAGCGCCGTCCAGCAGCGCGGCGAGCGTCTGATCGAGATCGAGCGCGTCGTCGAGCCGCTCGCTGATCGCGCGCAGGTGCTCCAACTCACGTGCCCGCTGTTGCTCGGCGGCGAGGAGCCGGGCATTGATCACCCCGGTGGCGACCTGGCTGGCGAAGGTGCGGGCCAGGTTGATCTCGGCGGCGCTGAAGCGATAGCTGCGCCCGGTGTAGCCGATCACCAGCAGCCCCACCGTCTGCTCGCGCACCCGCAAGGCGGTTAACAGGCCGCTCCGCAGGCCGAAGAGCCGCAGCAACTCCCGGGCCGCCTCCGGCTGATCCGGCCCTGCCTCGAGCGCCAGGGGCTCGGCGCTGCGCAGCAGCTCGCCCAGCAGACCGGACGCCGGCGCCGGGTAGCGCGCGCCCGCCGTTGGACTACTGCTATCTGCGTCGTAGCTGGCGGCTTCGTAGAGAAAGGCCGGATCAGTGGCGTCCACCAGATGCAGCGTGGCGCGATCCGCACGCATGGCCAGCCCGATGTTCTCGGCCACGCGCGCCAGCATCGGCTCCAGCTCGAGGGTCGAGCTGATGACCTGGCTGTTTTCGAACAGCACAAACTGCTCGCGCGCCCGCTGCTGCTGCTGGGCGAAGAGTTGGGCGTTGCGTAGGGCGAGCGCCGCCGGCTGAGCGAACATGTCGATCGCCCGGCGCTCGGCCGGCGTGAACGGCGGCTGCCCGGCATCGCGCGCCAGCACCAGCACGCCGACCAGATCGTCGTGCGCCAGCAGTGGCACGCCGAACGCTGGCGCGGAATCGCCGTCCGCCGCCAGCGGGGTGCGCGCCAGCGCCACCTGCCCCGCCAGGCCCTCGCCTGGTGCCAGCAGCAGGCGGTCGGTGCGGGCCAGGCCGCCGTGCCCGGCAATAAGCTCCAGCCCGCCGCCCTCCGCCAGGACATAGATGCCAGCATGCCCGGCGTGGCTGAGCGCCACGGCCTGGCCGATCAGCGAGCGCAGCAGGTCGTGCAGGTCGAGCTCGGTCGCCAGCTCGGGCCCGAAGATCGCGCCCGGATCGAACGCGGCGCGCTCGGCTTCGCGCCGCTGGAGCACCAGTAGCAGCTCGATCTGGCGGCGTAGCGCTTCGATGAAGCCGGGAGGCAGGTGTTCCTCGAGATGAGGCGCACGCCCGAGGTAGAGCACGCCGGCCGGGGCGTGGGCGACGGTCAGCGCCATCTCGACCGTATCCGGGTCAAGCGGGTGGCCGTTGCGCCGCAGCAGCCGCTCCTGGCGTTCGGGCGGCAGCCCATAGCCAGCGCTGACAGCCGTCGCGCCGGCCTCGTAGAGCACCAGCAGCGCCCACGGGCAGCTCAGCCGCGCGCGTACCCGGTCGAGCAGACAGGCTGCCAGGCTGCCTGCGTCGCGAAGGGTGGCGCTCTCCTGCCCGCAGGTCGCGAGGTCGGCCAGGAGCTCCCAAGCCGATGCCTGCGGCGCGGCGATCATGGTGGTGTCCATACCTGTGGGACGTGCTCCCCGTGCGGCCGGCTGCGTTGCAGCCGCGTCATTGTGCAAGAATGTCGTCGTCGGAGTGGGAGCGACGCGCGCCCGACTCAGCCGCGGCGGAAGCTCACGCTGCTCTTGCGCCCCTGCTCGCGGGCCTCCAGCAATGCGCGCTGCCGGGCATCCTCTGCCGTCTCGCTCAGCTCGCGAATATCGTAGAACGGCCCGTTGTCGCTGGTGAGCACGCCGATCGAGAGCGACATGAGCGGCACCTGGCGCTGGTTGCCCTGCTCGTCGCTCACGATAATGTAGCCGTTGCGCCGATCCTTGTAGTTGTAATGCAGGCCGATCTCGGCGTCGAATCGCTCGCAGAGCCTCTCGCAGATCGGCCGGATGCGCTCTGGCGTCGAGGTGACGACAAAATCCGGCCCGACGACCATCTGGCCGACGAAGTCATCCGGGCCGCCGAGCTCGTTCACCACTTCGCCGATCAGCAGCGCGGTGAACTTCAGCACATCCTCGCCGACCACCGCGCCGTAGGCCTGGGTGAAGGTCTCGAAGCCGTTGATATGCATCTGCGCTAGCGCCCAGCCGCTGCTGGACAGGAGTGCGCGGTACTGCTCGTTGATCAGCTCCGCCGTCGGCAGGTTCGTCACCGGGTGGGCCAGGTTCTTCTGCCGGGCTCGGTCCAGCGCGCCTTTGACGATCGTGTGGACCTCTTCGATATCGAACGGCTTGACGATGTAGTATTCGGCTTGCACCTCGCCCAGCCCGCGCAGCCGGTCGGACTTCTCGCCGCGGGCGGTCAGGAAGATGATCGGGATATGGCGCGTGCGGGCGCTGCCGCGCAAGCTGCGGCCGATGTCGTACCCCTCCATGTCGGGCAGGTTGACATCCAGCAGCGCCAGGCTGGGCGGGGTCTTGCGGCAGATATCGAGCGCCGCCTGACCGCGCATGGCCGTCAGCACCTCATACCCCTGCGAGGTGAAATAGATCTTGAGCAGGCTGGAGATGTCGGGCGCGTCTTCGACGACCAAGATCTTCTCTTTACTCACCGGGGAATCCTCCTGTAGCGCATCTCGTCCTGGCGCGCCAGCGCCATGGCGAGGGGGGCCTCATCGTCGGGGGCCGGTCGTTCGTCGGGGCGAAGGTAGCGGTTCGGCCAGACATACTCGACCTGCGGCTCGCTCTCGCCAGCGTGCGGATCGACTTCGCCGAAGCGCACGTTGATGTTGCGGCTGATGACGGTCGACGGCTCGCCGTAGATCAGCGTCGTATTCGAGCCGATCATGCGGCCCGGGTAGAACACGAAGCCGCTGCCGATCTTGCAGTTGTGGCCCACCGCCGAGCCGATCACCGGCAGGCCGACATCTTCGAGCTGCGGCCCGGCCGCGCCGCGCCGCTGGTGAAAGGTCTGGATCTCGTCGTTCGCCAGGTTGAAGTCGGTAAAAATGTTGCCCGCGCCGATGAAGGTGTTGCGCCCGACGACGCACATCTGCAGGCACGAGAGCTGTGCCACCATCGAGTTGTCCATCAGCGCCGACATAAACAGGCCGACATTCCACGGCAGGTAGCAGCGGTCGCTCACCACGCTGAGCATCACCTGGCTGCCCTGCATGATCGTCACATTGTTCCCGATGATGCTGTTGGTGATCACCACGCCGGCGCCGATGTAGACATTATTGCCGATGATCGTCGGCCCATGGATCACCGCCGTCGGGTCGATCGAGCAGTTCCGGCCGACCTTCACCAGCCGCGAGCAGGCGAGAAAATGGTTGCGCCAGCGCGGCGCCAGCGGATTCAGCCGTTCGGCCAGGGTCGTCAGCGAGACGGCGATCTTCTCCTTCCAGCTCTCCTCGACCAGTTGCTCATGGGCGCGGCCCATGGAGAAGACGCCGAACGGCGAGTTTGCCAGAAAGACATGCACCCAGCTTTCGATCGACAGAAAGGCACGCAATGGCACGTGGAAGACCAGATCGCCCTTGTGCTTGGCCATGTAGCTGGGGATGTTGTAATACCCCATCTCGCGGGGCAGCGTGTCGATCACCAGCGGCTCAGGCGTATCCACCACCCCTGCGGGGAAGTAGAACAGGTCAGCGACATACACGCCGCCCTTCTCGCGGATGCCGTCCTGCAGCATCAGCGCGTGGTTGGCGATCGCTGCATCGTTCCGCGCGAAGGCGATCTGGCAGGGCTTGCCGGCCGCCCGCGCCTGCGCGACGAACTCGGCGATCAGCGCCTCGTTGAAGAACAGGTTGTCGCGGTAGACCAGCAGTTCCTCACGCGTCGGCGGGATCTCATCCAGCGAATCGACCTCGATGCCACCGCGGCAATACTGGCTGAGCAGGTCGCGCTGGAGCACCCAGAGTGGCTTGTTGAGGATGCGCAGGTCGCGCGCGGGCTCACCAAAGGGCGGGATGATGGTGTAGTCGTGGATGGTGACGCGTTTCATGCAAGACTCCTGCGCCTGGCTGGGACGACACGGTCGGAACGAACCTCCCGGCTCGCGCCTCTACTATACAGGATAGCGTCGCCACGACTCAAGAGTGGCAGATTACAGTGCGATTACGCGATTCCAATGCGGCAGAATGCCCCGGGCATCGCACGCGGCACCGTCGATCGGAACGGCAACGCCCGGCCGCCCCGCGCGCTGAGGCAGCCGGGCGCGCCGTGGCGAATCTAATCGATCGGGTCCTTATCGATGGCGAACGTGCACGTCTGGCCGCCCGTCCCACGGCACTCAACCTCTTCCATATGGAAGGAATGGCCGCCAGTGACCCAGGTGAGCGCCTCTTCCAGAATGCCCTGCGCCAGGTGGCAACAGGGCCGCTCGGAATGCCGGCCCCAGCAGACGGGGCACTTCTCGATAATGTATAGAAACTGCCCCTTGCGCTCCTCCACGTGGGTCGGCTGGTCGCTGAAGCGGTCGAAGGTCTGCGCCGTGGCGTTCAGCGCGATCTTCATCTTCATCGTCATCGGCATCAGCTTGAGCGCCAGATCGGCCATGCCGAGCAGCGGGCCGAACTCCTTGAGACCCAGGCTGAAGGCGTAGCGGCCGGCGCGCAGCTCCATGCCACGCGCGCCACGCGGCCCATACATCGTCTCCGTAGCTTGCGAGATGATCGAAAGATCCGAGAACGGAAACTCGCGCTTCAGGTTGCTCGGGGGCGGGTTGTTGACCAGGTGCTTGGTGCCCGCCAGGTTCAAAAGCGCATTAACGCCGTTGCGCCCCATGACATCTTCGAGACTCATCAAGTAGAGTCGGCCGATCAGGTTGGGGTAAAACCGGGGCTCGAGCTCTTCTGGCATTGCGCCGCTCCCTGAGAACTAGAGCTTGAAGGCAGGATGCATGTGCGGCCAAAAAGCTCTTGCCATTGTACACGATGGGTTAAACAGCGTCAACATACGAGGCGTGAGACTTCTGGTGTGAATCCGGCTAGTACTCTCGGCGGCGCCCGCCCGGAACGGCCGCGCCAGCGGCAGCCAGCCTCATGGTAGCGCAGCGGTGGCGCGGCGCGGCGGGCGCTTTAGGATCGGTTCGGTAGCGAGTCGATTACGCACGGTGTGGTCAGTATGCCGCATCGCCATGGGGCGGCGCGGCGGTGCGGCGGGCCGGCCCTTCGGCCGGGCGCGGGCGCGGCCCGCCGGCGATCATCCAGGCGGCGAGCAGCTGACCGGCGAGGATCCACGGCAGCGTCAGCGATGTCACCGGCCCTTGCAGCACGCCGGCCAGCGCCAGCCCGGCCAGCGCCCAGCCGTTCGGCCGGGGGTCGAGCGCCGGCAGTAGCGTGACGGTATCGTAGAAGCTGGTGTGCGGCAGCAACCCGGCGGGCAGCCACCACTGCCAGCCGCCGCGCCCGCTGCGGTGCCAGAGGTACGCCGCCAGCGCGAGCAGCGCCACGCTCGGCCCCTGCCAGGGGGCCATCTGCAGGATGCGCTCGCGGTAGGCCGCCAAGCCTTCGAGCCACGCGAGCCAGATGCTAGGGTCGCGCAAGGTGATGGGCAGCGCCAGCAGCGCCGTGCCGAGGGTGATCCCGCCGATGAAACGCCAGCGCGACGGGGCGGCACGGTCGTGCCAGAGCAGCCAGAGGGCCGGGATGATCGCGGCCTGCGGCTTGGTAAGCGCCCAGGCGACCGCCAGCCCCCACAGCCAACCGCGCTGCCGGGCGCGGCTGGCCGCCCACAGCGTCAGAATCGCCGGCAGCGTGCTCTGCCCCTCGACGACATGCAAGATGATCGGCGACCAAACCAGCAACAGCATGTGGCCAGGCCGCTCGTGCCGTGCCAGCAGCCACCAGCCCAGCAGTTGCAGCGCCGTCCAGACGTAGTAGCCGAGGGGGCCGAGCGCCAGGAACAGTACCAGCCACGGCAGCGCGGTCGGCGGGTAGGCGAAGGCACCGGCGCTGAACTCGGCCGAGAGCGCCCCGTAGGGGTTGCGCCCCTCCAGCCAGGCCCGTGTGGCCGCCATGAAGATCCGCCAGTCGATCTGGAAAATGGCTGCCAGGCTGTCGAACATCAGTTCTTCTTTCAAGATAGCCTTGAGTTGACCGGCTCCGCCGCGGAACGAGACGAGCGGCCAGCGTCGACTGATTCAGCGGTTGCGTCCGCGTTCGCAAGCCGCCAGCGCACCGTCAGCCACACGGCGAGGTACACACACGTCATGCCCGCGGTTGAGGGGATCAGCAGCCCAACCCATGGCGGCATCAGTTCTGGCAGGTAGGCACGCTTGAGATCGGCAAAGATCAATTCCATCGGCACAAGTGACAGAAGCAGTGCAGTAGCGGCCAGCACCGCCGGAGCGCGCCGCCACGGGCCGGAGTGCGCGCGTGTCTGTTGCCAGACATAGCCGAGCGGCAGCAGCAGAAAAATAAACGCATGGTCCCAGCTGATCGGCGAGAGCAGCACCATCAGGCAGATCGCCAGGCTCACTGCGCCATCGAGATCTGGCTGTCGGCGTAGCCGCCAGACCAGCCAGGCGAAGCTGCCAAGCACGGCGGCAGAGACTACACCGCGCATGAGCGGCTCGGCCCACGGCAGTGGGAGCGCTGGCCGTACCTCGTTGCTGCCGGTGAACAGTCGATAGCCGAGGCTAACAAGCGAGGCATTTCGCGAGTTCGGCACCCAGACCGCTGCGTTGTGGGGCGCGCCATAGCTCAGGTAGCGCGGCCAGTGCTCAGGGTAGATCAGCGTCTGGAGCAGGACAATAACCAGGCACACCGCGCCAGCGGCGAGGATCGCGCGCCAGCGGCGGGCGAGGAGAGGGTATCCCAGCAGCAAGACGGGATAGATCTTGAGCAATATCGCCAAGCCGATCAGCACGCCCGCCCATCCGTCGCGTCCGGTGCGCAGGCAGAGCCAGGCGGCGACGATCAGGGCGAAGAGCGGGATCGTCCATTGGCCCACATGCAGATGCTGCCAGACCGGATACCAACTGACCAACAGGCAGAGCCCCAGCCAGCGCCACAGGCCATCCACAGGCAACGCCAGCGCCTGGATCAGCCGTATGGTGACGAGCCAGAGCAGGCCGACCGACGCAAGGGTCCATCCGAGCGTGACGATGGGGTACGGCAGCCACGTCAATGGCAAAAACAAAGCGACAGCCGGCGGCGGATGGGCATTCTCGCGCATCCCGACGCCAAGCTCCTCGCGCACGCCGAGCGACGCGATCTCTTGTGCTGTGAATGGGCGATACAGGTCGTCGTTGTGGCGCATGCGCTGCGCAGCGATATAGTCCTGCTGCAAGTCCATGCCGCTGGTGTTCAATTCGTCCCATGCCTGCCATGCCTGGATCGCGGCGATTGCGGCAAGCAATGCAACCGCTGCGCCGAGCAGCCGCCGCATACCTGCTTGGCGCGCCGCATCCGGCCTGAGCAGGCGTGGGTCGTTGCCAGAAGCTGAAGTGTCCGATAGCCCTTTCATCAACAGCTACCTCGTACAACGATGCGCGGCGGTGCTAGTACCCTTGTTCGATCCGTGACCTGAAGGTGGTATTGTCGCGCGGCTGTGTCCGACAGCGCCTGCTGGTGGCACGATGCCTGACATGCCTACGTTTGTTACGGCACCCAGCCGTGAATCTCGTACATCAGCAGCAGGAACAGCGCGCCGGCCAGCCCCAGCGCGACCACGAAGAGCCGCGCGTGCGGCGCCCGCACCAGCGGCGCCATGCCGATGAACACCGGGACGGCGAGCAGCAGGTGCCGCGGTAGGCCCATGTACGGGTAGAACGGGCCGGTGTGGTAGCTGAAGCTCACCAGGACAATGGCGGCGGTGTAGATGCGGTAGCTCCTGCGCAGGCGCGGCCACGCCAGCGCTGTCATCGCCAGGAACCAGCCGCCCAGCGCCAGGTCGAGCGCCAGTGCGACCTCCGGCGCGCGGGTGAACGTCGCCAACGCCAGCCAGAGCGCGTGCGGCGGCAGCAGGAAGGCCTGCACCGGCACGACTTTGGCCGACGAGGGCGAGATCAGGAGCGAGAAGACCAGCGCCTGCGGGTCGCGCAGGTCGGCGCGCAGGTCGCCCAGCGCGACCGCCCGAAACAGAAGCCAGATCAGCAGCCCCGCGGGGATGAGAGCGAGGCTGGCCCAGTGGACGATGGACGATGGACGATAAACGCCAACAGGCGGCGATAGGTCAGCCCCCTGCCCCCTGACCCCTGCCCCCTGGCCCCTGGCAGCCCACAACTCCCACGCCAGTGGCAGCAGCAGGAACACCCCCTGTTGGCGGGTGAGTGTCGCCAGGGCCCCGGCGAGGCCGGCCAGCCACCAGCGCCGCCGCCGCGCCCAGAACAGGCAGCCCACGGCGCAGAGCAGGAAAAGCCCCTCGGTGTAGGGCGCGAACAGAATAAACGCCGGCGGCCAGAAGAGGAGCAGCAGCGTCGCGCCGCGTGCATCCCGCGCGTCCAGGTCGAGCTGCGCCAGCCGCTCGAAGGCGACCAGCAGCGCCAGGCTGGCCGCCGAGGCGACCAGCAGCAGCGCCAGCGCCGGGCTACCGACCAGCCAGCCGACGGGAGTCGCCATCCAAGCAAGTAATGGATGGAACTGCGCTGTGCCATCGTCGGCGCGGTAGCCGTGCTGAACGATAGAGACATAGTATGTAGCATCCCAGCGCACCCAGGGCTCGACGAGCAGGCGATGCAGCCATGCGCCAGGCGGCCAGGCCGGCGGCCAGCCCACCGCTCGCGTCGGGTCGAGCGGCAGCAGCATGGCGAAGACGGCGGCCGCTGCGCCGGTAAGCAACCGCAGCGCCAGCCACAGCCCGGCCAGCCCGGCCAGGCGGCTGCGTGCGGTGGCCGGAGTCCGAACGCGAGTTTGTGTGTTCTCGTAGGGGGTGTCCGATATCATCGCATACGAATGTTGAACGTATCGGGCGAGTGGCTCTCACCCCATCGCCCCTCTCCCGTTCCGAGGGAAGAGGGGAACGCGTTTACCGCGCCCGTGCATAAACCTCATACTGGCCGATACGCTGCGCCAGGCGGAATGGGCCGGCCGCCACGGCCGATGCATACAGGTCATTACCGCGGGCAAACTCCCCGATCACCAGATAATCTGGGTTGGCGGCCAGCGGATCGTAATCGATCGGCGTCGCTTCGTGGAGCAGGCTGCGCCTGTTCAGTGCGACGTGTGTCTGGTCCGGGGGAAAATGATACGGCTGCCGGAGGAGGAAGTGTAGTTCGCTCTCATAGGTCTCGATCCGGGTGCCGGGCGGCCGCCCGTTCAAGTACTCCGCCACGGCGAAGGCCGAGCGGTCAACGAGCGGATAGTAACGCGCCAGGCCGAGGAGGGTGAGCGGAAGCGCCGCCGCGATCAACAGGATCGCCAGCCAGGCCCCGGCGCTCACCCGGCTGAAACGGCGCGTGCGTAGCGGCTCAACTGCGCGCTCCAGCGTCGCCGCCAGACGGTAGCCGTCGGTCAGGTCGTCCAGCAGCGCGGCGGCGAACAGGCTGCTGACAAACGTCGCCGGAAACATGTAGCGCGGTACGCCAACCGAGAGCAGCAAATACCAGGCGAACCAACTGCCGGCGAAGGCGATCAGACTCACGCGCACTGCATAGTCCTGGTCGTCGAGGGCGGCCCAGCCGCCGCGCAGCCAGCGCCACGCCGCCCAGCCAAGCCCGAGCAGCGGCAGCACGCCGAAAGTTAGCCCATTGGTGAGAGCATAGCCGCGATTGAAGCTGCCGGTGACGAGCGCCATTACGCTGACCAGGCCCTGCACACCGGCCACGGGCAGCGTTCGCCCACCGATGATCGAGTCGCGCGCCATGTCCAGCGCGGGCTGGAGCACAAGGCCACCGGCGAACGCCAGCGCCAGCCGCACCGCCGCCCGCCAGCGCTGCCGGATGAGCATCACCGCCAGGGCGACGGCCATGCTCGTGAGCCAGAACGGCATGGTCTGCGCCTTGGCCTGCACCGCCAGCGCAAAGAGGAGCGCCCCTGGCAGGAGCCACCAGTCCCGGCCGCGCAGCGCGTTGTGGAGGCAGAGCCACCCGGCGAGTAGGTAGGTGAGCATGGGCATCTCGCCAAGCACCTGCCGGCCCATCAGCAGCGGGTGGAGCTGTGGGTGCGCCGAGAGCAGCAGGAGCCCGCCGAGCGCCCCGATGGCGACGCGCCGGCTGTACAGGCGTGCAGCAAGCAGGTGGCACAGCACAAGCGCCGCGGCGGCGCAGAGCACACCGAACACCCGTCCCTGCCACAGTCCCACGCCAAACAGCCGCATGCCGAGCGAGACCGGCCACGTCACCCAGAACGACGCCTCAAGCCCGGGCGGAAAGAGTTGGCCGAGCAGCAGCCGGCCATAGAAGCCGCGCTCGGCCCAATTGCGGGCGACGGAGAGCGTCCAACCTTCGTCCCACCACATCGGCGGACCGTCAAGGTTCCACAAGCCAAGTGCGAGGATACCGGCAACCGACGCCAGCAGGGCGAGCCCGCGCGAGATACGGGGCCGAACTGCCGGCGTCGGGCGCTCCGCGACCTTATCGAACGCGCGCATAGATGTCGTACAACCGTTCGTGACGAATGATTCGAAACGCGCCGCGAGCAAGGATGTCGTCATATAGTCCTGAGGCACGGCCGACGACGCCGATAACCAGGTAGTCAGGATTCGCTACAAGCGGATTATAGTCGTAGTCCACTATCTCATGGTGTTCAATGCGACGAATTATCTGGACATTCGTCTCATCCGGCGGGTAGTGATATGGGCGCCGGAGTGGTGGGAAGATCTCGCTTTCATAGCTTTCGACCAAAGCCTGAGGCGCAGTTTGCGTATTTAAGAAATCAAGCACTCGGAATACAGCATCATCCCGCCGCTGCGTAAACGAGAGATAGAGTTGTGAGGCGGTGACGGGTATCAGCAGCCCGCCCAACACCAACACCAGGAACGTGACTGCCGCTTTCTGATGGGATTGCCCTCTCAACAACGAATCAGCGATCTGTTTCACGGTAGATCGTATACGCATCCCACCTGTGAGTTGGCTGGCCAGTGCGGCCGCAAAAGGACTTGCAAGCACCAGCGCCGGATAGGCATACCGGGGCCAGCCGATGGAGAGCGCCGCATACCATAGAAGCCAGCTTGCCGCCAATGAAAGCAACATGAGGCGTACGAGTTCATGGCGATCGTCAAGGTCGAGTACTCCGGCGCGGCGCACCGTCTGCGCGGTTGCCCAGCTTATGCCGAGGATCGCCGGCATCCCGGAAGCCGACAGGACTGTCAAGGCCAGTTCACGGGCCGATGGAGTGAGCGCGAGCGCGACGGCGCGTGTCAACCCTGGCAGCAGCGGCGAGGGCGCGGTGTGCCCGGCAAGCAGCAGGGCGATCCCTGTGTCCAGCAGCTTCCATGACAGCCAGCCGCCCGCCAGCGCCCCAAGCAGGACGGCTGCCACGCGCCAGCTTCGCCGCCAGAGCGCCAGGCCGAGCGGCAGTAGCAGCGAGGCCACCCAGAACGGCAGCGTCTGCTGTTTGGCAACCAGCGCCAGCCCCCAGAGCAGCAGCGCTGCCGGCCAGCCCCACCCCGGCCCCCGCGCCGCCGGCAGGAATGCCAAGTACCCGCCCAATAGGGCGCAGATCTGGATCGGCTCGGCCAGCACCTGCCGACCGACGTGGACCGGGTTAACATCAAGATGGCTGCCGGTCAGCAGAACGATGGCAAGCGTGCCCCAAGCGACCGTCCGATCATACAGCCGCCGCGCGAGGGTGTAGAGCAGCACGAGCGAGATGATCGTCACAATCACCGACGGCAGCCGCGCCTGCCACACGCCAACACCGAACAGTGTGAAACTGAGCGCGACCAGCGCAGTCGTCGGGAAAGCGGCCGACAGGCCTGGTCCCTCCGCGCCGGTGGCCGGCATGCGCCCATAGAAGCCGTCTGCGACCCAATGGCGCGCGACGAGCATCGTCCAGCCCTCGTCCCACCAGGGCGCTGGCGCGTCGTTCAGCAGGAGCAGCGTGGGAGTGAGCAGCGCGAGCCCAATGATCAGCGCCAGCAGACGTGGCCAGAGACGGATAGGCAGGTCGCGCATCTCGTGGGTATCGGTCGCTTGCTGGAGCAATTCAGTCGTCATCGCAGGCTTTCCTCGCCACGAGCACAAAGTCGACGCAGGTTAGTTCATCTGTCGTGTAGCCGGGCAGGGCGGCGAGCGTCTCGGGGGTCAGCCATTGCTCGCCCTCGCGCCTGGCGCAGTAGCTGGCCAGAAGCTCGAAATGGCGTGCGAACGCTTCGAGGTACTGATGTTTGCGCCACTTGTTCAGTGGCACAGTAAACGGAAGCGCGCGACGGCGCAGATGATCCCACGGCTCGACGCCACGCGGAATGGTGCGCAACGGAAACTCGGTAAAGCTCAGATTATGCCCGCCGGTTGGGCTGGTGAAGAGATGAATTGACACCCAGACCATCCCACCCGGCCGAAGCACGCGGTGCAACTCGGCGACCACTGCTGGCACATCAAGGAAATGTTCGAAGGCGGCGGAGGAAATAGCAAGATCGAAGCTGGAGCTGCGAAACGGCATCAGGCCGACATCGCCAGCGGCAAGGCCACATTCGGCCATCACTTGAGCGGAGAGCCCGAGTTTACGCGCGTAGACACAGCGCATCCCACGGTACGCCAGATCGATCCAGCTCGACTGCGGCCGATTGATCAGATCGATGCCGATCACACGGTGCCCTGCGCTGCGCAGGATGGCATACTGCGGGCGAAGCCGGCCATTCGCGACATCGAGAACATCAAGTGGACGGCTTAAATCCAGGTACGGCGACAAATCCCGCACACGACGCTCAGCCTCGTCAGACTCTTTCCGAGTGCGGAAACCGGATATGAGTTGCCAGCCGTAGCGCGGGTAGTCGCGAAGTTGTGGGCTCATCCCCTGACCTCTGATACGCATAACGAATCGCACTCGACCGAGCGGCCAATGCCGCCATTAATGCATCGGATCGCGAGTTTGTGTAGCTTTAGCGAGCCCGCGAAACCGTTGGCAGGCGAGCCGTACCCCAAAGCGCAAGAAGACCGCCCAGCGCGCTGAAGGCCAGTGTTAAGAGGCGAACGAATAATGCGATCCCAAGCGCTGCCTCGATGGGCACGCTATAACACCCAAGCACTACGACAAAGACCCCCTCTTGCAGACCGAGGCCATTGACGGTCAGCGGAGCAAGCAATGAGAGGAAGACTGCGCAGACCAGCCAGACTGCCGCGCCCGGTGCGACAACGATGCCAAGTGCGCCAATCGCGCTCCAAAACGCCAGCACAAGGCTTAGGTTTGACAGGACGGAGCAACAATAAGCCCCTGCGAAGCGGCCGAAGAGCCATCGCCAGGACAAAGCGTTTCCCTCCTTCATGTGGACTAGCTCAAAACACCGCCCCAAACCCTCAGTGATGCCACGGAATGCTGGCTTGCGCGACCACAAAAACACAGCCGCGGCCCCACCAACGAAAAGTATCGCGATCACCAGGAAAAAGCTGGCGTCGAGTATGCCCGCTGGCACGCCATGGAACAGACCGGGCGGCCAACCCAGCCATATGCCCAGCAGACAGAGTACACCCAGTGACAGGAGACCGATCCCGCGATCCAGCGTCACCGAGAGCGTTGCACGAGGTAGCGAGACTCGCGTGCTGAGCAGCGCGGCGCGCACTGCATCACCGCCGAAGCCGGTCGGCAGAAAGTTGTTACTAAACTGACCGGCGCCATAGTATTTGACAAAGGCCCATATGCTGATGTCGGGTTGCGCGGTGATCCATCTCCAGCGGAGCACATTCAACCCATGAAAGACAAGAAAGAGTGTGGTAGAGAGCGAAGCGTTTGACCACCGCAGATTGAGGATAAGATGAGACAGACTGCTCCAGTCCACCGACTGGAACAGTACCACCAGGAGCATGACGGTTCCACAAGCTTGCCCTAGCGAAAGCCAGCGCCGCCAGGGTGGAGCGTTCACGATGGCTCCGACTGCATAGAGGCAGGTGCGCCTAGCCGGCGCCCAGCAACCTGCGCCTCGAATAGTTCGACAAACCGCTCAGTAATCGCCGGCCACCCAAACCGCTTCGCCCGCCGCCGCGATTGCGCGCCCATCCGGCGGACAAGCGCCCGGTCTCCGGCGAGGCGGCGGAGGTGCTCCGTGAGCGCGGGGACATTACCCCACTCGAAGGTCAGCCCGTTCACGCCCTCTTCGACAAGATCAGTGGTGCCGCCGGTGCGCGAAAGCACAAGTGGCAGCCCGCTTGCGAGCGCCTCGAGCGCCGCCAGGCTCAGCCCCTCGTTGAAGGACGGTAACACGAAAACATCCGCGGCGTTGTAATGAGCCGGGAGGTTCTCGCGGGGCACGTAGCCGGAGAACACCACCCGATCCGCGATCCCCAAGCGCCGCGTCTGCGCTTCGAGTGCGGCGTGCGCGTCGCCGGTGCCGACCAGTTCCAGTTGGATGTCAACGCCAGCGTCGCTGAGCCGTTTGATCGCCTTGATCAGGTGGTGTTGGCCCTTGCGTTCGATCAGACGCGCCACACAAATGATGCGTAACGGCCCGCTCTCAGGTGGCGGAGCAGCAGGCTGAAATGCGCACAGATCGACGCCGTTTGGAATAAGCGTAATCTCCAGGCCGGGTACGACCCGCTGCATCATTGTGATCTCTTCGGCGCATTTAGCGATCACGGCTGTCGCGCCCCGCCAGATCGACCGGATCGTTGGTGTCAGCAGCGGGTAGATTGCACGATAGCGCTGTTCGAACCCGGGGATATCGGGGCCGCTGACCCACACCTGGTAGGGGAGCCCGCAGAGCCGCTTGAGCGAAAGGGCGACGCCGCCGGCTGGCACAGTGCTCCAGGCGAAGCACAAGTCGTAGGCCTGCCGCCGATGCAACCGGTATGCCAGCGGAAGCGCCTGGACCGCGTACGTGAGCAACTCACGATTGGTCGAGTGGTGGATGTTGCGGTTCCAGACCGGCACGCCAAAGATCTGGATCCTGCCGGAGAAACGGCGGGCCTCGCGGTGCGCGCCGAGCGCCGACGTGATCAGATCGACTTCGATATCCGGGTAATCGGCCAGCGCGTCGAACAACGCCTTGTTCGCCGTGCCCATTCCCCCGCCCAGCGGCGGAAACTCGTTGTTGAGCATCAGAATGCGCATGGCAAGCCCTTACATCCGGCGGTCATGCACCCGCGGCGACGCGGGCTCGCGCGAGGTCACCTGCCGCACGACGTACAGCGGCCGGCGCTTGACTTCGTCGAAAATCCGGCCGATGTACTCGCCGATGATGCCCATGGTCATCAGTTGCAGGCCGGAGAGGAACAGCACCGCCACGACCAGCGTGGCGAAGCCGGGCGGGCTGAGGCCGATCGTCAGCTTCTGGATCGTGTAGAAGGCCGCCGCCAGAATCGCCAGCAGCGAGACACCCATACCGAGCACCGTGATGACCCGTAGCGGCAGGAAGCTGAACGAGATCAACCCGTCCAGCGCCAGGTAAACCAGCCGACTGAAGGTGTACTTGGGCCGCCCGGCGTGCCGCCCCTGCCGCTCATACGCCAGCCCGACCTGATTCAGCCCGACCCACGAGCGCATGCCGCGGACGAAGCGGTTGCGCTCCGGCATGCCGGTGAGCAGGCCGACCACCCTGCGGTCCATGATGCAGAAGTCGCCGGCATCGAGCGGTATCTCGACATTCGCGACGCGTTGGAGCAGACGGTAGAAGGCGGCGTAGCAGGCGCGCTTGAGCCAGCTCTCCTTGCGCCCCTCGCGGATGGCGTACACCACATCGTGGCCTTCGCGCCATTTCGCGACGAACTGCGGCAGCACCTCCGGCGGGTCCTGCAGGTCGGCGTCCATCACGATCACCGCGTCGCCGCGGGCGTGCTCCAGCCCGGCGCTGATCGCCGTCTGGTGGCCGAAGTTGCGCGCCAGCTCGACCGCCACCACCCGTGCATCCTCAGCGGCGAGCTGCCGCATCAGCGCGGCGCTCCCGTCGCGGCTGCCGTCGTCCACCAGCACCAGCTCCCAGTGCGTGGTGAGCGAGTCCATCACCGGTGCCAGCCGGCGGTAGAGTTCGGACAGGTTCTCCTGCTCGTTGTAGACCGGGACGACGACCGAGAGCTCCGGCGCTGGGCGGGGCGCGCGGGCCGCCGCGCCGCTGCGCTCGCCCGGAGCGAGCGCGCCAAGGGCCGCGGCGAGCGCCCGGCAGAAGCGCAGCGCCGCCTGCGGGTTGTCCGGCGGGATGGCGCGGGGGTCTGGCGCGGCGACAAACGCCTCTGCTGCCGATGGCGCGGGTGGGCCGGCGCTGGTCTCAGGGATTGTCTCGACAACCGGAGCTGTCATGGCCCTTTCCCTCTTCCTGCGTGAGTCTAGCGTATCGGCGGGCATAACGCAGCACGCGAGCTGATCGAAACAGGCACGATTTCGAGGCAAGATAGTTTTTTGGTGCGATTTCTGGCGCGTTGTGGTGCCCGGGCGGCCTCCGGACGGCGCGCCAGGGGCAGCCTGCGATCCGCACGCGCATTGAGTGTGTGCTTCAGATAGGCTGATCGTAGCAGCGGGGAGAGAGGGCGTCCATAGGCCGTTTGTCCCGGATGGGCGCGGGCAAAAAGGTGACAAGATGATAGGGAAGGAAGAGTGGTTGCTGCGCAGGCGTTGTGGCACAGCACAGGACTCGAGGGTCGGGGCTGAGGGCTCAGGCGCTATGGTCTGTCGTCCATACGTCCGTTGGGGGCGGGAATGTCCGTGCCCGCCGGGAGACTGTCGGTTCGATCCGGGCGCTGCCATCGGCAATCGCACAGCGCGGTGCCGCGCAGCCGCGCGGGCATGCGCAGACGTGTGTAGAGGTGAACCGGCGAGCTTCCAGCCTCAAGCCCCACGAGGTACGCGCTACCCGCGGCGGGCGCGCTGGTAGGCGGCTTCCGCGACCGGGGCCAGGCGCTCCCAGGAGCGGCGGGCGGCTTCGGTGCGCGCGCCCGCGCTGAGTCGCGCCCGTAGCGCGGGGTCGTCCAGCAGGCGCAGGGCCGCTGCGGCGAGCGCGCCGGGATCGCCGGGGGGGATGAGCAGGCCGCTCACGCCGTGCTCGATATACTCGCCGGCCTCGCCGACGCGCCCGGCGACCACCGGCAGCCCCGCGGC
Source organism: Roseiflexaceae bacterium (assembly GCA_042408595.1). Lineage (GTDB taxonomy): Bacteria > Chloroflexota > Chloroflexia > Chloroflexales > Roseiflexaceae > JBHOQX01. Next base: position 40,815 of record JBHOQX010000005.1, on the reverse strand, counting down.
GAGCAACTCCAGCAGCTTGGCCGATGAGCGCGCCCGGTTGATCAGCGTGTCGTCGAGCGGAACCAGCGCAACATCCGCCGCCGCGAGCAGGCCGGGGATGGCCGACGGCTCGGCCCAGCCGCGACAGTCAACCATGCTGGCGACGCCGGCGCGCGCCGCCAGCCGCAACAGTTCCCGCTCCTCGCCGCGCTCGCCCTGGCCGACGACCAGCAGCCGGGCGTCCGGCCGCCGCGCCGCGATGCCGACCAGCGCCGCGACCAGGTATGGCAGCGAGAACTCCCAGAAGCGGGTGTAGAGAAGAACGTTCGGAGGTTTGCGTTCAGAGCTCGTAGGTACAGATGAACGTCCTTCCAACTCGGAGCTGTGACCGCTGCACGCTGAACGGGAGGGCGCGCCATTCGGCAGATAGAACACCCGCTCCGGCGCGACGCCCAGGCTCCACGCCAGGCTCTGGAGCGTCCGGCTGGCGACGGTGACGGCAGCGGCGCGGCGCGGCAGATCGCGCTCCTGCCAAGCGAAGAGGCGCTTCGCGGCGGCCGGGTAGGGAAGCAAGTCGTTCCAGCCGCCCCAGCCCTCCCAGTCGTCCATGTCCAGCGCCAGCGGCAGGCCGGGGCGGAGAGCGCGGGCCAGCAGCGCCGCCAGCCCCCCATAGCCCTTCGGCTTGAAGAGATGCAGCACGTCCGGGCGGGCGGCGAGCGCCGGGCGCAGCAGCATGGCCACCTGGTGCGCCGCGCTCGCCGGGCCGGGGAGCGACGGCAGCGGGGTGTGCGCCACCGTCACGCCGCCGTGCGCCTCGCGCCGGCCGGCGTCCTCCGGGTTCTGCACCGGCGGCGCCAGGATCGTGACGCAGTGGCCGCGCCGGACGAGCGCCTGCGCCAGCGGCAGCATCCGCGCCGCGAGCGTGCCCTTCGGGCGGATGCCGAACGGCGCGAGCATGACGATGTTCATGCGTTGCACGTGGCGGCCCGGCGCGGTGTCGGGATGCGGCACGCCGCGTCTCTACACCGCGCCGTGGATCGCCCGCCAGAGTTTCTCCGGCTTGAGCGGGATGTCCAGGTGGCGCACGCCGAACGGCTTGAGCGCGTCGATCACCGCGTTGGCGACCGCCGGGGTCGCTCCGATCGTCGCCAACTCGCCGATGCCCTTCACCCCCAGCGGGTTCAGCGGCGTCGGGGTCACCGTCTGGTCGGTGACGAAGGACGGGAGATCGGCGGCGCGCGGCAGGGCATAGTCCATCAGCGAGCCGGTGAGCATCTGCCCGTTCGCATCGAAGACGACCTCCTCGAACAGCGCCTGCCCGATCCCCTGCGCCAGCCCGCCGTGCACCTGCCCGGTCACCAGCGTCGGGCTGATCCGCGGGCCGCAGTCCTCCACCGTGAAGTAATCGCGGATGCGCACCTCGCCGGTGTCGCGCTCGATCTCGACCACGGCGATGTGGGCGCCGAACGGGTAGATCAGCTCCGGCGGCTTGAAGAACTCGGTCGCCTCCAGGCCGGGGGCGATCTCGTCGGGCAACTCGTCGCTGTAGGCCCGGCGGGCGATCCGGCGCAGGTCGAGCGCGCGATCCGGCACGCCGCGCACCCGATAGGCGCCGTCAACCAGCTCGATATCCTCCGGCGCGGCTTCCAGCAGCAGCGCGGCGATCTGGCGCGCCTTGTCGCGCACCTTCTCGACCGCCCGCACCAGCGCCCCGCCGCCGACCGCCAGGCTCCGGCTGCCCATGGTCCCCTGGCCCATCGGCGTCTCGGCGGTGTCGCCCCACTTCACCACGACGCTGTCGAAATCGACGCCGAGCTGATCGGCGACGATCTGGGCGAAGGTGTTGATCGTCCCCTGGCCGTGGGGGGAGATGCCGGTGTAGACCGTCACGTTGCCGCGCGGGTCAACCCGCACGGTTGCGCTCTCGTACGGCCCGAAGCCGCACATTTCCACAAACGTGGCGACGCCGATGCCGAGCAACGGTGCGTGCGGGTCCGCCCGGCGCCGGGCCTGCTCCGCGCGCAGCGCAGCGTAGTTGCTGATCTCCAGGGCCTTGTCGAGCGCGCGGGCGTACTGGCCGCTGTCGTAGACCTTGCCGGTTGGGGTGTGGTACGGAAAGGCCTCCGGCGGGATGAAGTTGCGCCGGCGTACCTCGGCCGGGTCGAGCCCCAGCTCATCGGCGATACAGTCGATCAGCCGCTCGATGTAGTACGCGGCCTCCGGGCGGCCCGCGCCGCGGTAGGCGGCGATCGGCGTGGTGTTGGTGTAGACCGCGGCGATCTCGATATCCACCGCCGGGATACGGTAGGTGCCGACCGCCATCTCGCCGGTGAGGTCGGGGATGACCGGATCGACCGGGTAGGCGCCGAGGTCGGCGACGATCCGCACCCGCAGGCCGGTGATCGTCCCGTCCGCCCGGACGGCGGCCTGGTAGTCGGCCACCTGCCCGCGCCCGTGGGAGGTGGCGACCATGTGCTCCAGCCGGGTTTCGACCCAGCGCAGCGGCAGGCCGTGGGCGCGCGCCAGCGCCGCCAGCAGGTATTCCTCCGGGTAGGTGTAGATCTTGACGCCGAACCCGCCGCCGACGTCCGGGCAGATCACCCGCACCTGGTTCTCGCGCAGCTTCAGCGCCCGCGCCAGGTTGCCGCGGTTGAGGTGCGCCGCCTGTGCGCTGGTCCAGACTGTCACCCCGTCCGTCGTCGGGTCGGGCATGGCGACGACGGCCCGCGGCTCCATCGGCACGCCGGACAGCCGCTGGTTCACCATACGCTGGCGGACGACGCGGTGCGCGCTGGCGAAGGCGGCGTCCACGTCTCCGGCCACCCGCCGCCAGACATGGTCGATGTTGTTTCGGGCGCTGTCGTACAGCTTCGGCGCGTCCTCGCGGGCGGCTTCCTCCATGTCAACCACCGCCGGCAGCGGCTCCCAGTCCACCACGACCGCGGCGGCGGCATCTGCGGCGGCGGCGGGGCTGGCGGCGATCACCGCGGCGACCGCCTCGCCGACGTGGCGCACCCGGTCGATCGAAAGTGCGTAGTGCGTGTGTTCCTTCGGCACGGTCGCGCCGCCGCCCTCGCCGCCGGCGGCCATAGGGATCGGCCCGCTGAGCGGCGGGAGATCACGCCCGGTCACGACGGCGACGACCCCCGGTATCTGGCTGGCGGCGGCGGTGTCGATGCCGCCGATGCGGGCATGGGCGTAGGGGCTGCGGACGAAAGCGACGTGGTGCAGGCCGGGCAGGCGCAGGTCGCCGACATAGGCACCTTTGCCGCTGATCAGCCGTGGGTCTTCCTTGCGCTTGACATGCGCACCAATAAGCTTCGCGTACGCCATACCGGTCCTTCCATTCCAGGCAAGGCCATCGGACGGCAGGCGAGGGAGGAGCGGCGGCCGCCTGCCGTCCGGGTGGTCCAGGAGCGTATGGCCGTAGTATAGTCCAGACGGCGCATCTCGACAACCGGGCGGTTGGCGGTACAAGGGCGGATGGCATGCCCGCTCGCGCCCCAGCGGCACAGGGCGCCTCGGCCGCGCTCACCCCCGCGGCAGCCAGAGGGTGAACTCGCTGCCGGCCCCCGGCTGGCTGCGAACGGTCACCTGCCCACCGTGGGCCGCCGCGACGTGCTGCACGATCGCGAGGCCGATGCCGACGCCGGCGTCCGGCCCGGTCAGCGATGCGTTCACCCGATAGAATGGCTCGAAGATGCGCGACTGGAGCGCAATGGGGATGCCGATGCCGGTGTCCTGCACTTTCAGCACCAGCCGGCCCGGCTCGTCGGCGAGCATGACGCGCACCCGCCCGCCGGCGGGGGTGAAGTTCACCGCGTTGTCGATCAGGTGGCGGAACGCCTGGTCGATCGCCAGGGCGTCGCCGTGGAGCGGGCCGACCTCGGGGATGGACGCCTGCACCTCGAGGCCGGTGGCGGCGGCGCGCGCCTGGTACTCCAGCATGATCCGCCGCAGCAGCTCGTGCGCCAGCACCGGTGTGCGCCTGAGGTGCGACGAGCGCACCTCCTGCAGGTAGAGCAGGCTGTTCAGGTGGCGCGAGAGGGTCTGAGCGTTGCGGGCCATGACGCTGATCGCCTCGGCCTGAGCTGGCTGGAGCGGGCCGAGCATCCCGCGCTCGAACAGCTCGACATATCCCAGAATCGAGGTCAGCGGTGTGCGCAGTTCGTGCGAGAGCATGGCGAGGAACTGGCTTTTGAGTCGGTCGAGCGTCTGTAGCTCGGCGTTGGCCGCCTGCACCTCGCGCACCTGCTGTTCGAGGCGCGCGACCAGCTTGCGAGTGTAGTCGCGCAGCGCGGCGGCCTCCACGCTGCTCGGCAGCTCCTCGCGCTTGCCCTGCATAAACTCCTGGAGCTGCTCCGGCAGGCGGCGCACATCCACCGGCTTGGCGATGAAGCCGTCGCAGCCGGCGGCCAGCGAGCGCTCGCGGGCGGCGGCGCGCGTGTCGGCGGTCAGGGCGACGATCGGCGTGGCGCGCAGGTGCTCCAGGTCGCGCAGGCGGGTGGTCGTCTCGTAGCCGTCGAGCGTCGGGATGTTGATGTCGATCAGCACCAGGTCGGGGCGCCCGGCGCGGGCCAGCGCCAGGCCGGATGGCCCGTCGTCGGCGAGCAGCACCTGGTACCCACGCGACTCCAGCACCCGCCGGACGAGTCGCTGGTTGTCCGGGTTGTCTTCGATGTAGAGGATGGTTGGCCGGTGAATCATAGGTGTGGTCCGTCGTAGGCAGTTGGGGTGAAGGACGAACGCTGGCTGTCCCTATGGCAACGTCGCCGGTATCAACGAAGGTATAAGCTGCTACTCCCCGGCATGAATCGCAACCGCCGCCTCGTGCTGCTCGCCCGCCACCCGCTCCGCCGCTCCCGCCTGCCTCTTGCCCCCTGGTGGCGGGCTGCTGGCGTTCGGCGCCTGACCCGGCACAAGCTCAAGCGGCAGGATGAACGTGAACGTGCTCCCTTGCCCCGGCACGCTCTCCACCCAGATGCGGCCATGGTGCGCCTCGACCAGCCGGCGGGTGATCGCCAGGCCCAGGCCGCTGCCGCGGCTGTCGCTACGCTCGGCGTGCACCTGGCGGAACTCCTCGAAGATCAGCGGCAGGTGCTCCGGCGCGATGCCGATGCCGGTGTCGCTGACGCTCACCGCCAGGTACGGCGCGGTGCGCCGCGCGCCGTTGGCCGCCGGGCCGTGCTGCCCATTCGCCGTGCCCGCCGCGTCGTCGGCGAGGGCCACGCAGCGCGCCGCGACCGTGATTTCGCCCTGCTCGGTGAACTTGACGGCGTTTGAGAGCAGGTTCAGGATGATCTGCCGCACCTTCGCCTGATCGACCATGATCGCCGGCAGGCGCGGCGGCAGCACCACCCGCAGCGCCACCGGCTTGCCGTACAGCAGCCCCTGCGTCGTCTCCGCCACCTCGGCGATCAGCCGGCCGATGTCGGTCGGCTCGGGCGCCAGCTCCAGCTTGCCGGCCTCGATCCGCGACAGATCGAGTAGCTCGTTGATCATGTGGAGCAGGAAGCGCCCGTTCTGGTTGATCGTCCGCAGGTCTTCGGCCTGCATCGGTGTGATCGGGCCGTCCAGCTCATCCAGCAGCACCGTCGAGAAGCCGATAATCGCGTTCAGCGGTGTGCGCAACTCGTGCGACACGGCGGCCAGGAACTGGCCCTTCAGCCGGTCGGCCTCGCGGGCCCGCTCGAGCGCCTCGCGCAGCTCGGCGGTGCGCTGCGCCACCTGCCGCCCCAGGTCGTTCGTCAGGCGGGTGTTCTCGATCGTCAGGCCGACCATGCTGGCGAAGGTCAGGAGCTGCGCCGCGTCGCGCGCCGAGATCGCCCGCCGCTGGTAGTAGCAATCCGCCGAGAGCAGGCCGATCACGCGCCCTTCGCGGCCGTAGATCGGCACCTGCACATACGACTCGCTGCGCGACACCTGCTGCTTGGCCGGCAGCACCCGCGGGTGGTCCCACGGGTTGGAGACGATCACCGCCTGGCCGCTGCGGATGACATCCGCCTCGACCGAATCGCCATCGATCAGGATGTGCTCGGCGTTCGCCACCGCCAGGAACTCCGCCGCCTGCTCGTCGGCCCCGTCGCCGAAGCTGGCGCTCACGGCGCGCAGATACCTGCCGTCCACCAGGTAGAGCGCGGCGCGGTCGAAGCCGAAGTCGCGGCAGACGGCGCGCGGGATGGCGTCCAGCAGTTGCGGCAGCGAGAGGATCGCCTTGAAGCGGTTCGAGACGTCGTAGAGCACCGAGATCTGGCGGACGTTCTCTTCCAGCTCGGCGACCTTGTCGCGCAGCGCCGTGGTCATGGCGTTAAACGAGCGGCCCAGGTCGCCGAGCTCATCGTTGCTGGTGATGTCGATCTGGTGTGAGAGCTCGCCCGCGGCGATACGCTGGGCGCCGGCCTGCAGGTGGCGCAGCGGCCGGGCGATCAGCAGGGTCAGCAGCGCACCGAGGACCGGCACGGCGATCAGCCCCATCGCCACCAGCCAGAGCACCTGGGTGCGGAGCCGCGCCTGCCGCTCGGCGATCCCCGTGCCGACCTCCGCGGCCGCCCGTTCGATCTCCTCCTGCGGGATCACCATGCCAACGCTCCAGCCGGAGCTTTCGATCGGTGCGTAGGCCAGGTAGATGCCGGTATCTTCGTAGGTGATATTCTCGACGCCCTGCTCGCGGCGCACCATCCGTTCGACGACCTGCCGCAGCGCCGGGTCGTGTGTTTGCAGCAGGTTTTCGGTCTCGAACGGCTCATCCCACGTCGCCCTGGCGCTGTGCATCTCGGGCCGGGCGATCACCAGGCCCTTGCTGTTGAGCAGGAAGGCGTAGCCGTCGGTGCCGAGGTCGAGCCGCAGGATGTCCTCCTGGAAGGTATCGAGCAGGATATCGAAGCCGACCACGCCGACAAACTGGCCGCGGGTGTCGTAGATCGGCGTGGCGCAGGTGACGACCGGCATCTTGCTGTTGGCGTCGATGTAGGTATCGACCCAGACGGTGCGCCCGGCCTCCCGGGCGGCGATGTACCACGGGCGCCGGTGCACGTCGAACGGGCGGCTCTCCAGCAGCCGATCGACGATGTCGTGGTCGAAGGCGATGACGCCGCCATCCTCCAGGCCGATGTAGCCGAGGTTGATCAGCGGGTTGGTGCGGACGACCGTGCCGAGGTAGGGGGTCAACTGCTGCGCCCGCGCCACCGCGCCAGCGTGGGCCCGCTCGGCGGCGGGGCTCGGGCCATCCGGCGAGATCCACACCCGCCCGCTCAGATTCGTCGGCGCGGGGCCAGCGTCCATCACCATCCGGGTGTAGGCGGCGACCCCCTCGATCTGCTGCTGGATGCCGCGGAGCGTCGTGTTGTAGAGCCGCGCCTTGTCCGAGGCGCGCTTGGCGAGGTTGGCCTCGGCCTGGGCGCGCAGCGCGTCGCTGGCGGCCTGCACCGCCGAGTCGCGCGCCTGGTCCAGCGCCGAGAGGCCGAGCCAGCTCGCGCCGATCAGTGGCGGCCAGGCGAGCACCAGCGCCAGGAGCAGCACCTTCATGCGGATGTCGAAGCGCAGCGGTCGCATGGCCCGATTCCAACGACAGGCGGTCGTGCGCACAAACGGCGGACGCCGGCGGGTATAGCCTAGCACCCGGCCGGGCGCGACTCAAGCGGTCTGGATGAACGGTTGTTAACAGTCTGCACGGCCCTGGTGCGCCGCGGCACGCGGCGCGGCGACGGCCCTTTGGCGTTTCGGCATAAACCGTGTATGATAGGAATATGCAGCGCGGGGGCTTCGACGCGGAATGTGCGCCCAGGCCAGGGTTCGCATGCTGGCTGCCCGGCGGAGGCGCCCACGGCCCGCGGCCAGCGAGTCGGTCGCGGAAGAGCTGGACGATGGACGCTTTCACGAGTAGGGACCGGACACCCCCCTCCTCACGGCAGACTTGGAGATCATGGGCTGCCCTACCCCTAAAATGTCGCTTTGCGCCGGCCGCGCCGCTGTAAGCGCCCCGCAAGAGAAACAGGAACCGCCCGCATGGACTACGCCCTCGACCGATTCGCCCGCGAGATCCGGGAGGCGCTGCTCGCCACCGGGCGCGTGCCAGCCGACCTGATCGAGCTGGCCCCGCCCAAGGCCAACATCCCTGCCGATCTCGCCTTTCCGACCTTCCGCGCCGCGCGGGAGCGCGGCGTGCCGCCGCCGCAACTGGCGCAGGAGCTGGCTGCCACGCTGCGCTTCGGGCCGGACACGCTGGTGGGCAGCGTGGCGGCGGCCGGCCCGTTCCTGAACGTTACGCTCGATGCACCGCGCCTGACCGCGGCGGTGCTCGATGACGTGGAGCGCCTTGGCGCACGCTACGGCAGCGACGACCTGGGCAAGGGCGAGCGGGTGGTGCTCGATTATTCGTCACCGAATATCGCCCGGCGGATGCACGTCGGCCACATTCGCTCGACGATCATCGGCCAGGCGATCAACAACATCCTCCGCTTCCTTGGCTACGAGACCATCGCCGACAACCACCTGGGCGACTATGGCAAGCAGTTCGGCACGCTGCTGGCGGCGATCGAGCGCTTCGGCCGGCCGGAGGGCGAAGGCGAGGCGGTGCTGGCGCAGATCGAAGAGCTGTACACCCGCTACAACCGGCTGATCGGCGCGGCGGAGGACGGCGACGACCCGGACGCCGAGGCGGCCGACGAGACCGCCCGCGCCTGGAGCCTGCGGCTGGAGCAGGGCGACCCGCAGGCGCGCGCGTTGTGGCAGTGGATGGTGGACGCGACCATCCGCGCCAACGCCCGCAACTACGAGCGGCTCCATGTCCGCTTCGACACCATGCATGGCGAGAGCTTTTATGCCGACATGCTCCCGGCGGTGATCGCGCAGGTGGAAGAGCTGGACGAAGCCGAGCGCGACCCGAACGGCGCGCTGGTCATCAAAGGGTTGCGCGACCGCAACGGCAAGGAGCTGCCGAATTTCCTGGTGCAGCGCTCCGATGGTGGCACGCTCTACCAGACGCGCGATGTCGCCACGATCATCTACCGCGAGCGCGAGTACCACCCAAAAAAAATCATCTACGTCGTCGGCCAGCCGCAGGAGCTGCATTTCCGCCAGGTCTTCGCGCTGGCGCGCGCGCTCGGCTACGCCCGCGATATCGAGCTGGTCCACATTTCGTTCGGCACGGTCTTCGACGCCGACGGCCAGCCCTTCTCCATGCGCCGCGGCAATGTGCTGTACCTGGAGTCGCTGCTGAACGAGGCCCACCAGCGGGCGCGCGCCGTGGTGGAGCAGGCCAGCCCGGACCTGCCGGAGGCCGAGAAGGAGCAGATCGCCGAGGCGGTGGGCGTCGGCGCGGTGATCTACAACGACCTGTACCAGGACCCGAAGCGCAACATCACACTCGACTGGAACCGGATGCTGTCGCTGGAGGGCAACAGCGCGCCGTACATCCAGTACATGCACGCTCGCTGCCGGTCCATTCTGCGCAAAGCGACGACCGACGGCGGACCGCGGGCGGGGGAGCCGCCGTCGGTGGCCGCTGGCCAGTGGTCGGAACTGCTCACCCATCCAGCGGAGGTCGCGGTCATCAAGCAGCTCGCCCGGCTGCCGGGAGCGGTGCGCGAGGCGGGCGAGCGCTACGCGCCGTTCGTCGTCGCCGAGTGGTGCTACGAGACGGCGCGGGCGCTGTCAGCGTTCTACCGCGACTGTCCGGTGCTGCGGGCCGAGCGCCCGGAGCTGCGGGCGGCCCGGCTGCGGCTGGTGGCGGCCACGGCCACCGCGCTGAGCACCGGCCTCGGGCTCCTGGGGATCCAGGCGCCGGAGCGGATGTAGCCGCGATAGGGTGACAGGGTGACACGGTGTGTCATTGGTCAGTGGTCATGTATCACGCGTCCCCCTTCCGCCGTGCATTGTCCACCGCCCGATCGCCTGATAACACGAGACCAACGTGCTGCAACTCACCTGTTACTCCGCTGTCTTATTCGACATGGACGGCGTGCTCTACCGCGGCAATGAGCGGCTGCCGGGCGTGAACGAGCTGCTGGGGCTGCTCGAGGCCCGGGGCATCGCCTACGCCTGCCTGACGAACAACGCGACCATGACGCCGGCCCAGTTCGAGGCCAAACTGGCGGCGATGGGCGTGCGCATCCCTGCGGCGCGGATCATCACCTCGCCGGTGGCGACCCGCCGCTACCTGGAGGAGCAGTTCCCGCGCGGTACGCCGGCCTATTTCATCGGCGAGGAAGGGCTACGCGCCGCTCTGTTCGACGACGGCTATTTCGTCTACGACGAGCGCCGCCCGGCGGTGGTCGTCGTCGGGCTGGACACACAGGCGACCTACGCCAAATTCCGCATTGCAACGCTGGCCATCCGCGCCGGGGCGCGCTTCGTCGGTACGAATGCCGACCGCACCCTGCCGACCGAGGCCGGGCTGGTGCCGGGGGCCGGTTCGCTGCTGGCGCTGATCGAGGCGGCCACCGATGTCCGCCCGACCGTGATCGGCAAGCCCGCCCCGGCGATGTATCTGATCGCGATCGAGCTCCTCGGCGCGACGCCGGCCCGCACGCTGGCCGTCGGCGACCGGCTGGACACCGATATCGCTGGGGCCGTCGCCGCGGGGATCGACTCGGCGCTGGTGCTCACCGGCGTGACGACGCGCGCCGACCTGGCCGCGAGCGCGCTCCAGCCGACGGCGGTCTTCGCCGATCTGCCCGAGCTGGCGGCGGCCTGGCGCGCAGCGGCGCCGGATCGCGACGGATGACCGAGGCCGAGGGCGGGCGCCGCCTGGCCGTTCGCCGGCCGTCAGGTGCCGCGGGCGCTCAGACGATGCGAGGGCGCGCCCGTGAACGCGGCAACTCCGCGGAAAGCCCGCTTCTCCCTTTCTGGATGGCGCAAGCCGCCTCGCTGTTCGATCGCAGCCTGGCCCGGTTCGCGTGCCGCTGGCGGCTGACGCGGCGCATTGGGTCGGCGGCGGTGCTCGCTATCGCACCGATCATGCATGGCGTGATGCTGCTGGGATCGTGATCTGGCCGCTCGTCGGTGTGTTCGCCGACTATTGGAACCGGCAGAGGTATTGTGGTGCCGCCTCAAGGGGGTACCGCATACCGCCGTCAGGCGGCAGGAAGCGCTATAGCCAGCGGAAGTGTAGTATCATGCGCTGTATCGTACGAGTGCCGGCCCTGCCGTGGACGCCGGCACGCAACCTGCTGTCTCCGTCGTGGTGCTACACAGGCTGTGTCACACAAGGAGGTTTGCCATGGCCGACCTGAGCACACAACTCCGCGAAGGTATGGAAGTGCACGCGTCGGACGGAGCGAAACTGGGAAAAGTCACGCACGTCTGGTTCGGAGCGAGCATGGGCGGCGGCGTCCTGCCCAGCGAAGAGGAGAGCTGCCTGGAGGTGCATCGTGGGCTCCTCGGGCGCGAGACGCTCTACATCCCGTTCAGCGCCATTGCGCAGGTTAAGGGCAACGTCGTCACGCTGAACCTTGATGCGCAGACGGCCCACGAATCGCCCACCTGGCACCGCAAACCGGCCTGGATCGGCTGAGCGTGCCCGGGCCTGGAGCGGCAGGTGATGGGTGACAGGTGATGAACGAGGAGTGACAAGCCATCACCTCCTCACCCTGTCACCCCGTCACCCTGCCACCCCGTCAGCAGGCGCCCCCACCCCGGCGCGGCGATGATCGCCCCATCGCGGAAGACCACCCGCCCGCGCACGACCGTCGCCAGCACCCGGCCGCGTAGCCGCCGCCCAGCGTAGGGCGTATGTGTGTGCCGTGAGAACAGCCTGGACGGTTCGACGGTCCATTCCGCGTCCGGGTCGATCAGGGTGAAGTCGGCATCCGCGCCGGGGCGGAGCGCGCCCTTGCCTTGCAGGCCGAACAGCCGGGCCGGCGCGGCCGACGTCAGTCGGACGAGCTGCGGCAGCGTCAGCCCGCGCCGGTAGACGCCCTCGGTTAGCAGCAACGGCAGGAGGAGTTGCACTCCGCTGATCCCGCCCCAGGCCGCCCAGATATCGGCGTCGCCGCGGCGCTTGTCCGCCGTCGGGCAGGGCGAATGGTCCGAGGCGATCAGATCGACCGCTCCGTCCAGCACTCGCTGCCACAGTGCCTCGACCGTGGCCCGCGGGCGGAGTGGTGGTGCGCACTTGGCGTCCGGCCCGAGAGCGACAAAATCGTTATCGTCTAGTGTCAGGTAGTGCGGGCAGGTCTCGCAGCTCACCGGCTGCCCCCCGGTCTGCGCCGGGACGGAAGCGGCACGCCGTGCCGCTTCGACCAGATCGACGCCCTCGGCGGTGCTAACATGGACGATATGCAGCCGCGCCCGGGCCTCGCGCGCCAGCCGGAGCGCCCGCGCGATGGCATCCAGCTCGGCCAGCGGCGGGCGGGCGTCGAGCCAGGCGCGGCGGTCGGTGCGGCCGGCAGCCCGCAGCCGAGCGGCGAAGTGCGCGGTCAACGCCTCGCTCTCGGCGTGGACGCCGACCAACCGGCCGCTGCGCGCCGCGTGGCGCAGCCCGTCGAGCAGCGTGCCGTCGCTCACCGCCGGGAAGTCCTCGATGCCGGAGGCGCTCATGAACGCCTTGTAGGCCACCGCGCCCGCGGCGTCCTGCGCGGCGAGCGTGCTGGCCCGGCCCTCGACCAGCCCGCCCCATAGCGCGTAATCGACCACTGAGCGCCCGGCGAGTGCGTCGCGCTTGGCGGCGAGCGTTGGGCCGTCCACTACCGCGGGGCGGTTGTTCAGCGGCATGTCGAGCACGGTCGTGATGCCGCCGGCTGCCGCGCTCATGCTGCCAGCTTCGAACCCTTCCCAGTCGGCCCGGCCGGGGTCGTTGAAATGCACATGCGCGTCGATCAGGCCGGGGAGCACCGGCAGCCCGCCGGCGTCGAGCGTCTCATCCGCCGGCCCGTCCGGATCGCCGGCGAACAGTGCGGCGATCCGCCCACCCAGCGCCGCGACCGCGCCGCGCCAGGCGCCCGTCTCATCGACCAACAGCGCGTTGTGGATGATCAGGTCGTATGCCATTCGTTTCGCACCTGCCTTGGCCGATGGCCGTGCGGGAGGGCCCGATGGCCCGTGGCCCGACGGGGAACACCACGGCACAGTTCCCAGCGCCGCCCGCCGGCGAAGGGCGAGGGGTGAGCGATGGCAGCAGCGGGATGCCGCAGAACAGCGCCGCCGGCCCCGGCAAGCAGGGGCGGCGGCAGGGAGGGTGCAACACGTCGGGGAGTGGGGGAGCGCCGCTAGGGCGCACTGGCCTCGCGGAAGCCGCCCAGCGAGCGGAGCGCCGGCAGGTCGATCATGAAGGTGGCGCCCTGGCCCGGCTCGCTGTGCAGCGCCATCCGCCCGCCGAGCCGCTCGATCACCGCGCGGCTGATGCTCAGGCCAATGCCACCGCCGCCCGGATGCGTCGTTACCAAGGGCGCGAAGATCGCCTCGTGCAGCTCCGGCGGAACCCCGCGGCCGGTATCGGCGACCTCGATCCGCACCCGGTCGTCCAACTGTTGCGCCCGGATCGTCAGCGTGCCACCCTCCGGCATCGCCTCCAGCGCGTTGAGCAGGATGTTCATCAGCGCCTCGCGTAACTCGGCGCCATGGGCGCGTACCGGAGGCACCGGCCCGATCGCCGTGGTGATCCGAATGTCGTCGCGCCCCTCCCATAGCGGGCGCGTCAGTTCCAGCACGTCGCGCACCACCCGCCCCACGGTGGCGACCGGCGCGGGCACGACCTCGGCCGTCGGCTGGCTCGCTGTGGTGATGCGGCGCAGCAGGTGCTGTGCATCGCGGGCGGCCTGCGCCAGGATTGACAGGTCGTCGCGGGTGGCCGCGCCCTCCTGTTCCAGCAGCAGCGCGCGACCCGCGACGGCGCTGAGGAGGTTCGAGATATCGTGCGCCGCCCCGGCGACCAGCACCGCCCGATCCCGCAGCGCTTCCGTCTCCCGCAGGCGCTGCTCGAGCTGGGTGATCTGCGCCTCGCGCGTGGCCAGCCGGTCATGCAAATCGTCCTGGAGCATGCGTGCCGCGAGCGCGGCGGCGATCTGCCCGCCCAGGTCGCTTGCCGCCAGGTCGAGCGGGCGGTGGGCGCGGGCCAGCACCAGCCAGCCGAAGTGCTCGCCGCCGGCCGCGATCGGCAGCGAGGTGATCGAGCTGTAGCCGCGCACTCGTAGCCACTCGGCGTAGCCGGCGGCCGTCGCGATGCTATGCGCTGGCGGCCGGCTGCTCTCGCCGCCCGATGTGAACAGCAGCGAATCCCGATCGCGCCGGCGGCTGGACAGGACATCCACGCGGGTGGCGGGGAGCACACGGGGCAGCAGCGCGCGCAGCGCCCCGAAGCAGGCGGGCAGGTCGGCCGCCTCGATCAGCAGGCGCAGCAGCGCAACGCCGTCGGACGGCGGTGTTGCTGAAGATTGGCTGGCCCACTCGACCATGGCGTGCTCGACACTTCCTGCGCGTAGCGGCGCGATGAGCGACTCTACCCGTTGTAATGGGGCGGAGATAGTTGGAGGGCTACCGGCGCGCGGGCAGGCTACGCCGCGCCATCGACGATATCCGCCAGGCGTGAGAGAAACTCGCTGACCGTACGAACCCCGGCGCGGATATCATCGAGCGTCGCACGGTCGTGCGCGTCCAGGCTGACAGCGTAATGCGGGTGCGCCGCCGCCGCGCCGACCGGGTCGTGCAGCAGGCTCTCGGCGACGGCCGGGCTGGCCGCGGCAAGAAACGCGAGCCGGGTCAACGCCGGGCGGCTACTCCGTCCGGGCAGCAGGGTGAGCGACGGCGGCGTGCTGCTCAGATTCGGAAGCATGTTGATGAGTCCTTTCCGACAACCGGCTCCGGAACAGCCAGACGAGCAGGCCAGTGAGGATCAGCAGATCGCCGGGGCTGGCGATGATCGCATAGCGCCCCCAGCGCAGCGCGAGCCAGTCGGACAGCGGCCAGAGCCACGAGGAATCGACAACCACATCCTTGGAGCCGGCAAGAAACGTACCGGGCGCGAAGACCTCGCCGCCTGCGGCAAGGATCTCTGCCCGGATCGGCATGGCGCCGCCGTGGGCGGCCATCACGGCGATATTCAGCAAGAGGCCGAGCGCCAGGATCGGCATGCCGGCCAGCCGCCAGTTGAGGAGGGACCACGCGGCGAGTGCGACGGCCGTCACCCAGAACATGCCCGGCAGGTACAGCCCGAGCAGCGTGCCGATCTGTGGGACGGCCGCGATCGCCAGCAGCGGCAGGTAGCGCGGCAGGCGCGGTGCCCGCCACATCGCGATCGCGCCGACCAGCAACGCGAGCGCCGCGACGAGGAGCAGCAGGGTCACTGGCCGATGCTGAACGAGCTTACTGCAGGGCCAGAACCGGGCTGGGTCAATGGTGCGGCACCGGCAACGACTATCAAGCCCGCGATGGCAGCGGCCAGGAGACTGCGGAAGATGCGCTGTTTCATAATTTGGTCCTCAGCAAATGGCTTATGTCCGAAGCATACCTTGGCTAACTAACATAGGACTAACTAGGCACTAACAGTTTGCAAGGAATCGAGATGCTTGGAAGCGGGTACGATATGCCATAAGATGGAAGGCACAATAGAGCAAGAAGCGCTGCCTCAGAGCGCTCCAGCTATCCTTTTCTCTGCTGACTAGCTAAACAGCTTCTTTAAGTTGGCGCGGTATTATCGTTCATACGCCGTGCGCGCTCGGTAGCAGAGCGCACGAAGTCCGGCGAGGTACATCTATACTCAACGGAGCTGCTGGTAGAGGGCGGCCGTGGAGGGGGCAGGCGCCACGCCAAGCAGGCGCAGGGCGCCCTGGAGGCGGTCGAAGGTGGCGTTGACCAATGCGCGTTGGCCGGCGCGCGCCGCCAGGCGCATGAGCTTGGCCGCCGTCTGCTCGCGGCAGGGGTCGGTCTGGAGGATCTGCTGGTAGAGGCGAATGGCGTCGGTGATCTCGGCGTCGGCGATCCGGTCGGCGTAGCCCTCGATCGCCGCGAGGAAGGCGTGCTGCAGATCGGCCCGCCGCCCATCGGCCCACAGCGCGGCGCTCAGGGGGGCGCCGGGAAGAAACTCGCCGCGGTATAACTCCATCAAGCGGCGGCAGCTTTCGCCGGTGAGCGGGGCGCGGACGAGCTGCTCGAACTCGCGAACATCGTAGCGGATGGCGGCCCAGTCGGTGCGGATCGCCACCGCCCCCTCCTGTACCCGCAGCTCGAGGTGCGTCTGCGAACGCAGGCGGGAGAGCGCCATGTGCACCGCTGGCATAGAGAGGTGGCTGTTGCCCCAGACATCCTCCCACAGGCGGTTGACCGCCAGACCGCCCGGGCCGGCGTCGAGCAGCCGCACCAGCACCGCGCGGTGCAGCGGCGAGAGCTCGCAGGCCACGCCGTCGCGGGTGCAACGAAACTCGCCGAGGGCGGTGATATGCCATTCGGCGGGCGCAAGTCGGTGCGCCCCGCGCCGTTCGGCCGTCTCAGCTGCGCGCCGCAGATCGGGGAAGAGCGCCGCCAGGCGCTCGCGGTCGGCTGATGGCAGGACGGCGGCCTGTTCGCAAAAGGCCCGCCAGAATGGTTCAGCCGCCCGCCATCCGCCGCGGGGAAAGGCATCCGCCGCGCGGAGCAGGGCCAGGCAGGCCCGTTCCAGCACGCCGAGCTCGCCTTCCACCTCAGCGGCCGTCGCGAGCTCGGCCGCCATGAAATCTCCTGTGGCGGTCTGACGGCTGGCGGCGAGGAGCGCGCGGGCAAGCGCGGCCCGGGCGCGCGCCGTTCCGTCGAGGCCGTCCGTGGGCACGGCGGCGAGCCACTCGTGTGCAAGTGCCCATTCGCCGAGCAGCGCAGCCGTCCAGAACGCACCGACCGCCGCCCCGATCATTGATTCCGTCTCATATCTACTGGAAAGGTGATACGCGCTTGTAAACCCGTTAAGCGCTGCCCGCGGCCGTCCATCGAGCAAATCGAGATCCGCTCTGCTACAAAGGAGGACGCACTCTTCGCGCCGCCGCGCCGTCTGGCGTGCAAGCGCCAAACCTGTCTCGAACGCCTCGCGCGCCTGTTCGTACCGCCCATCGGTCAGCGCGATCATGCCAAGGTTGTTGAGAGTCGCCGCGCGGCGACCCACATTGCCCGAAGCCTGCCAGCACGCATCGGCGCGCTGCAGATAGCGTAGCGCTTCAGGCCAATGTGATTGGGTCGCGTGAGCCCAGCCCAGCAAATCGTATGCTCTCGCAAGCGGAGCCGGATCATCGTCGCTCACACTGTGGGCAGAGGGTAGGGCTTGAGCTCGCTCTAGTGCAGTGATTGCCGCGGGAACATCGTCCAAAAGAATGAGCGTCCGCCCTAGCACATACTGAAACTCAAGCCGCAGCGCCGCGTCCAGGCCGGCCGGATCGACCTGGGCCAGCACGGCGCGCGCCTGCTCCGGCTGCCCCTGCAGGCAGTGGAGTTGCGCAGCGAGAATCCGCGCTTCGTCCCGTTCCGCGGGCGTGCCGATCGCCTCGACGAGCTGCACCGCCACGCGCGCCCGCTCCCACTCGGCCAGATCACCGTAGACCCGCGCCTGCGCCAGCAGCAGCGGAGCCGGCAGCATGCCGCCGCGCTCGCC
Organism: Roseiflexaceae bacterium; assembly: GCA_042408595.1. GTDB lineage: Bacteria > Chloroflexota > Chloroflexia > Chloroflexales > Roseiflexaceae > JBHOQX01. Next base: position 23,291 of record JBHOQX010000005.1, on the reverse strand, counting down.
GGCCGGGCGCGCCGCCCGTGCCTCGGCCAGCCGGTCATAGCAGGCGAGCAGCGTCGTCTGGCGCGACAGGCGGCGGAAGCGAGGCGATGCCTCCTGCAGCATGCGGATGGCATCGTCCTCCGCACCGGCGGCCAGGTAGCAATTGAGGGCGCGCTCCAGCTCATCCGCCGCCTGGTACAATTCGCCGGCGCGGCGCAGCAGCGCGCGGAAGCGCTCCGGGCGGCGCGCCAGCCGTGAGCGCAGGAACTCGCGGAACAGACTGTGGTAGGCGAGCCAGCCGGCGCGAGTGGAGTAGAACAGGCCATACCGCTTCACTTCGTCCAGCCAGGAGGCGGAGTCGCTCGCGCCGCGCAGCGCGTCGCATAGTTGCGGCGAGAGGTCTTCCAGCACGCTGGTGTCTTCGAGGAACTGCTGCAGTTCCAGCGGCAGCGGGGCGATGATCTGCTCGGCGAAGAAGGCGTACACCTGCGAGACATCATCGCCGAGTGTGACGGGCGGGCCATCGCCGCCCTGCACCGCCTGGTCGAGCGCCAGCGCGATGCCGGTGGCCCACCCGGAAAAACGCTCGGCAAGGGCATCGGCGGTTTCATCCGGGAGGGCGATGCCGGCGGAGAGGGCCGCCAGCGCGCGTACGTCGTCGGGTGAGAACTGGAGCGCGGTGTAGTCGAACACCGCGGCGAGCTGGCGGGCGATCAGCCGTACCATGCCGTGGAGCGCGGGCACGGTGCGTGAGGCGATGACCAGATGGCAGTGGGGCGCGTACTCGGCGATCGAGGCCAACAGGCTGAGAATGGGCGTGCGCCCGGGAAGGAGCTCGTCATTCAGCGTGTGGAAGTCATCCAGCACCAGGGCGAAGGGCGCAGGCGCATCGGCGATGGCGAGCGCGACATCGTTGAACAGCCCGGCCAGATCATCGTGGCTGGCCGCGCTCAGGCGCGCGACCAGATCGCCCGCGCCCGACACAAAGGCGGCGCAACTGTGTAGCAGGTAGTCCAGAAAGACACGCGGGTCACCGTCGCCGGAGTCGAGCGAGTACCAAGCGACCGGCATCCCCGCCCGGGCCGCCCATTGGGTGAGTGCTGTTGTCTTGCCCCAGCCAGCCGGCGCCGCCAGCACGACGACGCGCTTGGTGCTGATCGCCTCCCCCAAACGCGCGACCAGAGCATCGCGCGCGACCAGCGGCCGCGCCGCCACCGGCAGGAGGAGCTTCTGCTGGAACCGCAACGCCATCCGGCACCTCAGAAGACAGGAGTCGGCAGCCAGGAGTCAGTAGCCGGAACCTGGATTTCCCAATCCTGTTCGTCTGATTGTGTCATTGTCACGCCACCAGGCAGCCTGGCGAACCATCGGACTGATGGCTGGCCGTGTCGCACTTGGCATCCCGCACGCTGCACTCGCTAGTATAGCATGGGCCGACGAGATCGCAGCCCGGAATCCCCTCAAACGGCAGCTCGTGAGACAGAGTGTAACAGGGATGTAATCTGGGGGAGCATGCCACGAACAGGCGCACTGCATATGCCCTCCATCCACCGCTCCTCTTCGCATGGCGAACGTATCACCTGATTCTCACCTGCGGGCTGCGCGGGCGCGCCCGCCGCCGCGGTAAGATAGAGAAAACCGACGGAGCAGGGGATGCCAGGCGCGACGACAACCCAGCACGCAACCCACCCGCCCGCCGCCGCGCCCGTGCCGGCGGCGGGGGCGCTACCACCCGCGGAGGTGCGCCGCGGCCTGCGGCTGTCGGTGATCGAAGGCGCCCTCGCCAATGTGCACATCAGCGTGACCGGCGGCGCGTTCCTTACCGGCTTCGCGCTGTTGCTCGGTGCGAACAGCTTCGACCTGGGGTTGATCGCCGCGCTGCCCTTCATCGGCCAGTTGTTCAGCTTTGTTGGCGCGTACCTCGAGCAGCGCACCGGCGAGCGGCGGCGCACGGCGAGCCTGCTGGCCGGCGCCTCGCGCGTCGCCTGGCTGTTCTTCGCGCTGCTGCCGTTCCTGGGCGGGCTCGGCGCCGTCCGCATGCCGCTGTTCCTGGCGTGCTTCGCCGTCACCCAGGCGATGTATGCGGTCGCGGCGAACCTGTGGCTGAGCTGGATGAGCGATCTCGTGCCGGCGCGGCAACGCGGGCGCTATTTCGGCATGCGCAATACGGTGGCCAGCGTGACAGCCATGGCCAGCACCTGGCTGGCGGGCCGCGCGCTCGACCGCTACCGCAGCAGCGGGCAGGAGGCGCTCGGGTATCTCGTGCTGTTCGGCCTGTGCGCGGCCTTCGGGCTGGCGGCAGCGATCATTCTGTGGCGGCAGCCGGAGCCGCCGCTGGCGCCGCAGGCGCGGCGCTCGCCGGTGGAGTTGCTCAGCGCGCCGCTGCGCGATCCCGGCTTCCGCGGCTTTATCCTGGCCAGCACGGCCTGGGCGATCGTCACCGGCGTGGCGTCGCCGTTCTTCAACGCCTATGGCCTGCAATACCTCCGGCTTTCCTATGCCACGCTTGCGCTCACGGCGGTTGTGACCAGCGCCGTCGCGCTCGCCGCGCAGCCGCTGATCGGGCGGCTGCAGGACCGCTACGGCGACAAGCGCGTGCTGGTCTGGTCGGTGGCGGGCGTGGTGCTGCTGCCCTGGGGCTGGGTGCTTTCCACGCCGACCTTTCTACTGCCGTTGTGGATGACGTCGTTCTTCGCCGGCGTCTTCTGGCCGGCTATCACCCAGGGCCTGTCGAATCTGCTGATGGAACGGGCGTCGGCGGACGGGCGCGGGGCGTATGTCGCGGCCTACAGCACGATCACCGGGGCCGGCACCTTCTGTGCTGGGCTGCTGGGCGGCGTGCTGGCGACCTGGCTGGGAAGCGGGCTGGTGCACCTCGGCCCGCTGACGCTCAATCATTACGCCATGCTGTTCGTCCTGAGCAGCCTCGGGCGCGCGGCGATGGTGCTGGTCTTCGCGCGGCGGCTGTGAGGATGGGCGAGGGAGGGCGGTCGAGGCGCGATGCTTTACGCCCGTCCGCGGGCGCTGGTGGCCTTGCTCGAGCCCCGTGATCATTTATCATTCATCACTCATCATTCAGTATGCACCGCGCACCCCCGCCGTGGTACAATCCATTGGAAGACATCGCAACCGTCAGGACGACGGCGTACGCCATCCGCCCGCGCGGGAGTGGACGCGCCGATTCGCTTACAGGGCAGAGCACATGCGGACAAACCAGCCAGCGAGCGAACCGATCGGCGCGTGGACGGAGCTGGTAGTGGGTCTCCGCCCAGAGCGCATGCCGCGCAGCCGGGTGATCTATGCCCCGGCGCGCCCTGCCAGCGAGTTGCTGCTCCTGGCAGCGGGCAAGGTCAGCCTGTACCTGGAGTCGGAGCGGCGCGCACTAACGCTGCGAACCATCGCACCAGGGCAGCTCTTCGGCCATGTGGCGCTGGTGGCCGACGGCGCGTACGATAGCTTTGCTCGGGCGCAGCGCGCGTCGCTCGTATACCGCATCCCGCGCGAGCGCGTTCTGGAGCGCATACAGTCCGACGACATGTTGGCGCTGCGGCTGCTGGAGGATTTGGGAGAACACCGCCTGGCGGTCAGCCGGACGCTGGACGAAGTGGCCTTCAAGTCGGTGCCGGCCCGGCTGGCCTCCGCCCTGCTGGACATGGCCGCTGAGGAAGATAGCGGGCCGGTGGCACGGGTGCCGCGGCGCAGTCACCGCCAGCTCGCCGCGCGGGTCAATGCCTATCGCGAGACGGTGACCAAGGTGCTCAACCAGTTTCGCGCGGCGCGGCTGCTGGAGATCGACGGCTCGTTCTTCACGCTGCTGAACCGCTCGGGGCTGGAAGAGTTGGCGCAGGGCTGGTAGCGCGGACATTCAAGGGGGTTGCGGTTCAGGGTGAAGGATAGAAACCTGCACTCAGCACGCTGAACCCTAAATTCACCGCCGGCGCGCCCGGCGCCGCCGGCTCAGATCGCCGCTCCGGCGGCCGAATTGCTCCTCCGCCTCCTGTCCCCGCGCGACCATGATCCGCCACGCCTCGTCCTGCGAGATCCGCTGCGCCAGCTCCTCGTCGCTGACACGGTGCGCCTGCCGCTCGTTCAGCCGCGCCACGCGCTGGTCATAGGCCTCCTCCTCGGGCGTGACCGCCGCGAGCCGCCGCCAGTAGCGCCAGATGACGACCGTCACGACGCTCAGCAGCAGGAGACAGATCACGAAGAGAATCATCGGCGACACGGCGGTCACCCGACCTGCGTGCATGGATCAAGCGATAGCACGTTTGTATTATACCATTTGCAGTCAGAGGCTGTCTGAAGATCTCCTGGCGGGAGACGCGGCGGGCCGCAGGCCCCTCAGCGGCTGTCTGCAACGTGCCCAAGCGAGGGTAGTGGGGGCCGCTGGCCCCTCGACGACACCTGCCCCGCCGACCGCGCGGCGGAGCATCGGGCATCGTGGAGGGCTGCGCCCGCCACACCTCCCCCTTGCAGACAGCTTCTCGAAGAACCCCCTGCGCCGCCCATGGTCGGCGGAAATAACCAAACCTCCCCGTTTCAAACAGGCTCTAACGTTTACTCGATCTCTCTATCGTGCTTGACAGAGCCGGCGGGGAAGACTACAATAGCCGCCGAACGTTTGGCCTGACGCTGTTCCTTCGTTAGGCGCGGTGCTCCTGCAAACATAGGTCACTGTCCCGGCCCGTCGAGAGACGCTAAGGGGCGCACGGCGCGGTTCGGCGTAAGGGTCGCGCCAAGGTGACTGCGGCACGGCCGCTACGTTGCAGAAGCGCTTAAGCTCAACCAGGAGGGAAACACGCAACCGATGCGCCCTTTTGGCTGCTGCTAGAAGGGCGTCAGTATGTTGGGGTCGTTTGGTATGGACGGCAGTAACCGTAGCCAGCGGCGCTCAGCCGCTGAGACAACCTGCGTGACCGCCCGCCACCCCGGCTTGCTGCTGCGCGCCCGGTAGCGCCTGCTGCCGCTGCGCACCGCCCCGGTGTGGCTCTGGTCGCCGGGGCATTTTGTTGCCCTCGTCCCGCGCAGATTGCCTCCGCCCTGCGCCGCCGCGTTGGTCCAGTCTAGCCGCCATTCCTATTCGCAGCGCCGCTCCGGCCACGGTCGGCGTGCCGTGGCGTGCGCTCCAAATCACGTCGAACGAGCCGAAAGGAGGTGAGGCGAATGGAGAGCGACTCTTCCGCGTGTTGCGTGTGGAATGGGCGAACTGACTATCGAACAGGAGGGAACAGCATGACGAAGTTGATCGCTCCCACCGATCGCCCCAGCCGCCTCACTCCGACGGTTGGGGCTGAGTTGACGCACGACCCACCGCAGACCGCCGCGATCAGACATGCGGCGCCCAGTGATCGCATTGTGCGGATCGCCGCGCGCCTGCCGGCGCCCAGCAATATTCGACTTGACCGCATCCGGATGCTGCTCAACGCTTCGGCGGACGGCGCATGATGGGAGGCGTGCCATGCGGCGAACCACATTCCCCACGCGCGAGGCGCTGCAGCGGCTACCGTTCGGCCTGGCGGATGTCGTACTGCTGCTCGGCGTCCTTGCCCTGCTGGCGCTCATCGCGCGGGTCGGGGCGGGGATGCTGGTCAGCTTCGCGCCGCCAGCCGACGTACCCCAAATCGACCTGAATCCGGCCAACCTGCCGTACTATGCCGCTCGCTCCACGCTTCGCATGTTTCTGGCGCTCGGCTGCTCCTTTCTGTTCAGCCTGGTGTACGGCTATATCGCTGCGAAGAGCCGGCGTGCCGAGCAGGTGCTGATCCCGCTGCTCGATGTGCTGCAATCGGTTCCGGTGCTGGGCTTCCTGTCGATCACCGTGAGCGGCTTTATCGCCCTGTTTCCCGGCAGCCTGCTTGGCCTGGAATGCGCCTCCATCTTTGCGATCTTCACATCGCAAGTCTGGAACATGACCTTTTCCTTCTATCATTCGCTGAAGACGGTGCCGAAGGAACTGGATGAGGCCGCCACGTTGTATGGTTTCTCCCGCTGGCAGCGCTTCCGTCAGGTCGAACTGCCCGCAGCGATGATCCCGCTGCTCTGGAACGCGGTGATGAGCTTCGGCGGCGGCTGATTTTTTGTGTCCGCCAGCGAGGCGATCAGCGTGCTCAACCAGAGCTACACGCTGCCAGGCATCGGCTCGTATGTCGCCACAGCGGTGGACGCACAGCGCCTGGACGCGCTCGGCTGGGCCATTCTGACGATCGCGATCCTGATCGTCCTGGTCGATCAGCTCTTCTGGCGGCCGATGGTCGCCTGGGCCGACAAGTTCAAGCTGGAGCAGAGCGCCGCGGTCGAGCCGCCGCAGTCCTGGCTGCTCGATCTGCTGCGCGTCGCTCGCCTCCCCCGGCGGTTGAGCCGCTGGCTTGCGCCGCTGCGCCAGGCGGTTGACGAGGGGCTGAATAGGCTCACACGGCCGCGGCAGCGCCCGGCGGCCGCTCCGCCGTGGTGATCGCCAGCGCCGCGGCGCTGCTGGCGCTCGGGGCGAGTTTCGTCGTTCGCGGCGTGGGTTGGGGCGAGGTCGGGCGAGCGCTCCTGCTCGGCATGGCCACCTTCGCCCGCGTCCTGGTGGTGGTGGCGTTCAGCACGCTGATCTGGGTGCCGGTGGGCGTGGCGATCGGCTTCAACCCGCGCCTTTCGCGCCTGTTGCAGCCAGTGGTGCAGTTCCTCTCGTCCTTTCCGGCCAATTTTCTTTTCCCGTTCGCGACGCGCTTCTTTATCCGCAGCGGGGTGAGCATCAACTGGGGTAGCATCCTGCTGATGTCGCTCGGGGCGCAGTGGTACATCCTGTTCAACGTCATCGCCGGCGCGCAGAGCGTTCCCACCGATCTGCGCGAAATGGCGGCCAACATCGGCATGACCGGCTGGCTGCTGTGGAAGCGGCTGATAATTCCGGCGATCTTCGGCGCATGGGTCACTGGCGCGCTGACCGCCGCGGGCGGAGCCTGGAACGCCAGCATCGTCGCGGAGCTCGTCTCGTGGGGCGACACAACGCTGGTGGCCACCGGACTCGGGGCGTACATCGCCGAGGCGACGGCTGTCGGCGACTGGCCGCGGATCGTGCTCGGCGTGGGGATGATGAGTCTGTGCGTTGTCGGGCTCAATCGGCTGCTCTGGCAGCCGCTGTATACCTTGGCGGAGCACAAGTATCGACTCGGCTAGCCGGGCACGAAAGCGAGGTATGACATGACGATCCAGGCGAACGGCGCGCTGCTGGACACCGAGCATGTCTTCAAGACATTTCCCAGGCCGGATGGCGCCGGCGAGTTCACCGTGCTGGAAGATATTTCGCTTGGGATTCGCGCTGGCGAGGTTGTCGCGCTGCTTGGCCGCAGCGGCAGCGGCAAAAGCACGCTGCTGCGCATTCTGGCCGGCCTGATCCCGCCCAGCCGCGGGCGGGTGCTGAGCAGTGGGCGGGAGTTGCACGGCGCGAACCCGGATGTCGCCATGGTCTTTCAGAGCTTTGCCCTGCTGCCCTGGCTCACGGTGCAGGAGAATGTCGAAGTCGGGTTGGAGGCGCGGGGAGTCCCACCCGCCGAGCGGCATATGCGGGCGCTTCAGGCGATCGACATGGTGGGACTGGATGGCTTCGAGAGCGCCTATCCGAAGGAGCTCTCGGGCGGTATGCGCCAGCGCGTCGGCTTCGCGCGGGCCTTCGTCGTCCGGCCACGAGTGCTGTGTATGGACGAGCCGTTCTCCGCACTGGATGTGCTCACGGCCGAAAACCTGCGCGGCGAGATCGGCGACTTGTGGGAAGCGGGCAGTTTTCCGGCGCAGAGCATCCTGATCGTCACGCATAACATCGATGAGGCCGTCCTCCTTGCCGACCGGGTGATTGTGCTCGGTGCCAATCCCGGCCACGTCCGCGGCGAGGTACGGATCGACCTGCCCCGCCCACGCGAGCGGAGCCATCCGCATTTCACGGAGTTGGTCGAGTATATCTACACGGTGATGACCAATCCGGAGGCGGAAGTGGCGACGCCACAGCGGCCACCGCGCCCGGTCTCCCCATACGCCCGGCCGCTGCCCCATGTACGCGCCGGCGCCATCAGCGGCCTGCTGGAAATCCTCGAGCAGCATGGCGGCCGCGCCGACCTGCCCGCGCTCGCCGATCAGCTGCTGCTGACCGTCGATGACCTACTGCCGATCCTGGACGCCGCCGTGCTGCTTGGATTCGCCGACGTGTCGGATGCCGACGTCGTGCTGACGGAGGCGGGCCGCGATTTTGCTACCACGACCATTCTGCGTAGCAAAGATCTCTTCCGGCAGCAGGCGCTGTCGCGCATTCCTATGCTTGCCGCAATGTATCAGGCGCTTCAGCAAGCGAAAGACGGGAGTCTCCGCGCCGATTTCTTCCTCGATCTGCTCGACGAGCACTTTCCGAACAGGAAGCGGAGCGGCAGTTCGCGACCGCTGTCGATTGGGGGCGCTACGCCGAGCTGTTCGAGTACGACGCTGATGAAGGGCGATTGTACCTGCCCGAGGCGGTGCTGGAGCAGCGCCCATAAAATGCAGGATACGGGTGCAACGTGTATAATGCTCCGGCTGTAGCTGGAGGCGCGACCACACCGACAGCCCAATCCGCTCCTGTGGAGAAGGCCTGCCCATGCACTCGCGAGACGACATCCGCCGGCTGACGAGCATGGCTTCCTGCGCCGGCTGAGCCGCCAAGATGGGCCCCGCTGCCCTGGCGCAGGTGCTGCGCTCGCTCAACCTGCCAACGGACCCGCGCCTGCTCGTCGGCCTGGAGGTGAGCGACGACGCCGCGGTCTATCGCCTGTCGGACGACACGGCGCTGGTGCAGACTGTCGATTTTTTCCCGCCGATCGTGGACGACCCATCCACCTTCGGTGCGATCGCCGCCGCGAACGCCCTGAGCGATGTCTACGCTATGGGCGGCCGCCCGATCCTGGCGCTGGCGATCGCCGGCTTCCCAGAGGACATGCCGCCCGCCGTGATCGGCGCTATCCTGCAGGGCGGGGCGGACAAGGTCGCGGAGGCGGGCGCAGTGGTCGCCGGCGGGCACACGGTGATCGACCAGGAGCCGAAGTACGGCCTGTGCGTCACTGGGCTGGTGCACCCGGCCCGGCTGATCGCCAAGGCTGGCGCGCGCCCCGGCGACGTGCTGTTGCTCACCAAGCCGCTCGGCACCGGGACGGTCACCACGGCGCTGAAGCGCGGCCTGGCGCACGCCGAACACGTGGCCGCGGCGACGGCGAGCATGCTCCGGCTCAACCGCCGCGCGGCCGAGCTGGCGGTCGCGGCGGGCGTGCGCAGCGGGACAGACATCACCGGCTTCGGGCTGCTGGGGCACGCCGCCGAGCTAGCGCGCAACAGCGCTGTCGGGCTAGAGATCTGGTCGGAGGCCGTGCCCCTGCTGCCGGGCGCGCTCGACTACGCCCGGGCCGCTATCTTCCCCGGCGGTCTGCGGCGCAACCGCGACTATCTGCTCGGCGACGGCTACGTGCGCCTGGGCGGCGGCCTGGACGGGGCGCGCGTGGAGTTGCTCTTTGATCCGCAGACGTCGGGCGGGCTGCTGTTGGCGCTCCCGGCAGATGCGGCGGCGGCGCTGCTGGACGCCATGCGCGCGGCTGGCGAGTCGTGTTGGTCGATCGGGGTGGTGCGCGAGGGAGAGGGGATAACGGTACGCTGATCGCGATGCGGGCCGGAGCCAGAGGACGAACGACAATCGCATGGTCGCCCGTCCTCCGCCGTCCCTTCGCTCCCGGCTTATCTGGCGACGGCGTTGAAGCCGCGAACGGCCTCGTCCTCGTCCTGGTAGATCTCGGCGTACTGCGCGAGACCGACCATACGGAAGATCTTCTGGAAGTGCTGCGACAGGCCGCTCACCGCCAGCTTCTGGCCATTGCGGTTGACCTCAGTGACGATTCCGATCAGGATCGCGATCCCGGCGCTATTGATATAGTCGTTCTGGCGGAAGTTCAGCAAAATCTGTTTCGCGCCCTGGCTGGTCACCTGCGCGTAGGCGCTGTTGATCTTCTCTTCCGCGAAGGTCGTCACGTCGCCGTTCAGGTCGATGATCGCCACGCCGTCGCGCTCGCGGATCTCGACGCTCAGTTCATCCTCTAGCATCATACCGTTCACGCTCCTTGTTGCGTCCTCTTACAGAAGTGAGCCACAGAGACCACACGCAGTGGATGCGTTGAACTGCTCAACCGCTGTGCGCTCGGTGTGCGCTGCGGCATCCGTGTCTCGTGCGCAACCATCCTGCTGAATCGGGCAGCGCTGTCCATACAATCCGCAATCACACAACGGCCAGAAGCCAGACGGTCAGGCAAGCTGCAAGCTACAATCGTCAGGGCGCCCCTGTGGCCGGCGCAGCGTGTGTTAGCCGGCGTCTGATGGCGAACCAGAAGCGATTGCCGCCAGTTGGCGACGCGCCGAAGCCCGCCTCATCGACCAGTTGGGCGATGATCATCAGGCCCATGCCGCGCGCTGGGGCTAGGCCGCTGAGCTTCGCTTCGATCGGCACGGGCGGCGGCGCGCTCTCGAAGACCACCGCGCCTTCATCGCAGACTTCCACCAGCAGCCGGCCACCCTCGCAGTTGCACACGATGCTCACCCGCGTGTCCGGTGTGCACCCGTTGCCGTGCTCGATCGCATTGACACACGCCTCGCCGAGCGCCGTCTTCAAATCGTCGATCAGTTCCGGCTCGAACCCCAGGCGGCGCGCGAACGCAGCGACCGCCTCGCGAGCGATCTTCTCATAGCCAAGCTCGCTCGGGAAGGAAAGCTCGATCGATGCCGGCTGCGACGTCGTCTCCATGCTCCTATGGCCCTCATCGCTCCAGGTGGATGACCATGCGGATCTGATTGCCGCCGGTTGGCGCGGTGCTGAACTCTACCTCATCCATCAGGCTGCGGATCAGCCAAATGCCCCAACCGCCTTTGTCATCCTTGCTGAGCGCCTCTTCGATGCGGGGGGTGATCGTCGTCTCGTCCTTTTCGAGCGGCTTGCGGCCCTGATCGGCCACACTCACGACCAGTTCGCCGGGGCGGAGGGTTACGAGCACCGTCACCTTTGTCGCGTCATCATGGGCGTTGCCATGCTCGATGGCGTTGGTCACCGCTTCGCCGATCGCTGTGCGGAGCGCCTCGATCCGCTCGCTGTCGAACCCCATGCGGCGGGCGAGCGATGCGGCGGTATCCATGGCAACTTTTTCATACCCCAGCCGGCTCGGGAGCCGGAGTTCAACGACCCGCTCCTTGGGCTCTGTGTCGCTCGCCATACTCGTTCAACCACATCAGCACATTGCGTACCCGTATCGAGCAACAAGGCGCCGCACCAGATGACGCGGCTATCTTAACATATCGGTGAGAAGGTGCGCAATAGGTATTGAGATTGAGATTCGGTAATGCGAAATGCCGAATTCGGCCACAGGCGTACCATCGCTCCATGGCCGACGTGTGTCCGTCGTCCGTCGGTGAACGGCGGGCACCGGACGGTGTCTCCGGGTCTCCTGCGCCTGGCGTTCGTCCGTCGTCCGTTGTCGTCCATCGCCCACCATGGGCCGACCACCCCCGCCCGCGGGCGGCGGGCACCGCGCCTATCGCCGGGCGGCCTCACAACGGGATGTTGCCGTGTTTGCGCGGCGGCAGGCTCTGCCGCTTTGTCCGCGCCAGGCGCAGCGCCCGGACCAGCGCCGGGCGCGTCTCGCGCGGCTCGATCACCTCGTCCACATAGCCGCGCTCGGCGGCGACATACGGGTTGGCGAAACGGTTCTGGTAATCTTCGACCAGCTCGGCCAGGCGCGCCTCCGGGTCGGCCGCCTCGGCCAGCTCCTTGCGGAAGATGATCTTGACCGCCGCGTCCACCCCCATCACCGCGATCTCGGCCGTCGGCCAGGCGAAGTTGAAGTCCGCGCGGATGTGCTTGCTCGCCATCACGTCGTAGGCGCCGCCGTATGCCTTGCGGGTGATCACCGTCAGCTTCGGCACGGTCGCCTCGCAATAGGCGTAGAGCAGCTTGGCGCCATGGCGGATGATGCCGCCGTACTCCTGCTGCGTGCCGGGCAGGAAGCCGGGCACGTCCACGAACGTCACCAGGGGGATGTTGAATGCATCGCAAAACCGCACGAACCGGGCGGCCTTGATCGACGAGTCGATGTCGAGCGTGCCCGCCATGTGCATCGGCTGGTTGCCGACCACCCCGACGGCGTGGCCATCCAGCCGGGCGAACCCGATCACGATGTTGCGCGCCCAGTACGGCTGCACCTCGAAGAACGCCCCGTCATCCACCACGGCATGGATCACGTCGAGCATGTCGTACGGTTTGCGCGGATTGTCCGGGATAATCTCCTGCAACGCCTCGTCCATGCGCTCCGGGTCGTCTGCCGGCTCGAGGTAGGGCGGGTCGTCCAGGTTGTTCGACGGAATGAACGAGAGCAGCATCCGCAATTGGTCGAACGCCTCGTCCTCGTCCTCGGCGGCGAAGTGCGCCACGCCGCTGCGGCTGTTGTGCGTCATCGCGCCGCCCAACTCCTCGAAGCCGACCGTCTCGCCGGTGACGGTCTGGATGACATCCGGGCCGGTGATAAACATTTGCGACGTGCCCTTGACCATGAAGATGAAGTCGGTCATGGCGGGGGAGTAGACCGCCCCGCCAGCGCACGGCCCGGCGATCAGCGAGAGTTGCGGAATGACCCCGGACGCGACGACGTTGCGGTAGAAGATCTCGGCGTAGCCGCCGAGACTGACGACCCCTTCCTGGATGCGCGCGCCGCCGGAGTCGTTCAGGCCGATGCACGGCACGCCCATCTTGACCGCCAGGTCCATGACCTTGCAGATCTTCTCGGCGAAGACCTCGCCAAGCGAGCCGCCGAAGACGGTGAAATCCTGCGAGAAGAGGCAGACCGGGCGCCCGTCGATGGTGCCGTGCCCGGTGATCACGCCGTCGCCCAGCGGCCGGCGCCGCGCCATGCCGAAGTTGCTCGTGCGGTGGACGGCGAAGGCATCCAGCTCGACGAACGAGCCGGGGTCGAGCAGGCGCTCGACGCGCTCGCGGGCGGTGAGCTTGCCGCGGGCGTGCTGCCTGGCGACGGCGTCCGGGTCGGTCGTGCGGGCCTGCGCGCGGCGGCGGCGCAGATCCTCGATGCGTTCGCGGGTGGTCTTCACGGCGGTAGCCCTCTGCTCAGCATGCGGTGCGGCGCATGATACCACGATCGTGGTACGCGGCATCATCCAGCCGCATGTGGCGGCTCGCACTGTCTGGCAGAACACCATCTGCGCGCCTCCTGAGCGCGCCCATCTGGAGGGTATACCGATGGCAACCGGACCGATGACCGTACAACCGGCGGACGCGACAGATAGGGCGAGATTCGGGCGGGTGGCGGGCCTGGCGGCGATCGGCGCAGGTGTGGCCGGGCTGGCATATGCGGTGGCGTTCGTCGTCCTGCAGCAGCCGCTGCTCCACGGACTGTTCCTGATGCTCGGCGGCCTGCTGATGATCGTCGTGCTGGCGGGGTTGTCCGCCTGGGTGCGCACGGCGGATGACTCTGCGGCGAGACTCGGGCTGATCTTCGCCGCCGCCGGGGCGCTCGGCGCGGCGGCGCACGGCGGCTACGATCTGGCGAACGCGATCACCCCGCCGCCGGCCGCCGGCCCGGACCTGCCCTTCCCGGCCGATCCGCGCGGCCTCCTTACCTTCGGCGCTGCCGGTCTCGGCACGCTGATCCTCTCCGTGCTCCTGCGTCGCGTGGGCGCGCGCGGCCTCGGTAACCTCGGGCTGCTCCTGGGCGTCTTGCAAGTTATGATCTCCATCGCCCGGCTGACGGTTCTCAGCCCGGCGAACCCGCTTCTGCTCATCCCGGTGTTGTTGGCCGGCTTCGCCATCAACCCAGTGTGGCTTGTCTGGCTCGGCGCGGCGCTTCGGCGGCGGGCGTGAGGGGAGCGGGATGCGGCCGATGTTCCAGGGGCCGTAGGCGCCAGGGCTGCAGGGTTCTCCCGATCCCTGAACCCTGCCCCCTGGGTGCAGTGATGCGAGGTATGTGTGAAGACCTTTCTGAAATGGACGGGGATCGTGCTCGGCGGGCTGGTCGGGCTGCTGCTGCTGGCGGCGCTCGGCGTGTACATCGCCAGCGAGATGCGAATCAACCGGGTGTATGCCGTCGGCGCGGAGCCGATCGCCATCCCGGGTGACCCGGCGAGCATCGAGCGCGGGCGGCACCTGGTTGTCAACCTGCTGGCCTGTGTCGATTGCCACGGCGCGGACCTGGGCGGCAAGGCGAAGTACATCGATGACCCGCTGCTCGGTATGGTGAGCACGGCCAACCTCACGCGTGGCAAGGGTGGCGTGGGCGGACACCTCAGTGACGCCGACTTCGTCCGCGCGATTCGCCACGGCGTCAAGCCGGATGGGCGCTCGCTGGTTGTGATGCCGGTGGACGATTACGTTCACCTGAACGCGGACGATCTGGCGGCGGTGATCGCGTACATCAAGAGTGTGCCACCGGTGGACAACGAACTGCCGCCGAACCGCGTTGGCCTGCTGGCCCGGCTGCTGATGGTCACGAACCAGGCCAACCTGCTGTCCGCCGAATCGGTGGTAGGAGCCGGTCCGCCGCCGCCCGTGATCGCCCCCGCGCCAACCGAAGAGTACGGCCGCTACCTGGCGCGCACCACCGGCTGCATGGGCTGCCACGGTCCCACCCTCTCCGGCGGGCGCATCCCCGGTGCGCCGCCGAACTTTCCGGCGATGCCGAACATCACGCCGGCCGGGGCGGTGCAGGGCTACAGCGACGACGACCTGGTACGTATTATTCGCGAGGGGAAGCGGCCAGGCGGCGCGCCGATCAGCGATTTCATGCCGTGGAAGTACTATAGCGGTATGACCGATCGTGAGGTGCGGGCGATCATCGCCTATCTGCGCAGTGTGCCGCCGAGGGAGTATGGCAACCGCTAGCATCGCTGTTCGTGCCGCGGTCGCGGCGGACCAACCCGCCATCACCGCGCTCGTTCGCGCCGCCCGTATCAACCCGACCGGGTTGGACTGGCGGCGCTTTCTCGTCGCCGAGGCGGGCGGGCGGATCGTTGGCGTCGGCCAAGTGAAGCCGCACGGCGGCGTGCGCGAGCTGGCGTCGATCGCGGTTGTGCCGGAGTGGCGGGGACGGGGCGTCGCGCGGGCGATCATCACGGCGCTGCTGGCGCGCGAGCCGGGCGACGTCTACCTCTACTGTAGCGCGGCGCTGGCGCCATTCTACGAGCGTTTCGGCTTTCAGGCGGTTGCGCCGGCCGCCATCCCGCCCGGCATGCGCTGGGCGTATCGGCTGATGAACCTGGCGCTCCGGCTGGCGCGGCTGCCGCTCCGGATCGTCGTGATGCGACGGGCAGCGCCGTTGTAACATGATCGCCGCTGCCGCGGAGGCTGCGCGCAAGGTGCTGCGATCCTCCGGCGGGGCCACGTGCCGCGAGCGCTCACGACAACTGGGGCCAGTGGGCCCCGATTTCCCGCTGGAGCGTTTCAGACAGCTTCTGGAAGCCCGATCCCCGACCCCTCACCCCTGCGTTGGCAGCGCACGAGCCATACCAATCTCGCGATACCATGCGACAATCAGCAGCGCCGTGTTTCGGGCGCTGCGGGCGGTCGCATACGTCCGCCTATCATCGTGTCGGCCAGGCGGGCGCTGTCGCCGTCGTGGGCCGCCTGAAACTGCATGGGGATCGCCGCATGAAGCTACACAACCAGGTCATTGTGATCACCGGCGCGTCGAGCGGCTTTGGCGAGGCGATCGCCCGGCGCTGCGCTGCCGCCGGGGCGCAGGTGGTGCTGGCGGCGCGCTCCGGCGAGCGCCTCGGCGCTCTCGCCGCCGAGCTTGGCGTGGGCCGCGCGCTGGCCGTGCCGTGCGATGTCACCAGCGACGACGACGTGCGCCGGCTGGCCGAGGCAACCCTCGCCTGCTTCGGGCGGGTGGATGTGCTGGTGAACAACGCCGGATTCGGCGTGCTGGAGCTGCTGAAAGATGCGCCGCTCGCCGATCTCGAGGCGATGATGGATGTCAACCTGTACGGCGCGGTGCGCTGCACGCAGGCGTTTCTGCCGGGCATGCTCGCGCGCCGCCGGGGCCAGATCGTCGCGATGGGCTCGCTGGCCGGGCTGGTCGCTACGCCCAACATGGGCTACTACAGCATGACCAAGTTCGCGCTGGTGGCCTATGCCCGCACGCTCATGCTGGAGCTGACCGGCAGCGGCGTGCGCTGCGCGCTGCTGCTGCCGGGCGTGGCCCGTACCGGCTTTCAGACACGGGCGGACATCGGCCGTTACCCGCGCAGCAGTCGCCTGGTCCCCTGGCTTCAGGCGGATGATGTCGCCCGCGTGGTCGTCCGGGCGATCGCGCGGCGGCGCGAGGGCGAGATCGTGCTGCCCTGGCAGGCCCGACCGCTGGTGGCGGTCGCGGGAGCCTTCCCCGGCCTGGCGCGGCACATCCTGCGCATCGTCCGCTGAGACCGGTTGCGAGATCGCAACCGGCCGCGCCCTTTCGCATCCCGCGGCGATCGGGTAGAATAGAGCCAGGCTAGAGAGGATTGTGATGATGCCACAGAATCGCTTTGCCTGGTTCGCCTGGGGTGTGCTCGGCTATAACCTGCTCGTCATCCTGTGGGGCGCGTTTGTGCGGGCCACCGGCTCCGGCGCGGGGTGTGGCGCGCACTGGCCGCTCTGTAACGGCCAGGTCATCCCGCGCGCGCCGGAGGTCGAGACGCTGATCGAGTTGACGCACCGCGCCACCAGCGGGGTGGCCCTGCTGCTGGTCGCCGGGATGCTGGTCTGGGCGTTCCGGGCCTACCCGAAAGGCGCGACAGTGCGGCGCGGCGCCGCCTGGTCCATGGTCTTTATCATCACCGAGGCGCTGGTTGGCGCTGGGTTAGTGCTGTTCGGCTGGGTCGGCGCCGACCAGTCCGCCTACCGCGCGATCTCGATCGCCGTCCATCTCGTGAACACCTTCCTGCTGCTGGCGGCACTGGCGCTCACCGCCTGGTGGGCGTCAGGCGGGGCGCCGTTGCGCCTGCGTGGCGCCGGGGCCGCCGGCTGGGCGCTCGGCGCGGCGCTGCTCGGCCTGCTGCTGCTCGGGGCGACGGGCGCGATCACCGCGCTCGGCGATACGCTCTTCCCCGCCGGGTCGCTTATTGAAGGGATGCAGCAGGACCTTTCGCCGACGGCGCATTTCCTTATCCGTTTGCGCGTCGTCCACCCGATCCTGGCGATGGTGCTCGGGCTGTATGTGGTCGCGCTGGCGTGGCGGCTGACACGCCAAGCCGGGCGCGCCACCGAGCGGCTGGCATGGACGCTCACCGGCATCTACCTGGCGCAATTGCTGGTCGGCGGGGTGAACCTGGGCCTGCTCGCGCCGGTTCCGCTCCAGCTCATCCATCTGCTGCTGGCCGACCTGACCTGGATCGCGTTGGTGCTGCTCGCGGCGGCGGCGCTGGCCGATCCATTGGTGGTGGACGCGCGCCGACGGGCGGTGCGCGGCGCACGGCAGCCGGTGTAATGGCCCAATGCTCCCTGCGTGAGGCATGCGCCACGGACGCATGATGTCGTGCCGTCGACGTGCGGCACGACGTTGTCTCTCCCTCCCCGGCAGGCGCCGCCCGAAGGTGCCGTTTCAATAGCGAATTATCCATTGCGGCGGGAGTTCTCCCGCCGTTTTCGTTGCCAGCCCGCAACGCGCCGTTGCCGTCTCTCCACGCCTTGGTGGTCTGCGCTCGCCTATCATCGTCTCAGGTTTCGCGGCTCATCGCCCTTGCTATCGGTGGCCCGTGACGCAGCCGACCGCAACGTTCCGCCAGGCAGGCCGCACGGCGCGCCCGCGCTGGATGCACGGGCTCTACACCGTGCTCGGCGGGCTCGCCGCCGCGGTGCTGGTGTTCGCCGTGCTGCGCCCGGTGCAGGTGCTGCCGCGCGGCGCGGCGCTGCCCGCCTTCCATCTGGTGGACGCCGACGGCCGGTGGCTGACGGAATGGGATGCGCTTGGCGCGCCGACGCTCTTCCAGCTCGGGTACGCTGGTTGTGGTGCAGCGTGCGCCCCGGCGGAGGCGGCGCTGCGCGCCGTCCAGGCGCGGCTGGACGCGCCGCCAGAGGGCGGGCTGCCGGTGCGCTTCTTCACGGTCTCGCTCGATCCAGCGGACGACCGGGCGGCGCTCCAGCGCTACGCCGCCCGGCTCGGTGCCGCGCCCGGGCGCTGGCGCGTGGCCGGCGGCGATCCGGCGCAGGTGCGGCAACTGGTCGGCGCAGGGTTCGGCATCTACTACACCACCAACGGGGAGATGCACTTCGAGCCGGCGACCGTGCTCGTGGACGAGCGCGGGCTGATTCGGGCGGTCTATCGCGGCGCCGCGCCCGATCCGGCGGTCGTCCTGCGCGATCTGCGGTTGCTCGGCGACGAGCGGCGCAACAGCGCCGGGGCGGGCCGCCTGGTCTACGAAGCGGCGCACCTGTTCCTCTGCTACCCACGATAACGCCCGGCGGCACGCCGCAGGCCGCGCCCGTCGGGCCGGGGGAGAACATCCATGGCTGACACGAACGAACGGGAGACCGATGGAGCTCAGGACGAGGAGGCGTCGCACGAGCCGCCGCGTGGCGCGCTGTTGATCACCATCCTGTTCCTGGTGGCGCTGACGATGCTGTGGGTCCAGGTCTATCTCCAACTGCTGACCGAAGGAGGGATTCCGCGCCAATGAAACAGAGCAAATTTCTTGGGTACATCTTTGAGGTCGCCTGGATCCTGCCGAGCATTGCGATTCCGATCGCGTTCCTCGTCGCGATCACCCTGACGGCGTTCGCGATCGGTATCGCCGTGCCGGGCGCGTCCGGGCGAATCGACCCGAAGGCGATCAACACCACCCCGCCGTTCGACAAACCCGGCGTGCGCGAACTGGCTCCCGGCCGCTACGAGGTCGCGGTCGTAGCGCAGACCTTTCTGTTCGATCCGAAAGAGATTCGCGTGCCGGTCGGCGCGACGGTGACCTTCGTCGTCACCAGCCGAGACGTGGTCCATGGCTTCAAGATCAACGGCACGCCGGTCAACATGATGGTCGTCCCAGGGCAGATTTCGCGCATGACGGCGACCTTCGACCGGCCGGGCGAGTACCTGCTCGTCTGCCATGAGTACTGCGGCGGCGGGCACCATGTGATGGCGGGGAAGGTGATCGTCGGCTGAGCCAGCCGGGGCGAACAACAACGCGTCCGGCATTTGAGGAGAGGCGTATGGCTATCTTCGACGCGGTGCGGGCCGGCGTGGCCGTCCGTGCGGCGGGGCGGTTCCGCACCGAGGAGCGGATCACCGCCGCGAACCTGATCGTCGCCTTCGCGGCGCTGGCGGTCGGCGGGCTGATGGGTGTTCTCCAGGCGCTCGAATACAACGGAATCAACATCTACCCCTTCTTGAGCCCGGTGGTTCGCGGCTACTACCACGGCCTGGCGCTCCACGGCGTGCTAAATGTGCTGGTCTTCACCACCTTTTTCATCATGGGATGGTTGACGTTTATCGCCACCCGCGCCTTCGACATGCCGCTGGCCAGCGGGCGGCTCGGCTGGGCGACGTTCGGCGTGATGCTCGCCGGGCTGCTACTGGCGGCGCTGCCGCTGCTGCTCAACAACGCGACCGTCCTCTTCACATCCTACCCGCCGCTGGAGGCCAGCCCGCTCTACTACATCGGCCTGACACTGGTGGTCGCCGGCACCTGGTTGCTGCTGGTGAACCTGACGCTGACCTACCGGCGCTGGCGCGCGGCGCACCCGGCGGCGCGCACGCCGCTGGCCGGCTTCATGGCGCTGGTCACAATGGTGATGTGGACGATCTGCTCGGTCGGCATCGCCGCTGAGATGCTCGTGCTGCTTATTCCGTGGGCGCTAGGGCTGACGCCCGGCACCGATCCGTTGCTGGCGCGCACGCTGTTCTGGTTCACCGGGCACCCGATCGTCTACTTCTGGCTGCTGCCGGCCTATATCTCCTGGTATACCCTGGTGCCGCGCCAGGCCGGCGGGCGGCTGTTCAGCGATCCGATGGCGCGTGTGTCGTTTATTCTGTTCTTGATCCTCTCGACGCCGATCGGGCTGCACCACCAGGTCACCGACCCGGGCATCTCGCCGGCCTGGAAATATGTCCATGCGCTGTTCACCTTCGGCGTCTTCTTTCCGAGCCTGCTGACCTTCTTCAACGTGGTCGCCTCGCTCGAGAACGGCGGGCGGGCGCGCGGCGGGCGGGGCTGGCTGGCGTGGGTCTTCAACCTGCCGTGGCGCGACCCGTCGTTCACCGCGCAGGTGCTGGCGATGATCCTGTTCGCCTTCGGTGGGATCGGTGGGCTGATCAACGCCTCGTACAACATCAATCTGGTGGTGCACAACACCGCCTGGATCTCCGGCCACTTCCACCTGACGGTCGGCACGGCGGTGACGCTAACCTTCATGGGTATCAGCTACTGGCTGGTGCCGCTGCTCGCCGGGCGGGCGCTCTGGAGCCGCTGGATGGGCGTGGCGCAGGCGTGGACGTGGTTCATCGGGATGGGACTGTTCTCGCACTTCATGCACACGCTCGGCCTGCTCGGCATGCCGCGGCGCACGATGATCGGCGCGGCGCCCTATGTCGCGGGCGAGTGGCGGGCGTTGCTGCCGCTGGTCGGCATCGGCGCGGCGCTGATGTTCATCAGCGCCATCCTGTTCTACGCGAACATGCTGCTGACGGTCGTCGCCGGGGCGCCGCAGGTCGGCCAGGAGGCGCCGTTCGCCAGGGCGGTCTCCGGCCCGGAGGACGCGCCCCGCATCCTCGACCGCTGGACGCCATGGCTGGCGATCGCGTTGGCGCTGATCCTGATCAACTACGGCCCGCTGCTCTACAACCTGATCGTCACTTCACCGATGAACATCCCAGGGATGCGGACGTGGTGATGCTCTAGGCTGGAATCGTGCGCCTTCGCCCGTCGTGGCTCGCCCTGCTTCACCAGTAATGCACCAGCGGCACATCGGCCACGGTGCCCAGGCCGGGCTGGGCGCGGCGCACGCTTCCCACCGCGTTCACGATCATCGCGGCGGTCGCCAGGTCGCCGTGCAGCCCGCCGGCGATCGTTGTGCGCACCGGCGGGTCGCCGTCGATCTCGACCGTATCCTGGGGGTCGGGCGCGCCAAGGTACATCCGCAGCTCCAGCCGCAGCACCTCGCGCCCGCCGAGCGTGCCGCTCGCCACCTGCCGCACGCCGGCCACCTGGCCGGGCTGCACACTGGCGAACTCGGTGACGATCGGCGCCTCGGCGATCACCGGCTCGATCTGATCCTGCAGCGTGTCTAGCTCCCAACCGAGCGAGGTCGCCAGCATGTGCAGCGACTCGGGGAGGCCGACGTGCCGCACCGAGCCGTCGGCCACTTTCGCGGCGAACGCCTCGGGCGTCAGCCCGGCCCCGACCTTCTTCTGCAGCGGGCCGCGCCGTCGGGCGGCGTCCACCACGCGCAGCACGCGCACGGCGCGCACCTCGGCGCATGGCGCGGTGAGCAGGAGCGGCAGGGCGTCCATAGCGAAACCGGGGTTGATCCCGGTGCCGAGCAGCACCACGCCCGCCCGCCGCGCGGCGGCGTCCAGCTCCGCCGCGAGCTGCGGCTGGGCCGTCCAGGGAAATGCCAGTTCCTCGCAGGTTGAGACGACGTGCGCGCCGGCGTTGACGATCTCCAGCAGTTGCGGCGCGACGCGCGCCAGCGACGAGCCGGTAGCGTGCAGCACGACCTCGGGCTCGAGCTCGGCCAGCGCCGCCGCCGCATCGCCGCGCACCGGAACGCCGAGCGCCGGCCCGCCGAGCAGCTCACCCAAGTCGCGCCCGATCTTGGCCGGGTCCACGTCCACCGCGCCGACGATCATGATCGTCGGGCGGCGCGCCGCCACCCGGGCGATGCCCAGGCCGATCGGCCCCAGGCCGTAGGAAACGACGCGTGTCGCCATGTGCTGCTCCTTTGCGTTCGCTAATGGGCGTGCTATAATAGCGCGCCGTCCGGCGGGTGTCAACGCCGCCACGCCGCCGTCCCCGGCGCGGGCCGCGGGCGCGGCTTCCCTGGCAGCCGAGAAGGAACCAGCGTTTTGCCGACCATTCTGATTATCGACGATAACGCCGCTACGGCCGCGATGCTCACCGAACAGCTCGAAGCGAGCGGCTACCGCACCATGCGGGCGAACACCGTCGCCGCGGCCGAAGTGATCATCCGCGAAGACCGGCCCGACCTGGCGCTGCTCGATGCCGAGATCGGGCACGGCGACGGCTGGGTGCTGCTCGAGCGGCTCGCGCCGACCGTGCCGGTGATCGTGATCAGCGACCGCGGGTTGGAAGAGGATGTGGTGCGCGGCCTGGACGCCGGCGCGGTGGATTATGTTGCTCGCCCGTTCCGTAGCGGCGAGTTGCTGGCGCGTGTGCGCGCGCACCTGCGCGGGGCGCCCCGGCCTGTGACGGCGCTCCCCGGTACGCCGCCCGCCGCGGCACGGGTGGTCGACCTCGGCGAAGACGAAGGCGACCATCCGCCGGCCACGCTGGCCGCCGCGTCGGCCCGTCGCCCGGCCCGCCGGGGGCGTGGTCGCGCCGCCGAAGACGAGGAGCCGGTCTTTATTCCGATCGGCGAGGAGCAGCAGCTCCTGGCCGAGCCGGCGGATGGGGCGGTCGGCGCGGCCCAGCCGGCCGCCAGCGCCCCGCTGGATGATCTCGACTCCCTGCCGCTCGGCGCGCGGCTACGCACCGCCCGCCAGCGCAAGCACATCACGCTGGTGCAGGCCGAGCTGGAGAGCCGCGTGCGGATGCAGTACATCCAGGCGATGGAGGAGGAGAAGTTCTCGCTTCTGCCGCGCGGCCCGCTCGCCGAGGACTTGCTGCGCACCTACGCCGGGTTCCTCGGGCTGGATGCTGCGCGGGCGGTCGAGGAGTACCGCCAGCAGCATTTCAACGCCCCGATCGAGCCGCCTATCGCGCTTGGCGGCGTGCCACAGCCCTGGCGCCCCCCTGCGTGGCTGCTGCCGCTGGTGGCCGCCATCCTGGCGCTGGCGATCGGCATCGGCGGCATCTGGTTGATCGACCGAAACTTTTTCGCATCGCTCGGCGGCCGTGCTTACGCGCTGGTCGTTCCACCCTCCGCCACACCGACACCCACGGCCACGCCCACGCCGACGGCGACCCCGTCGCCCACGCCGACGGCGACGCCCACGCCGTCGCCCACGCCGACGGCGGAGCCGACGAATACGCCGCCGCCTACCGCGACGCCCGCGCCGACGGTCGAGCCCACCGCCACGCCGCGCCCGCGCGCGACGACCCGCCCGCGCCCGCCGCCCACCGCG
>JBHOQX010000004.1:0-30781 GCA_042408595.1 Roseiflexaceae bacterium | reverse complement strand
GTTCTCATTGTAGCAGGGAGTAAGCCATGCGTAAACCGCAGCTTGCGATAGCGGCGTTCGGGTTCCTGCTGGCTGCCTGCGGCGGCGGGCGCGGCGCCTTCGCCCCGGCTCAGGCCGGGGGTCGGGGCGGCTGCCGGGCTGCCGCCGCAGGCAGCCAGCAGGAACCCGAACGCCGCTATCGCAAGCTGCGGTTTACGCATGGCTTACTCCCTGCTACAATGAGAACAGCGAAGACGATCTGCCGGTGGTGCGGGGCGCGCATGCAACAGGAGCGCCCCGTGTTCTTGTCTCAAGACGAATGAAAGACGGACATTGTTCCCCTATGCGTGAGATCGCCATCGAGACCGCGCGCCAGGCGGGCGCGCTGCTGCGAGAGGGGCTGGCCCGCCCGCGCGATGTCGAGCTGAAGAGCGCCTACGAGGCCGTGACCGCCATCGACCGGGCTAGCGAAGCGCTGGTGGTCGGCGCGCTACGGGCGTCCTTTCCGTCGCACGCGATCCTCTCCGAGGAGGGCGGCGGTGTGGAGCAGGCCTCCGAATACTGGTGGATCATCGATCCGCTCGACGGCACCAACAACTACGTCCACGGCTTCCCGTTTTTCTGCGTCTCGATCGGGCTGCTGCGCGGCGGCACGCCGATCCTGGGCGTGGTCTACGACCCGCTACGCGACGAGCTGTTCGTCGCGGAGGCCGGGCGCGGCGCCTGGTGCAACGACGAGCCCATCCGTGTCTCGGCCACACCGGCGCTGGCGGCGGCGCTGCTGACGACCGGTTTTCCCTATGACTTCGCCGGGCGGGATGACAACAACGCCCGCGAGTTTATCCGCCTCCAGGGGCGCACGCAGGGGGTCCGCCGGCCCGGCGCTGCCGCGCTCGACCTGGCGTATGTCGCCTGCGGGCGCAGCGACGGCCACTGGGAACTGAGCCTCAAGCCGTGGGATGTCGCCGCCGGGCTGCTGCTGGTCGCCGAGGCTGGCGGGCGCGCCACCGACTGGCGCGGCGCCCCGGCAGACCCGTGGAGCGGCCGGTTGGTCGCGACCAACGGGCGCATCCACGACGAGCTGCTCGCCGAGCTCGCGGCGGCGGGAGCAACGGGGGCGGAGGGTTGAGGCTGGCACCTGGCTTCTGATGACGAGAGGGTCGATGATGCACACAAGGTAGCGCCACCCATTCACCATTGTTCATTCTTTCTTTCTCAGGTTGCCATGGCTTACTACGTCGAAGAGCGGCTCACGACCACGGCGCTCGGCAAGCGCCGGCCGACGGTCAACGAATATTTTCTGTCGTCCTACACGATCGCGGTGTACGACGGCTGCGAGATCGGCTGCCCGTACTGCGACGGGTGGGCGTTCCGCACCCGGCCGTTCAACGAGCGGGTGCGCGTGCCGGTCGATCTCCCGGAGCGCGCGGCGGAGGAGCTCGCCCAGGTGGACCGTGGCGACCTGATCGGCATCACTGCGCTGACCGATGCCTATCAACCGGCCGAGGCCAGCTACCGCATCACGCGCCGGCTGCTCCAGGTCTTCGATGAGCGCGGCCAGCCGTGCCTGATCCTCACCAAGAGCCCGACGGTGCTGGAGGATATCGCGCTGCTGGAGCGGATCAACGCGCAGAGCCTGGCGGTGGTGGTGTTCACGTTGTTGACCAGCGAGCCGTACATGGCGAGCAAGCTGGAAGGAAAGGCCGCGGCCCCGGCGCTGCGGCTGGAGGCGATCGCCGAGCTGAAGCGGCGTGGCATCCCGACCGGCGTCGCGTTTGTCCCGGTGCTGCCGTATGTCAACGACACCGACTACGTGCTCGGTGCGACCCTTCGGGCCGTCGCTGAGGCCGGGGCGGACTTCCTGATCTGGGACTACTTGCATATCCCGAACGAGCGGCTGCGGGCGCGGATCAACGAGATGCTCGCGCGGCTCGGCAGCTACCCGCCAAGCTATTACCGCGACCTGTACAACGCGCCGCCGCCGGACGAGATGCTGCCGAATGCCGCGTATCGCGCCGAGCGCGACCGCGAGCTGCTGGCACGCTGCGACGCGCTGAACCTGCCGGTGCGCGCGCCGCATGGGCTGTATGCCGGCCGCCTGGCGCCGCGCAACGAGGCCGCGCTGCTGCTCAAGCACACTGCCTTCCGCGACCAGGTGCAGGGGCGCGAGCACCTTGCCGCGCTCGGGCGCGACCTGGCGAACCGGGTCTACCGCGGCGAGGCGACCGATGATGCGCTGCGCGAGAGCCCGCTCTACCCGACACTCCGGCAGATCCTGGAGCGCGCGGCGCCGGGCGCCGAGAGGGCTACGGAGATATAATCACAAAGCTATCACGGTTTGGCAGACCAGTTTCCTTTTTCAGCAGCAGGCCGGCATAGTGGCAGCTTTTCGTTACACCTGTTGGCTATGCCCATGCAATCGGGCACTCGCCTGAAAAGACGTTCCAGGCGGTGGAGACGGCGATTGGTGAGACGACCCCTGGCTCAATTGGGGATGACCGTGTCACAGAGACGCTGTACCCCCAGGGCGATGCGGCTGGTACCCATGCTGCCGCGGAAGGGGGCAGCAGAACCTCTCAGAACTCACAAAAACGGGGCGCGCACGCGCCCCGTTCCGCAAAAGATAAGGACAGCCGACTATTTGCTCTTCGGCGTTTTCTTGGCGGCAGCCTGCTTCTTCTGCTTGCTCACGTTCTTCGGCGATTTGTCGCCCATGGCGGCGCTCCTTTCCCCAGTGTGCATTCAGGCAGCCCACGAGGCGCGCGTGCCAGCGGCTCGTGGGAAGAGCGGAGTGGTATGGCCTTAGTATAGCACTGCGGTCAAGCGGTTTGCGCGCTGGCCCGCACGCCCGTATAATCGGCCCTGTGAGGCGAGCCGAGGAGCAGCCATGAAGCTATTGATCTTTGTCACCGAAGATACTGCCGCGGACGCGACCGTCGATGCGTTGGTGGAGCAGGGCTTCCGCGTCACCCGCCTGGCCTCGACCGGTGGCTTCCTGCGGCGCGGCAACACCACGCTGCTCGTGGGCGTCGACGATGCGGCGGTGGAGCGCGCCGCCGCCGTGGTGCGCGCGGCGGCCCCCGGCGCGCTGATGATCACGCTCAACCTGGAGCGCTACGAGCGCGTGTGAACATCCTCTACGTCGCCAGCGGCATCCCGGTGCCCGGCCCGCTCGGCGGCTCGACCCACGTGCGGGAGGTGGCCCACGGGTTGGCGGCGCGCGGCCATACCGTCCACGTCGTCGCCGCCTCGCGCGAGGGCTGGGGTGACCTCGCCATGCTGGCACGGCCGGTCTCATCCGTCATCGACGGCTTCCACCTGCACCAGATCGATGTGCCCAAAGCCGCCGCGCTGCTCAGCGCCCCGCTGATCTGGCGCCTGGCGCGGGCGGTGCGGCCCGATGCGGTGATCGAGCGCTACTACAACTTCGCCGGCGGCGGGCTGCTCGCCGCGCGCCGCCTGGGCGTCCCGGCGCTGCTGGAGGTGAACGCCCTGATCGTCGATCCGCCCGTGACGCCCAAGCGCCGGCTGGACGATGCCCTCGGCGGGCCGATGCGCCGCTGGGCGGTGGCGCAATGCCGCATGGCCGCCCGGATCGTCACCCCGCTGCACACCACCGTCCCGTCCGAGATTGACCGCGCCAGGATCGTGGAGCTGCCCTGGGGCGCGGCGGTCGAGCGCTTTGCGGTCGGGGGTCCGGGAGCAGGGGTCAGGGATCAGGACAAGGTGCCCGTGAATCTTGATCCCCGACCCCTGACCCCTACAGCCGTGTTTCTGGGATCGTTCCGCGCCTGGCACGGCGTGCTGGACTTTGTGCGGGCCGCCGGGCGGCTGCTGGACACGGGGCGCGACTGCCGCTTCCTGCTGATCGGCGATGGGCCGGAGCGCCCCGCCGCTGAGGCGCTGGCCGCCCGCTGGCCGGGGCGCTTCACCTTCACCGGGGCCGTGCCCTACGAGGACGTGCCCCGCCTGCTGGCGGGCGCGTCGGTCGGGGTCGCGCCGTTCATCACCGCGCCGCACCCGGCGCTGCGGGCCGCCGGCTTCTTCTGGTCGCCGCTGAAAATCTACGAGTACATGGCCGCCGGCCTGCCGGTCGTCACGCCGGCCATCCCGCCGCTGGACACGATCATCCGCGACGGACAGGAGGGCGTGCTGTACCGCGAGGGCGATCTGGAGGGCCTCGCCGCCGCGATCGCCCGGCTGCTGGACGACCCGGCGGCGGCGCGGGCGATGGGCTGGCGGGCGCGGGTGCGGGTGGCCGAGCAGTACTCGTGGGCCCGGCACTGCGCCGAGCTGGAGCGCATCCTGCTGGAGATATGCCGCAGCGCTCGCTGACCTGTGGCGTTTGTCCCCGCTGCCATCATCCGAATCGTCGGTTGTTCACCGGCGTGGTACCATACGGTCAACATTCCGGCCAGCGACGAGGAGCGAGCAATGACGGCCCACGCCAGCGAGCGCCAGGCGATCGTGATCGTGGAGGACGATCCGGATGTGCTGAACGTGCTTCAGCGCCTGCTGCGCTTTGACTATCCCGGGTACGACGTGATCACGGCGGCGAACGGCAACGAGGCGCTGGACTGTATCGGCGGCCGTGAGACGCCGCTGCTGATCACCGACTATACCATGCCGGAGATGAACGGCCTGGAGTTGACGGCCCGCGTCAAGGCCGCCAACCCGGCCACGGTCGTTGTGCTGATCACCGCCTATGTGACGCCGGAGGTCGAGCGGAGCGCGCGGCAGGCCGGGGTGGACCATTTTCTCCCCAAACCATTCCGGCTGGACCAGGTCGAGGCGATCGTGCGCCAGGCGCTCGGGGGGTAGCCGGCGCGTGGCGCCGATCCGCCAGGAACCGGTGCGGCCTGCCAGGTGGGCCGGGCGCCCGCGGCCCGTAGCCCTCTTCCCCGATCTGGCAAGGGGCGAACGAGTGGCGCTGGGGCCGCGCCCAGTGATCGATTCAGGTGCAGGACGTACGCGGTGGGGAGGTTTGGATGGGTGAAGCCCTCGCCAAGACCGCTTGGTTGGCGTGCGTGCGCGTATCTCCTGTGAAACAGGAATGGTACAGGGCGGATCGGTTAGCTCCTACCCGGAACGCGCACGGGATGGCCCCAAGGCGGGATGTCGTCCTGGCGCCGCGACGCCGGAATTGTTGACAAATCTGCCCAACGAAGCTATGATCGTGCCTGGCCGCCCGGCTGGCGGCCGCGAGGTTCCAGCACCGAGACTCCAGCCAGCGAGAACGCCACGTGTCCGACTATGATCGCCAGTTCGGCTTCAACACCCTGGCGCTGCACGCCGGCCAGCGCCCCGACCCGGCCACCGGTGCGCGGGCCGTGCCGATCTACCAGACGACATCCTACGTCTTCGACGATCCCGACCACGCCGCCGCCCTGTTCAACCTCCAGCGCTTCGGCAACATCTATACCCGGATCATGAACCCGACCACGGCGGTCTTCGAGGAGCGCATGGCCGCGCTCGAAGGCGGCGTGGGCGCGCTGGCGGTGGCGAGCGGCCAGGCCGCCCAGTTGATCGTGTTCACCAGCCTCTGCCAGGCCGGCGACGAGATTGTGGCCGCCAGCACGCTCTACGGCGGCACCTACACCCAACTCGACGTCAGCCTGCGCCGCCTGGGGATCAACACGGTCTTCGTGGAGCCAGATGACCCGGAGAACTTCCGGCGGGCGATCACGCCGCGCACCCGGCTGCTCTACGGCGAGACGATCGCCAACCCGCGGATCAACGTGCTGGATATCGCGGCCGTCGCCGCGATCGCCCACGAACATCACCTGCCGCTGGTGATCGACAACACCTTCTGCACTCCCTATCTCTGCCGCCCGATCGCTCATGGGGCCGATATTGTCGTCCATTCAGCGACCAAATTCCTCGGCGGGCACGGCACGAGCATCGGCGGCGTGGTGGTGGATAGCGGGCGCTTTCCCTGGGACCAGGGCCCCTTCCCGCAGCTCCTGGAGCCGAGCAAGAGCTACAACGGCATCCGCTTTTTCGAGACCTTCGGCGATTTCGCCTTCATCATGAAAGCGCGGGTGGAAGGGCTGCGCGACCTCGGGCCGGCGCTGAGCCCCTTCAACGCCTTTCTGTTCCTGCAGGGACTGGAGACGCTCGGCCTGCGCATGGAGCGCCACGTGGCGAATGCCCGCGCGGTGGCGACGTTCCTCCAGGGGCATCCCGCCGTGGCCTGGGTGAACTACCCGATCTTTCCCGACAGCCCCTACTATGCCCTGGCGCAGCGCTACACCCCCACGGGGCCGGGCGCCATTCTGACCTTCGGGCTGCGCGGCGGCTGGGAGGCCGGGCGCCGGCTGATCGAGCGCCTGCAGCTCTTCTCGCATCTGGCCAATGTGGGCGATGCCAAGAGCCTGGTGATCCACCCCGCCAGCACCACCCACCGCCAGCTCAGCCCCGACGAGCAGCGTGCGGCCGGGCTGCTGCCGGAGATGGTGCGCCTGTCGGTCGGGCTGGAGGATGCGGACGACCTGATCTGGGATCTGGAGCAGGCGCTGGAGTAGCCAGAGAGGAGCCGCCGATGCCTGTCGAACCCCTCGGAGGCGCGGTCAGTTCGTCCTCGCCGGTGCGGCGAACGCCGTTCGCCACGACCGCCGCGCAGCGCATCGAGCTGCTCCGGCGCTATCGCCGGATCGCGATGGTCGGGCTCTCGGGCAACCCCTACCGGCCCAGCCACTTCGCCGCCATCTACATGCTGGCCGAGGGGTACACCATCCTTCCGGTCAACCCGCGCGAGCGCACGATCCTCGGCCTGCCGTGCTACCCGTCGCTGCGCGATGTCCCGCCGCCGGTCGAGATCGTCGATATCTTCCGCGAGCCGGCGGCCGTGCCGGCGATCGTGGAGGAGGCGATCGCGGTCGGCGCGAAGGTCGTCTGGATGCAGCTTGGCGTGATCCATCTCGAAGCGGCCCGCCGCGCCCGCGAGGCCGGGCTAGAGGTGGTGATGGACGCCTGCGTGAAGATCGAGCACGCCCGGTTCTTCGGCGGGCTGAGCACGGTCGGCCTGAACACCGGGGTGATCAGCGCGCGCCCCATCCGGCGGTAGCGCCGCAGCGCAGGCGATGGCCGCCGCTGGCCCGAAACGGCCCTATTGCGCCGGCAGGCGGCGGATATCCACCAGGTTGGAGTGGAACGTGCTCTGGCCGGCAAGATCGGCCAGAGCGTCGGACGTCGTCCAGTTGACGTTCCGCCCGCCGCGCGAGAGCCGCGCCCAGCGTCCCTTCGGCGCGACCGCCACCCCCGGCGGCACGTCGTCGGTGACGACCGCCCGCAACTCGCACGACCCGCGCCGGTTCTCCACCAGCACCCAGTCGCCCGTGGCGATGCCGCGCGCCGCCGCATCGGCCGGATTGATCTCGATGAACGGCTCGCCCTCTTTCGCCAGGAGCGCCGGCTGATTGGCCATGCTCGACGAGACAAAATGATGCGAGGCGCCGGAAAGCAGGACGATAGCGGGGGAACGGTGGCCGGCGGCGGGTGCGCCGGGTTCCGCCACCGGTGGGTGGCCGTCCGCCGGCTCTGGCGCAAACTCGTCCGGCGGCCGGTACTCCGGCAGCGGATCGAGGCCGTGCGCCCGCAGCGCCTCGCAGCGTAGCTCTAGCTTGCCGGATGGCGTGGGGAAGCGGCCATCGGCGAATGGCACCTCCTCGCCCGGCGCGAAGTGCAGCGGCACGGTCCCCTCGGCCTGGAGCCGCTCCAGCGTCACCCCGGTGAAACGCGGGTTGCTCGCCTGTGTCGCCGCGATGATGCCGCGGATGGCCTCCTCGCCGCTCTCGTGCAGCCACGGCTCGGTGTAGCCCATCGCCGCGGCCAGCAGCCGCATCACATCCCAGTTGCTCTTGCACTCGCCCGGCGGCGGGATCGCCGGCTGGTTGTATTGCAGGCAGCGATGGCCGTAAGCTCTGTGCAAATCGACGTGTTCGAGCTGCGTCGTGGCCGGCAACACGATGTCGGCGTACTGCGCGGTGTCGGTGAGGAACTGCTCGTGCACCACGGTGAACAGGTCCTCGCGCAGCAGGCCGCGGACGATCAACCCGGCGTTCGGCGCGGAGGCGACCGGGTTGGCGGCGAAGACGTACAGGCCCTTGATCGGAGGGTCCTGCACCTCGCCGGTCAGCGCCGCGCCGAGTCGGTTCATGTTGACCACGCGCGGGGTCGGCGGGCAGGCGCTGGCATGGCCGACGGCCTCGGCGTCCCATTTGCCGTAGCCGCTTGTGCTGTAGAACAGCCCGCCGCCACACACGCCCACCTGGCCGACCACCGCCGGCAGGCTGATGATCGCCCGGATCGTCTGGCCGCCGTTGCCGTGGCGCTGCACGCCGTCGGCGGTCTTCAGCAGGGCCGGCTTTGTCGTGGCATAGCGCCGCGCCAGGCTGACAATCATCGCCGCGTCCACCCCGGTGATCGCCGCGACGCGCTCGGGCGGGTAGGCCGCCGCGCGTTCGCGCAGCTCGCGCCAGCCGATGGTGTGACGTTCGAGCCAGGCTTCGTCGTGCAGTCCCTCGTGGAAGATGACGTGCATCAGGCCGAGCGCGAGCGCGCAGTCGGTCGCCGGGCGTGGCTGGATGTGCTCGTCGGCGCTGCGGGCGGTGAGCGTGCGGCGCGGGTCGATCACGACGACATGCGCGCCGCGCTTCTGCGCCTGGCGGAGGAACGGCATGAAATGCGGCGCGGTGCTCGCCGGGTTGTGGCCCCAGATCATGACGAACCGGCTATGCAGCACATCCGCCGGGTCAGGGGCGTAGCGCGCGCCGTAGGTCGCCTCGATGGCAGCCTCGGCCGCCGCGCCGCAGATCGCACGCTCGAGCCCGCTGGCGCCCATGCGGTTCCACAGCCGCGTGTTGCAGACG
Organism: Roseiflexaceae bacterium; assembly: GCA_042408595.1. Lineage (GTDB taxonomy): Bacteria > Chloroflexota > Chloroflexia > Chloroflexales > Roseiflexaceae > JBHOQX01. Next base: position 21,932 of record JBHOQX010000004.1, on the reverse strand, counting down.
GCGAGTTGCAGCAGGCCGAGGGTGCCGCTGTAGGAGTAGGGTAAAATCGCCGCCGCGCCAAATTCGGCGATGATCTCTTTCCAGCGCTCCGCGATCGCGCGGATCGCCTCGTCCCAGTCGATCCGCTCCCAGCGGCCGCTGCCCTTCGGGCCGGCGCGGCGCAGTGGGTAGAGCAGCCGGTCGGGGCTGTAGACGCGCTCCAGGTATGGGCGCACCTTGGCGCAGAGCCAGCCTTGCGTCACCGGATGGTCGCGGTCGGCATAGAAACGGACGGCGCGCCCGTCGCGCACCTCGGTGATCGTGGCGCAGGTGTCGGGGCAATCGTGGGGGCAGGCGCCGCGCACGAGCGTGACGTCATCGGTCTGGGTCATGGGTTCGCCTCGCGTTCGGTTCGGTCGGGTCGCTGCGCCGGATTGTAGCACATGCCGGGCAGGGGCGGCCGTGGTATGATACACGCCGATCGGCAAGGCATGCCGGAGGCACGGGCGACGTTCGATGGACATCCAGCGCGCCACACTCGACACCTGCGACGGCGTCCGCGGCGCGGCCGTCGTGATCGATGTGATCCGCGCCTTCACCACGGCGGCCTTTGCCTTCGCCGCCGGTGCGCGCGAGATCATCCCGGTCGCCACGGTCGAGGAGGCGCTTGCGCTGCGCGGGCGCTTTCAGGGGGTCCTGGCGATCGGCGAGGTCGGCGGCGAGCGGCCGGAGGGGTTCGACGTCGGCAACTCGCCCTCGGCGCTGGTCGGGCGCGACCTGCGCGGCTGGCGGTTGGTGCACCGGACGAGTGCAGGCACGCAGGGCCTGGTGCGCGCGGCGCGCGCCGCGCCGCTCCTGGCAGCCAGCATGGCCACCGCCGCGGCGACCGCCCGTTACCTGCGGCGGCTCACGCTGCCGTCGGTCACGCTGGTTGTCACCGGGGCCTACGCCGGCCGCGATGGCGACGAGGACGCCGCATGTGCCGATTACCTGGCGGCGCTGCTGGGCGGCGAAGCCGCCGACCCGGCGCCGTACACGGCGCGCGTCCGCGCCTGCCAGGCGGCGCGGCTCTTCGCGGGCAGCCCGCACCCGGACTTCCCGGCCGCCGATATCGAGCTCTGCGCCGCCGCCGACCGCTTCGACTTCGCCATGCGCTGCGAGAGGCGCGACGGGCTGCTGGTGCTGCGGGCGGTGCCTGTGCGCGAATCCGAGCCGCCAGGGCCGCAGCACTCAGCCGGTTCGATGGGTTCGTGAGCTCCGGCCGAAGACGCGGGCAGCGGCGGCGATGATCTCCCCGGACTCGCCGCTCGCCCCGGCCTGGCAGCCCCGTGGTTCCCAGCGCAGGAGCATTGGCCCGCCGGGCCGCCCGGATTGTCCCTTGCGCGGCGCGCGCATTGCGGCTACACTGGCCCCATGCAGGAGACCGTCCCGCTCGACCGCGCGCCGCCGCGCCGCCGCGCCGCCGATGCCCGCGCCGGCTTCGTCGCCACCATGCCACTCTGGATCGGCGTGGCGCCGTTCGGCGCGATCTACGCCGTGAGCGCGCTGGCCGCCGGACTCACGCCGGTGCAGACGCTGGCGATGTCGCTGCTGGTCTTCGCCGGTGCGTCGCAGTTCACCGCCGCCGGCCTGTTCGCCGCCGGAGCGGCCGGCCCGGCGATCGTGCTGACGACGCTGATCATCAATGCCCGGCACCTGCTGCTGGCTGCGTCGCTTGTGCCGTATGCGCGCCGCGCGCCGGCCTGGGTCAAGGCCCTGCTCGCCTTCCAGCTCACCGACGAGAGCTTCGCCGTCGGCATGCGCGCGTTTCTCGATGGGCGCGGCAGCGTCGCCTATCAGTTCGGCTCGAACCTCAGCCTGTACGTGATCTGGCAGCTCAGCACCGTCGCCGGGATGCTGCTCGGCGCGCTCATCCCCGATCCGGCGGCCTACGGGCTCACCCTGGTCTTCCCGCTGACCTTCATCGGCCTGCTGATGCCGCTGCTGAAGACACGGACGAACCGGCTCGTCGCTGCTATCGCCGCCGTGCTGGCGGTTTGCGGGGCGCTGCTGTTGCCCGGGCAGTGGTATTTGTTGCTTGCCGGGGTGGTGGCGAGCGGGGTTGGAGCAGGGATGAGAATTGAGGATAGAGGTGTCGAGAAGATCGCAGACACTCCTCGTTGATCTATCTTCAATCCTCCATAGCGATCCTATTTGATTGTAAACACATCGTAGTTCCGCCTTCAGGCGCTGAAGCGACAACCGCGTAAATGTGGAACTATGTTTCTCGTGGGTCTGCAGCGATCCTATTGGTAGTTCCGCCTTCAGGCGCTGAAGTGACAGCCGCGTAAACGCGGAACTATGTTTCTCGTGGGTCTGCTATATCCTTCAGCACCAACGGGGGTTACCAATGTACGATTCGCACCGTGAGATGATCGAGGCGCTGCGGGCCACGCCCGAAACGCTTGACGGGTTGCTGCACGGCCTTGACGCGGGACGGGTGCGGGCGGCGCGCGGCGGCGACGAGGGTTGGTCAGTTGTCGAGGTCGTCTGCCACCTGCGCGACTGTGAAGAGATCGCCATTGGGCGGATGCGCGCCATGCGCGACGCCGACAACTCGCCGATCAGCGGCTTTGACCAGGAGGCGCTCGCCCGCGACCGCGACTACGCCGCCGATGACCTGGGCGCGGCGCTCGAATCCTTCCGCCGCCTGCGCGCCACGCACACCACTGAGCTTGCGGCCCTCGCGCCTGCAGCATGGGATCGGCCCGGGCGTCACAGCGAGATGGGCGACATTTCAATTGCCAGTCACACGCTGCATATCGTCTGGCACGATGCGATTCACATGGCGCAGATAGCGAGGAATCTCCAGTGGGCGACGTGACGATTGAGCGCTACAGCGGCGGCGAGAGCGAACTCGGCGAGCTTGCCGAATTGCTGCGCGACAGCGTGGACGGCGGCGCGTCGGTCGGCTTCCTGCCGCCGCTGGCCGAGGAGGAGGCGCGCGGCTACTGGCAGCCGGTGCTGGCCGAGGCCGCCGGCGGCGCGCGGGTGCTGCTTGTCGCCCGGCAGCATGGGCGGATCGTCGGCACAGTGCAGCTTGCCCTGGAGAGGCCTCCGAATGGGCGCCACCGCGCCGAGGTGCAGAAGCTGCTGGTGCATCGCAGCGTCCGCCGCCAGGGGATCGCCCGCCGGCTGATGGCGGCGATCGAGGCCGAGGCGCGTGCGGCGGGGCGCACGCTGCTGGTGCTGGATACGCTCGAGGGCCATGCCGCCGAGCAGTTGTACCCGGCCATCGGCTATGTCCGTGCCGGGCGCATTCCACAGTTCGCCCGCACGCCGGACGGGCTTGAGGCGACAGTCGTGTTTTACAAGGTGCTGGATTGAGACGGTCAGACGCCAGAAGCCATGAGCCAGACGGGCAGACAGGGAGACGGACAGACGCTCTGCTATCTGCCCGTCTGTCCCTCCCCAGCCTGCCATCAGCGATGCCATGAACATCTGGCTCACTATCCTCGGCATGGCCGGGGTCACATACGTGGTGCGGGCATTGCCGCTGCTCCTGCTGCGCCGCGAGGTCACGCCGTGGCTGGGGCGCTGGCTCGGCCTGGTACCGGTCGCGGTGTTTACGGCGCTGATCGTGCCGGAGGTCCTGCTGCGGCAGACGGCTGACGGGCGGGCGCTGGCGCTTGGCCCGGCGCTGCCGGCTGGTGTGGTGGGCGCGCTGGTCGCCTGGCGCACCGGCAATGTGCTGCTGACGATCGCCGCCGGCCTGCTGACGTTCTGGCTGCTGCGGTGGGTGGGGGCGTAGGGGGATTGCAGATTGTAGATTGCGGACGGCACACGCTTATCTTCCGCCTTCCGCCTTTCAGAACGAACTGACGCTATGGACATCCGCACCATCACAGTCGGGGCGCGCGAGGAGGAGATCGGACGGGCAGCGCGGGCGGCGCGGCTGGCGCGCGAGCGGCTCCAGGCCGCGGGGTACACCGTGCAGACGCTGCGCCTGGCGCTCGGCGCGAACGGGCGCAACAGCTGCGGCGACCTGGCCGCCATCGCCCGCGGCGCGGAGGAGCGGGCGATCGCCGCCGGGTTCGACTACGTCTCCCTCGGGCCGGCGCCGCTGGAGCGGCTGGCGCCGCTGCCGGAGGCGCTGGCGGCAGCCGAGTCGGTTTTCGCTTCGGCGCAGATCGCCGGGCAGGATGGGGCTGTGCGTCACGAGACGATCCGCGCCGCCGCCGGGGTGATGGTCGCGCTCGGGAAGTTGACACCCGGTGGCTTTGGCAACCTGCGCTTCGCCGCCGTGGCCGGCGATGTGGGCGAGACGCCGTTCTTCCCCGCCGCGGTCCACACTGGCGGCGGCCCCTGGCTGGCCGTCGGGCCGGAGGCAGCGGCGCTGGCGGTGGAGTCGATCGAAGATCAGAGCGCGGCGGCTGGAGATGCGCATGCTGTGCGCGCTCCATCTCCGATTGTGCGCCTCCGCGCCGCGGTCGAGCAGCACGACGCGGCGATCCGGGCCGCGCTGGCCGGCCTGGAGGCCGAGACGGGCGTGCGCCTCGCCGGGTGCGACTGGTCGCTCGCGCCGCACCCCGACCCGGCGCGCAGCATCGGCGCGGCGATCGAGGCGCTCAGCGGCGTCCCCTTCGGCGGGTGGGGCACGCTGGCGGCGGTGCGCGCCCTGACGGCAGCGGTGCGCGCGGCGCACGTCACTCGTGTCGGCTTCAGCGGCGTGATGCTGCCGGTGCTGGAGGATGCGACGCTGGCGCGGCGCAACGCCGAGGGGCGCTTTGCCCTGCGCGACCTGCTGGCCTTCAGCGCGGTCTGCGGCACGGGGCTGGACACCATCCCGCTCCCCGGCGACACGACCGCCGGGCAGCTCGCGGGCGTGCTGGCCGAGGTCGCGGCGCTCGCCTCGGCGCTACGCAAGCCGCTGACGGCGCGACTCATGCCCATCCCCGGGCTGCGCGTCGGCGACATGACCGCCTTCGACTTCCCCTACTTTGTCAACACCCGGGTGATGAACCTGTGACGGGTGAGCAGGGAACGGCGAACGGCTGCGCCCCGCCGCTTGCCCGCTTCAAGCCCCCGCCGTCTCTGCTACAATAGGCCACAGCACCCGCCCTGGCCAAAGGAGCGAGCCTTGGCAGCCGTTGCCGAACAGCTCGACGCGTATCGCCTGCCCGCCGCCGAGGTCGCCGCGACGCTGGAGACCGACCTGGAGCGCGGCCTCACCGCCGTGGAGGCTGCCGCGCGCCTCCGGCGCTACGGCCCGAACGAGCTGGAGACCGAGCCGCCCGTGCCGGCGTGGCGGCGCTTCCTGGCCCAATTCCAGGACGTGCTGGTCATCCTGCTGCTGATCGCGGCGGCCGTCTCGCTGGTCGTCTGGATCATCGAGCGCGACGAGACGCTGCCCTACGAGTCGATCGTGATCTTCGCGATCGTGCTGCTCAACGGTGTGCTTGGCTACGTGCAGGAGGCCCGCGCCGAACGCTCGGTCGAGGCGCTCAAGGCCATGCAGGCCGCCGAGGCGTCGGTCATCCGCGATGGACGCCTGCAGCGCGTGCCGGCGCGCGAGCTGGTGCCGGGCGATCTGCTGGTGCTGGAGGAGGGGGGCGCGATCAGCGCCGATGGGCGCGTAGTGCAGTCGGTGGCGCTTCAGACGCTGGAAGCGGCGCTGACCGGCGAGAGCCTGCCGGTCGCCAAAGACACGGAGCCGGTGGACGCCGAGGCCAGCCTCGGCGACCGAAGCGATATGGTCTATAGCGGCACGGCGGTGGCGCAGGGGCGCGGCCGGGCGATCGTCACCGCCACCGGGATGGCGACCGAGATCGGCCGGATCGCCGGGCTGCTGCGCCGCACCGAGGCCGAGGAGACTCCGCTCCAGGCCGAGCTCGACCGCACCGGCCGCAGACTTGGCGTCATTGTCCTGGTGATCGCGGCGGTCATGATTCTGACGATCACGTTCGTCGAAGGCATCACGACCTTCACCGGCATGGTCGATGTGCTGCTGCTCGGCGTCTCGCTGGCGGTGGCGGCCGTGCCGGAGGGGCTGCCGGCGATCGTCACCGCCGTCCTGTCGATCGGCGTGACGCGCATGGCGCGGCGCAACGCGATCATCCGCAAGTTGCCGGCGGTCGAGACCCTCGGTTCGGCCTCGGCGATCTGCTCCGACAAGACCGGCACGCTTACGAAGAACGAGATGACGGTGCGAACGGTCGTCACGGCGAGCGGGCGGGTGGAGTTGACCGGCAGCGGCTACGCGCCGGCGGGCGAGATTCTGCACGACGGCCGGCCGCTGACGGAGGGGCCGCTGTGGACGGAGGTGCGCAACACGCTGGCGGCCGGCGAGCGCGCCAACAACGCCGTGCTGCGGCAGGCCGATGGGCGCTGGATCGTTCAGGGCGACCCGACCGAAGGCGCGCTGATCGTCGCGGCGCGTAAGGCCGGGCTGACCGCCGAGGCGCTCGATGCGCGCTACACTCGCGTCGGCGAAGTGCCATTCTCATCAGAGCGCAAGCTGATGAGCACCGTGCAGGAGGACGCCGAGCGCCAGGACCGCTTCCTGGTGATCACCAAGGGCGCGCCGGACGTGCTGCTGGCCCGCTGCACCCACGAGTTCGTCGGCAACGACCCGCAGCCGCTCACCGAGGCGCGGCGGGCGGCGATCCGCGCGGCGAACGAGCGCCTGGCGCGCGAGGCGCTACGGACGCTCGCCATGGCCTACCGCAGTGTGCCGCGCGAGCGCCTGGCGAACCCGGCGCGGGCCAGCGACGACCTGGAGCGCGAGCTGGTGTTCCTCGGGATCGTCGGCATGATCGACCCGCCGCGCCCAGAGGTGCGCGACGCAGTGGCCAAGGCGCGCAGGGCCGGCATCCGCACCATCATGATCACCGGCGACCATCCGCTCACCGCCCAGGCGATCGCCGCCGAGCTCGATATCAGCCGCGGCGGGCGCGTGGTCACCGGCGCCGAGTTGCAACAGATGGACGACCTGCAGTTGCAGCGGGCGGCGCGCGAGGTCGCGGTCTACGCGCGCGTCAACCCGGACCACAAGCTGCGGATCGTCCGGGCGCTCCAAGCGGATGGGCAGGTCGTGGCGATGACCGGCGACGGTGTGAACGACGCGCCGGCGCTGAAGAGCGCCGATATCGGCGTGGCGATGGGCATCACCGGCACCGATGTGTCGAAAGAAGCCGCCGATATGGTCCTGGCGGACGATAACTACGCCACGATCGTCGCCGCCGTGGAGGAAGGGCGCTCGATCTTCGACAATATTCAGAAGTTCCTGCGCTACCTGCTCTCGTCGAACATCGGCGAGGTGCTGACGATGTTCCTGGGCGTGATTTTTGCGCCGCTCGTCGGGCTGGCCGCCGATCAGGAGAGCGCGATCATCGCGCCGCTGCTGGCGACCCAGATCCTCTGGATCAACCTGCTGACCGACGGCCCGCCGGCGCTGGCGCTCGGGCTCGACCCGGCCGACCCGGGGGTGATGCGGCGGCCGCCGCGCGACAAGCGCCGCGGCGTGATCGACCGGCCGATGTGGGTGACGATCGCCTTTGTCGGGACGATCATGGCGGTCGGGACGTTGTTCGTGCTGGACCGCGCGCTGCCCGGCGGCCTGTTCGACCGCCCCGGCGGCACGCTGGCCTATGGCCACACGATGGCGTTCACCACGCTGATGATGTTCCAGATGTTCAATGTGTTCAATACCCGCTCGGACTATGACAGCGCCTTTCCCAAATTCTTCGGCAACCGCTGGCTGTGGGGCGCAGTCGCGCTGTCGATCGGGCTCCAGGCGCTGGTTGTGTACTTCCCCCCGCTCCAGCGTGCCTTCGACACCGTGCCGCTCAGCGTGGCGGACTGGCTGGAGTGCGTCCTGGTGGCCAGCACGGTGCTCTGGCTGACCGAGCTGCTGAAGGTGTTCCGGCGGCGGCTGCGGCGTGAGGCGGCGGCAGGGGGAGCGGGCGACGGGGTGACACGATGACACAGTGGCAAGATGACAGGGTGACAACTGTAGAAGACGAATACTGCGTATTCCTTTCTTGCCCCGCTGTTCATTGGCTCCTCGGTTCCTCTGTGCTTCGCTGATGTGATGGAGGGTAGCAGCATATGACAGCCCGCCCCCACGCCTACATCACCCGCCGCCTGCCGCCGGCTGCGCTCGAGATCGTCGCCGCGGCGTGCGACTACGACATCTGGGACAGCGACGACCAGCCCGTGCCGCGCGCGGTGCTGCTGCGCGCCGCCGCCCGCGCCGACGGCCTGCTGACCATGCTCTCCGACCGGGTGGATGTCGAGCTCCTCGACGCCGCGCCGCGCCTGCGCGTCGTGGCGAATATGGCCGTCGGCTACGACAACGCCGACGTGCCGGCCCTCACCGCCCGCGGTGTGCTGCTGACCAACACCCCCGATGTGCTCACCGAGACGACCGCCGACCTGGCCTGGGCGCTGCTGCTGGCCGCCGCCCGCCGGGTGGTGGAAGGGCAGAAACTGATCGAGCGCGGCGCGTGGACGAGCTGGTCGCCGATGTTTATGGTCGGCCAGGAGGTCTCCGGCGCGACCCTCGGGATCGTCGGGGCGGGTCGGATCGGCGGGGCCGTGGCGCGGCGCGCCGTTGGCTTCGGCATGCCCATCCTGTACCACAACCGCCGCCGTGCGCCGGAGCTCGAGGCCGCCACCGGCGCGGCCTACCGCCCGTTGGACGACCTGCTGCGCGCGGCGGATTTCGTGGTTGTGACGGTGCCGCTGACCGATGAGACGCGCGGCATGTTCGGCGCACGCGAGTTCGCGCTGATGAAGCCGACCAGCGTGTTCGTGAACGTCGCCCGCGGGCCGATTGTGCGTGAGGCGGAGCTGGCCGAGGCGCTGCGCCAGGGGCGGCCCTGGGCGGCGGGGCTGGATGTCTTCGAGCGCGAGCCGATCGGTGCGGACCACCCGCTCCTGGGACTGCCGAACGTCGTCGCCACGCCGCACATCGGCAGCGCGACCGTGCGAACCCGCACCCGCATGGCGACGACCGCCGCCCGCAATCTGGTCGCCGTGCTCACCGGCCAGCCCGCGCCGAACCCGGTCAACCCCGAGGCGCTTGCGGAGCGCCGGTAGGGACGCGGCGCGCTGCCGTCTGACCGGCCCCCGCCCGCGTCCCTGGCGGAACGCCTCGCTCCAACACCGTCCCCTGCCCACCTGGGCGGTTTGTCTCCGTCCCGCGCCCGATGTTGTCCCTGTACACGGCTGGTACAATAGAGGCAGTGGCGAGCCGGAGCGGCTCGCGCGACGGACGGACGACGGCCGCGGGGGCCGTGTCGCCGTCCGTTCTTCATGCGGAGAGGGCCCTATCCATGCGTGTACGCTACCTGGCGGTGCTGCTGGTGCTCGGCGCGATCTGGGGCGCGTCGTTCCTGTTCATCAAAGTCGGCGTGGCCGAGATCCCGCCGGCCAGCCTGGTGGCCGTGCGCCTGGTGGTCGGCGCGGCGCTGCTGCTGGTGGTGCTCTACGCCAGCGGCGCGCGCCTGCCGGCCAGCCGCCGTGGCTGGATCGACCTGTTCGTGCTCGGCGCGCTCGGCGTGGTCGCGCCGTTCCTGCTGATCACCTGGGCCGAGCAGTCCATCCCCAGCGGGCTGACCGCCATCCTGAACGCCACGACGCCGCTCTTCACCGCGCTGCTGACGTATGTCTGGACGCGCGCCGAGCGGCTGCGCGGCGGGCGGCTGCTGGGGGTCGGGCTCGGCTTCGCCGGCGTGGTCCTCGCCGTCGGTCTCGACAACCTGGATCTGTCCAGCGCCGGGACGCAGGGGAAGCTGGCGGTGCTGCTGGCGGCGGTCTGCTATGCGATCACGGCGATCTACGCCCGGCAGGCGTTCCGCGGCGCACCGCCGCTGGTGCCGGCCGCCGGCCAGATCTTCGCCGGGGCCGTCCTGATCATCCCGATCGCGCTGGTGATCGACGGCGCGCCGCGCGCCGTGCCGTCGTTCTGGCCGCTGGCGGCGGTGCTGGCGCTGGCGGTGTTCGGCACCGCGGTGGCGTATATCATGTTCTACTGGCTGCTGGAGCGGCTCGGCGCCACCCGCACCAGCACGGTAACCTACCTGACGCCGCCGGTGGCGCTGGTGTACGGCGCGCTGCTGCTGAACGAGCCGATCGCGGCGAATACACTGATCGGCCTTGGGCTGGTGATCGGCGGCATCGCGCTGGCGAATGGCTGATCCGCCCCCGCCCGGCGGCGGCGCGCCTCGCGCCGCGGGAGCGGAACGCGTAATTCGAGAGGGCAGACAGTCAGAAGTCAGACGGTCAGATCGAAGCGATCAACTTTCGGACCGTCTGACCGTCGTCTGATCGCCGTCTTTCGTCCGTCGTCAAGGTCTTCATGCACCCACCCCTCCCACCTGAGCGCCTGAGCCCCGCGGCGCGGCGGCGCGGCCTGATCGCCCTGCTGGTCGATACGTTTTTCATGTGGGGCGGCTTCTTCATGGTCATCCCGCTGATCTCGGTGCACTACGTCGATGGGCTGGGCTGGTCGGCGGCGGCGATCGGCCTGGTGCTGGCGGTGCGCCAGGTGACGCAGCAGGGGCTGACGCTCGTCGGCGGGATGCTGGCCGACCGCGTCGGCGCGAAGTGGCTGATCTGCGCCGGGCTGCTGCTGCGGGCCGCCGGCTTCGCCTGGATGGCCGCTGCGACGACCTTCCCGCTCCTGCTGCTCACGGCGACGCTGGCGGCGCTCGGCGGCGCGCTGTTCGACTCGCCGAAGTCCGCCGCGATCGCCGCGCTGACCGACGAACGCAACCGGCCGCGCTTCTACGCGCTCCAGGGGGCAATCAGCGGCGTCGGCATGGCGGTTGGGCCGCTGGCCGGCGCGCTGCTGCTGCCCTACGATTTCGCGCTGGTGGCGCTCGGCGCGGCGTTCTGCTTCCTGATCACCTTCCTCGTCACGCTGCTCTTCCTGCCGCCGGTGCGGGTCGCCAGCGGCGACCGCGGCTTGACCGAGGGCATCGCGTTGGCGTTGCGCGACCGCCGGTTCATGCTGTTCAACCTGCTGCTGATGGGCTACTGGTTCATGTGGGTGCAGCTCTCGATCGCGCTGCCGCTGGAGGCCCGGGCGCTCGCCGGGACGGCCGCGGCGGTGAGTTGGGTGTATGCGCTCAACTCGGGGATGAGCATCGCCCTGCAATACCCGCTCATCCGCCTGGCGATGCGCTGGCTGGATGCCAGCGCGATCCTGGTCCTCGGGATGCTGCTGATGGCGCTCGGGCTGGGGCTGGTCGCGTTCGCCGGCGGTGTGGCGGCGCTGCTCGCGTGCGTCGCCTGCTTCTCGCTGGGCGCGCTGCTCGTCGCCCCCAGCCAGCAGACGGTCACAGCGGAGCTGGCGAACCCGGCGGCGCTCGGCTCGTACTTCGGCGTGGCGGCGCTGGCGCTGGCGTTGGGCGGCGGGCTGGGCAACCTGGCCGGCGGGGCGCTCTACGGCCTGGGGCGGCAGCTCGGCGCCCCGGCGCTGCCGTGGCTGGTCTTCGCGGCGGTGGGGCTAGCGGCAGCGGTGGGGGCTGGCGCTGCTGCTGCGGGGCGACGACCGACCACCGACCGCTACCAATCGATCGACAAGCTATGCTGAGCGAAGCAGTGAACCGCCTCACGCGTGAAATCGCAGGGCTAGAGCGTTAAGTATGGTTTTCATGGGTTTTTGGAAGAGGTGGATGCGGAAACCAGTCTTGTGTCATTCCATCTGCCTGCCACCAATACTCTCTTTCATCAGCCGGCAAAAACTCCTTAAAATATTTGAGCAGTGGTTGTCCATTAGCGTCATTGACGATTATTTCCGGTGTCGCGAACCGCGCTCCATTATCTGCCATGAGTTCGTCTGTTTTTCTATGCACAGCGGTCATAAACGGAGCTACTGAGGTGTTATCTGACGATAGATCCTGAGTAGACAATGTCATTGTTATGACATGTGCTCCATCCATATCTTGAGTTACACTTAGATTATTAATAAATAGCTGGCCTAGTGGTATTTTCTCGCGCAGCGCCTTTTCTACAATAGTATTATCCGTCAGAGATGGCGAAAATCTCGCCTTTTCTAGACCTGGATCTATATCAAGATCTGCAGAATATATTTCCTGTCCATTAGTATTTACTACGGTTTCCTGCACGCGTTCGAATTTGTCGCCACGGCGTCGCGCAAGGCTTGTTTCCAAGTGTATAATAGCTTGGTTAAACGCGTCATCAGGTGCAGCGGTTTGGGTAGATGTTGTACTTTGCGTTACAATCTCCACTCGAAATGGCAACCTGCTCTTGATCTTCACCTCTTTCACTGGGACACCTTTGCTTTTTAGATTCCTTTCTAGACGTGAAATTGCATCATCCTGCGCATGTGCCTGACTAACTCCAACTATTTCTATTATGCAAACTGCTAGCAGAAAGGATGTAATGAAGATGAGACGAACGTTATACTGGCGACCCATATACTACCTCCGTTTGAGTGAATTTGAGCGGTTTTGTCCTACAATGATAAATATCGAGACAGCTATCAGATGTTGATCGGGCAGTTTAGCACCGAGAAGCAACTAACTTATAGTTTCAGCAGGATACGTACCGGGATACGTACAGAGGATGACGATTCTGATTCCTTTCGAGCTGAGCGAGTTAATCAACATGAAACCCATCTTCCAGTAAGCGGGATGTCACGGACCATAAGACGTCCAATGATATTTGTATGCTGTACTGTTAACTCTATAAGGAGAATCCTGTATCCAGTTCGCTTGGTCAAAGCTTTTCCAAGAACCAGATGACGTCTTATATGCAATATTTTTGAAATATGTGCTAGCCTGATTAGATGAGCTGTAATGAACCTCGAGTAGCGCCTGAGCTGTAATCCCGCCTGGAATAGGGTAAACTCCGCTAGTTTGTCTAACACCATTAATATATGCATACCATGTATTAGAACCGGTATAATCTACCTTATAATCGGCGGCACAACCCCAACACTGTGTCCCATGTGGGGTTATTCCGCTATATAAGCCGCTGGCTAACCATTCAGTGTATTGTGTGGCTGGAGACAGTCCATTCCATGGTATATATGCCCAGCCTGTTTGGATCCAGCCCCCTCCAGCATTTGTTCCAATCCAGCTATATTCGCCACTTTGATCATGATTAACAAGGGTGGGCGGGCCAGCTGGTGTAAAAATAGTACCTCCGGCCCCGTAAACCGATATTCGTTGGTTTCCTGCATACCAAGGATCAGCAAAGGCTCGCGGTGTTGCCGCAAGAGCAAGTACCACTGCGAGAACAAATGCGATTACTTTTGGACGTTGCATAGATTATCCCTTTCTGCCTATAATTAAATGAACCTTGATGTTTGTCTTTGTCATGTCTGAAGCGTTCTTTGACTAGAACCAGCGGTAATCGCATTATAGTCATCTCCACACCCACTCCGTAAGTTACACATGTACTCTCTCGCACGGTACATTTGTCCTGTCCACCGGCTACGTCGCCCGCCGCCCCCAGCGCCAGATGCCCCAGTAATACAACAACGCATCGCCGCGGTGGGACAAATCCAGTTTCCGGTAGATCGCGCTCGCAACATTGCGAACGCTCTGATGTCTGATCCCCAGCGCACGGGCGATCTGCTGGTTGTCGCGCCCGTGCGCCAAGAGGCGCAGCACCCGGCGCTCGCAGGCGGTCAGCGGCGATGCCTGCTCCGGCGTGAACCGCCCGCCGCCGCCCCGCGCGGCAAGCGCCACCGCCGCGCGGACATCGAGCAGGTCCTGGGCGACCAGCACCGCCGGAGAGAACTCCCAGAGGTCCTCCCAGTACTCCGGGCAGGGGTTCCATGTCATCACGACCACCCGCTGGCGCCCGGCGCACGGCCCGGACTCCAGTGCGTGGAGCGCAAACCCGACCGGCGCGTCGATCAATGCCACAACCGGCGCGTCGGGCGTGGCGGCCAGGCCGGCGGCGGCAAGGTACCGGGTCGTCGCCGCGGCCACCGTCGCCAGGTCGCAGACGACGGTGACGGTCGGGCGGTGCTCGGTGGGCGGCGCAGGTTCGATCGGGGGCTCAGGGCGGCGCATGGCACGCTCCGGGGGTCGGTGGGTGCACCGGCGGCGGCGGCGGGCGGGGGTGGGCCGGCATGCCTGCGGATAGTGTACGCGCCCGGGGCGATTTGTCAAGGAATGGTGAACGGTGGGCGGCGGGCAGCCGCAGTGAGCGCGGGTTTGGTATAATGCCGGCGACCTCTTGCGCGCTGTGGTATCGCTGCGTCCCATCCAGAGCCGGCGCGTTGGCGTGCGTCGGTCCTGTAGGTCTATAGATGTATCATTTCGATGAGGAATGGCTCAGGCGGACTGCATCCCCCCTGCCCACCTCCCAGTCCTGACCCCTGACCCCCGAACCCTGACCCCTGAACCATGCTCTCCGACCGCAACCGCACCCCATACCTGCTGATCGGCGTCCTGGCGGCGCTGCTGCTGATCGCCATCGGCACGCGCCTGGGCGGGGCGCAGCTCGGCAACCCGCGCCTGTCGCAGCGCTTCGCGCCCGCGCCGGCTGACCCGAACGCGCCGACCGTCGAGCCGTTCCGCCTGCCGCAGGTCAGCCTGCCGGGCCTGCCGCCGCAGGTGGCCGAGCAGGTGGCCGCGCTGCAGCGCACGCTCGCCGGGGGCGGCGCGGCCCCGGCGCTCACGCCGGTTGCCGAGGGGCGGCGGGTACGCATCGAAATCGCCGACCTGCGGCGCTCCGGCGACGAACTGAAGATCGCCGGCAAGGTGACCAACACCTCCGCCGCGCCGCTGACGGTCTCGACCGATGCCTTCTCCTTCCGCGACAGCGCCGGGACGACCTACCGCGTCGCCGGCGGGCGGAGCGCCACCCTCCAGCCCGGCCAGTCCACCACGCTCGACCTCTCCGTGCCGCTGCCCGCCGGCCGCGGCGTGACCCTCGTCCTCGACCTGCCGCCCGATCCCCCGCTTGAGCAGGTGCTGGTCCTGGCGACGAGTTCGTAGCTCAGCGGACGAAGGACGAAGAACCTAGGACGAACATGAGCCGGCCCGCTGGCATTGCGGTAGGCATTTGGTTATGCTTGCCTTCGTCGTTCGTCATTCGTCCTTCGTCCCATGACGGCGCAACATCCGCGCAACATCCGCGCAACATGCCCATGGTACACTGCGTCATGAGGCGCACGAGCGCCATGTCCCGCATCAACTGGAAGCGCATATGCCGCGATGAAGCGCTGCACCATGGTTCGGCCCGAGTGGCGGCGCCCTGCGGGCCGCTGATGATTCGCCCAGCGTGAAGGCGCGCGGATGGTCTTCATCACGAAGCTGCCGGACATTTGAGAAAAGCGCCTCGAAAGCATCCTCGCTCATTGGCAATCTGCAATCTATGATGGAGGTCGCGATGGCCCAGAACATCACCGCCGCCGAGTACTTCGAGCAGGTGCTGCCGGAGCGCTTCGCCACAGCAGCCGCGGAGTTCAGCGACGAGGTGCGCCAGCAGGACGAGTTCACCGTCACCTACGACCTGGCCGGCGAGGGCGGCGGCGTGTACGGCCTGCGCATCCGCAACGGCGCGCTGGAGGTCGTGCCGGGCGGCCTGCCGGAGAGCGACATGCGCACCACGGCCGCCGCCGACGATTGGCGCGCGACCGCGCTGGAGCTGTGGGAGGAGCCGGCGCTCGACTACTACCGCCGCGGCAAGGTGCGGGTGATCAAAGGGCTGAAAGGCGCGCTCAAGCTCGAACTGGCCCGCGAGGGCGCGCCCGACTACGAGTCGACCACCATCTTCGGCGGCGCCGACGAGCCGGAAGTGACCCTGCGCATGACGGTGGCGGACTACGCCGCGATGGTCAAAGGCGAGCTGAACGGCAACATGGCGTTCATGACCGGCAAGCTCAAGTTCGACGGCAGCCTGCCGCTGCTGATGCAGCTTGGCGCGCTGAATGCGTAAGCCCATTGACGGAAGACGAAGGACGAAAGGCGAAAGTTGCCTGTGCTATTGGGCTACGCCGTCACCATAGCTATAGCCTGCGTTCGTCCTTCGTCATCCCCTGGTATCCTGAGGAGGCCATGGATAGCGATCTCACGTGAATCGCCGCCTTCAGGCGGTACGCGACGCCGCCTGAAGGCGGCACGACGTTGATCGTTACGAAGCAGATAGGACTGCTCTATGATCTCATTCACCCCCGACGACGAACAGACACTGATTATCGAAACCGTCCGGCGCTACGCGACCGAGCGGGTGCGGCCCGCGGCCCACGACGCCGACGAGTCCCGCGAGATCCCCGCAGCGCTGATCGACACGGGCTGGGAGCTGGGCCTGCTGCCGAACGCCATCCCCGAACAGTTCGGCGGCTTCGGCGAGGCGCACTCGGCGGTGACGGGCGTGCTGGCGGCGGAGGAGCTGGCCTATGGCGACCTGGCGCTCGCCCTGACGCTCCTCACGCCCAATCTGTTCGCCATCCCCGTGCTGCACTGCGGCACGGAAGCGCAGAAGCAGGCCTGGCTGCCGCGGCTGACCGACGCCGAGTTCCCGGCGGCCACCGCCGCGCTGATCGAGCCGCGCTGGGATTTCGATCCGAAGGCGCTCCAGACGGTGGCCGAGCCGAAGGGCGACGGATATGTGATCAGCGGCCACAAAGCCTACGTCCCGCTGGCGGCCACCGCCCAGGCTCTTCTGGTCTACGCCCGCGAGGGTGACCGCACCGAGGCGTTTATCGTCGAGCGCGGCGCGCCCGGGCTGACGGTGCTGGAGCGTGAGAAGAACATGGGTATCCGCGCCCTTCCGACCTTCGAAGTGCGGCTGGAGGAGGTGCAGGTGCCGGCGGCGGCCAGGCTCGGCGGCGCGGCGGGCTGCGATATCGACCTGCTGCTGAACTACAGCCGCGTGGCCCTGGCCGCGCTGGCGACCGGCGTGGCGCGCGCCGCCTACGACTACGCCCGCGACTACGCCAAAGCGCGCGAGGCGTTCGGCCGGCCGATCGCGCAGTTCCAGGCGATCGCGTTCATGCTGGCCGAGATGGCGATCGAGGTCGAAGCGACCCGTGGGCTGGCGCTCGAAGCCGCCTGGCTGCTCGACAGGGGCCAGGATGCCACCAGGGCCGCGTCGCTCGCCAAACAGTACGCCGACGAGGCGGCGCTGTTCGTCACCGACCGTGCGGTGCAGGTGCTCGGCGGCCACGGCTACATCCGTGAGCATCCGGTCGAGCGCTGGCTGCGCGACGCCCGCGGGTTCAGCGCGTTGTTGGGGATTGCGATGGTATAGCCGACGAACGATGAAAGACGACGGCGACGGACGCAGGCCGTGCTATCGCGCTGGGTGTTGGTCCCTGGCCGTTGGTTGATTGGAGGTTGGCATGATTGACTTCGAGCTTCCCGAGCCGGTCAAGCGGCAGGTGCAGTTTCTGACCATGCTGGGCGAGCAGGTGATGCGCCCCGTCGCCCGCTACTATGATGAGCACGAGGGCGAGCGCCCGTGGGACTATATCAACATGATCTGGCCCTCGATCCGCCAGCAGGGCGGGCGCAGCTTCTCGGTCGACGCCGGCGGGAAGACCGACGAGAACGGCAAGCCGCGTCCGCGCTTCGGCTATCTGCTGCTGGCCCATACCGTCGAGGCCCTCTCCTGGGGCGATGCCGGGCTGTATCTTTCGACCCCGGGCGGCGCGCTGGGCGGCGCGGCGGTGGACGCGACCGGCACGCCGGAGCAGAAGGAGCGCTTCCTCAAGCGGTTCAGCGAGGGCGAGCCGAAATGGGCCGCCATGGCGATGACCGAGCCGCACGCCGGCTCCGATACCGCCGCCATCCGCACCACCGCCCGCCTCAGCGAGGATGGCCGCGAGTGGATCCTCAACGGCGAAAAAATCTTCGTCACCGGCGGCCTGATGTCCGCCAGGGACTCGCAGGGCTTCGTGGTCGTCTGGGCGACGGTGGACCCGAGCGCCGGCCGCGCCGGCATGAAGCCGTTCGTCGTGGAGGCCGGCACCTCGGGGATGACCGTGGCCAAGCTGGAGCATAAGCACGGCATCCGCGCCTCGGACACCGCCGCACTGGTGTTCCAGGATTGCCGCATCCCGCGCGAGAATCTGCTCGGCAGCGAGGAGGTGCGCCGTGAAGGTGGCAACGGCGCTACCAAGGGCTTCAAGGGTGCGATGAAGACCTTCGACGCCACGCGGCCGCTGGTGGCGGCGTCGGCCCTGGGGATCGCGCGGGCGTCGCTGGAGTTCACCGCGGCCTACCTGAAGGAGCGCGGCGTGCAGGTGCGCTACGGCGCGCCCCTCAGCAAACAGTCAGCGGTCGAGCGCGACCTGCTGGCGATGGAGGCGCAGCATCGCGCGGCGTGGCTGCTGGTGCTGAAGGCCGTCTCGAAGATGGATGCCGGCGAAGAGAACACCCTCGAAGCCTCGATGAGCAAGGTCAAGGCCGGCGCGGTGGCGAATTTTGTCGCACAGAAGGCGGTGGAGCTGCTCGGGCCGGAGGGGTACTCGTGCAAGCTGCTGGTCGAAAAGTGGATGCGCGACGCCCGGATCAACGATATCTACGAGGGCACCGGCCAGATCAACCGCCTGATCGTCGCGCGGCGGCTGCTGGGCTACAGCAGCGCCGAGCTGCGCTGAGGCATCGCCCACCGGGGTGGTACAATGGCGGCTGGTCCATGTAAGGACGGAGAGGTGTGGCCGGCCGGCAGGCACTGGAGTATCCCTTGCGTGGATACCGACCTGCTGGCCGCCGCCGATCCAGATGCGCAGCCGTAGCTATGCGCGACGGAGCGCGCGCGCGGCGGGCGACGGGCAAATTGATGCGGGCCAGCGCGGTCGATTGCGCGTTCGCGCCGTTGCCCGCCCTGCCCTCGGCGGAGCCGACCGTGCTGGTGGTCGGCGTATCGGCCCCGCCCTGCGCCCGTACCGGCGCGGTCAGGCGGCAGGTCTGCCCGTGGAAGCCCCGCGCGCCGGCCAGCACGCTGGCGCTCGAGCCGGGCGGCGCGCTCAGGCTCGGCGAGCCGCACTCCGGCGATGCGCCCGTCGGGGGAGTGGCCGCGATCGTCAGGCCGGCGGGCAGGCTGACAGCCAGGGCGACGCCGTTCAACGTCAGGGCGTACACGGTACGGAGGTTTGGCGGGGCGAAGCCCCCCGAACCCCCTTTTTGGGTGCGCACGCGCGCCCAAAAAGGCCCCCTTGGCCATTCGCAATGAGGCGGGTGAGGGCCGATGGAGTGGCGGGTCCGCGCCGGGTGCGCTTCACGCCGCGTCGCGCTTGTCGAACAATGACCGAAGGAGTTCATCGATGACCCAGATCAGGAAAGTCGCCGTGATCGGCGCGGGGACGATGGGCAGCGGGATCGCGGCCCACTGCGCCAATGCCGGCTGCCAGGTCGTCCTGCTGGATGTCGCGCCCACTGCGCTGACGCCGGAGGAGGAGCGGCGAGGGCTGACGCTCGAATCGCGCGCGGTGCGCAACCGGATCGTCAGCGCCGGGCTGGAGCGGGTACGTACCGCGAAACCCGCCGCGTTGTTCACCCCCGAAACGGCGAATCGCATCACGATCGGCAACCTGGAGGACGACCTGGGGCTGATCGCCGATGCCGACTGGATCGTCGAGGCGATCGTCGAGCAGCTTGAGCCGAAGCGCGCGCTCATGGCGCGCATCGAGGGCGTGCGCAAGCCCGGCAGCATCGTCTCGTCCAACACCAGCGGCATCCCGATCGCGGCGATCGCCGCGGGGCGCTCGGAGGACTTCCGCCGCCACTTTCTCGGCACGCACTTCTTCAACCCGCCGCGCTACCTGTACCTGCTGGAGGTCATCCCGACCCCCGACACGCTGCCGGAGGCCGTCGAGCGCATCAGTGCCTTCGCCGACGAGCGCCTGGGCAAGGGCGTGGTGATCGCCAAGGACCGGCCAAACTTTATCGGCAATCGCATCTTTTGCTACATGACCCAGGCGCGTGTCCTCTTCGCGCTGGAGCACGGCTATTCCGTCGAAGAAGTGGACAACCTTACCGGCGAACTGATCGGCGCGCCGAAGACCGCCACCTTCCGTTTGCTCGACCTGGTGGGGCTGGACATCGCCAACCACGTGACCGCCAACCTGTACGACGCTGTGCCGGATGACGAGGAGCGCGAGGTGTTCCGCATCCCGGAGCCGCTGCGCGCCATGGCCGAGCGCGGCTGGCTAGGCAATAAGACGGGCATCGGCTTCTACAAGCAGCAGCAGCGCGATGGCGGCAAGGAATACTGGCCGCTCGACCTGCGCAGAATGGAGCACGTGCCGCCGAGCAAGGTGCGCTTCGATCTGGTCGGCAAGGCCCGGAAGATCGAAGACCTGCGCGAGCGGCTGCGCTTCCTGAACGATAATGCCGCGATGGACCGGGCCGGGCGGTTCCTGCAGGAGACGACGCTGCGCACGCTGGCCTACACCGCTCGCCGAATCCCGGAGATCAGCGACAGCCTGGCGGATGTGGACAAAGCCATGCGCTGGGGCTTCGGCCATCAACTCGGCCCGTTCGAGGTCTGGGACGCGCTCGGTGTCCGCACGGCTGCCGGGCAGATGGAGGAGCGCAGCATCGCCGTGGCTCCCTGGGTGACGCAGATGCTCGGCCGCGGCATCGAAACCTTTTACAAGTACGACAACGGCCGGGCGGTCGCCGTCTACGATCCGGCGGCGGGCGCGTATGTCCCGCTGCTTCAGCCGCCGGGCGTGATCGCGCTCGACGATCTGCGGGCGCAGGGGCGCGAGCTGGCGCGCAACGAGAGCGCCAGCATCCTCGACCTGGGCGACGGCGTGCTCTGCCTGGAGTTCCACGCCAAGGTCAACGCGATCGACCCGCTGATCGCCGAGATGGGCTGGAAAGCGCTGGAGATGCTGCGGGACGACCGCTGGATCGGCCTGGTGATCGGTAACCAGGCGCAGGACTTCAGCGCCGGCGTGAACCTGGCGCTGCTGGCGATGGCCGTGGCGAGCGGGCAACTGGAGCAGGCGCAGCAGTTCGCCAAAAGCACGCAGGACCTGTACCAGGCCATCCGCCTCGCGCCCAAGCCGGTGGTCGCCGCGCCGTACGGGCGCTGTCTGGGCGGGGGCGCCGAGATCACCCTGGCGGCTGCGCGCCGCGTGGCCCTCGGCGAGACCTACATCGGCCTGGTGGAGCTGGGCGTCGGGCTGATCCCGGGGTGGGGCGGGTGTAAAGAGTTTATCCGCCGCCACATCAACCCGCATATGACCACCCCGCACGCCGATCCGCTGCCGTATCTCCAGCAGGCGTTCGAGACGATCGCGCTGGCGAAGGTGAGCGAGAGCGCCGAGCAGGCGCGGGCGCTCGGGTTTCTCGACCGGAACGATCGGATCGTGATGAACCGCGCGCGCCAGATCGCGGCGGCCAAGGCCGAGGTGCTGCGGATGGCCGAGGCGGGGTACGAGCCCGTCCCAGCGGGCGGCGAGCCGATCTACGCCGTCGGGCGGCGCGGCATCGGCGCGCTGATGAGCGGCGTCCACGGCATGCGCGTCGGCGGCTATATCAGCGAGTACGACGTGCGGCTGGCCGGCGCGCTCGCCCGCACGCTCAGCGGCGGCGACCTCTCGCAGCCACAGTGGGTGACGGAGCAGTACATCCTCGACCTTGAGCAGCAGGAGGCCATGCAGCTCGCGCTGGAGCCGAAGACCCAAGAGCGGATCATGGCGATCCTGCAAACGGGCAAGCCGCTGCGGAACTGACACGGTGACACGGCGAACGGGTGACAGGGAGGCAAGGGTGCGCACGCACGGCCCGTCGCCACCTTGTCGCCTTGTCAAGCAGCAATAAGAAACTATCTCAAAACTCTGTTGCCGCCAGACGAACGGAGCGGCGATACCAAATCAAGGCACCCGCGAGCTTGAGCAGCCCGAGGTAGTTCGATGCTTTCTTGTCGTAGCGCACCAGAATGGCGCGACACGTGCTTAACCAGGCCAGCGTCCGCTCCACGACCCAGCGCCGCGCCGGATAGCGTTTCTCGCCGTCCTCCGCCAG